>BJHM01000035.1 GCA_014192625.1 Planctomycetota bacterium
GCCACCGCCACTGGGTATGCCATCGCCGGGGCCCGCGTCACGCCGCGCGCTCTCTACATTACACCGTTTGAGCCGCCGACGCAGTTGGACTCGCTGCCAAGCACGTCGGTTGGCGCAGGCAACGGCAGTGTGTTTGCTCTGCGCGTGCTATCCAACAGCACGACCGTCTCTAATGAGGCTTCGGGTCTCGCTGGCACGACCAGCCCCGCCGTGATAGGTGCAGCAGCGACCTCGTGGGCAACGTCGCTCACGTTTGTTGGCCCAGGATGTCCGGGCAGCAGTGGCATAATCGAAGTGCGTTCGCGTGCCGGTCACCGTGCCCAGTCAGGAAGCACGATGCGGATCGACTACTGGAATCTGCCTGCCGTCGCTCCGGGCAACGTTGGTTTCATGCTCGCGTTGCTCGGCTTCGGCAACTTCTCGATTCCCAACTCGCTGTCATCGCTCGGCATGCAAGGGTGCTTCCAATACGGCCCAGTCACGACGAACCTGTTCCAGGTTTACGGAGGCAGTGCGCCTGTTTCGCTGAACCTGAACCTCCCCGTGACTCCCTCCGTCGTTGGCGTGGCGATCTCAACGCAGGGTGTAGGCTACGCGCCGGGCATCAACACCGCTGGCTGGATCATTTCGGACGGCGTCTCGTTCACGGTGCGCTGAGAAGGCTCTCCAGCCCTGCGCCGCAGTTAGAGATCGCCGCGCGCGATGCAGCATCGCATGCGGCGCCTTGCAATCGATCTGCTGCGCTGGGGTAGCGTAAGTCAGCTGCCGACTACCAACTCCAGCGCATTGCCAAGGGTCACCGCGCCGCCGCGGCCAATGCCGTAAGCCTGCACCAGTTGTTGAGGAGCGCATATTTGTCGGGCAGAACCCGTTGCTTGCCGCCGAGGCGCTGCTCTCGCTGCACGGTTGCAGCATCGATCAGGTGCACCGGCAGTCTTAGGCCGAGGAAGCAAGGGCTTACGGGAACGGCGAGGTTGCTATCTGCGCGCTTGTTGGTGCCCGCACGTCTTTCGGAGCCGTGCTCGGGAGGGCCAAACTTCGGCGGCCCGCCAACGGACTCGCGGACCGCCTTGACCGGCCTGGATGAGCTTACCGCGACCGCAGCTCTCCACCAAACCTTGCCAAGTGAGAACATTGGGTCATCTAAGCCAGCCGCGCACTTAGAATGCTGCCCCTAATACTGCGGCGCGCGCACCTTGGCCAACTCACCTCCTAGCGGCCTAACGGAAACTCAACACGCACGACTTTCTTGCGCGGCACGTCGACCAAAAGGATCCCGCTTGCGCCAAAGACCACTTCGTATTCGAGCAGCTGACGACGGGTAGGGGTATGGAGCGGATTACTGACGATCAAACCACCCTTAGCCTCTGCTATATAAGAAGCCCCGTCTTTGCGCACCAAAAAGTCGGCGCGGAGCAGCACTTCCTTGTCAACGCCATCGACGCGGACGTAATACTTACGCGCAACTTGGCTCCCCTCAATTGTGTATCCAGCATCGGCGAGTATCTGCAGCGCCGAGATTTCGCCGCGCTTGCCGATCGAGCGGTAATTAGACATCCGCAGCCACCGCAATACGCGGAGGATTTGCGCAAGGACCCATGCGCCAAACAGGGCGATCAGGCCGATCACGGTCCAAAGACCCCAGGTTGGCAAGTCCTGAAAAAAGGCGAACATAAAATCCCGAAGATCGCCGCCACTGACGGCATCCTGCCGACAGCAAAGACCTGTTAGCACACAGCAAGCTTCATACATTGCAAGCCTCACGGCAACCGGCCTCCGCCAAAACGTTCAAATGCGACGCCGCTCACTCATCGCGGCCGCCTTGTCGCCAACCTGCAACTGCCGCATGTTGTTAGTTGCTGCAGGCATTTTACTGCTGCGACATCGCCACCACATACGCGGGCTCGACCAAATAGTGCGCGCCAACTTGCATGCAGCGCACCGCCACGGTCGCTGATTCGGCGGCGGCAAGCGCGGCCTCGTCCACCTGCAAAATTGTGTCGGTCACGACCTGCGCCTGCAGGGTGTCTGCCGATGGCTGTAATAAGGTAATCCTAAACTTGCGCTTGCCGCCCTCGACGCTTGCGCCATCAAATGTCATCGAATAGCCAGCGGTCGGGGTTTGCGCGTGAAAAACCACCTGTTTGGTGGCGAAGTTGTGCATGCAAGTGAGCACAGGCCCATTCCACGAGTCGATCACAGTAAACGGCTCAGCCTTCGCCGGCGCGTTTGCGGCACCGGTAGTTTGGCTGCCAGGCATTTTTTGGCCGACGGGCGCAGCATCTTTGCTGCACGCAAAAAGCACGATGGTGAGGCAAGCAGAGACCGACGCCAGGGCAGGGGAAACCATTCGGCGCGATGCTAACTACTTCCACCGGCACTTGCGAAGTTGAGTTCATCATTCGCGTGCCATGTCATGCAGGAGTATGACTCCACTCATGCGCTCACACGCCCTGCCCCTTGCCGCCTTCCTGATTGCCACCCTTACCGCCCAAGCGCCCCCCGATCTCGCGCAGAAGATCGTCCACGAAGGCATCAAAAACAGTCAAGCGATGGTCTTTCAGGACACCCTGTGTCACGACTTTGGCAGCCGGCTGACTGGCTCGCAGGCGTTTTATCACGCTGCGGTTTGGGCGCGCGATCAGTTTCTCGCGATGGGCCTCGATGCGCATCTCGAACCATGGGGCGAGTGGCAAGTAAGTTGGGATCGCGAACAATGGATGGGCCGCGTGGTCGAACCGGTCGCCATGGAGTTGCAGGTCGCGTGCCCAGCGTGGACCGGCACGACGCGCGGCATCGCGCGCGGCACCTTGGTCTTGATGCCAAAAACTCCGGAAGACCTTGCTTTGTTGCAGGCGCGCGCCGAGCAGGATGCGGCATTATGGGTTTTTGGCCCGTTGTCGAAGGATCCAATATCAGCGCCGGTCCGCGCAGCCGTGCAAGCGATGCTCGACAAAGGGAAGCTATTAGGCCTTGCCCAGTCGGCGACCAGCACCGGGTGGAACGATAAGAACTACGAAAACCAGATTCGCGTTTTTGGCGACAGCCGGCGCGCGCAGCTTCCATTCGCCGATCGCCCGCGCTGGGCGCATGCGGTCTTGCGCGACGATCAGAGTAAGCAAATCGAAGAGTTGTTAGCCGGAGCGAAGCCCGTCGTGGTCGAGTTTGAGTTGCGCAACCGCTGGCGACCGGGTCCGATGAAGCTTTACAACGTTGTTGCCGATCTAACAGGCACTGAAGCGCCCGACGACATGGTGATAGTCTGCTCGCACTTTGATAGCTGGCACCAGGCGACCGGTGCGACAGACAATGGCACCGGCTCGTGCAGCACGCTTGAAGCGGCGCGCATCCTGACCAAAACGGGCGTAAAACCAAAGCGCACGATCCGCTTCATTCTTTGGGGCGGCGAGGAACAGGGCCTGCTCGGCTCGCGCCAATACGTTGTGCAGCACCGCACGCAAATGCACCACGTGTCGGCGGTGTATAACCACGACAGCGGCACCAACTGGGCGCAGTCGCTCGGCATCGCCGAATCGCAATCCGAGGACTTCACTAAGATCATTCAGCCGATTTTGGATCTAATGAAGGCCCCGATGAAGGACTTTGCAGAACCGGTATTTGAACTCCATGCGAGCAAAGTCGTGCAACCCGCTGGCGGCGGCAGTGACAATGCGAGCTTTGCCGCAGTCGGCGTGCCCGCTTATGGCTTTGGCCTGAAAGGCGAGGTGCCGTATGCGCGCGGTTGGCACTCGCAATGGGACACGATCTCCATTGTCGTGCCCGAATATCAAAAACAGACCTCGACGGTGATCGCGTTGATTGCATTCGGCACCGCCAATCTCGACCACAACCTGTCCCGCATTGGCATCGAACGCGCCAAACCCGGCGGCGCAGTCAATGCACAGTTGATCATCGAGACCTGGCTTGGCATCGAACTAACGGGCAACACGATCGACACCCTTGCAGAAGGCGGCCTAGCTGCCCGCGCCGGCCTTGCCAATAAGGATCAACTGGTCGCGGTCGGCGCGACCGAAGCAAAAGACCAGCCTAGCTTCCTCGCCGCATTGCGGGCCCTCGCCGCCGAGGAGAAACCGCTCGAAGTGACGGTGATTCGGTCAGGGCAGCAACTGACAATAACGCTGGGCGCAAAGTAGCGCGCCCAGCGCATCGCATCGCGCGCAGTCCGTCGGGCGCAGCGGGCACCCCACCTCCTGTGCTAGTTGTTGTTTGGCCGCATCCTGCGCGCAGCTGCGGCGCGATTTTCGTAACCCCTTATATTTCAAGGGGGGCCCTCAGCGCCGAAAGAACCCCACCACCTGCCCGTGCAACCCGCGATCTGCACCAAGGCCAAGGTCGAGGTCGCGTGGCAAGCCGAGGTGACCACCACACCTTGTCCAGCGCACGCAAAGCGCGCCCTCCGCAGTTGGCAAACGTGGCCGCACGACTGCGGGCGGGACCATTGGGTCACCGGCGGCAAGGACGAGCAGCGAAGGCACGCGCAGCGCAGTTAGGTGCGGCGCTACCGAAGCGCTTGCGTAGTAGTTGTCAACGCTGCCAAAGCCAAAGCGCGGCACGACGATCCGTGCATCCCAATCGCGCAGCGTTTGAATGCGACGTGCCACTGCGAGATCAACAATGCCACGGCCACGACTGCTGCACGCCGAGTGATGAAGCCGCAAGCTGTGCAGCACAAAACGCCGGTATAAAGCGCACCGCCGGCGATCGAGGTGCTGCTGTGCGAGGGCGAGGTCGACCGGCGCACAAATCGCCGCCACGCTGCGCACCCGGTGATCACCTGGGGCCATCGCATAGCGCAGCGCAAGGTGACCGCCAAGCGAGAACCCGAGCACGTGCACACGCTGGAACGGCTGCAACTCGGGACTGCACAACGCCGCATCCAAGTCAGCCGTCAGCGCCGCGTGGTAGATATCACCGCCACCGCCGTCGGCACCGCGCAGCGACAGTGCCAGAGTGGCGATCCCCCGCTCGTGCAACGCCGCTGCGGCCTGTTGCAAGTAAGGACTCGCATGGCTGCCGCCAAGCCCGTGCACCAGCACGCAGATGGCCGCGGCCCCCGTTGGCAAACGCAATTCGCCACGCAACGTGACCTCGCCGCGCGGGGCCTCATGCAGCGTCGTCGTCCACGGCAAAAACGCTGGCGTTCGGCACTTGCGTAGCATGCTGCCGAGCGTCGGCAGGATCGTCCAAGCATGTCCGCGCAACGCACAAAACAGCGGCATGACAAAATCAGCGGGCAGCGTCACGCACGAAGCATACAAAGCCACCAGAGCCAGCTTGCCAGGGGAAGCTCGCCCTTTCCGCAAAGGAGTTGGGCGCTTCGCGCAAGCGAACCCTTGCCCCCAAAAAACTACGTCATGAAGGCCGCCTCACTCTTCGCAAAAAAAATGCCCCCGCGCAACCGGCAGCGGCTCACAAAGCCCCGCGACATAGCAGAGCAGCGCAGCGCGAACAAAAACCCACCTGGCGCAAGCCACAGAGCCCCCCCCAAAGCGGCCTCATCCCAGTGCGCCGCCGCCTTAGCATCCTCGCAGCAGCCAACCGATGCGCCCACGAAAAGCCGCCCGAAAACCGCTGGCGGCCACAACCACCATGCTGGTGCGAAGGCAACCCTTGGCTAACCTGCCAACCATGACCGACCGCGCCGTGATCTTTGACATGGATGGCGTGCTGGTGCTGAGTGGCCCTGCGCACTGGATTGCGTGGGCTGCAACCGCCAAGGAGCACGGCTTTGATTTATCACAAGCCGAGTATCTGGCATTTAATGGCATGACCAACATCGACATCTGCCAGCGACTGTTTGGGGCCCGTGCTACGGACTCATTCACCGCGCAAATCGGCGCACAAAAGGAACGCGCCTACCGCAGCGCAATAGCCAACGCCGTGCCACTGGCACCTGGCTGCCATGCGGTGCTGGCTAGCCTGCAGGCCGAACACCTGCGCATGGCGGTCGGCACCTCCGGCCCCCTAGCAAACCTCGACTTTGTGCTCGATGGCGGCGCTATCCGCCAGTTTTTTGGCGCGCTGGTCCATGCGGACCTTGTGCAGCGCGGTAAGCCAGCGCCCGACATCTTCTTATCCGCTGCAGCACTGCTGCACGTCGCCCCAAAACACTGCGTCGTCATTGAAGATGCCCCAGCCGGCATCCGCGCCGCCCATGCTGCCGGAATGCGCGTAATCGGCTTGACCACAAACCACAGCGAAGCGGAGCTCCGCGATGAGCGCGCACATACGATTCTACCGGATCTGCAATCGCTAACCCCCGCCTTGATACACAGCCTTTTGCGCTAACAGCCTGCGGCTAAAAAGCTTTCTGCCCGCGCGCACCCGATTTAACCAAGCAAAATAAAAACTCAGGCGTGGTTCCGGCCCGATTTTCCAGCGCGCGCCTCAAAATCGATCTGGTTGGGCACCAAAATTACGGAATTGCAGCCGTCGAAATTATTTTTCAGCCCCGCGAAAAAGGCTGCTAAGCAGCTGCGTCAACCGAAGATTTTTTCCATTTCTAAGCGCCCGCGAAAAAACGCAAAGTGCTCCCCGTAAATTCGCATGCATTTAATTTTCCGACGACAAACCTCGGAAAAATAATGCCTTAGGCCAACGGCGTGGCGACACCACAGCGCGCTTGCCCTGCATGTGAATCATAGAGGCGGGACTCACATTCCGCCTGCCCTTACAGCCTGCGCGATCCGGCTTCAGGCCACCCAACCAAACCTCTAATCCCCATAACGGCATTCGCGCACGGAACTATACTTCACGGATTTGCGTCTGCCGATTTACCTATCTTATTCGGAGCTCAGTCTGCGCATGAAGCTCGATCCTGTATTCCTCGTTCATCCCGCGACCCGAATCGAAGCGCCAACGACCCGGCGGGCATTCCTAATTTTCACCGCAGTGTTTGCTGGCGGCACAGCAATCGGCACCGCATGCGGTTTCACAGTCGGCGGATCGCGCATCGGCGGCCCCGACCAAAATGAGGTGCTCGCATGGCTCCGACAACTGGCGGCACCAACGACACCAATTTCTAGCCTAATGGCAAACTCACGGATGTTTCTGCTGCAAATGCAGTCGCAAAGGGTGGACGACCCGGCCATTTGGCTTGGCGTTGACCGCATCGTCGAGGAGACACTTCATAACGAGCCGACACCGGAGCGGAGCCTGCGCGCCAAGCTACTCGTGCAATTTATCGGCGACAGCAGCAACCCAACCCATTTGCCAGAAGCGTCCCTCCGCTTTCTGCGCGAGGTCCAATAATATGCAAAGCGGTGTAACCATACAGGGACCTAATACCGTGCTGCGCGGCCACGACATCGTCGTCACGGTCACCCCCGGCGTCAAAAAGGTCTGGCTTGGCATCCCAGGTAACGGCAAAGGTCTAACTGGCTTTCCTGTGGATGCCGCCGGCAAGGCCGTGATACCGGCACCCAATGTTCCATCCGGAACCTTAGTCTGGATAACCACAAGCAGAGGCGTTGACGGAAAAATTTTGTTGGTCGAAGTCATCTAAAAAAGGCAAGTTCTATGATCCGATATCTCGCCGGTGTCTTTCTCTCAACCACTATCTGCGCACAGCAGCATTTGACCGTGCCATCTGCGCACGATGCACAGGACGCGCCGGCCTGTATCGGCCTCGCTGGTTCTGGCAGCAACCTGCGACAGCAAGTAATCATCGGCGCAAACCATCTTCTCCCGCTGGTTGGTCATACGCTGTCCGCAATCGAGTTCCGCCGCAATCTCGAGGAGGAAACATTTATTGGTGGCAGCTGCAACATTGCAGTGACGCTGGCAACCTCAATTACCACACCACAAAATGCGGCTCACACGTTTTCTGCAAACCTGGGCTCGAATAGCGTTTTGGTCCACTCTGGGTCGGTGACCTTCCCGACCTCGCCGGGCTCTACGATGCTCCCCGCCCCGATCAACCCCGCGTGGACAACAAACAACACGATCCGCATCCCTTTCAGCACCACATTCACCTACAATGGTGGGCCGCTAATCATCGACTTCATCGGCACCGAGTCGGCACAAGGCCCCGGCTGGTGGCTAATGGATGCAGCATCTGAGGATGTCGAAGGCACGATTCGGTCGCTGGGCACGGCTTGCAGTGATTTCAGCCCGCCGCCGCCAAACATGCCAGAGCAAGACACGGCCTTCGTCAGTCCACGCGACTTGGTCGGCGGCGGCACGATCAATTTCCTCGGCCAAGGCGTACCCTATCACCTGGCTGTGCTGGTGCTCGGCGCGCCTTCAGGCTCGCCAATACCACTAACTCAGCTCGGTTTACCCGCAGCGCAGGGCTGCAGCTGCCAGATCGATCCCACCATGATCTTGGCATCACTTGTGACCCTGTTCATGCCGTGCGCAAACCCCATCATCCCCTCGTATATCGGAGTCGCGACGGCCGATTTAAAACTTCCGGCGGAGACCTGGCTACTCAGCATGTCGCTAGGGTCACAGTGGATTGAACTACCAACCCTGAAAACCAGCAACGGCATCGAGCTGACGATTGCAAACCAGCTCCCAACCCTTGATATGGCACTGATCGTTGGCAGCCCGAGCGAAACACAAGGCGAGGTAAATTTGCAGGTTTCGCCGGTCATCCGGTTTGAGTATCAATAGCCACAACGGCTCGCTTCCTGCGGCTTGCGCGCGGCGAACCAGCCGTGGACCGCTGACAAAAACGTCAAGTCCGCGAGCAATCGGAAGGGGACTCAGGGGCGGCGCGGTGCTACCGTGCTGGCACCCTAAAAAAGGTCCTCCATGCCCGCAAAACTCTGCGTCGTCCCAATAACAGCCCTGCTAGCGCTGCTCGCTTCGTGCGCCAACCCAGGCCCTGCCGCAGACGGACCGGGATGGCGGCACCTCACACTGGCTGAGTTTGAGAACGTCAACGGAACAGCGGACACCTGGACAGAAGCTGACGGGGTGATTCGCTGCAGTGGCCAACCGCTGGGTGGCGCGCGGCTAAAGACAATGCTGCGCAACTTTGAGCTCGACGTCGAGTGGAAACACCATACGCACGGCGGCAACTCCGGCATCTTCGTCTGGTGTCCCGCGTCGGCATTCACGAAGCTGCCCCCTGGCACGCTGCCACGCACGGGCATCGAGGTGCAGGTGCTTGACCTCGGTTACGAGGAGGATTGGCAGAAAGAGCATGGCAAGCATTCTGATTGGTTTACAAGCCACGGGGACGTGTTCCCGGTTGGCGAGTCAAAGATGACGGCTGCAACACCGCAAATCACTTACATGGAAAACGGGGTAGAGTTCACGCTTGGGAATAAAACCAGCAATCGCAGCTTTCCGACAATCCGCAACACCAAGCCACATGGCGAATGGAACCACTACTACTTGCGTGCCGTAGCTGGCGAAGTGCGGCTATGGGTGAATGGCATCGAACTGAACCGCGGTTACAACAGCTCGCCATCTGAAGGCTATCTCGCCCTGGAGTCCGAGGGGGCCCTCGTTGAGTTCCGCAACTTAAGAATCCGAGAACTGCCCTAACAGATTGCCAAGCCAGTATCATGCTCGAATTATCCTGCAACACAGAACAAGCCTAACTCGATGGGTATCTTATTCGCCATTTCAGCAGTATCTGCACCGGTTCCTAGCCGCATAAGTGATGCCTAATAGCGCGCCGCTAAAAACTGGCGGAAACCGCCTCAATCGCGAAGCAGAAACATCATGCTTATCAGACTAAGCTACGGACGCGGAACTTTGCCAGTAAACCTGCCGCCGCCATTCGAAGTCACCGTCATAAAAAAACCGCCGGCGCCTCGATTGCAAAGCCCAGCAGCAGCGGTCCAAGCAGCATTAGCGGCGCCAATCGGCCTACCACCGCTTTTACAGTTCGCAAGAGGTAAAGAAAGCGCCTGCATACTGATATGCGACATCACGCGCCCAGTGCCAAACGGGCTCCTCCTGCGCCCCTTGATTGAATCTCTGACAACAGCGGGAATCAAGAAAGACCGCATAACCGTGCTCATAGCAACTGGTATGCACCGACCAAATCTCGGCGTCGAACTCGAAGAACTGGTCGGGGATTCCTGGGTGCTGGCCAACGTAGCAGTCAAAAACCACGACGCATTATGCGACCAAGACCACGACGACCTGGGCTTTACGCCGCACGGGACTCCGATAAAGCTCAACCGCCACTTTACCCGCGCCGAAGTAAAAATCGTAACGGGCCTCGTTGAGCCGCACTTTATGGCCGGCTACTCGGGCGGCCGAAAAGTCATAGCCCCTGGTGTAGCACACCGCGACACCATCACCACGCTTCATTCGCATCGTTTCATGGCCGATCCTTGCGCTGATAACTTAGTATTAGAAGGTAACCCACTGCATCGAGAACAATTGGCGATCGCAGCATTACTTGGCCCAGTGTTCTGCATCAATACGGTGATCGATGAGCACCGCCATTTGTCATTCGTGAATGCGGGCGAACTCATCAAGAGCCACATCGATGCCGTAGCCGTAACAAGGCAAAGCTCGCGAGTATTTTTGCCACACCGATTTTCGACCGTGGTGACGAGCGCCGCCGGCTACCCGCTCGACAGAACCTACTACCAGGCCGTAAAAGGAATGGTGGCGCCGCTAGGAGTGTTGGCAACAAACGGCACGCTGATCATCGCAGCCGAATGCGCAGAAGGCCTCGGATCACGAGGATACGCTGCAGCACAGGAACGACTCATAGCCCTAGGTGCAGAAGCATTCCTGCAAACACTCGCGCAAAAGCGATTCGCCGACACAGATGAATGGCAGACGCAGATGCAAATAAGACCAATGCGCGCAGGCACAATAAAATTGTACACAACTGGGTTAGACGATACAGCACTGAAGATGACAGGAGTTGGCCTTGCAAAGTCAGTCGAGCATGCTGTCGCAGAAAGCGTGGCAAAAAGTGGCGACTATCGCATTGCGGTTATCCCGGAAGGCCCATACGTGATCCCAGCCTGCACAAATCTGTAATAACCGGCTCAAAAAAAGCTAATGAAAGACTGCTAGCCATGCACTCAGAAAACAGGGTGCTTGAAAACGCAATGCCAACACATAAACTTTGTCGCACAAACGAAAAGCCCTCAACGAAAAAACAGCTTGCTCAACGCAAGCCGCACTTCGCCGAGGGCATATTGCTCAAGCAAGCAGGCCATTCCCGATTGCTAACATGAGAAGAAAACTATTCAGTGAAGTGGTGCCCAGAAAGCACCACATCACAACCAAATCAGCGAACTTTATTAGTGCCAACGACGCTGACCACCTGGGCAGAGGATCCGCCTGAACCTGACCTGACAGTCACAGAATTTGGAACGAAATTCACAGAGACATTTAGCACGCCGCGAGTCAAAAGACCCAAAGAAGCGCCGTTGCCATCGAAGGCTTCAAGGATCGTGTTAGAGCTGGAGTCACTGCTGGAAGCGGAAACAGACAGCGTGCGCCCAATCAAGGAATAAGATGCGGACTTGATGGAGACCACGTCAACGACCCGAGCAACCGTGCCTGGCACCGTTAAGTTATTCATGCACGCAATCGAAATCCTTGCCGAGAATGTTGTTGGAGTGAATGGCAAGGTGGCAAAATATTTACCCGGCCGCTGCTCCGTCATGTTTATGGGGATACCGACGACTGGACTCGCCTGCAACACCAATCCCGGCGCCGAAATCACTGACAAATTTATATTACCAAAGCCACGCGGTCCCCTTTCAAAGTTAGCAACTTGGGCAGAAATCGGAGCCAACGAAACAGGGTTAGCAACCCGAGCAGGCACATTAGGAATGGCAACTGGAGTCGCAGGGATGGTAGAAAGAATATTAGTCGGACCGAATGGAAAGAAACTGCTGATTCGAGCAGCCATATTAGCTGGGCGCAAAAACGGACTAACTTGCCCTGCTGGGTCTAGGAACGAACGGGGGAAAGGGACGAGAGGAGTCGGAACCGTAGCATTGTCGTCATTACCGCCAGGTCCAAGCCGACGATCAAGGTTCCAAGGAATACCTTCAAAAATATACGGCGTCATAAGCGCTGCTAGATTTATTTCAACAAACTCTGGATGCCCAAGTCCAACCGGGTTCACATACTGGCCATTCGTAGCAGAATTGCCATTAATGTCACGTGTCTCAACTCCAGGCAGCAAAGTGGCACTGTGCCGCGTGATACCGACAAGATCACGACTGACAGGACTCAAAATGGCAAAGCTATTCTCAAAGGTATCTCCATCCAAAAATCTATCCGTCAGTCCAGCATTCAGCAAATTAGCTGATGGCCATAAACGTTGCGGATCTTGCGCAGCGCCATCTATAAAATTTAGGACATGGCGAATCTTAAAAATACCAGGCGCAGTCAATCCAACACCCTGAGCAACAAATTTTGGGTTATTGAATGTCGTTGCAAATATTTGATTGTGATCAATACCAGTTGTTGGATCCGTGTAGATAGCATTCACGTCAAGCTCTGACCCTGACAGCGTTGTGAATCCAATCAAGAGAAGCCGAGCGCGCTCGTTTTGATACCCTGCAATGTCCCATTCAACTTCATCAAAGATCATGTAGTCCGGCTGCGTAGGAATGTCTTGCGTTACCAACGAAATTAAGGAATGGCAGGTATGGCAAGATATGAATCGAATACCGCCAACGTCTTCCCAGTTTCCTTCAGCACTAATTGCATCCCCAACCATAAATGGGGCAAATCTCGTCGAGTTTGCAGCTATCGCAGCCCCACGGTTCGTGCTTGGGGCGAATGGGTCGCGCGTTCCGTCTGCGCGAGCAGCGTCCCCTCCACTATCAACACCAGGGCGAAATCCTGATCTCTGGCCTACCGGCACTGTGCTGGGTATGCAAGCCGGATATCCAGTCGTAAATGTAATCGTATAGTTATCAGGATCAACGCCGAATCGAATATCCGGACTACCGTTGTTATTACCTGCAACTCCGGCCTGATTATTAATAGCAATTCCGCGACCTGTTTGAATCGTAAAACGCCCAGAAGGATCGTTGATTCGAATCATGACTCCAGTGCCAGGATCGGTACCGCCGCCGCCGCCGCCGCCGCCGCCGCCGCCGCCGCCGCCGCCGCCGCCGCCGCCGCCGCCGCCGCCGCCGCCGCCGCCGCCGCCACCGCCGCCGCCGCCGCCAGCGAGAGCAGGCGTTCCGTTGACACGAAAGTAGCCTTCAGCGTAGTTGATGTAGGAAATAGTGCCGCTTACCAGTTCAAGCCCCTTATCAATAAACACATCGCCAGCGATGAGGTTGCCACTCGCAACCTGTCGGTTAGCAAGTATCACGGCAAACGCACCACCATTGCCCGCATTACCGTCAGCCAACGCCAGCCCTGTCACGCCGGCAAGAACGGCATTTGGCGGCGCATCATTAAAAAGGTTCGTCAGGGTAAGCCGATTTGCTGGCAGATCGATGACTAGGTTCGCAGGAATGATGATCGTAAGACCAGCAACAACCATTGTCCCAGCTGAATAAGTATCAGCTGGATTGTCCAGAGTAATGGAGTCGATTCTCCCGCTGATCAATTGGCCTGTTGCCTGGAACTGCGACTTTAGATTAGTAGTCAAACTAGCAAGGCAAAAACCAACAACTAGTATTTTAAATCTAGACATATGATGATAAAAAAAATAAGGTCAAAAAATTAACTCAGGTAAGCATAGCTCAAAAGGTTAATTTTGAACTTATTTCTTGGTCCCGATGTTGTTCTTTCAATTCGTAGTTATAGCAATGTCGGCGAAAAGGCTGAAGCTCCTAAATGTTTTCCCGCGACTAATTTGGATTCAAGCCAATTTGAAAGTTATTTTTTTTTTATCTATCTTAGGTCCCATAATACCGAATCTTTGCTGACAAACTTCCAAAAATACCCGCTAAAATAGCCAAGACTTTTCCTAGAAATTGAGCGGTTCACGTCACCACCCGTTACCTAATCTAGCAAACTTGGATCGACTAAAAACCGCTGCTTGGCAACCCTCTAACCAGCCTCATAAATTGTCGAACCACACATGACAACGGAGCCTTGGGGACATGGTGTGCAAAACCGCCAAAGGCCGAGAGCCTAAAAAACAAGCTCACGTGCGAATAACCCCACCTTTCCTGCTAGCTCGGTGGCTTACCAGTGGCTCATGACTACTACGTTCCAGACTTGGCAGTTGGCGTCCGGCAAACCGGATCATTCAATGAAGCGAACAACCCCGGTGTCAACGTCATAAATCGCACACATAATCGCTAAAGCCCCCTCTTCTTTGGCCTTCCGCAGGATTTCACTACGCAGAAGGATGCGCTTTGCCTGCCAACGCACGTTCGCCTCGGATGCGAGCGTGAGGTCTGGCTTTCCGTTGGCACCGACGTCTGGCGTCCTCAGGCCAGCAAGCGCCGGAGCGATTGCACTGGCAATTACTTGCATGTTCCCTGGCAACGGCTTCCCATCGAAAGTCGCATTGACCGCGCCACACTTCGTGTGGCCAAGCACCATAATCGTGTGCATCTTAAGTGCCGTGTATCCGTATTCAAACGTGGCAGTAGCGTCCACTTCTTCATAATTTCCCGCTACACGAACTACGAATAGGTCGCCGATACCCTGGTCAAAAATCATCTCCGGCGGGGTGCGCGAGTCTGCGCACGTAAGGACCCCGACTGACGGCGACTGGCCAAACTGCCCAGTGTAATTAATCCTCTCTGACTGCCAAGAATGCGACTGAACTCCCCCCTTGAGGTATCGCTGATTGCCAGCCTGCAATTCCGCCTTGGCATCTGCAGGCTTGATTCCAGTCTGCGTCAAATCAGTAGTTTTGCATGCTCCACCAAGGGCTACAAAAGCCAATAGTGAGACAAAATACAGCGATCTTTTGAATGACATTTTTGACATGCTTCTTTTTTATGCAGCCTTCAAATAATGGCAACATTTATCGCGGTTTTTAGCCCGTGCTGCCATTGATATAAATTTCGCAAAGAAGCCTGCTTGCTTCTGGAATCTCACCTTCATGTGGGTTTTGTCAGCAGTGCGCGGAAGCTAATCCCTAAGTGCCTATGCGGCGGGAAACGAACAGAGCGGCACATTTGGTTGCGTTCATGACTAGGGCGACTTTGCCATTGTCTCGCTGCTCTTTCGTGGGGGAAGCGAACAGGCCTCGCGAAGCCGCCCCCGAAACCGGCTAGCAATTACCTTCTCGACATGATCGTTGCCGCGCCGACGCTCGAATACAAGGCTTAGCCATTGAGCGCGCCTCGTTGGCACGACACCACGAAAAAGTCACAGTTAACGCAGGAGGTTTCTCTGGGATGGCTTTGGGGTGCGCCAGACATTGCTAGCCACATGAATCTCTGCTGCCATTGCCAGGGCTTTGCGCCCGTCGGAAGCATGGCCCACACAGCCGCCTGGGCCTGGCAAGGCGAGTTGCAGCTTGCAAACTTAGTCATGCACAAGACCCTGGCATTCTCGGTCTTCAAAAAATTTATTTTGCTTGCCGGTTACCCCTCTAAATCATCACAAAGTTCCAATGGCAATGACACATCGATGACTCCGCATGACAACGGCCAAACTGTCACTGATGCCTTGCGCGGCCTCTGCGTCGGCCCGGCAGCAATCTTCGGCAACCGACTGCTTGACCGGTCAAAAGGCCAAGTCGTCAGCTTTCCCGAATTTGTAGAGACGGCGCGCGAAATGGTCGCCACATTACCCGAGGAATGCGCCACCTATTTGGCAGCTTTGATCGCGCTAGACATGCGAGAAATACCGGTCGAACAATCTCCTGCACAGCGCGATCGCCCCTCTGACAATTGACTGCGCCTAAAGCTGCGCTTTGCAACTTAGAAAAAAGGCCAGGATGAGGCACAACGCACTTTCCGATGGGCCCCGGCACAACTCATGCTGATGCAAAGAAAAGTTTGCCGCCCGCAAAATCCAACCATTATCCGACAGTTATGCTGGTCAGATGCGTAATTTTGCGGGCCAAGTCACGACTTGCTGATCATGTCGCCGACATTCGTTCTCAAAATGGGCCTGAGTGTTTGCCTGTCAGGTTCCTATACAATCTATTGCTCATAGGCAACTAGGCCTAGGTAATCGGCGACTGAAACCGCAATAGCAGAGAGACTGAAGACCTGTGAAGGATGCTGGGCTGGTCATGCCAACATTGTGATTTATGTTTCGACGCTTTTCCTAAATGAATCACCGCCGCGATTGAGAAGCGCACTGCGCCACCTGGCAACTCCTGCGGTATGATTCTACTCCCATGGCCTCGCGACACCCAAAGACAAACTTACTCAGTCGGGCCATATATGCTTTCGGCATGGTTCTTGGCGCAGCTCTTTGCGTAATTTACTGGAGTGCAAGCTGCGTTGATAACGCAATATTAAGTTTTAAACCATTTCCGCCTGCGTTTTCAGGTGCCGAATTAGCGCACGTTGAAAGAGAAAACTCCTTTATGGCCAAGGAGCAGATCCGAGCCGACGCGGTGGAAGTCTCTCGTTCGCGAATTGCGAACTCTTTGCGCACGGAAGATGCGACGTATCTCCGCCCCCGCAACACAGTCAAAGACGACAGTGATCCACTCTCAGACATTACGAATTATTCGCGTTTCAGATTAAAAGATAAGGTGCTTGATTTTGGCAAAGTCGTTTCCGGCCAAGATCTGAGGCGGACTTTTATCATTCACAATGACGGAAATGATTCTTTACTGATAGTCCGGGCAAGGGCTTTAGACAACGACATCAAGATCACATTCGATCGAAGGATCCCTGCAAATGGCGAAGGCAAAATCGAAGTCGTTATACCGGCACAATCTCTTTACCCAGGCATGATGCTGCAAAAGATCGATATTCACTGCAGCGACCAAAAAACCTGGGAGCTGACAATAAAAGCCAACGTCTCTGGTGAATCCCTCGGCTCTCGTTGATCGAGATATTAGCTTTTTTTCTGAATTATTGCTGATCAAATCGCAATCTGGTCGCGCTCCAGGTCACAGTCAATTTCTTGTCTGTTATTCGAGACACAAACCTTTCCTGATCTCTGCTGGTTATTTCACTTTTTACCAACGGGCTTCGACATGGACGCCTTGCTCCATGTCATGCAAAATCAGCCTCATGCGGCTAGCTCTATAATAATGCCTCTTCGGCGCAGCCCTGATCGCAGGCAACAAAAGAGGTGGCAACTTTGAGTAGCTCCGCCGCCGGATTTATGCATCCGATAAATACCCGCTCTCGGCCTGATTATTACCCTGTCAATACACTCGCTACTCTCCCGGCTAAGTCACCTATCCTGAGCGTGGGCAAAAAAGTTCCCGCACAATACTCAGACCAGCGCGCGAATCGGCTCGGCCCCGGTTACGCCAACCAACTTCTGGTCCAGCCCGGCATACCGATATGCCAACTGATTGGCATCAAACCCGAGCTGCCGCAGGATCGTCGCGTGCAGGTTTTTTACGTGATATGGGTCCAACACCGCCTGGTTGCCGAGCTCATCGGTCGTGCCAACCGACACGCCGCCCGGAATACCGCCGCCCGCGAGCCACATCGTGAAACCCGCGGAGTTATGGTCGCGGCCAGTGCCCTCGGCATATTCCGCTGTCGGCTGACGGCCAAACTCACCGCCCCATACAACAATCGTCGACTCGAGCAGCCCCCGCTGCTTTAGGTCCGTGAGCAGCGCTGCAATCGGTTGATCGGTTGCACCTGCGTGATGCGTGTGGTTGTAAACGAGGTCCCCGTGGGCATCCCAGTTGTTGTCGTTGTGGTTACCACCCGAGTAGATCTGCACGAATCGCACGCCCCGCTCGACCAGACGACGCGCCAGCAGGCACTTGCGGCCAAAATCTTCGGTGCGCGGGCTATCCAACCCATACAACGTCCTGGTCGCCTCGCTCTCATTGACAATGTCGATCGCCTCGGGTGCATGCGCCTGCATACGAAACGCCAACTCATAACTTTGAATACGGGCCTGCAAATCGGTGTCGTCCGCGCGCGCCTGCAAATGGGACTCATTTTGCTGTAGCAGAGTATCAAGCATCCGCCGCTGCTCCTCCCGACTCATTCCTGGCGGCAGATTGAGGTCGAGGATCGCCTCGCCTTTTGCTCGCAGCACGGTGCCCTGATAGACCGCCGGCATAAAGCCGCTGCTCCAGTTCTTGGCGCCGCTGATCGGGCCGCCAGTTTTGTCGAGCATGACGACGAAGCCTGGCAGGTTTTGATTACTCGTGCCCAGCCCATAAGTCGCCCAAGAGCCGAGGCACGGGGATCCGCTGAGGATGCGGCCACTATTCATCATCAGCATCGCCGAACCGTGCAGCGGCGAATCGGCATACATGCTGTGCACGAACGCCATGTCATCGACGCAGCGTCCAAGGTGCGGGAAGAGATCACTTACCCACTTGCCGGACTGGCCATACTGCTTGAAAGCCCACTTCGGCCCCACCACGCGGCCCTGCTTTTTGGTGCCGCCACGCCCTTTCGTGTCGATGTCGATGGACTTGCCATCAAGCGGATAAAGCTTTGGCTTGTAGTCGAAAGTATCGACATGGCTCGGCCCGCCATACATGAACAAGAAGATCACCGCCTTGGCCTTGGGCGCAAAATGCGGCTGCTTTGGCGCCATCGGGTCGTTGCGAAAAGCGTGCAGCAGCTTGTTCGGCGATTCTTTTGCGAGCAGGTCGAGCAATGGCAGTGAGCCAAAGCCGCAGCCGAGCTGTTGCAAGAACTCACGGCGCGTGCGACCACAGAAAGTGTTTTGCGGCAGGTTCGACATGGGCGACCTCAATCCAGATACACGAAATCGTTGGCGTTTAGCAGAACAAGGCAACAGCGAATGAGCACATCAGCCTCGGTGCGCTGAAAATCGCGCCGCAAGTCCGTGGCGAGCTTGATTAGGCGGTCGGCATCCTGCGGTTGCGCAGTCCGGCAAGTGGTTATCGCGAGACCACGCTCGATCTGCGCACGCAGATCGCCACCCCCCTCCTGCAGCCGCGCAGCGAAAGTTCGCGCCATGGATTGCGCAAACTCGCCATTGAGCATGATCAGCGCCTGCGTGGGTTGCACAGTGGCAAAGCGCACCGGACAACTGGTATCCGTGTCCGCCATGTCGAACGCCGCCAACAGCGGATCGAGCAGCGAGCGTTTTTGGTGAATAAAAATACTGCGGCGCGCCGCCTGATCGGGCGGGGATTTACCCCACGCCTCCTCGGGCCGTGACGAAGTCGCCAGCACCGCGGCAGGCATCGGCGGGTAAATCGAAGGGCCACCGAGTTGCAGGTTGAGGGCGCCAGCGGCAGCGAGCATTGAGTCACGAATCTCCTCGGCACCGAGCCTGCGGCGATCAAATCGCCAGAACAGGTCATTGGTCGGGTCCGCAGCAAACGAAAGCTGGTCGACGACACACTGCATGCGATATGTCGACGAGGTCACCATCAGGCGGTGCATCGCCTTCAAGCTTTGGCCACGCGCCACCACTTCTGTGGCCAGCCAATCGAGCAACTCCGGATGCGTCGGCAGTTCGCCGAGGTGGCCAAAGTCGTTCGGCGTACGGCACAGCCCGCGGCCGAAGTGAAACTGCCAGAGCCGGTTGGCGACCACGCGCCAGGTCAACGGGTTGTCGGGCTGCGTGATCCATTGCGCGAGTGCCGTGCGGCGGCCCGATGTGCGGCCGTCCGCCGGGGGCACAATCGTCGGGGTCTTGCTGCTGAGCACCTCCGGAAGTGCGGGCTTTACTTCCACCCCCCTCACCATGGCGTTGCCGCGAATGCGGACGAAGCTTGGCTCTGGTTTTTCACTGCGTTCGCGGGCGCAGAGGACCTGCACCTTTTCAACCTGCGGCCGACGCAGCAAAGCGAGCGCACGCAGATCACTCTCGCCCGTGGGCGCTTCCTTTCGCATTGCCATTGCCGCCACAATGCCAGCCCGCAACTGCAGCGCTTCAGCCCCTACTTCCTCGGCATCAAGCACGCGCGAATAGAACCGCAACTCATCAAGATCGCCGCGGAAGCCATGCCCGCCGGGCTGCAACCCGCCAACCGTCAACTTGGGTGGCGCGTCGAGCGCGTCTTTATTGCCTTCACCTGCTTCGGCCAGAATGCCATCCACATACAGGGCGATCCGGCCCGTTGTGCGATCGCGCGTAAACGCAACGTGGTGCCACCTGCCGTCGTTATTGCCACTCGACGAAGCAAGAAATGTCTCGGGTGAACCAGTGCCCGCGAGGATGCGGCCATCCCCTTGCCACGAGATGCCAAAGTCACGCACGATGCCAGGCACCTCGCCATCGACGAGGCCATCGCCGCTAAACCAACCCTTCTCGTTGTCGCGGCCATGCCCAGTTTGCGTGCTGCGTACACGAAACGAAATCGTGAACGAGTTGCGCACCAGAAGTGGCAAATCAATGCGATCGTCGCCGTCAAAGCGCAGCGCGGTGCCGGTCTCACTTTCAACCGGAACCGCTTGCCCCTTTACCACGCCATTCGGCCCGCCTCGATCCTCGAGCAACAACTTTGGATCCGTGCGCTCGCACGAGTAGCTGGCGATACAGGCGCGATCCGCAGCATCGAGCATCTCGACCCGCATCGCCGGCGAAAGCCCCGCATACGCTGTTTCCGCAAAAGTCCGCGCCCGCAGAACGATCGCCAACCGCTCGCTCGCAAAGCGTGCCAGCGCGGTTTCGTGATCCCGCATCGCACCATCGGCAGGAATCGAGGCACTGATCCCGTCGACGCCACTGTTGTATGGCTTCAGATTTTCGAAGAACGCAAGGAACGAGTAGTAGTCCGTCGCCTTGATCGGATCCTTCTTGTGGTCGTGGCAGCGCGCACAGCCCATCGAAATCCCAAGCATGGTCCGCGCAGTCGTATCGACAATGCCGTCGAAATCGTCATAGACCGCCTGCAACCGATTGGTCGGCTCGTCGTCCCATATTCCTAGCCGGTAATAACCGGTTGCCGCCATCGAACTGACGGTCGGCTCCGGCAACTCATCGCCAGCCAGTTGCCAAGTCAGGAACTGGCCGTAAGGCATGTCCTTGTTGAACGCATCGACAACCCAATCGCGGTAGCGCCACGCGTCGGGCTTCTTTGTGTCGCGCTCAAAGCTATCGGTTTCAGCAAAGCGCACGAGATCGAGCCAGTGTCGACCCCACTGCACGCCATATTGCGGCGACTGCAGCAATCGATCGACAAGTTTGTCGTAGGCATCCGGCGATGCGTCGGCGACAAACACCGCGACCTCGGCGGGAGTCGGCGGCAGTCCAAGCAAGTCATAGGTAAGCCGCCGGATCAATACTTCCTTGCTGGCCTGTGCCGCTGGCTGCAAACCACGCGCTAAGAGGCGAGCGAGGACAAATCGATCGATGTCATTGCTCACCCATTGCGAATTTTGGACCTCTGGCGGAGCTGGACGCTGCAATGGCCGATACGCCCACCAATCCTGCGGTGCCGCTTGTTGTGCAACCACGCCACTCCCGAGCAAAAACCCTGCGGCCAAGAAACCAACGCACGAGATACGGGACGTTAAAAGCGTTTCCACCCCGCTTACGATAGCGGCGCGCGGCCGACAAAAGCCCTCCCTTTCGCAAGGCTCACCTGATTATTGCCCGCCGTTATCGTCGGTTGCTGACTACCACGCCGATATCACGCTCGTCGATATCAGTCGTCGCAGTCAGGTCGGCGCAGGTATCGAGCACGCCATCGGCACCGGCCGACAAAACAAACATCCGCTGAAAACGACTCGCGTGAATCGTCATGCCACTTCGCACCACGACTACATACGGACGGTCCCACGGATCAAGCGGCAACGACATAGCGCCATACGGCCCGCGCCAACGTCTTTCGCCCTGAATCGGATAGTGCCCTTCGGCGTGGCCACCAGGCGCATTGCGACCCAGATGATTTTGGAGCAGGTCGCCGTGCTCGCCATCCGTGAGCCAGGCCCCAATCGGATTGGCGCCAAGGAACGGACTCACAACCGGCAACTCTGCGCCACTGCCGAGCACCCAGAGCACGCCGTCCACGCCTGCGCTGCTACGGGTGGGCCAGATTCCTAGGCCGTCATGAAATGCCTGTAACGACATCGCGATCATGCGCGCATCCGCCATGGCTTTTTCCTCACGACCATCGCGCATGTAGCGGCGCATCATCGGCACGGCGGCACCAAGCAGCAGGACGAGCACGGCGGCGGCAACTAACAACTCGACTGCCGAGAACCCGCGCCGATGACGTTGCTGGTCCATAAATCGCGGCTGCGTGTGCATACGTATGCGCGCGTATCGTGCATGCCCCCCATGCAGCTTGATCGCTTGCAGGATGGGCCGATGCCGTCGATTGCTGCTATGCAACTGGCACTGCTCGGCCGCTCAATCGCCAATGCGCAAGCGGAGCCCTGCAGACAACGCGATCCCTGAGGCAGTTGCGGCCAGGTGCCCAACCTGAGCCAGCAAGGTCACACCGCGCAACGCCGGCTCCATCGGGATGCTCATCCGCTGCACCAAGTTGCCAGCGCCATCGGTGGCAAGAAGTGAGCACTGCGGATTGCCGATCAGCAACGTGCAACCGCCGATGGCAACGTTGGCTGGCAACGTGCCGACCAGCAGCAATGCTGGCGCATTGGCGCCAAGGCCACTCGCCTCGATGGCGAACGCGGGCGCAAGAAAGGCCGGCACGGTGCTAGCCGCTATTTGCGCAGCTCCTGCACAGCCACCGCCAAAGGATTCGGCGCGCGCAAGGTTGGCGGATCGCCGCCAGGTGATCCCGCTGTCGAGCATCACCGCGCCGTTCCCGTCGGTCGCTGCCTGCAGATCGGTGAACGGCGAATAGCCAGCCGGCCCAGCGCCACGTGTCCAGACCGTGCCATCAAAACTCCACACACCGATCTGCCCAACTTCCGCGGTAAACAACATGAGCCGCGAAGTGGTCTCGTCAAACGCCATGGTCGCGCGGCCAAACGGCGAAGTCGCGGCCACGGCAGCGATCGCACTCCATTGCTGGCCGTTCCACTGCCACGCATCCGCGTTCTGGCCAAAGCCCACGGCAAGCCCATGGCACATGACGACGTAGCCGCGCGCACGGTCGTAGGCCATTGCCGGCTTGCTGCGCGCCGGTGGCTGCAGGCCTGGCTGCGCCTGCGTCCATTGGACACCATCAAACAGCCACGTGTCAGAGAGCAAGCCCGTATTGTTCTCACCGCCAAACAACACCGAACGGCTGTGCTGCGCATCGTATGCAACACCCGCATTGATGCGGCCCGGTGGCGGCGTCGCTATCGGCACAAAGTTCCAATCGCGGCCATCAAAACGCCAGGCCTCGTTGGATTGCCGCGTGCTCGGAAACATGCCGCCATACAGCCACACATCAACACCATCGCTCCACAGCGAGTGGCCGGTGCGGGGCGCGGGCGAATGCGCCGGCGCAAAGCGCTCCCAGCCAACACCTCGATGCTCCCACGAGTCGCCAAAAAAAGTCGTCGAGGGACCGAGCACAATCGTCCCGCCAAAGCAGATCATGCTGCCGCGCCGCGCGTCGTATGCCGCCTGGCTGATCGGCGGACGCTCACGCTGAATCACGGGGATCCACGTGCCGCCTGTCCACTCATATAGGTCACCGTTGGCGGCACGCGCGTGCAGCCTTTGCAAATGATCCACGTAGGTGCAGCCAATGAACAGCTGCTGCAGCGCACTCGCAGCGGCGGGCCGCCACACCGCGCCATCAAACTCCCACGCGTCGAGCAGCAATCCCTTGCTACTAATGCCCGAGGCCAGCAACGTTCGTTGACGGAATGCGTCGTAGCCAAAGGCAAAAAAATCACGCAAGCCAGGCAGCGGAATCTGCCGCAACAGCCACGCATTGCCATTCCACTCCCAGTGCTGAAACGCGCTGCCGCTGCTAAATACCGACAACATCGCCACCGCAACACCGCGCGCGCGATCGAAAGTCATCTGCAAGCTGCCGGGCACCGGCGGACCAGTCTGGCTCAATAACTGCCAGTCCGTGCCGTCCCACGCAAATGTATCCATGCCCTGCCGCACCTCATTGCGACCGAGTGCGAGCACCACGTTGCGCGCCGCATCAAACGTCAGCGCGACGGCCGACAGAGTTGGCGTGTGCACCGGCGTACGCAACGTCCATCCAGCCCCATCCCATTCATAGGTGGACAGCGGTTGGAGTCGATTCTGGACCACCAGCGCAACGGTGCGATGCCGAATGGGGTCATGGCAGATCGTCATCTCGCCGACGGTCGGCAGACCACTGCTAGTCGGCCGCAGCAACCAGTGCTTTCCCGCGGCTTCGTAGAGTTCGGCACGTTGATCCAACACCTGCACACGCATTCGCACTGCGTCATAGGTCATCGCCACCATCGGCGTCGGCTTGTCAACGACGCGCCAATCCTGCGCAACAGCCAAGGTGCAAAACAGCAGCGGCAAGGAGGACCATCGCAACAACAAAGGGGACGCAATCATGGGCAACGTGTGGCGCACATTGTGCCACACCTTGGCACTTCCGGCTCACGCCGCTGGCATGGCCTTATCCGCCCGCAGCGCGTTCACGATACGCTCGCTGGAGCACCTCGAGCAGTCGATCTACCGGCTGCGCGCCGGATACGCCGTAGCGCGCGTCGATGCGAAAGAACGGCACACCCTGAATGCCCAGGTCTCGCGCCAACTTCTGTTCGCTGCGAACTGCCGCCGCACCATAATCGCCCTCGAGTGCCGCACGCGCAGCATCGCCAACCAGACCCGCCGCCCTAGCAACGGCAACCAACATAATGCGATCGCTCAGCGCGCGGCCGTCGCAGAAATATGCCGTGAGCAGGCGTTCGCCAACGTCATCAGCGCGACCGTGCTCCCGCGCAAACTGCAACAACCGATGCGCGTCGAAAGTGTTGCCCGGCTGCACTCGGTCAAAATCCATCGCGATGCCGACCTCGGCTGCGGCGGCAATTACCTGGTCGATGCGGACCCGCGCGTCTGCCACCGACATGCCGTATTTCACGGCGAGCCGCTCGGCGTATGGCAGTCTGGCCTGCAATGCTGGCGCACTGGGGTCCAACTCAAACGCGCGCCAGACAACCTGAACCTCGTTGGCATGCGCGAAGGCCGCCAGCGCGGCACCAAGCCGGCGCTTGCCGATGTAGCACCACGGGCACGCAAAGTCGGACCAAACGTCAACGACAAACGGGGTGGTGCTGTCGCTCACTTGACCACGAAGTTGACGAGCTTGCCCGGCACCACGATCTCCTTCACAACCGTCTTGCCTTCGAGCTGCGCGGCTACGGCGAGACGCGCGGCGGCAAGCAGCACATCGTTGCCAGCACCCGCCGCCACTTTGGCGTGACCACGCAACTTACCCAGCACCTGCACGGCGATCTCAACCTCAAGGTCGTGCAGCAGCGCAGCATCGAAGGTCGGCCAAGTTGCATAGGCCAGCAGGCCGCTGCCACCAAGACGCTGCCAGAGTTCTTCGCCAATGTGCGGCGCGAATGGCGACAGGATCTGGCAGAAGCGCAGCAGCTGACTGCGCGACAGCGCGCCGTTTCGCTTCGTCGCTTCGTTGATGAAGATCATCATCGCTGCAATTGCCGTATTGAACGCCATGCGGTCGATGTCGCCCTCAACCTTGGCGATGCAGCGGTGCAGATGCTTTTCAAGCTCCGCATCTTCCGTGCGATCGCTGCGCAAATGTGCATGCAGGTTGCCGGCGGAAAAATCATCCGGCACGCACAGCCGCCAAACGCGACCAAGGAAACGGTGCACGCCGGGCACGTCCTTCGGGTTCCACGGTTTGGAGTCCGCGAGCGGGCCCATGTACATCTCGTAGAGACGCAGCGTGTCCGCGCCATATTCACGCACAACGTCATCCGGGTTGATTACATTGCCGTAACGCTTGCTCATCTTCGTGATGATGCGAACAAGTTTTCCACCGCCCATCGCGTGGACGACATCGTCGCCGACTTCTTTCGTGTCCTTCACCGGAACAATCGCGCCGCGCGCATCCTGATACGCAAACGACTGGATCATTCCCTGATTGTAGAGCTTTTGGATCGGCTCGTTGACCCGCAAAAAGCCAGCGTCGTGCAGCACCTTGGTCCAAAAGCGCGAGTAGAGCAGGTGGCCGACAGCGTGCTCGGTGCCGCCGACGTAGAGATCTACTGGCATCCAATAATCGCTCGCACTGCGGCTACAAAACTCGCGCTCGTTGGTTGGATCGCAGAAGCGCAGGAAATACCAACTCGACCCAGCAGCGCCGGGCATCGTGTTGATCTCGCGCTTGGCATTGCGCCCCTTGCGATCCTTGACCGCCACCCAGTTCTTCGCGCGGACCAGCGGCGATTCCGGCACGCCACCCGGCTTGAAGTCCTCCATCTGCGGCAACAAAACCGGCAGCTGATCATCCGCGACCAACTCGACGCCCTCCTCGGTATGCAACACCGGGAACGGCTCGCCCCAATACCGCTGCCGCGAGAACAGCCAGTCGCGCAGCTTAAAGGTGACCTTCGCCTGCCCAAAGCCGCGCGCAACCAGCCAGTCAATCGCCGCGCTCTTCCCGGCAGCGAGCGACAAACCCATCAGTGCGAGGCTGCCATCTTCAGTGCGACAGTGCAACGCGTATGGCACCTCATCGATGCAGCACAGTTCGCCGCGCGCAATCTTGCCGTCGCGCTCCGCATCACTCGACTTCGGCGCGAAGATGCCTGGGACCGCCAGATCAAACTTCCGCGCAAACTCAAAGTCGCGTTCGTCACCCGCAGGCACTGCCATAATCGCGCCGGTGCCGTAGGTGACGATCACGTAGTCGGCAATCCAGATCGGAATGCGGCCGCGCGGGTCGTCGCCCGGATACAGCGGGTTGTGCGCGTAGGCACCCGTCCAAACGCCAGACTTCTCCTTCGCTAGTTCGGTGCGCTCGAGTTCACTCTTGCTGGCAGCCGCCTGCTGGTAGCTCTCGACCGCCTGTCGTTGCGCGGCACTCGTGACCACAGCGACCAACGCATGCTCCGGCGACAGCACGAGGAACGATGCTCCAAACAGCGTGTCGGGGCGCGTCGTAAAAACGCGCACGCTTACTCCATCGTGACCGTGCACAGAAAAATCGAGTTCTGCGCCTTCACTCTTGCCGATCCACTCGCGCTGCATTGCCTTCAGCGAGTCGCTCCAGTCAAGTGGCTCGAGCTCGGTGAGCAAGCGCTCCGCATACTCGGTGATCCTCAGCACCCATTGCCGCAAGGGCCGTCGTTCACAAGGATGATCGCCGCGCTCACTCTTGCCGTCGATGACCTCATCATTTGCGAGCACCGTGCCCAGCACCTCGCACCACCACACTGGCGCATTGGACTCATACGCAAGGCCGCGTGCGTGCAATTGCTTCCAGATCCACTGCGTCCAGCGAAAGTAACTCGGATCCGCGGTGCTGATCTCGCGCTCCCAGTCATAGCTAAAGCCGAGCCGCTGCAACTGCTCACGAAACGTTGCGATGCTCTGCGCCGTGGTTTTTGCTGGATGCGTGTTGGTCGCAATCGCGTGCTGCTCCGCTGGCAGACCAAACGCATCCCAGCCCATCGGATGCAGTACGTTGTGACCCTTCTGCCGCTTGTAGCGCGCAACAATATCGGTCGCCGTGTAGCCCTCCGGATGGCCCACGTGCAAACCCGACGCGGATGGATACGGAAACATGTCCAGCGCGTAAAACTTGGGCTTCCTCGCGTCGAAGTCCGCATCGCCAGGATTTGGCGTATGGAAAACGTTCTGATCCAGCCAGAACTGTTGCCAGCGAGGCTCGATGGTCGCGGGATCGTAGGTTTGCTTCAGCTCGGACATGATTGCCTTTGGGCCGAAGAGTATGCCGCGATGCAGACACGCGCTCCATGGCGGCGTCCTGCCGGTGACTCGATTGTGAGGTGGAGCAAAACCAACTTGCGAAGGGGAAACACATCTGGCACGACTGCCATTGCATACCGGCCAACTACGCTGCATCCACCGTGGCGCAGTGACCACCACTCGAATCGACAAAACCCACAGTCATGCCGCATGACCCATTCCTAGCACTGCGCAATCGCGACTACCGGGCGTTTGCGGCGGGATCCCTTGCGTCAAGCACGGCATTGCAGATGCTGAGTCTGGCACTCGCGTGGGAGGTCTACGCACGCACCCACGACGCGATGCAGCTGGGCTATCTGGGATTGGCGCGCGCAACACCGGTGCTGCTACTGGCATTACCAGCTGGCCACGCAGCAGATCTCTACGACCGACGCCGCATGCTGGCAATTACGCAGGCTTTGTTTGCCGTGTTTTGCGCAGCACTCGCATTGGCTTCGCAGGCTGAAGCTTCGCTGTGGGTCCTATACCTGCTGGTCGCTCTTACCGGCGTAACGCGATCGATGCATGGGCCGTCGCGCAATTCACTGTTGCCTTTGCTGGTAACAGAACAAGAGCTGCACAACTCGCTCACATGGAGCAGTGGCGTATTTCAACTATCAGCAATCGGTGGCCCGTTACTGGGCGGGGCACTCATAGGAATCACCGGCAAGGCCTGGCCCGCATATGCGACGAGCGCAGTGCTCTGCGTAATAGCTACTGCGACCTCGCTCCGCTTGCGACCACGAAAGATCGTACGCACCAGCAATGAACGCTACACGATAAAGGGGATCACCAAAGGTGCAGGTCATCTCTGGCGCGAGAAAACGGTGCTAGCAGCTCTCGCGCTCGACTTGTTTGCCGTACTGCTTGGCGGTGCCACCGCTTTGATGCCATTGTATGCCGAGATCCTTGGGGTAGGCCCCATCGGCCTTGGCGCACTCAAAGCAGCGCCTTACATAGGAGCATTCTTGATGGCAATCGTGCTCGCCTATCGCCGCCCCTCAAATCGGAACGGACAGGCGCTGCTGCTGAGCGTTGCGGGATTTGGCCTCGCCACAATCGGTTTTGGCGTGTCCACTTCATTTTGGCTGAGCCTCGTTTTGCTGGCCCTGCTCGGGGGCCTGGACAACATCTCAGTAGTGATAAGAAGCGTGTTAGTTCAGGTGCGAACCCCCGACGAACTACGCGGCCGCGTCAGCGCCGTGAACAGCCTGTTCATTGAAGCCAGCAATGAACTCGGCGCCTATGAGTCTGGCCTGGTTGCCAGCTGGTTTGGCCCGGTCGTAAGCGTGGTGAGCGGTGGCGTGGGAACCCTAGTCGTAGTGGCAGGGATTGCTCTTGCCTGGCCGGAATTACGGCGACTTGGGCGATTAGTTCCGCTTGATGAATAAGTGGCACTACCGATGCAAGCCACGGGAATGCAGCGAGCACGGCCGCGCAAACAACAATCACAAAAAATGCAAACGGCACTAGCAGCGCAAGACCTACGCCTAATGCTCGAATCAACTTACGTAGCATAATTACCAGAAAGAAAAACCAGCAGCACAGTTGCAAAGCAAGGCGGGCGGGTTTGGCTATTGGCATTGATTTTGATCCTGAATAGCCACACTTTTTGCCATGCGCAACAACAGCCATCCAGGGATTCACAATATAAAGCGATACCAAGCAATAAAGCATCTCCGGCTATCAACCAGATACCGAGACTTGAACTTTTACTTGCGTAAAATCAGGTCGACCTGGCTCTAAAACAATTAGAGGCTGCACAGGAATGCGCTAACGCCGCGATAAACTTAGCTAACGTTGCTGAAATTCATGCGAATGAAATTGAGCTAACGGCATTAGTGCGCGTCGCGAACGACCTCAAAAAACAACTCGAAGACCTCATAACAAATATCAAAGATAGCACATCATCTGTTATTGACACGCGACTCAAGACGGCGACAGAAGCACCCTTGTCATTACTATAAATTGACAGCTCAGAATTTCCTTGCTGAGTCCCATTCCCGATAAAGGTTCTCCGATAGATACGACCACCGCAGCGCCTCGCCCATCGGCCCCAGCGACGACCGCGTTGGAACGCCAACTGGGATGCCGAGATCGTGCGGCAGGATCCCGATCCCGCTGTGGTCACCGAGACCGCGGCGTGCACGCGGATGACGGCGACGAAACTCCCATGGAAGGTGCGCGACCGCAAGACGGGCATCGTCATGCTGCTGTGCCCGCCGGGGGGGCATGATGGGTTCGCCGAGTTCCTACACCGAAGAGAACGGCGACTACTTCGAGGCCCTCACGTACGGCATCTTCGGTTTCCGTGTCGCGAGGGCCCCCCTCTGATTTCCTTTACCCTCTTTCCTTTTCAATTTCCCTTTCTGGCCATCCTGATCCACGCGACCGAGCCGAGTCTGCGCGCCTGACTTAAGCCCACCACGCCGAGCGCGAAGCGCGAGGCCCGCGAGCGGCCGTGACCAACTCAGGCTGACGCGAAGCCTCGCACTGATCTAGCTTGCTCTCTTGCTTCTCACCGCAAGCCCTGCGTGCGGCGGCTAGGGCAACCTCGCATCCAACTGCCGCTCCTCTGTCCGCAACTACTTCGCCCTCGGGTTCACGGACAACGACCTCGGTTTCCGTGTCGCTTTGGCCCCCGTAGTCTCGCGCATCATCCAAGCGATCCCTTCGATGTCCTCGTGCAATCGAAGACGAATACGGTGATTGACGAGCGCACCATGCACGACGAATCACAACACTCCAAACCTCCTGATGTCCCCTCACGCCGCGATTTTCTAGGACGCAATCGAGGACAGGCACGATTCCCGCGAACGCTCCTCGAAAGCCGATGCAGCGTGGTTGAATCTTTCTGCCTCGGACGAGAAAGGTGCCCGTGCCCGATCGCCCGTTGGTTTACACTCGTGGTCTCGCCTGCCAAATCTCGGTGACCCCATGCGGACACAAACGATCTCGCTACTCTCGCTCGCCGCCGCTGCTCTGATTGGGGCGCAAGCCGCAGCGCAGGACTCCGACGCCATCGCGTCGCAAGTCCGCGCGCTCTTCACCGACAAGTGCATCGATTGCCATGGCAGCAAGGTCGAGAAGCCCAAGGCGGGTTTCAAGGGCGTCGAACTCGTCGACGAGCTCCTCAAGAACCCCAAGTACATCAAGCGCTTCGACCCCGCGAACTCGCTGCTCTACCAGCACCTGTCGGGAGCACAGACGCCGCAGATGCCCAAGGGTGACGATCCGCTTTCCGCGGCGCAGCTCACGCTCGTGCGCGCCTGGATCGGCGAGAAGCCGGGCGGCAGCACGACCACGCCAGCAACCGCGCCAACCGCAGTCAAGTTCGTCGCGCGCCCGATCATCGACGACGATGTTGTGCTCAAGCTCATCCACGCCGACCTCGTCGCGCTGCCTGCCGCCGACCGAGTGAACTACCGATACATCACCTACGCCAACCTCTGGAACGAGCGCCTCCCTGATGGGACGACCGCGGCCGAACAGGCGAAGTTCCAGAAGGAGACCGACGACCTGCTC
>BJHM01000036.1 GCA_014192625.1 Planctomycetota bacterium
CTGCACCGCACTGCTCGGAACCGCACGGCACCGCAGGTCGCGGCACTGCACGGCACTGCACGGCACCGCAGGTCGCGGCACGGCACGGCACTGCACAGCACCGCAGTCCTAGGCTCGCGGCAGTTCTTTTCTGCAGAGGAAGAACTTTTTCAAGCCTGCTGCCGAAGGCGCTCGCGGCGCGCGGCAAAAAACGACAAGCCAGAGTGTGCCGTCAAAAGCGATCGCGCAAATTCACTAGCCCGAGCGAAAATGTCTACTTCGTGAGTAGGGCGCGGGTGGCGGTGACCATCGCTGTCACACCAGTCGAGATCGATTCCTTCGCATCGGGATAGTAGGTGGCGGTGTGTAGCAGGGGAACCTGGTCGTCGTGTTCGAGCTGCTTTAGCCGAGCTGGTGCGATCGTGCCAAGTCGGAACATGCAGATTGGGATGCCAGCTAAGGAGAGCTGGCCGAAGTCCTCGGCGATCATTTGTTGCTGCGCGGTAACCACGCATGGCGCAGACAGTGCGTTTCGCAGTGCGATGGTTGTGCGCTGCACGAGCTGGTCATCGTTCTTTAGCGCGCCGGTTGGTTCGGCGAACTCGACGGTCGGTTTTGGCGCGCGCGTACTCTGCGCCAGCGCCTCGGCCTTGCGGATGATTGCTGCCTTCAACTGTTCGCGCACGACAGGCGAGTAGGAGCGCAGGGTGAGCTGTAGATCGACGTGGTCCGGGATGATGTTGTGCTTGGTGCCGCCGTGGAATGAGCCGACGGTGATCAGGCACGGCTCGATCGGGTCCACTTCGCGACTGACGATAGTTTGTATGTCGACGACGAATTGCGCGGCAAGCACGATCGGATCAATTGTGAGGTGCGGCATTGCACCGTGGCCGCCCTTGCCGAAAAACGTGATGTCGGCACTGTCCACGGCGGCCATCAGCGGGCCACTGCGCACCCCTATCGTGCCCGTTGGCAGTGCCGGATCGCAATGCAGCGCCAAGGCAAATGCGGGTTTGGGAAAGCGTGTGAGGAGGCCGTCTTTCACCATGGCGCGCATACCGCCGGATCGTTCTTCTGCAGGTTGCGCGATGAATAGCAGCGTGCCTTGCCACTCGCTCTTGTGCGTCATGAACCACCGTGCCGTGCCGATCATCGTTGCCATGTGGATATCGTGACCGCAGGCATGCATCACGCCGATCGGCGTGCCATCGGCGGCTTCTGCCCTGATGGTCGATGCATACGGCAGAGAGGTCTGTTCGGCGATCGGCAACGCGTCCATGTCGCAGCGCAGAAGGCCCACCGGACCGTCGCCGTTTTCCAGCATGGCTACGACCCCGAGGCCGCCCACGTTGCGCGTCACTTGGAGACCGGCAGTTTCAAGTTCTAGAGCGACGCGTGCTGCAGTCTTGGTTTCGTGGAACGATAGCTCCGGTGTTTTATGCAGCTGCTGATACAGCAACGTCAGGTTGTCGAGCTCGCCGCTCAACCATTTGGCATCCGGGGCCTGCGCTGTGAGGGAAGCAACCAACGGGATAGCAAGCCAGGTGCGGACGAACATATTGCGAGCATCGCCGCAAGGAGTGGCTCCACGCAAGCCTGCGGACTCGCTGGCTCGCTCAGCCAATGCCGTAGCGGTCGCGCAGGATATTGCGGTGGTGGAGTTCGTGGCCGGCAATCACCCAGCAGATAGCGCGCACGCTCATTGGCTTTTCGTTGGCAGTGCCGATATTGGCGGTGGCAGCGGAGTCGATGCCAAGAATGAGGGTGACCGAGGCGGCGCGCACACTGCTCAGTTCGGCGGCAAGGTCAGACATCGAACGGCGATCGAAGTTGCCGTTCGCCACGTATGCATTTTCGTCGAAGCCGGGTAAGGCAGTAGTTTCGCCGCGCGCAATGCACAGTGCCCGGTAGCAAAGGATGCGTTCGGTGTCGATCAGGTGGCCGACAAGTTGCCGCACGCTCCACTTGTCAGCTGCGTAGCGATGGTCCGCCTGTTTGGGAGTGAGCTTTTCGAGCTGTGCCTTTGTTGCCTCGCCTTGTGCGGTCAGGATCAACGCCAGTCGACCTTCCGGCACGAGCGACAGGTAGCCATGGAAATACGGTGCGATCTCGGTGAGGGCAGGGCGCTGCATAAAAAAATGGTAGCGTGGGGAATCGGTCGTTTGGCGCGTGAAGTTCGCCTTGGCGATGTGACCTGCCGGTAGCATCGCATTATTGAGGCGGCCTGCACTGGTCAGTGGGCGGCGCATTTTGCAGCGGGCAAACCTTTGCACGTTCGTGTGTTACGATCAGGAGTGGACAAATTGGCGTATTGGTCTTTCATCGGGACGCTGCTGCTTTTTACGGCATGTAATAGCGACAGCGGGATGCCCCTTGCCCCGCCGGCGCAGGGAATAGTTGTTGCGACGGACTCATTGGCGACCAGCGACTATGGACAACTGGCGAGTGAACTGTTGCTGGCAGCGCCTCTGCAGCCAGCTTCATTACAGGCGGCAATGCCGTTAGCGGACTCCTTGCTCGGGGCAAAGCTAGCAGCAATTGCCCTTGGTCATTTGCGCAGTGAAATGGGTAGTGGCAATGGGCCTTCACTCGAGGGCTCCGCGCGAATTCGTCGACTCGCAAGTGATCCTGCCGCACCGCAAGACGGGAATGGCAATGGCCGCAACTGGGATGAGCAGCTCGCTGTTGAGTTCACCCAGCTTGGAGCTTTTTCTGGCGGGCCAATGGTGCCTTTTCTGTTGCCGAGTTTGTTTCCATGGCGCAATGGCAGCGTCGCATTGCGTGGTCCATTCGGTGTTGGCCAGCAACCGGACCCATTGAGTTGGCGCACGCTAAGCGCCAACGATACCTCACTGCGGCTCGCGGAGATTGGCTCCGCAATGCGGGTAAGGGCGCTCGCTGCAGGCCGCTTACTGGCAGACGGGCGCGGCGCTCTTGCCGGCGCCACGCAGGCAGATGGCATACTCGGTTTGCTCTGCGCCGAGCAACTGATCGATGCTGAGGAGACGCTCTTGGCCACGATGTTCACGGACGGCGGCGTGCTGACGGTGCTCGATAACCCAACTACCTATGACCCCGCGAACGGTGCCCGTTGGTTGCCGACCGAGATTAGTGCGACCCTCGACCCAATCGACCGCGATGTCGTGCGGAGCTTTCGCTTGCGCGATGGCGCAAGTGAACTCGAAGGCCTCGCCGCAGTGCTCGATGCCAGCGCTGAGTTGCTTTGGCTGTGCCGCGATGAGCAGCCGTCGCCTGCAACTAGGTCCGTGTTTCGCGGCGCGCCATTCGAGCAGCAGGATCCGGGTAAGCCGACCGGGCCGGCAAAGATCACGTTCGACACCGATGTGGCACCCTTACTGAATCGCCGATGCGCTGGCTGTCACCTCGGTTTTGCAACTGGTGGCTGGCAGATGGACACGCTGGCAATGGTGCTCGCTGGAAGCCCGCGAACGCAGCAGCTTGGCTATCCAATGGTGGTGCCCAGAAATCACGCGCAAAGCATGCTGTGGCGCATCGTGGTTGCGCCACCGCCGCCGATTCTGCGGATGCCGTACTTCGCACCGCCGATGCTTGCCACCGAGGCGCAGTTGATTGCAGATTGGATCGACCAGGGTGCGATCGAATCGCGGCCTGCGCCAGTGCCGCCATTGCGCGGTGCGGACCTCGCGCGCGTGATGTTCAAAAACCTAGTTGCGCTGCATTGGGATCCTGAAACAGGCAGTTTAGATCACCGGCGCGAAGCGGATGGACTGTCTGGCGTGGCGACTGCGGTTGCAACCGGACGTGCGCTGCAGGCGTTGGCGCGATTACAGACGGTGATGCCGGGCCTGACATACCAACAGCACGCGCTGGCCGATGTATTACAATCAGCAGCGCATTTTGCTGCGGTAAATCTCTTGGTCGATGGCCGTGCGTTGGCGAGTGTCAAGATCAATGATCCTGCGCCACAGTTAATTGCAGGGGACCTCGCCTCAGAAGCCGCGCTCGCGGCAGGATTGCTGTCAGCATTGGAGGTGCTACCAAACGACCCGCTGATTGCTACCGCGGCGATGAGCACCGTTACAAAATTGCTAACCATGTATGACAGCGCGACGAGCACATTTGGTGGCGGCACGGGCTATCGTGGTGCGCGTTATAACCCGACATTGCTCGCCGATTTGCTCGCGGCATTGCGATTGGCTCAGCAGTTTGATGCAAGTTATGCTGTCATCCGGCAGCGATTTTTAGCGGCTCTAAGACCGTCTTTGGCGCATGCCGAATGGTCTGATGACGGCGAGGTATTTGGCGATGGCATTGCGGATACCGATGGCAATGGCGTGTCTGAGCCTGCGCTTTCAGGCGGTGTATATGGCCGATTGCCGTTGCTGAGGTCATTGATTGTCGTCGGCACAGCGGCATCGCAACCCTCTTTGTCCAACGATGTGACATGGACGCAGCACGTGCGGCCGGTGCTGCTCGCCAAATGCGGCGCTTGCCACTTTCAGGGTGCACGTCAGGGGGATTATTCGCTGGATACTGTGACGCAGGCCGCGACAAGCGGCAGATCTGCGGGCCTTTTGGCGATGATTCAGCCGGGGGATCCTGAGCGCTCGTTCCTTTATCGCAAGCTTGTGGACCGCTTGCCAATAATTGGCCAGCAAATGCCCTTGTCGGGCACGCTGCTCGATGAACCCGCACGGGCGCAGATATACCAGTGGATATCTAACGGAGCTACCCGGCGATGAGCGAGTCGTGCAAGGTCTGGCGGTTGCTAATCGCACTCGGAACTCTCATCCTTTGTGTTGTAGCAACTGCACAGGACACCGCTCCATTTCATCGAAGCGGTGATTATGTCGGCGCAGCGGTCTGCATCGAGTGTCATAAGCCGCAGCACCAGCGGTTGCTGCGCGGGGCACATGCGTTGGTGCTAAGTAGCGAATTCTTGGTCGGCTGTGAAACTTGTCACGGGCCCGGCAGGGAGCACGTCACTGCTAAGGACAATGACCCAGCAAAGATCACAATGCCTGTGGCGCTGGCTGCGGTAGCGCAGGTTGAGTTTTGCGGCAGATGCCACCAGCATGAGATCGACCACCATGGCGGCGACCTACCTGGTCTACGCATGGCCGGTAAGTCATGCACCGACTGTCATCAGATCCATCGCAAGAATGAACCCGCGGTGTTGCCCAATGTGCGGTTTTCAAATTTGGCGGAGAGCCGGAAGGAGGCCAAGCGCATTGGCAGTGCTGCTTGCGTAACGTGTCATCCGTTGCGAAATAAGCTGCTGGAAAGCAGCTCGCATAGGAGTCTAGCATTGCACCAAAGCCCGACTGGCTGCGAAGACTGTCACGGCAATGGTGAGCAGCATGAGGCGACCAATGGCCTTGCCCGCTTGATTACACGAGCGGATCGTGCAAGCGATGGCATTGCGACTTGCCGTGCCTGCCATGAAAAAGTGGACGCGACTGATTTTCACTGGCGTGACAGAAAAAAACCATTCCTGTCACTGGGTGTGACCTGCACAACCTGCCATCAGGTCCACATTGAAACAGGTGCTGTGACAACAGTCGCCAGTGCGGCAAGCACGATCACCAATCGCGTTTGTGTCAGTTGCCATGCGCCGGCAAGTTGCTCGATGCCGGGTTCAACGCACGAGTCCATCGGCACACTTGCAACACCGCTTGATAAAGGTTGCGCCAGTTGCCATTCAGGCGGTTTAGCACACGCGCGAAGCGGCGGAAAGCGCACCTTGGTGCAGTCGATGAAAGACGTGTCAGCCGCATTGCAAGCGAAGATATGCCTGTCATGCCACCGCGATAGCCGTCATCTACAAAATGTGACGCAGGGCACTCATACTAGAAATGGGGTTGGCTGCCTTGAGTGTCATACACCGGTTCACGGTGCAGTTCCAAACAAGGTTGCTGTAACAGCAGAGCAAAACTGCAGGCGGTGTCACGCCGATGTGCAGGCGCAGTTTGCAATGCCAAACCACCATCCAGTGCCAGAGGGGCGGATGCGGTGTAGTTCATGTCATGAAGTGCACGGCGATATGGCGCGGGTGCGCAACCTGGAAGTCACACAGAACCGATGCTTTCAGTGCCATAAGGGCTATCAGGGGCCGTTTGTTTTTGCGCATCAGGCGGGCCGACTGGATGGATGCATCGTTTGCCATGTGCCGCATGGCTCGGCAAATCAAAGATTACTGATACAGACAAATTCGCAGCAGAACTGTTTGCAGTGCCATGGCGATTTCCCGGCATTTCACGATCAGTCTCGTGGTGCGGTATTTACCGATTGTTTGCGCTGCCATACCCAAGTGCACGGCAGTAATCATTCGCGATTCCTATTCCGATGACCGGGAAAATGCGCAGGAATGGGAATGCGTGCCTAGTCGCGATGCTGCTTTGTTGCGGGCTATTTTCGCAGCGCCCTACGATAAAAGGCGAATCAAGTTGCATTGTTTGCCATCCAGCGGCGGCGCGCGCACTCGCTTCATCAGCGCACATGGTGTTGTTGCAGCGTGCAGATGCGGCGATTCGGTCTTGCACTGCGTGTCATGGCGACCTGACGCGGCATGTTACGTATGAAGCGCAGCCAAATGGCAAAGCCTTACCGGTCCCACAGGTAACTGCAATCGCATGCGCAGAATGTCATCGGGAAAGCGAATACCTGCCTGCTGCAGGACGGCATGTTGCAGAACCGTTGCCAGCTTCGGCGGCTAAGTTGCCAGACCCAACGGCCGGAGTATTACAAACTCTCGACCGACGAGCAAGCAGCACTGGTTTTCAATGGTCAGGCTTATTAGATTTCGGATATCGCTTCGTAAACATCAAAGGTTCAGAAGATAATTACGACACCGATATCAATCTGAGTGACGGCGTGCGGTTGCATACAATAGAGACAAGGCTGCTTGGCGGCGGCAAAGCATTTGCAAATGAGTTGTCGCTGGAAGCGCATGATATTGGCGATCCAAATTGGGATGCAAGAACACGATTGAAGCGGGAGAACGACTATGAAGCTGGCGCCAGCTATCAACGTTATAGCTACCAATATCTCGCAACCGGCGATTTTCATCGAGTCAATCTTGAAAGCACGCTGCAGGATTACAGCACAGAAGTTTTTCTATCGAGTGACGTTCGCGCATTTTACTCGTTCGCGCGATCCAATGACGAGGGTTTTTGGCTTACGCAGCGTATCGGCAACCGCAACGTCAATGTTCAGCCTTATATTGATGGAGTTCAGAATCCGCGTGATTATGAAAGCGACACATCAACCGCAGGCTTGTCCGGCAATCTTGGTGGTTGGCTATGGACTGCGGCGGCCGACTATATCGATGAGCGTGGTCTCGATCAGTTTTCCTACGATCAGCCAGCACCAGCCAATCCAGCCTTCAACGACAGTGAAGAATTTGCCTCGCAAACAACTTTGCGCGGGCCTGGTGCAAAGTTTGCGCTATCGCGAGATATGGGTAGTTGGTCTTTTGATTTTACAGGCCGATTTGCCGACCATTCCCGCATCTTAAATGGCACGGGACAGTCCGCGGGTTTTGATGTGACGCAGTTCACAACGTCTACTACCGCAGAAGGAAGCGGGACTGCGACGACTTGGATGCTTGATGGTGGCAGCACTTATATGATGACGGATACGCTGCGGGCAAGGTTGGATTTGCATTGGCGCGACCATCGAGAAAACTTCCTGCTGCAACAAACAGTGGTTACGACACTGCCTGCTTTGGGAACGCAGCAGACAGTTGTTACTAATTTAGATCAGCGCACTACTCAACAGATTCTCGACGGCGCAGTAGCTTTGGAATGGGACTTAACCAAGATGCTAACGCTAACTTTGGGTTTTGGTGGTGCTCGCGAGTCCCTAAGTGTGCCAAGTCTTGACCTAAACGATCCTAATGATTATCGCAGTGGCACGGTTCGTGACCGTGGCCTTGTCGCTGGCTTCGACTGGCGATTTGCTGATAATTGGCGGTTGCGCGGCGACCTGCGCGACTTCGGTCAGGATGGTGTTTATCTAAATGAACTTGCACCTGAAAAAGCAAGGATAGTCAGTGGCAATCTTAGTTACAGCCAAAAGACATTACGCGCGGCGACCTTTTTCAAACATCGCTACATCGATAATCAGGTTTCGGATCATCAACTTGATTACTATGCCACGGGCCTTCACCTTGGTGTAACAAAAAACTCTTTGTCGCTGGATGCTGACTACACTTTTGCACATACCGACACGAGCACTCTGACTAACTTTTATTTCGACCCTGACCCTACTCCGAGGGCGACCTATGTAGGTTTTGTCGGTGATACGCACACTGTTGCTACAACCTTTGCCATCGAACCATCGGCAGGTTTGCATTGGGAATTGACCGCGGTTTGGACGGACACGATTGGCAGCACCGATCTTGGCACTATGGATTGGCGCGCCGGGATGCGTGTCGATGTCGTTATCAATGGTGCAGCTGGTGTTGAATATCGACAGATAAAGTATCGCGAAGATGGCAGCTCAGATAACTACGAAGCGAACCTCTTATGGCTCTATTGGCGGCAGACCTTTTGAGCAAACAGTCTTTTTGAGCGCAGCCATTGTTTATTTGGCTTTACTGTAAGAAGGTAATTAGGCAGGTTTCTTTGCTTTACCATCGTAAAACTGCTCGTGCTCGGTTGATCCGTGCAGTGCTGTAGTCGATGATTTTCCCTGACTGATTGCCTGTGTGACGGCATCGAAGTAGCCAGTGCCAACTTCTCGTTGGTGACGGGTAGCCGTGTATCCGTTCTTTTCAGCTGCAAACTCGGCCTGCTGCAATTCGACGTAAGCCGCCATGCCACGGTCTTTGTAGTCGTGTGCCAGCGCGAACATGGAGTGATTTAGTGCGTGGAAACCAGCGAGTGTCACGAATTGAAACTTGTATCCCATCGCATTCAATTCTCGTTGAAAGCGAGCGATTGTCACGTCATCGAGATTCTTTTTCCAGTGAAAGCTGGGCGAGCAGTTGTAAGCAAGCAACTTCTTTGGGTATTTTTGACGGATGGCTTCCGCAAAGCGCTTTGCTTGACCCAAATCAGGCTTGCTCGTCTCACACCAAACCACATCAGCGTATGGCGCGTATGCAATGCCGCGTGCAATTGCCTGTGGCAATCCTGGTTTCGTAACGAAGAACCCTTCTTCCGTGCGTTCACCAGTGCAGAACGGCTTATCCCGTTCATCAATGTCGGTGGTTAGCAGGGCCGCAGCATCTGCGTCTGTGCGCGCGACTAATACGGTAGCCGTGCCACAAACGTCGGCGGCGAGTCTTGCTGCGTTCAGCGTGCGCAGGAAAGTTTGAGTTGGAACGAGTACCTTGCCGCCAAGGTGGCCACATTTTTTCTCAGAAGCAAGCTGGTCCTCAAAGTGAACACCCGCAGCGCCCGCTTCGATCATGCTCTTCATAAGTTCAAATGCGTTGAGCGGGCCACCAAAGCCGGCTTCTGCATCGGCGACGATCGGCACGAACCAATCGATGCTCGGATCGCCTTCCAAATGTGCAATTTGGTCTTGGCGTTGTAAGGCTTGATTGATGCGCTTAACCACGTTGGGCACCGAGTTGCTCGGGTAGAGGCTTTGGTCGGGATACATGTGCCCCGAAAGGTTTGCATCCGCCGCAACTTGCCAACCACTAAGGTAGATAGCATTTAAGCCAGCTCTTACCATCTGAACCGCCTGGTTGCCAGTTAGCGCGCCAAGTGCGTGAGTTTGCTGTGGCTGGTGAAGTTGTTCCCACAATTTGCGGGCACCGTGTTCAGCAAGGGTGTGAACAATGCGCAAAGACCCTCGCAAGCGCTCAACCTCCTTGGGACTGTAATCCCTCAAGATTCCATCGAATCGGTTATTCGGTAAATCGGCGGATGTCGGTAGAAATGCGTTGTTCATGATAGAAATAAAAAACTAGCAGAATCAAATATTAAGGCCGTGTCAGAATTATTTAGATATGCAAGTAAGCTTCGGTAGTCAAAAAGTCAGGTGGTGTATCGGCAAATGCCAATCTTAAAAATAACTGAGCAGCAAGTGGAAAGCGTCGTTTGGACCACCGTTCCTGGCCAAGCGATTTCGAGAGTGAGTCCATTTCAACTTGCAGGAGTTCTTGCACTAATACTTGAGTTATTTGGCGGCCATCAGTTAGGCTCGCGCCGTGGTGGAGCCACTGCCAGATCTGCATGCGCGATATCTCAGCCGTGGCGGCATCTTCCATCAGGTTGTGCAAGGGCACGCAGCCATTGCCGCATAACCATGATTCAAGATATTGCACTCCGATCTCAAGGTTTTGCCGTAAACCCTGAATCGTGATCGCTCCTGTTGGGATGGTAAGCAAGTCGGCAGCAATGACCTGCACGTCGGATCGTTTTACATCCAGTTGGTTTTTCCGCGACCGCAATACGGCATCAAACTGTTCACGGGCAATTGCTACCAAGGCTGGATGTGCTACCCAAGTTCCGTCATGCCCATCGCCCGCTTCACGATTCTTGTCGGCGCGCACCTTTTCAAGTGCTGCTTCATTTGCAGCGGAGTCGTTTTTTATTGGGATTTGAGCTGCCATACCACCCATAGCGTGAACCCCACGCTTGTGGCAAGTTTGAATCAGCAACTGGCTGTAACTGCGAAGAAAATGTTGCGTCATCGTGATCGAAGACCGGTCGGGCATTACAGCAGATTGATTATTTCGGAATTTCTTTATGAATGAGAAAATGTAATCCCAACGGCCGCAGTTTAACCCAGCGGAGTGTTCACGCAGTTCAAAAATTATTTCATCCATTTCAAACGCTGCCAGGATTGTTTCTATGAGGACAGTTGCTTTGATTGTTCCTCGAGAAATTCCAAGGCGGTGTTGAGCGTAAACAAAAACATCATTCCATAACCGTGCCTCAAGGTGGTTTTCGAGCTTTGGCAGGTAGAAATATGGACCTGTTCCACGTGCTAATAATTCGGTAGCGTTGTGAAAAAAGTAAATTCCGAAATCAAAAAGTGAAGCGGAGACAGGCTGCCCATTTACCTCTAAGTGGCGCTCATCGAGATGCCAACCTCGCGGCCTAACAAACAACATTGCGATAGCATCAGAAAGCGAGTATTTTTTGTCGTTGACTGAATCAGTAAATGAGATAGTCCTGCGTACGGCGTCGAATAGATTTTGTTGGCCATCCATCAGGTTTTGCCATGTCGGTGAGAGACTGTCCTCAAAATCCGCCATGAAAACGTTTGCGCCACTGTTGAGCGCATTGATTACCATTTTTCGATCAACCGGGCCGGTGATTTCAACCCGACGGTCGAGTAGTTCAGTTGGCACGTTTGCGACTTGCCAATCACTGCTGCGTATGTGTCTGGTCGTTGATAGGAAGTCTGGATAAGCACCAGTATCGAGTTTCATTTGTTGGTGCCGTCGCCTGTCAAGAAGTGCTTGTCGGCGATCGCCAAACCGACATTGCAGATCTGCCACAAAGTCGACTGCCTCTGGCGATAGTAACGCTGCTTGTGATGCGCCCAATGCTTGAGCCATAACTCTGGCAGTCGTGGGCCCAAAAGAAATGGTGGATGTCATTGTTGTTGCCAGGCAATGTCATGGATCGGCAAATCGCATGCAAACGTAAAGCTAGAAGGCGACGATTTTTGGTGAAAATCGGTTTGCACGCTGGCATCGCGCAAATAGAGAAAAAATGGTCTTTTTTTGAGAGGATCTAAAATATGCATTTTAAATTTTGGTCATGCAAAATCAGAAATAATATAAGAGGGTTTCGTTTGTTCCTCAGTCACCAACACAGTTTGCATGATTATCTGTCGCCTTGAAAATATTGCCAAGTGAATTGAAGGCCTTTTATTTTTATTGTTTAAAATTCATTGTCAAGGGATTTTCAGAGGCAGTGATGAGTTGCATTCAATTCAAGGAAGTTTTTTCGTTGCATAGTTATTGATTTGTTATTTTGTTGCCGTTGTCTCTCGCTGAGAAACAGAAAATTGCTTGCTAATCATCCATGATATGGATGGTTTAAGGAGGCATTTTTGTTTCGCAACTCATTTTTAGCTTGCTCCAAAATCAACAGCCGTCATACCGCAATACGCGAGTTAAAATAAATTGTCAATTGTGCATTTTCCTGCGCAGCGTGTAATAAGAAGCCTTTTTAAAGTTACGGTCATGATTATTAATCACAGTTCGTTTGTGCGACGTATTAAAATCGTAGGTTTAGTGGCGTTAATATCCGGCCTTACGGCAGCCACGACAGCAATGATATTTGATTTGTCGTTGGTGGGTAAATTGCATGCGCCTGTTAAGCCAGCCCATGTAGATCAACTAAGATTTCTTTCACTGTTGCAAGCCGGCCAAGGAAAGGTTGCGTTTGAAAAAGCATTCATTCAGGGAGATATTCTGTTTGATAGCCAACTCAATTCACTCGATGGCATTGGTGCTAATGTTGGTCAAGGGCAGCGCTTTACGAGATTGCCGAGAGCCGACCTGACTGGCCCGGGCGAATGGGCTACCCACTTTCCAAAGCGATCAACAGGTCCAAATGCACAGGCTTGCGTCGAATGCCATTCAGTGCCTGCTACTGACGGTGCTGGTTCGATATCTGCAAACGCAATTCGTGACCCTGAACATTCTGGAGATGTCAGGAAAATGATTCAGCGCAATCCGCCGCACATCTTTGGTGCTGGAGCATTGCAGCGAGTGGCAGAGGAAATGACAGAGCAACTACACGCTCTACGAGCAAACCTTGGGCGGAGTGTTCAGTTGTCCGGCATGCCTGCGACAATTGACTTGCTTGCAAAAGGGGTAAATTTCGGCCGACTCAGTGCTGTTCCAGGTGGCAACACCGCCGTATTTAGCACCGTGGGAGTCGAGGGCGTCAATAGCGACTTGGTTGTCCGTCCATTCCAATGGAAGGGAACGGTTGCCTCGTTGCGCGATTTCAATCGTGGTGCCATGCATAACGAGCTCGGCATGCAAGCTATCGAGTTAGTTGGTGAAGGCGTTGATGGGGACGGCGATGGCGTGGTCAACGAGATGACGGTCGGAGATATTACTGCTCTGACCATATATACTGCTGCACAACCAAGACCGATGACCAAGATTGAGATAAATCAATTTGGCCTTTTACCTGCCCCGCTGACAATCACGGACGTGCGGGAGATCCAGCATGGTCAAAGCGTATTCAACCAAATTGGCTGCGCAACTTGTCATTTGCAGACAATGACGCTGCTCGACCCAATTTTCCGCGAGCCTTCTAATAATCCTAATTATCGTGACTCTCGCTTTCCTAGCGGTGCGTTGGCTCGAGCAGCTGGCGTTCGAGCTGATATGCCAATACAGTTTGATTTGTCGCGCGATCACCCAGGAAACATTTTTGTGATTCGAAATGCATTAGTTCGACTTGGGGCCTTGCGTCGCCTTGTCAATGCACCAGGTTATGCAGTTGATCTCTATAGTGACCTGAAGCGACATTATATGGGAACTGGTCTTGCGGAAAGTATCGACGAAGCTGGTACTGGCGCAGCCACTTGGCTTACAAAGCCTTTGTGGGGCGTAGGGATGACTGCCCCTTATATGCACGACGGCCGTGCAACAACTCTTACTGAAGCAATTCTGGAACATGGTGGCGAAGCCATTGTCAGTGCTGACAATTTTCGTAGGCTTGCGACTCAGGATCAGCTGGATTTGATGTTGTTCCTTGACAACTTGACCCTTATCAAGGGTGGCCTGCCAGTTGGTTTCTGATTTCACCAAAAATACTATTACATTTCACAGATTATTTTTATGTCTAAAATCAGCAAATTGATTATCACTGCCGCATTGGCAACAGTTGTCCTTGGCCAATCACCATTAGTGATTCCGTCCAATAGTGATAACGCCGGGCCGGTAGGATCTTGTCTTTACTTTGACCTAATAGTCAGTCAGACACTTACCATATCTCAATTAGAAATAAACACAGTTTCTTTGCCGGGAACTTTAGGATCTATCAACGTATATCTCGGTCCAGAAACTTGGGTCGGGAAAAGTAAAAAGCCAGATCTCTGGGCGGTGGTTTCTTCTGGCGCTGTAATCGCAGCAGAAATTGACACTCCTACAGTTTGCAATCTAAATACGCCAATCATTTTAGGACCTGGTGTCTACGGAGTAGCTTTGCAGCATGTCGGAATTGCGCCTGCTTATTCTGATGGAAATGGATCGAATGAATTTGTCGCAAATGCTGATTTGTCGTTTATGGCAGGTGCTGCATCAACCTTGGTGTTTGGTGGCACACTGATGGAGGATCGAGTCTTTAATGGCTCCGTTTTCTATGCTTTGGGTGGAACGCCATTAGATCTAGCAAGAAGTATTAACTTTGGAGCTGGCTGCAACACTGTTCAGGGAACGGTCTATGAATACTTTCCTGCTATTTCACTATCTAGTTCCTTCGATTTAGAAGACTCAACTTTGCATTTTGTCCCTAACAATAAAGGTGGTTACGATATTACAAAGACCCTTGGCGCTGCAATTGTTCCGCCTGGCAATTTGACTCTGCCGTTAGGTGATGACTCTGTTTCGATCGAATACATGCCTTTCTTGTTTCCTTATCCAGGCGGCGCTACGCACGATTTGTTTGTATGTTCAAATGGTTATCTCGGTTTCGAAGAGCTTACCTCGGCAGATTTCTTACCAACGGAAGCAAAGGTTTTGTCCGGTCCAACCCGCCTAATGTGCGCTTGGATGGACTTTAATCCGGGTGCGCCTGGCAGCGGTGGCATCAATTACCAGATTGATCCCGCCAAGCAGTTTGTAACTATCACGTGGAATAACGTGTGGCAATATGGTGGCAGTGGTTTTTCACTTAACTTGTTCCAAGTTGTGCTGTCTGCTAATGGCTCCATAGATATTAAATATGGCACTTTATCTAATAATGATGTTCCTTGCATTGTTGGTTTTACCCCAGGTAATGGAAATTTTGGTTCGCTGCCAACGGTGATAGATTTTAGTTCTTCTTTGCCTATTCAATCCGGTTTCAAGCGGAGCCTTTCAGTCTCTACTGCGCAGCGGCCCGTGCTAGGTTCCAATGTTGAAATATGGACAGAAAACATCCCAGAAAATGCATTGATTAGCACTAATATGTTGAGCTTGTCTCGGTTTCCATTAGGAGTCGACTTAGCCTTACTGGGTGCGCCAAGTTGCTTTCAATATTGCGGGATAGATGCATCTAGCCTGATATTTGGCACTGGTTCAAAGTTGACAACATTCGGTCCAGTTCCGATGGATCCAGTTTGGATCGGGCTAAGTATTTTTAGCCAGTCTGCATCGCTTTCGCCCGGCAGTAATAATCTTGGCGTCATAACTTCAAACGGGCTGCATTTAAAAATCGGCGATATCTAGATTATTTTCAAATCAGTTACTGTCTATCGCAACTTTTTTTTCTGTCTCGTATGCAATTGCATTTCTTTATTTTCATTACATTGAGGTGTAGCTTGGTTTAAAGATTACTCATAATATTGGTAATGCAGTGCTATCCTCATTTTATTTTCGTGTGATTGTGATGTGTATTTCCGCAATATCGATTGCGGGTGTTTCTACTGTTTTGCAAGATATGGCTTTGGTTGCAAACTTGGAAAGCAGGGTAGTTCCGGCTCATCAGCTGCAGGCCGAATACCTTGCCTTGGTTCAGCTGGGCCGTGGGAAGAGTGCTTTTGAGAAGGCTTTTATTCACGGGGATCGGTTATTTGATTCTGCTTTTAATGCTCTTGATGGGGGGGGCGCCAATGTTGGTCAGGGGCAGCGCTACACTCGTATTCCGCGCGCTGATTTGAGAGGTAGCGATGAATGGGCGATGCATACGCCGAGCCGAACAACGGGTCCGAATGCTCAGTCTTGTGTTGAATGCCATAGCACACCTGCTGCTGACGGGTCAGGTGGAATCGCTGCTAATGTAACTCGCGATCCACTCCACACTGGAAATACTGGTCAGATGATCCACCGTAACACCCCGCACATTTTTGGCGCGGGTGCTGTTCAGCGTTTGGCAGAAGAAATGACCATTGAATTATTTGCCCAACGTGAATCTCTTCTTATTAGGGTTCGGACTACGCGCATTGCATCCTCTATTGCACTTACTGCTAAAGGGGTATCTTTTGGCGTGTTAGCTGCCCAAATTGTTGTTGGTGGAACTCAAGCCAATCCTACTTCTGTTGCTCAACTTGACACTGTAGGGGTTCGCGGAGTCAGCTCAGACCTGATCGTTCGTCCTTTTCAGTGGAAGGGCAGCGTAGGTTTCCTGCGTGATTTTAACCGTAGTGCGGCACACAACGAGATTGGAATGCAAGCGGCTGAGCTTGTTGGTGAAGGTGTAGATGGCGATGGCGATCAAGTTGTTGATGAGCTGACTGTTGGTGATATTACGGCCATCACAATGTATATCGCAGCGCAGCCGCGACCTGTTAGCAAGGTTGAACTCGACCAGCTTGGGATTTTGCCTGATCCTCTAAGTTGGATTCAGGTTCAACAGATTGAGGCTGGTCGTCAAGCCTTTGTTAGTATTGGCTGTGCAGTCTGTCATATTCCTTCTCTCTCTTTGCAAGATTCTATTTTTCGTGAACCTAGCTCTATTCCCGCTTTTCGTGATTCACGCTTTCCGTCTGGTGCTGTTGCCAGACTTTCAGGCTTGCGTTCTGATTTGCCAATTTCCTTTGATTTGACAGCCGACCAGCCACAAAATATCTTCATAATCAATGGCCAATTGATTCGGATTGGTAGTTTTCGGCGTATGACTAACAATACTGGCGCTGTCGTTGAGCTTTTTGGCGACCTCAAGCGCCATGATATGGGGCCAGACTTGGCAGAAAGTGTTGACGAAGGTGGATTTGGTGCTGCAAGCTTTCTTACTGAAAATCTTTGGGGTGTCGGCTCCACTGCCCCCTACATGCACGATGGCCGCGCAACTACGCTCACTGAGGCGATTCTTTGGCATGGCGGCGAAGCTGCGAGTAGTCGCGCTAATTTTAGAAATTTAGCTACCCAGGCTCAGTTGAATATTTTGTTCTTTCTTGAGAATCTTACGTTGCTCAAGGGGGGGGTGCCAATTGGTAAATAATTATAAATGTTAAATTGTATTTATTTTTGTCTGTGGTTTGTTTTCAGTGGTGTGCTCATTTCGCAGTCACCACTGACCACAAGTGTTTTTAGTGATAACGCTGGCCCGGTTGGCGGCTGTGTATACTTTGACCTTACTGTTCGGTCGACATTGACGATTACTTCGTTTGATGTGAACACCTTTTCGCCACTTGGGACTTCTGGTAGCCTGATGGTTTTTGTTGGTCCAGCCACTTGGGTTGGATCGAGTAATGTTGGATCTGAATGGGTGAATGTTTCAAGTGGCTCAGTCATTTCCAACGACTTTGATATCCCTTCTCCTTGTTATCTCGGGCAACCAATCACGCTTGCTCCTGGTAAGCACGCGTTTGCCTTACAATATGTTGGGCTTTCTCCTGCTTTATGCATTGGTGACGGAAGTAATCAAAATTTTAGCACTGCTGAAATAGATTTTGAAGGTGGTGGGTCTTCTTCGACTTTGTTTTCTATTGATACGATCTATCCTCAGGTCTTTACAGGTTCGATATTTTATTTCCTTGGTGGGCAACCACTTCCTTTGGCTTCGAGTTCCAGTTTTGGTGATTCCTGTAATAAAAGTAGCGCAACGATCTACGAATCTTTTCCTTCGCAATTGTCTGCTAATGGCGTTGACTTGGATCGTTCGACCTTTCGCTTCGTTCCTAATTTGACTGGCGGCTATGATGTATCGCGTCTTCCAGGTTCGGCTATCATTCCCCCCGGAGTTCCGGCTTTGCCACTTGGGGACGACACGATATCAGTCCAGAGCACGCCATTTATTTTTTCTTACCCAGGTGGTTCGACTAATAATCTTTATGTTTGTTCTAATGGTTATATTTGGCTAAGTTATTCCCGCCTTGCAGACTTCTCGCCATCTGAATATGAAATGCTTGATCAGCCTTCTCGGATCATGCCTGCCTGGCTTGACCTCAATCCAGGCGCTCCAGGCAGCGGGCTGGTTTATTACGAGATTGATCCTGGCAACCTTTTTGTTACCGTTACCTGGAACGGCGTCTGGGCTTATGGTTCAAATGGCGCTGCGGTCAATCGCTTCCAAGTTGTTTTGTATAGCTCCGGTGTTTTTGAATTGCGCTACGGCCAAATTCGTAATGCGGGATTGCCTTGCATAGTCGGTTTTGCGCAGGGTGACGGCAACCTTGAGTTGCCCTGTTTGCAATTTGATTTTTCTGCTATCACCCACTTGGCAACTTCATATGAGCATGGCTTGACATTGTCTCCGCCGATAAGGCCGATTCTTGGCAGGTCGATTGCACTTGCTACAAGTTTTATTCCTTATGGCGCTTTGGTTAGCAGCAACGTCTTGACATACATTCAGTTTCCTTTTGGGATCGATCTGACTGCTTTGGGGGCACCAGGGTGTATGCAGTTTTGTTCTGCGGATGCGCCTGAATTGATGCTAGGCTCAGGCACTTTTTATCGCTTCTTTGGCACTTTGCCGATTGACCCGGTGTGGGTGGGGCTTGAGATCTTTAGCCAATCGGCATCGTTAGTTCCCACCGCTAACTACCTGGGTGTGGTTACTTCCAATGGCGTTGCCTTGAAACTTGGTAGTCTCTAAGCATTTTCAAGTCTATGTTTTCTGATTTGACTGTTTGAAGCCATGGATTTCAGGTGCTCAGTTTTCTTTTTTGGTTTCTAGTTGTCGAATATTTTTAGCCGTTGTTTGTGGACCTTATAAGGGCTGCGGATCCTGCTTTTGTTTGTGCCGTGGGATCCCTTTGGGCGCGCAGCATGGATACTGCCATTGGCAATGCGAACTGTTCGCCGGAAAATCCTGCTACGAATCGGCCACCGCGCGCTTCGCCACTTAGTTCCAGAGCGCGCAGGGAGCGCAACAAGACTCGATAAGGCACCATAAAGCGTTCGGCTAGTAATAGCGGATACGCAACTATTCCGATTCTTTGCAGTAATGCGCGGGCACAATGCAACAGCGACTCATCACTTGCGCGGCTGATTGGTTGCCATGGAATCAGGCTCCATCGGCCAACGGAGTGCAGCGGGAAACGACGCTTGCTTGGCGGCACGACTAATTGGCGCATTGCGGCAAATGAGTCGCAGGTTGCAAAGCCGCAGCCGACAAGTTCGGTAAGTCCGTCTTCAATCTGGCTCTGCAGAAGGCGGCTTTGTGTTGCGAGGTCCGTAGGGAAACATGCCCCGTGCTGCCGCAGGATTTCCAGAAGTATTTGCGCCGATGCGTGCAACGTGTCCGGGTCGGGCCGTTCTTGTGGTAGAGCTAGCCAGCAAGCAAGATCCTTGCGTGGCAATATCGACAAAGGAGCTTTGCTAAGTGGTCCGCGCCAGCTTCCCCATAGCCGCAGCCAGACAAACTCGCCGCTAAGTGTTAGCTGGTCTAATTGCTCGCGCTGATAACCAAGTATGCGTTTTTGCAATACATCATTCTCCCATTGCTCCGCTGTGCAGTCACCGCTCGCCATTTGTTGCAGGGTCTCGGCTAAGCCGCGAGGGCCGTGGCGCATGGGTGTTATGCCGACGCCTTGCCAGAGGGGGAGAAACTTTTCGTATTCGGCCTGCGTCGCTGGCTCGATTGCTTTGCGCAAATTCGTAACCATCTCGCGGCGGATGCGTGCCAGGAGCCGGCGATGGCCAAATATTTCGCGGCCTAAAAGTTTTGCGCGCATCGCGGTGCCCTCGCTTTCGAGTTGGCGCAATGCCGCAAGGTCTTCATCGGAAAGCAGGTCCGCGTAGATGGGCACCTCTGCATCGAGGCGGCCTCGCCATCTGGATACCGGGTCGCGCGGTACGCCTGCTGCAAAACAGCGTCCGTTTTCGCACTCGACGCGACCATCGGCTGTGAGTTCGGAGAGCCAGACTCGCCATGCGGTTGTTACTTCGCTACTAAACAGCCAGCCCATCCACGACATTGCCTCGTGCAACTCAACTGCAGACGATGGCTCAGGCCAGGCTTCCTTCTGCACAATGCTTACTGCTGCCGGGTCGAGTTCGCTGCCGAGCTCGTTGTTACTGTGGCCGCCGCTGCGCTGCTGTGTGATCACTGCCTGAGTGCGACGTTCTTCCAGCGGGGCATCATCGAGGAACGCATACGGCATCGCGTTTAGGATGCCTTCGGTGAGCCTGGACGGCTGTGTGGCGTCGATTGTGTGTAATGCGATTGTGCCGTTGCGGATGCGATGCAGCAGCGCAACAAAGCCGTCTTGGTCCATCGCCTCATGCAGACAATCGTGAATCGTTTGTGCTACCAGTGGATGATCGAGCGGCACTTCGATTGGCCCTGGTGGCAAGGTCTCGGGACATGCTTGCGCCTGTGGAAATGCAGCAGCGAGTGCGTCATCGGCGCGGAAGCGCAGCAGTGGTGCTGCCACCCTTTTGCCGCTGCGGAAGCGTTCGACCAACAGCGACCGTGTGACGTTGTAGCGCCAGCGCGTCTGGAACATCGGCGCCGCTATCAGCGCCTGAATCAGCACTTCGATGGCGGTGTTGGGGTGCAGGTAGTCAAAGACCTCTGGGAGCGTAAAGCTGTGCATTGGTCCGAGCGAAATCAGCAGTGCTTCTTCGGTCGCCGCTGCCTGCAGTTCGTAACCAAAGCCCGTGCAGAAGCGTTTGCGCAGCGCGAGGCCGAATGCACGGTTGATGCGGCTGCCGAACGGACTGTGTAGCACGAGTTGTTGGCCGCCAGTCTCGTCAAAGAAGCGTTCGAGTACGAGTTGGTCGCGGGTCGGCATCGCGCCGAGTGCTAGTCGGCCGGCGCGCAGATAGTCGACGATTTGCTCTGCCGCGTCTGGATTGATGCCACACTCGCGCAAAAGCCAATCTTGGTCCTCGCCGTGTTCGCGAAGGGTGCTGATGGCAATCGAGAGTTCATCGCTGCGCGACGGCGCTTCGCCACGCCAAAACGGGAGGCTAGGCGGCACACCTTGTGCGTCCGCGACGCGGAGCACGCCTTGCCCGATGCGGCGGACCTGCCAACTGGTGTTGCCAAGCTGGAAGACATCGCCGATCGACGATTCGATTGCAAAGTCCTCGTTGACCGTGCCGATCAGCGTCTCGTCGTGGTCGAGCACGACGCGGTAGTCGGCGTTGTCGGGGATGGCGCCGCCGCAAGTCACCGCAGTGAGCCGTGCGCGTTTGGTGCCGCGAACGGTGCGATGCACTGGGTCCCGGTGCAGTAGCGCGTGACGGCCTTGTGCGTGGAGTGAAAGCACGGCGTCGAAGGTTGCTCTTTCGAGCGTGCGGAACGGCCAAGCTGCGCGACACAGCGCATACAGTGCATCCTCGGGCCACTGCCCGTCGATTGCGGTGGCGACGATTTGCTGTGCCAGTATGTCGAGTGGATTGTTTGGTTGGATGGTGTGATCGAGGTCGCCTTTTCGCACGGCATGGAGCAGTGCAGCGCTGGCGCACAACTCGTCGCGCGTGAGCGGGAAGATGCGGCCCTTTGGTAGGCGGCCGAGCCCGTGACCGGCGCGGCCGACGCGTTGTAAAAGTGTTGCGATGGAGGTCGTTGGGCCGATTTGCAAAACGAGGTCGACGTCGCCGATGTCGATGCCGAGTTCGAGTGATGCAGTTGCCACCAATGCGCGCAGTTCACCTTGCTTCAGCCGCTGCTCTGCATCGAGCCGGCGCTGTTTAGAGAGCGAGCCGTGGTGGCTCGTCACCAGTTCTTTGCCAAGTGTTTCGGCAAGGCGCGCTGCAACGCGCTCGGCCATTTTGCGGGTGTTGACGAACACCAGAGTTGTGCGGTGCGAGAGGATCAGGTCTTGCATCCGCCGGTAGATTTCGGTCCACGTGTCCGTCCCGCAAACCGCAGTAAGCGGCGCGCCGGGCACCTCGATGCCGAGATCGAGTTCGCGGCGATGGCCGGTGTCGATGATCTCGCAGGCACGGTCGCTACCAACCAATAAGCCAGCGGTCTGCTCGATCGGTCGTTGCGTTGCCGATAAGCCGATCCGTTGGATCGCGCCGCCGTTCTGATGCACGAGATGTTCTAGCCGTTCGAGCGAGAGTGCCAGGTGGCTGCCGCGCTTGTCGCGTGCCAAGGCGTGGATCTCGTCGACAATCAACGTGCGGACGTTGGCGAGATGAATGCGGCCGCGCACCGTCGTCAGCAGCAAGTAAAGCGACTCCGGAGTCGTCACGAGGATGTGCGGCGGTGACTTTAGCATCGCCGCTCGTTCGCGCGCGGGCGTGTCGCCCGAGCGGACCTGCACGCGCAAACGCGGCAACGCAGTGTCTAGCGCCTGCAGTTGGGCTAGTGGCAACGCGAGATTTTTCTGCACGTCGTTGGACAGTGCTTTCAGCGGCGAGACATAGAGCACCTGCGTGGTATCGCTAAGTGCGGAGCCTTGCTTTAGCAGCCCGTCAATCGCAACCAGGAACGCGGCAAGCGTCTTGCCCGAACCGGTCGGCGCGGCGATCAAAACGTGGTGGCCTGCGCGGATTTTTGGCCAGCCAGCCAGCTGCGGTGCGGACGGCGCGCCGAGAGCCTGGGCGAACCAGCGTTGGATGGTCGGATGAAAGGCGGTTAGCGGCACGGTGGGGCGAAAACTATAGCTGTGCTTTACAAGGCCACTTGTCTATCCCCTCAGTATCTGTGAGCATCTCTGCACCATGAATCTATTCCGACCGTTTCTTTCCGGTGTGCTGCTGCTGGGTTCGCTCCTGGCGCAAGCCCCAAACACTTCCGTGGTGGCAGTGAAGACTCGCCTCCAGCAGCTCCAGACGGAGCAGCAGATTCTTGTCACGGAGTGGCAGAAAGCTGCGAAGGAGTCGGCCAAGTTGGCGGAGCAAGAAGCACAGGATGGCAAATCGATCAAAGCGATTTCGATGCGACCCGACATGGGGCCGCTGCTGGCAAAGTTCCTTGCCGCGGCACAGGAATACAGCGGCGACGACCAAGCAACGCTGCTGGTGGCAGCGTTCCGGATAGCGCCCGATCAGAAGGCTCGCATCGAGGTGCTCGACCTGCTGCTCGCCAGCCACCTGAAGAGCAAGGAGTTTGCCGCGCTTGGGCCGATGCTTGGTTACCTCGGCGCGATGTGCGGGCCGGACTATGCCAAGCAAGCGCTGGCCCGCATCGCAAAGGGGTCGGAGAATCCATCGGTGCTCGCCTGGATCGTCTACGGGGAGCACAACAAAACGCTGGAAACCACAGCCCCCAGTTCGCCGGAGTTTCAGCAGGCCAAGGAATTGCTGCTGGCTGCTGCCGCAAAGTCCGGCGACGCCGATATGCAGCGCCGGCTAAAGTCGACGCTCACCGAGAAGGAGGCGTTTGGCCTCGGCCTTGTGGCGCCCGACATCGAGGGCAAAGATCTCGACGACGTTGCGTTCAAGCTCAGTGACTACCGCGGCAAGGTGGTCTTCCTCGACTACTGGGGCGATTGGTGAGGCCCTTGCCGGGCCTTGTACCCGCACGAGCGGTCGCTCGTGGAAGAGATGCAGAACAAGCCGTTTGTTTTGGTCGGTGTGAACAGCGATACGCCTGCTCGTGCCAAAGAGGCGATTGCCAAGAACAATCTCAACTGGCGGAGCTTTCAAAATAAGCGCGACGGCAAGCCGGACATCGCCGAGGACTGGGCGGTGCAAGGCTGGCCGACGATCGTCGTGCTCGATGCGGATGGCAAGATCCGTTATCGCGGACACGACGGCGAACAAGCGACCGAGGTCGCGCGCGAGCAGGTCGCACTGTTGCTGGCAAGGAAGTAGCTGCTTTGCGCGTGGCAACAGGCGAGCCGCTGGCTTGCGAACCTGCGGCGTTAGTCGGCCGCGGTGCGCAACGTTGGCTGCCGCGCTGTTTGCCGATACACCATGACCATGGACCTTGGTTTTGAATCCATCGGCAATGCCTGTTTCATCGCGCATGATCGCACGCCCGTGCTCGCGTGCGATCCGTGGCTCACCGGCGCGGCCTACTTTGGCAGTTGGCGGCTGCTGCATGAAGTTCCGCAACAGCAGATCGAGCACATCAAACAGTGCAAGTTCGTGTGGATCTCGCATGGCCATCCAGACCATCTGAGCCTGCCGTCGCTGGAGCTTTTGCGCGATAAGCAGATCTTGTTGGCGGACCACTATGGCGGCCGCATCGCGCGTGATCTGCGGGGGCTCGGTTACTCGGTGACCGTGATGAAGTGCGGAGTGTGGATCGAACTGAGTCCGCGGTTGCGCATCGCCGCGATCGCCAATTTCAATCAGGATGCGGTGCTGTTGATCGAACTCGACGGCAACTTGCTGATCGACGCCAACGATGCTGGCGATCGCGGTGCGAGCCGGTTTTTCCGGCGCGAGATGGCACGTTTTACGAAGCGGACGTTCATCGCGTGCCTTACCGGTTATGGCGACGCGGACATGATTCACTTCTTCGATGAGCAAGGGCAGCAAGTCCTGCCGAATGCCGCGAAGAAAGAGCGCGTTGGCCCGAAGATCGCGGGACTGCTTTCGCACTACGGCATTCAGCACTTCGTGCCGAGCAGTAGCAACCACTGCTACCGTCGCACCGACAGCGCGTGGGCCAACGAATATGCCACGCCGGTGACCGCTCACGCTGATGGTTTTGTCTCCGACCGGCATGTCTGCCTGCCGCCATACGTGTCGTTCGATCTGATTACGGGTCGATATTTTGGCCTTGAGCCAAAGTCGATGTCGCCTGCGCTCGACCTGCCGATTGTGTTTGGTGATGACTGGAGCACGCCGCTGGATCGTGATGACGTGGCGAAGTTGCGCGCCTACTTTGACAAGGTCACCCATCTGTCGACATTCCTTGGCCACATCAACTTTCGGGTCGGCGGCAAGGACCACGTGCTCGACATCAACCGCGCACACGCTCGCGGCATCACGTTTTGTACGCCGCAGAAGTCACTGATGTCGGCGATCGAATGGCATGCATTCGATGACCTTTTGATCGGCAATTTCACGCGGACAACGCTGCACGGCGACTGGTGGGGTAAGCACGGCTCGGAAGCGCTCTATCCGAACTTCACGCCGTTTGTTGGTAAGTTTGGCGACAACGGTGGCGCCTATTCGGCGGCGGAATTGCGTGCCTACATTGCCGAATACGAGCGGCGGGGATTTACCGACTTTACGCTGGAAGCTGCGGACCGCGAAGTTTACGCCGCGCTGCAACAGTATCTCTAAGCCGAACGCCGCTGCGTGAACGGTCCTTGGGCGATATCCGCCAGCAACAATGTTTGTGCTCCGTCTTTGCTCGCCGCGCTCAGGTTGCCGTGAATCGCGTGCTTCGCCGCCAGAGGCGCAGGGCTAAATCTGCGGACGCTTAGTTTCGCAATACGCAGCATCTCTCAAGAGTTTCATCAGTAACATCCCTGCCCATATGTCAAACCGCGAACAGCTAGGGGTCCTATTCTTAGTCTGCGCTCTGGCGGGGCCGATTTTTGCACAGGGCACTGCGGCCGTGGTGCCGGTGCTTGACGAAGCCACTGCGACATCGATCCGCACGGAAGGCATCGACAACTCGCAAGCGATGCGCTTGCTCGATGACCTGACCTCAAAGGTTGGCCACCGGTTGACGGGCTCGGACAACTTCACCAAGGCATGTGACTGGGCATTGGCGGAGTTTTCTGCGATGGGCCTGCAGAACGTGCACAAGGAGAAGTGGGGCGAGTGGCGCCTGATTTGGAATCGTGGCACATGGAAAGGCCGCATCGTCGCGCCGATCACGCTCGAGCTATACGTCGCTGCCGAGGCATGGACTGCTTCGACCAACGGGATGAAGAAGGGGCGCGTCGTGCGCGCGCCCAAGGACTCGGATGGGTTTGAGGCTCTGGCAAAGACTTTTGCGGGCGCCTGGGTCTACGCCCCTGCCGCGCTAGTGACCAGTCGCTCGGCTGAGCGGCGCGCCCTGCGCGAGCAGATCATGGCGGCCGGTGCGCATGGCTTTCTCTACATGACCAAGGGGGACGCGAAGTTTCCGACGCGGGTGCGGGTGTTTGGCGATCACAATCAGGCGATGGGCAAGCTAGAAGATGTGCCCACAACGCCCCAGGTGGCGGTGCAGAGTGATCACGCGCAGCAGTTGGAAGCGTTGCTCGATGAAGGCAAGGAGGTCGTGGTCGAGATCCAAGTCGACAGTGAGTTCAAGCCGGGCCCGATCGAGCTAAACAACGTCGTCGCCGAGATCCCGGGCACGGAGAAGCCCGATGAGGTCGTCATCGTCTGCGGTCACCTGGATAGTTGGCACCAAGCGCAGGGTTGTACCGACAACGGCACAGGGACCACTTCGACGATGGAAGCGGCGCGAATCCTTGCCAAGGTCGGCGTAAAGCCCACGCGCACGATCCGGTTTATTCTGTGGGGCGGCGAGGAGGAGGGCTTGCTTGGCAGTGTTGCCTACGTGAAGCAGCACCGTGCTGAGATGGACAAGATTTCGTGCGCGTTCAATCACGACACCGGCACCAACTGGGCGCAGTCGATGAGTGTCAGTGCTTCGATGCTTGCGCCGATGCAGCGCGTGTTTGCGCCGGTCATGCAACTCAAATCACCGGAGCCGGATTTTACTGGACCGGTATTCAACCTGAAAAAAGTTGAGGTCATCAGCGGCGGTGGCGGCAGCGATCATGCGTCGTTTATCGCCGCGCGCGTGCCTGGCCTCGAGTGGGGGCTGCGTGGTCGCAGCGATTACTTTCAATACACCTGGCACAGCCAGTGGGACAGGTTCGATGTTGCCATTCCTGAATACCAAAGGCACACGAGCACGGTCATTGCCCTGGCAGCGTTGGGCGTCGCAAACTTGCCCGAGCTGCTCGACCACAGTGGCGTGCGTGCGACCGGCGGTGGCCGTCAGTCGATGAATATCGCGGGCGCAGTTTTCAATGCCGAGCTGGATGGCTTGAAGTTTACCAAGGTCGAGAAGGGTGGGCGCGCAGACGGACTTGGCATTCAGGTCGGTGACGTGATTCGCAAGGCGGAAGGTAAAGACGTCGAGCAGCTGTTCGAATTGTTCGCCATGGCGCGCGACATGGAAGGCAAAGAGACGATGGACATCGGGCTCGTGCGCGGCAAAGAGCAGGTCACCGTGAAGTTGAAGCTCGTCGATCTGCGCAATGCGCGCGGCGGCCGTTCCGGGCGAAGCAGTGGCAGTGGCGAAGCAGCGCCCGGGAGCAGCCCGCGCGGCAGTAGCGAAGCAGCGCCCGGGAGCAGCCCGCGCGGCAGTGGCGAAGCAGCGCCCGGGAGCAGCCCGCGCGGCAGTGGTGAAGCAGCGCCCGGGAGCAGCCCGCGCGGCAGTGGTGAAGCAGCGCCCGGGAGCAGCCCGCGCGGCAGTGGCGGCAGCAGTGAAGGCAGTGGCAGCAGTGGCGGTGGCGACGATCAGGGGTTGATGGTCACGGCGCACAACGGCTAAGCGTCACGCCAGCAAGTCGGCGGCTTCCTTGCCGATCACCGGGCCAAACTTGAAGCCGTGGCCGCTGCAAGCAGAGACGATCGCAATGCGGGTATCCGCGTGATGGTGCCGCAGGATGAAATGCTCCTCTGGTGCCATGGTGTAAAGGCACGATTCGGTCGCCAGCAGTCCGCGGACCTTCACGTTAAACGTGGTGCGAGCGAGTTGTAGCAGCTGCGCCTCGTCGGGGGCTTTTCGGAGCGCATCGGGGTCGATGAACGCGCCGGTGGTTTTGTGCTGCGCGCACTTGACGCCGGCTCGGCCAAACTCCGGCAGGCCGTAACGAAAGTCAGCTGCGTCCGCCCCGATTCGCGCCCAGACCGGAAACGTAGCGACGCGCGTTGCCTCGCTCGGCGCATCAAGTTCGAAGTAGCCGACTTCCTGCGGGATCACTGACAGCTGCGGTCGCAGTTCGGGGATCAACTTGGCAAGCCATGCGCCGCATGCAAGCACCACGCGGCGGGTAAAAAGCACGCCGTGCGACGTGTTGATTTGCACGCAGGAGTCCTCGCTATGCAATGCGTTCACCTTCGTATTGTCGCGCACTTCGACTTCGTGTTCGCCGCACCATGCGAGCAGACCACGCATGGTCTCTTCGGCTGACAAAAGGCCCGCGGTGTGATCGAGCATCACGGCATCGTCGTCGCGGAATAGGAACAGCGGAAACTTGGCGCGGGCGAGGTCGACCGGGATGCGTTGCACGTCGGCCCCAGAGCCAAGCGTCGCACGCAAGTAGTCGGCGAAGAGGCCTTGCTCAGGGCCGAAGAACAGGCCGTTCGTGCGGTGCAGCAGAGTCGTGTGCAGTTCTTGCTCGAGCAGCGGCCAGCCTTCTTGGCGCGCTTTTTTGGCGAGTCGCACGTAGCGGGGGTCGTGGTAGGACGACCTTATGATGCGCGTCATCCCATGGGAACTGCCGCTGTTATTGCCGTGGCCGAACTGTTCCAGCACCGTGACGCGAAGCCCGCGCCGGCGCAGGTGAAATGCCGCACAGAGGCCATGAATGCCTGCGCCGACGACGACTGCATCTAGGAGCACTTTGGCAAGATAGCAGTGAAGGTTTGTTCTAGCACCGGTTGGGCTGACGGTTGGCCGAATGAGGAAGTCCCGCGCTTCGACAATCTTGGCTGGTTGCGGCCCGCCGGTGCCATTGCGCGAATGAAGTGTTGGTTAATAAAGCTTAGTGGGCTAGCCAAACTGCCATGATTTGGCTCCACTCCTGACCCGATACGCTCTCGTTATGCCCCGCCCAGGTTGTGCAACCAGAATTGACGCATGAAGGTCACGCTCATCCACCCGCCGGTCTACATCAACAAGAACGGCCTTACCGCGTTGCGACCGAGCCTGCCGCTCGGCCTTGCCTATATCGCAGCAGTCTTGCGCGAAGACAAGCATGAGGTGTCGGTCATTGATGCGCTCGGGGCTGCACCCGAGCAGATGATCGGTGACGGTGACATCTGGCGGCTCGGCCTCACGCCGGACGAGATTGTTGCGCGCATTCCAAAAGACGCGCAAGCGATTGGGATCACCAGCATGTGGTCCTACTCGTGGCCGATCGTGCGCGAGCTGATCAAGACGGTGAAGCTTGCGTTCCCCGGTGTGCCAATCGTCTGTGGCGGCGAGCACTTTACTGCCGTGCCAGACCTGTCGATGGCGCAGGCGCCGATCGACTACTTGGTGCTCGGTGAGGGCGAAGAAACTGCGATCGCTTTGTTTCGTGCGATTGAGTTGCAGCTCGAAGTCTCGACCATCCCTGGCATCGTGTTTCGAAAGCCAGATGGCGCGGTGGTCAAAAATCCGCGCCGCGACCGGATTCGTGATGTCGATCAGCTGCCGTGGCCCGCGTGGGAGTTCTTCGACATCGAGGCCTATTCGAGCAACCGCCTGGTCAGTGGCATCTACTACGGGATGACGGTGCCGATTTTGGCGACGCGCGGCTGCCCCTACCAGTGCACCTATTGCAGTTCGCCCAACATGTGGACGACGCGCTGGTTTGCCCGCTCACCAAAGGACGTGATCGACGAGATCGAGAGCTACCACCGTCGCTATGGCGCGACCAACTTCCCGTTCCAAGATCTGACGGCGATCCTAAAGCGCGAATGGGTGGTCGACTTCTGTCGCGAGATTGAGTCGCGCAAACTCAAGATCACGTGGCAGCTGCCGGCTGGCACGCGCAGCGAGATCATCGATGAAGAAGTTGCGCGCTTACTGGTGCGCAGTGGCTGCCGTTCGCTCAACTTCGCGCCTGAGTCGGGCAGCGAGCGCACCCGCGCGCACATGAAGAAGATGCTGACCGACGAGAAACTGTTTAGAGCAGTGCATGCTTCGGTCAAGGCCGGCCTCAACGTCGGCGCGTTCTTCGTGCTCGCCTATCCGACAGACGATGAAGAGGACCTGAGGGCTACGGTGCGCCTCGCTGCGCGACTGGGCCGTGCTGGCATCGACGATGTGAGCGCGGGGTTCTTCTTCCCGCTGCCGAGCACGGAGATCACCCGCCAGCTCGAGAAGGAAGGCAAAATCGTCTACGACGATGCCTTCCTGAAGCTGCCGATTTACGTGCACAACAAGTTCTTGACGGAAGATCGCCGCTTCTGCGACGCGGTCAACGCAAAGCAACTCACGCGGTGGAAGTACAAGGTCGTCGCCGCCTTTTACATCAACAGCTTCCTGTTCCGCCCGGGCCGCTTCTTCCGCATCCTGTGGAACTTCATGCGCGGCAAGGAGACTTCGAAGATGGAGTCGTTCTTGCAGGAGACAATGCGCAAGCTGCGCATGACGAAGCGCGGCAAGGCGAGCATCAAAAAGTCAGTGGTTCTGGTGGATTCTTAGTTGAGCACCGTGGCATGCCACGGTGCGCGGCTAGCGGCTAGCGGCTAGCGACTAGCAACTAGCGGCTAGCGACTAGCAACTAGCTTTTGTTGCGTGGTCCGCGGGCGATCAACGTGCGGATCCGTTCGATCTGTTCTGCGGCGACTGTTTCGGCGACTAGCTTTTGTTGCGTGGTCCGCGGGCGATCAACGTGCGGATCCGTTCGATCAACGTGCGGATCCGTTCGATCTGTTCTGCGGCGACTGTTTCGGCAACTAGCTTTTGTTGCGTGGTCCGCGTGCGATCAATGTGCGGATCCGTTCGATCTGTTCTGCGGCGACTGTTT
>BJHM01000037.1 GCA_014192625.1 Planctomycetota bacterium
TCGGAATAACGGGAAAGAATCGAATTGGCGAGGCTGTTGTCGGGCATCGAGCCCGCGGGCTTTTGCGCGTGCCACCGTGTCGCCATCTGCCACTGCACCAGCCGCGGGCGAGTTGCCGTCGATGCCATCGGTGCCGGCACTCAGTATTGTGATCGGCTCGCCGTCGATGCGTAGCGCGCACAGCAGCGCGAACTGTTGGTTGCGGCCGCCTAGACCCTGCGTCGCCGGCAAACTCACGGTGACCTCGCCGCCGTTCAGCAGCGCGACTGGGCCCCGTTTGTTATTGCGCTTTAGTTGCCGCAGTCGCGCGAGCAGGTGGTCCGCCGTGTGAACGAACGGCTGGTCGTCGATCGCGTCGTCGATGACGTGGATCCCGCGCGCGGTGGCGGCCATTCGCAGCCAGTGGCGGGCGTTTTTGTTGCCGAGCAGCACGACTGGTTCGCTGCGCGTAAAAACGGGATGCGCGGCACCAATCGGTGGCGGCAAGTTGCCAGCTTCAAGTCGCTGGCGCAGCGCGGGCGGCAACGAAGCGACCAACCCATATTGTATGAGGAGTGCGCGGCAATCAGCTAGCGTCGAGGATTCAGGTGCGGTCGGGCCCGATGCGATCATCGAGAGTTGATCGTCGGGCACATCGGAGATCATCAGCGTGATGATTTGCGCGCAGTGTGCAGCCGCTGCGGCGAGGTGGCCGCCCTTCACAGCGGACAGGTGCTTTCGGATTGTGTTGATCTGGGTGATCGGGGCGCCGCAGCCGACGAGCGCCTGCTGGAACGTGCGCAGTTCGTCGATCGACACGTTTGGATCGGCCGGCAGTTCTAGGATCGCGCTGCCACCGCCGGACACGAGGCACAAGATGACGTCGCGCGGGTCGGCGGTGCGACATAGTTCGAGGGCGCGCACAGCGGCCCTTTGGCTGCCTAGCGTCGGCAGTGGATGACCACCCGCGATGACCTCGAGCGGGGGAAGTGGTGCCGCGAAAAGTTCTGGCGGCACGCACAGCCCGCGCACCACCAGGCCGTCAAGCGCAGTCAGCGCCGCCGTGGCCATTTGGTGCGCAGCTTTGCCAAAGCTGATCAACACGATTGAGCGCGCCTGCAAAAGCTGTGGCCGCCGTTTTTTGAGTTCCGCGATCACGTGTGGGCCGACCTCGAGCCGCGCGAGCGTATAGGTAAACCAAGCACTCAGTTCGCGGCGGCGCGCGTGGCTCACGCTAGCACCTGTGGGTTGACCGGATTTGCGGGCCGTTCACCGCGCAACATGGTGGCGCAGTTCTCGGCAGCCAGCACGCACATGCGCGTGCGCGTTGCTACCGTGGCGCTGCCGATATGTGGCAAGAGGACCACGTTGGGGAGCTGCAGCAGGCCTTCTTGCACTTTGGGCTCTGCTTCAAACACGTCTAGTCCAGCACCAGCGATCATGCCTTCCTCCAGTGCTGCTGTGAGTGCTGCTTCATCGACAATTGGCCCGCGAGCAGTGTTGATGAGGATTGCGCTGCGGCGCATCCGCGCGAGTTGGTCGATGCCAATCATGTGGTGCGTCTGGGCACTGAGCGGCACGTGCAACGACACGAAGTCGCTGTTGATGAGCAGGGTATCGAGCGGCACGTGTTGGACGCGTAGTTCCTGCAGCAAGTGAGATGGAGGGGGCGTGCGGGTTGCGCAGAGCACCCGCATGCCAAAGCCAGATGCACGGCGCGCGACGGCCTGGCCGATCCGGCCAAACCCGACGATACCGAGCGTTTGACCGTGGACATCAGTGCCAACCAGTAGATCAATGTCCCACCGCTGCCATTTGCCGTCGCGCAAGTAGCGTTCTGCTGCGCTGAGTCGGCGAGCGGTAGCGAGCAGTAGGGCAAACGTCAGGTCGGCGGTGGAATCCGTCAGCACACCCGGTGTATTCGTGACGACGATGCGCCGTGCGGTCGCTGCCGCTAGGTCGATATTGTCAATGCCAACGGCGACTTGCGCAACGATGCGAAGTTTCGGCGCTGCGTTTAGCACGCTTGCGGTGATCGGGTCGGTGAGCTGGCTGATGACACCTTCGCAGTGTTGCAGGCGTCGAGCAAGCGTAGCCTCATCCATAACATCGAGAGTGTCACGATAGTCGACGAGACAATCTTCCTGCAGGACGGCGATTGCGGCTGGAAACACCCGGCGGGTAACAAGAACTCTAGGCTTCACGTCAGCACAGATGACGCGGTGAACGCCGTAGTCGCAAGGCCTTTAGCCGTGCATGCTTTTTCGGCTGGCAAAGTCCATGGCATGCTTCCCATGGCTAATTCGGTGGCGCAGAAATAGGCTGGGGACGAGTATTGGCTCCATTCCTCAAATTAAAATTTGCGGCCTTTTTGGATTTTTTATGCAACTTTGCCCCAACGTTTTCTGTCACTAGAATATTCTGTTCTGTCCTCACTCACTTGCCATTTTTGGAGTTTTTCATGCGTAGTTTAGCCCTTTTAGCCGTAGCTGCGATCTCTTCAGTCGCGACCTCACAGACATTGGCCACGCTGGTAGGTGGAACAAACCAAGGCAACGTTGGGAACATCATTTGGTTTGATCTCCAAATCAACACGACCGTGACCATTAGTTCACTGACCATGCTGTGTGGTGCAACTACAGTGTCAAGCGCAATCGGTAATTGTGATGTGTATCTCGGCCCCTCGTCATACATTAGTAATACTCTGACCCCGGGCCTATGGACCATTGCGGCGACGACTGGGGCCGTCATGACTGTCGCCCCAAGCGTGATTGCGACCGCGAACTTGGCGGTTCCGCTCTGCCTTGCCGCCGGTAGCTATGGTGTCGGCCTCAAATCAAGCGGGTTCTGTCATGGCTACACCAACGGCCTGACTTGCACAAGCTCTACCGTTCCTGGCGCTTGCAGTAACTCGTTGTTTTCAAATGCACAAATGTCGCTGCGTGGCGGTGCCAATCAAAATGTAGGCTTTAGCTCTGCCCTCAATACCCCTCGCATCTTTAACGGATCAATCACTTACACCCTAGGTGGCGTGCCGAGTGCAATCGCGTCTTGGCAGAAATATGGCAAGGGTTGCTATAGCTTTTTCAACTCGTTCATGGAGAACTATCCCAACCCTTCTACCAGCTTTGACCTAGGCAACGCAGGTGGTGGAACGAATAGTCTGCATATGGGCTTTGCAGGCACGGGTTATAATGTTGGCGCGTTCAACACTGCCGGCACTTTTTATACCCCCACGGCTGCGGCTGTGAATCTTGGGATGCTTACCAATGGCTCCACCGCCACAGTGACCCTGCCTTGGTTCCTTGTGTATCCGCTGCCAATTGGCCCGCAGGTGACTCAGACGCTGCAAGTATTTGATAATGGCTGCATCACGCCGAGTTCTGTCCCGCAGACCATTCCCGCCAGCCCAACTGCTGCAACCTTCCTCAGTGGCATGCCGCGTTGGTGCACCTGGTTTGACTTTGACCCGTCGCTCAACTTGGCAACTGGTGCGATCACTTACGAGGCTGACCCGAGTGGTCTAGTTGCGTATGTAACGTGGTCTAACATTCCTACGGTTGCATTGGCGGCTAGCCTCAACACCTTCCAATTTGCATTTTTCGCGAATGGCGATGTGGAATATCGTTGGCAAGCCATGAATACGGCTCAAGGCGGTACTTATCCAGCTCTATGTGGCTGGACTCCTGGTGGTGGCGTCGTCAATCCTGGCGATATCGATATTTCGCTGCTGGCTACTCCATTCACGACTGGCCCGACCGACAACCCGCCACTCGATCTGGCACTGTCGATTCGCCCGCAACTTGGCACGACCCCCGGTTTCATCACCAGCAACATTCCTGCCGGCACTGTGTTCGGCGTGCTGCTGATCGGCTTCGTCCCAGTGATTCCAGGCTTGGAGCTCAGCATCGTGGGCGCTCCTAACTGTTACCAAAACATAGACCTGAATTCGGCGATCAACAACCTGTTCTTCGTGGTTGGGACGAGCACTACGTTTCCCTTCGGGATCCCGAACTTGCCATCCTTCAATGGCATTCAACTCATCGGTCAGTCGGCGACGTTCACCGCGGGCTACAACAGCCTCGGTCTGATTCTGTCGAATGGCGTTCGCATGACGATTGGCACGCTCTGAGCTCGTAAGATTCATCGCCTCCGTTTTGCTGCGGAGGAGCCTAGGAAACGAAGACCAAGACCGGCTATGCCGCTCTTGGTCTTCGTTGTTTCCTAGGCACTTCAGCACGGCAGCTTTACTCCGGACTGTTGCTTCGCCAAGCTGCTGTCATGCCGTTCCATTTTCAGGAGTTGTTTGAGCTCGGTGACGAAACCACTCCCTATCGTTGTCTGAGCACGGCTGGGGTGGCGAGCATTGCTGTGGCTGGCCGTTCGATCCTCTCTGTCGCCGATGTCGCGCTCGAAGAATTGACCTTTGCTGCGATTCGCGACATCAGCCATCTGTTCCGCCCATCGCACCTCCAGCAGTTGCGGGCGATTCTCGACGATCCCGAGGCATCTGCCAACGATCGGTTCGTGGCGCTGCAATTGCTCAAGAACGCCAACGTCTCGGCCGGCATGGTGCTGCCAAGTTGCCAGGACACTGGCACCGCGATCGTGCTCGGCAAGAAGGGCCAGCAGGTTTTTACTACTGGCAATGACGAGATCGCGCTGAGCCGCGGCGTGCATCGCACCTTTACCGAGACCAATCTGCGCTACTCGCAATTGGCACCGCTTGATATGTATCGCGAAATCAATACCGGCGACAACTTGCCGGCGCAGATCGAGCTGTATGCAGTGCCCGGCGATGAGTATCACTTTCTCTTCCTGACCAAGGGCGGCGGATCGGCCAACAAGACTTTTCTCTATCAGGAGACGAAGGCGTTGCTCAATCCAAAAGCCTTGCTTGCATGGATCGATCGAGAAACGCGCAAGCTCGGCACCGCTGCGTGCCCGCCATACCACCTCGCAATCGTCATTGGTGGGATGTCGGCCGAGTTTACGCTCAAGGTTGTGAAGCTCGCGAGTGCGCGCTACCTCGACAACCTGCCGACTAGCGGTAACAAGCACGGTCGCGCGTTCCGCGATCTCGAGTTGGAGCAGCAGGTGCTCGCGATCACGCGCAAGAACGGCATCGGCGCGCAGTTTGGTGGTAAGTATTTCTGCCACGATGTCCGCGTCATCCGTCTGCCGCGGCATGGCGCAAGTTGCCCCGTGGGCATGGGCGTGTCGTGCAGCGCTGACCGCCAAGCGAAAGGCAAGATCAATAAGGACGGCGTGTTCTTGGAGCAGCTGGAGACCAACCCCGCGCGCTTCCTGCCCGAGATCGAGACCCGGGACGATGCGGCTATGGTGGTGCCAATAGATCTGCGCATGCCGATGGCCTTGATTCGGCAGACGCTTGCCAGGTATCCGATCAAGACGCGCTTCTCGCTTTCCGGCCCGATGGTGGTTTTGCGCGACCTAGCGCACGCCCGGCTGAAGGAGATGCTCGATCAAGGTCTGCCGCTGCCGAGCTATCTTTGCGACCACGTCGTGTACTACGCGGGGCCGGCGAAAACGCCACACGGCATGGCCTCGGGCTCGTTCGGGCCGACCACGGCTGGTCGCATGGATGGCTATGTCGAGCAGTTCCAAGCCGCTGGCGGCAGTTACGTGATGCTCGCCAAGGGCAACCGCAGCAAGGCGGTCACCGATGCCTGCAAGAAATACAGTGGTTTCTATCTCGGCTCGATTGGTGGCCCGGCAGCGATCCTCGCGCAGGACAGCATTGCAAAAGTTGAAGTGCTCGACTTTGCCGACCTTGGCATGGAATCGGTCTGGCGGATCGAGGTGAAGGACTTCCCGGCGTTCCTAGTTGTCGACGACAAGGGCAACGACTTCTTCGCCTGAAAAGCCTGGGTTGCTAGCCGCGGTGGACTTCGCGGCGGTTGGAGTTAGCCAGCTTGTTCTTCCGGTTCACGATCTGCGGGCTTTCGTGCTACTCGCCCAGTTTCTCGACCGACCCGAATGTCTCGGCCGACCCATGATCCCTAGACCGACCCATGATCCGTGGCTTCAACCGTGGTCCATGGGTGGACCCTTGGGAGTTCTTTGGTCGTTGCTTTAGGGACCTTGCATGACGGGGATGTTTGTCCATGGTCGTTGCGCGCTGAGCAAGTTTGATCCGCAGCAGAAGGCTGTTCAGCTCGGCGCTTCTGCTACTGCCGCGCACTCACTGCACAAGTGCAAAGACCGCGTTGGAAAGCGAGAACCCTAACAACTGCAGGCTGTCGAGCACGGCACTTTGCGAGGCGAGTGAAAGCCCGATGAAGCTCGAACTCGCTGGGATCGGCAGTCCTTCGACTGCTACGCCTGCACCGTCTAGAAAGCGCAGGCCAGGAGTGATGGAACCGAACGGCAGATGGAACGAGCAACCAGGAAAGAGTTGTGCCGCAGGCTGCTGGAGGATGAACGAGAACAACGTGAGCTCTGGCGTAAACGCGGGCCCTTGAGTCGTGAATGTTGCCGTGAAGCCGGTGGCAAAGGTGCCGCCACCAGCGAGCGTCGGCGGCACTGGTGAACCGCAGCCGGGGCCAGCGTTGGCCCAGCCACCCGGCAGCACGTAGGTAACGAGCAGTTGCGGACGATTGGCGGGGGTGAGGCTCTCGCGGCTATCGAGGCGGCGGACTTCACGTGTTGTGAGCTCGTTGGACTTTAGTAGCCAGCCGAAGTTGTTGGCCGGCGTGTTGAGCCAGGATTGGACATCGGCAACCATGCTGCCGGTCACGGGAAAATTCGTTGGCCCGGGCTGCGGTAAATCGGCGAATCCATGCGGCGTCGGATCAAAGTCGCCACCGGGCGTAGCCCAAAACACCGTTGGCCAATTGCGGTGCAGCCACGTGCAGTCACCCGCCGTCGCCGTTGTGCCGATACCTTGTAAGAGCCCCGCATTGGCGGTGCCCTCATCCCAGGGCGCGGTAACCAGGTGGACAGTGGTTGCGAGCGGCGGCAGCGTTGCAGCCTGCGCGACATTGAGGTTTAGCTGCACCGTGACGATGCGTGCATTGGCGGGCAACGCGGCAGCAATATCAAACTTCACCAGCATACGGCGCGTGACACCGGTTGTGTTGAGGCCGATGAAAACCGAGTTTCCGGCACCGTTGGCAGTGTCGCCGAACGAATCAAGGTAGAGCGTGGTGTCCGCGCTGCAGGGGAGTGCAGTCGTGGCTCCCTGGGCGATCAATAATCCTGAATAGCAGAGGCTCAAACAAAAGTGTGCAAACATGATTCGTGAAGTTTTTGAGTAAGGGGCGCGGCAATCAAACGCAGCAGAGCATCTCATTATAGCCTACCAATGCCGTCGAGTTCTGACTCGGCAACAGATGCTTGCATTTGCCGGTCGTGCCCATGCAAGTTTACCGGCTTAACTTTTCGGTTTTACCCGCTGGCCTTTTCGGTGCGCACGAATGTTCCGCGGTCGCGATCTTTGATGACGCCCGGAAACTGCAGCACCTTGTTGTGCATCACCACGTAGACGCCTTTTGCGAGCACCTGCACCGCGAGCAGTGCCTCGGTGAGGTTCTGTGATGCGTCGGTGTTGCGCATCACATACGGTCGCATGGCGCCCGTCATGACGATCGGACAGTGCTTCGAGCCGACCAGCTCGACAATGCGTTCGCCGGTAATCGCCAGCCGATCGGTGCCATGCACAATCACCACTCCGTCGTATGCTTCCGCCATCGCCTTCGCGGTGCGAGCGATCAGGTCGTGATCCTGCGGCGTCATCTCCAGGCTGTCCTTATTCATCAGTGGGACGCGCACGATTTCTGTCCCATCCAGTTGCAGCGTGGCGAGCACGACATCGAGCACGCTGGCGCGGTTGTCGAGTACGCCCTTCAACTCGTCATAGGTCTTTTCGATCGTGCCACCGGTCGAGATCAGTGCGATGCGCTTCTTGCGTTCCATGTGGGCGATAATTGGCATCGCAGCATCGCCGTTCATCGCCTGCTTGGCCATAGGCGAGCAACGGTCGTCCGCCAGCTTCGTAGAAAAAGCGTGCTGGCGCTGTGCTTTCGGGACGAGTTTGCCTGCTACAACTCTCACTTCGAATGCAACTCCGAAATCTCGGTCGATCCGGCCTCAAGGTCAGCCAAATAGGCCTAGGCTCATGGCTCACGTTCGGCGCAGCACTGGATGCGCAGCTGGCTCTGCGGCTCGTTCACGAGGCGTTTGACTCAGGCATCAACTTGTTTGACACCGCGGATGTCTACTTCGCTGGCGAAGGTGAGCGCGTGCTGGGCGAAGCGATTCGTGAATTGCCGCGGCACCGCCTCGTGCTGGCGAGCAAGTGTTTTTTTCCGATGAGCGATGACCCAAATGATCGTGGGCTGTCGCGCAAGCACGTGCTCGAATCGATCGATGGGTCGCTGCGGCGGCTTTGCACGGACTACCTGGATATCTATCAATGCCATCGATCCGACCCAGCGACGCCGTTGCTCGAAACCGCGATGGCGATGGACGATCTGATTCGCCGTGGCAAGCTGCTGTACTGGGGCGTGAGTCAATGGCCTGCCGAGCGCATCACAGAAATTGTGACGCTGTGCCGCAGCGAGCGGTTGCACGCGCCGATCAGCAACCAGCCGCTCTACAACCTTTTTGAACGGGGCATCGAGCGCGATGTGTTGCCGGCGGGCGAATCTGCGGGGATCGGTCAACTAGTGTATTCGCCACTGGCGCATGGCGTGTTGTCCGGCAAATACCTGCCAGGGTTGCCACCGCCGAAAGACTCGCGCGCGACCGATGAAAAAGGCAAGCAGTTCATCAGCCGCTACAGCACGCCGGAGCGATTGCAGAAGGCGCAGGAGCTGGTTTTGTTTGCTGCGCAGCATGGGGCCACGGCGGTCGGCATGGCGCTTGGCTTTTGCCTGCGTGATCCGCGCGTGACTTCGGTGCTCGTTGGTGCGCGTTCTGGCAAGCAATTGCAGCAGAGCATCGACGGCGCGTTGCAGTCAAATCCACCGGAAGTATGGCAACGCCTAGCAGAGCTTTTTCCAGCATGAGAGCCAACGCTGCGATACAGCATCCTGTAGCTCTACTGAATGGCCCGTTGTTGCGCTTGCCGGACGCTGCAACGTTGCGCCAAGTGTTCCATCTAAAATACGGCACCGAGACGCAACTTGGCTGGGGGCCAAAGCTGCGCCGCGACCATGGCTACTCAACCCCCGACGACGTGTATGAGGCGTTGCTCGCAAGCCTGTGCGTGAAGGGCTTGCGCTGGCTCGACATTGGATGCGGCCGAGAACTGTGTCCAAGCAATCCGTCGCTCGCGAAGTTGCTTGCGCAACGGGTTGGCCGACTGGTCGGACTCGATCCCGATCCTACGCTCGACGAAAACCCCTACGTGCACGAGAAGATCAAGGCGCCGATCGACGGCTACGAAAGCGAGGAGCGATTTGATCTCGTCACGCTGCGCATGGTCGCCGAGCACATCGACGATCCTGAAGCCTGTGTGCGCGGCATGGTGAAGGCCCTCGCGCCTGGTGGGCTAGCGATTGTCTACACAGTGTTTGCTGCTTCGCCGATGCCGTTGCTCACGCGGCTTGCGCCGATGGGTCTGCGCCACACTGTGAAGCGTTTTCTCTGGCGCACGGATCAGAAGGACACCTTCCCGACGCGCTTCCGTATGAACACGCGCGGCCGCCTGCAGCGTCTGTTTGGGGCGCACGGTCTGCGCGAAGAAGCCTTCCTGCGACTCGACGACTGTCGCACCTTCTCGCGTTTTCGCTGGCTGCTCTTGTGCGAGTTGCGCGTGCGAATGTTTTTTCGAGCGCTAGGCATGCCTTATCCTGAACACTGCATTTTGGGGGCGTATCGCAAGCCGTGAAGTTCCAAGACTACTACCAGACGCTCGGTGTCCTCCGCACAGCGACCGATGTCGAGATCAAGAAGGCTTATCGCAAGCTGGCGAAGGAGTGGCATCCGGATCGCCACCCGCCAGAAAAACGCGCTGGAGTAGAACAGCAATTCAAAGCGATCTCTGAGGCCTACGATGTGCTCAGCGATCCCGAAAAACGCAAACGCTTCGACCATCTCGGCGAGGATTGGCGACAGGGCCAAGACTTCCAGCCAAATCCGGGCGGTGGTCATGGCATGAGTCAGGAAGAGTTCGCGCGCATGTTTGGCAGCCGCGGCGGTGGTGGATTTGGCGGTGGCGGCTTCTCGGATTTTTTCTCGCAGATGTTTGGCGACATGTCGCAAGGAGCCGGTGGCGCACGCGCGCAACGCGGCGGTTCGTCGGTGTTCTCGGAGCGTGGTGCTGATGCAGAAGCCGTATGGCAATTGACCATCGGCAACGCCATGCGTGGCGGCAAGGAGTCGGTTTCTTTGCAGGTCGCCAGTGACTGTTTGTCGTGCGATGGCGAAGGGCAGGTCAGTAACCGCGTATGCCCTGCGTGTGGCGGCATTGGCTCGGTGCGTCGGCCACGTTTTGTCGACCTTGCAATCCCAGAGGATGTGCGCGAGGGTCGCAAACTTCGCCTGCGGGGAATGGGCGATCCAGGGCAGGGTGGGGGTGCTGCTGGCGATCTCTACCTACGGATTCAACTGCTGCCGGACGATTCGTATCGAATGCGCGGCGAGGATGTCGAAGCGGATTTCAGCGTTGCGCCATGGGAGGCGCTTTTTGGCGCCAAAATCGACGTGACACTCCGCGATCGCACGGCAACGGTGAAGGTTCCGGCGGGTTCGCATGCAGGCGAGAAGTTGCGCTTGCGCGGCCAGGGCTTGCAGAGAGAGGACGGCACGCGAGGCGACTTGCTGCTCGTTATCAGGCTCGGTATGCCAAAGGAGATGACCGATGCGCAATGCGAACTTTTGCGGCAGATCGCCAAGGACGCGAAGCCGGTGCAGGGCGGAGTGCGGACCTGAGAGCCGCTTCAGCGGCCCGGAGTGGCGGTTGTCGAACTGGTGATTTCGAGCGCGCGATCCACGATCGGCCGATACTCGGGATGGTCGTGATGTTGGCGCAGCAAAATCTCCAGAGCATCGCGCACACCATTGGCGTCTTTCTCGACTGCGCTGACCAAGACTCGTTCGGCGAGGCGCGCAACGGCGGGGTCTTTTGTTGCGAGCCATGCCCTTACGACCGCTTCGGCAGCGCGGCTATCTGCGTTGTTTTGTAGTGCAAGCAGCAGGTGCGTGCGGGCGGCGTCGCAGTGAACACGGCTGAGCATGTCGCGCGCGAAGTCGACGAATTCCGGTCCGGTTGCGCGTTCGAGCAATTGACAGGCGAGAGCATCATTGCTGCCGCTGTGCTCCACTTTTGCGAGTGCCACAAACAAGGGTGCCTCATACAGCAGCTGCGCTTTTAGTTCTTCGGCGCGCAGCCGTGCGCCTTCGGGTAGCGATTCGAGTGCGGCATCGAGGGTGGCGATTGCCTCATCGACGCGGCATTGAAGTCGCAAGTCAGCGGCTAGGCGCAGCAGACGCATCGATTCTTCGTCGGCAATCGCGCACGCCATGGCGCCGCTCGGCAAGAAGGAATGACTTGCGGCGATGGTGCGCAATGCTGGCAAAGTTGCGTTGCCACAGCCATCAGCTGGCCGTTCGCGCAGCACTCGTGTTAGCTGCCAACTCGTGGTCAGTTCGCAGATGCCGGCAAACAGCAAAGAACCAAACACGGTTGCTGCGATGCTGGTGAGCAGCAGGGTGCGGCGGCGGCGGCTGCGGCGCGCAGCACGGCCACTTTCCAAGTCGCTCAAGCGGCGCTGGATCGCTTGGTCATCGGGCATCGCCTGCAGAGCCGCGCGCAAACACTTGCCTTCGAGCCTCGAGTCTTTGGCGCCGAACAGGTCGACGATTTGCAGGTGGCGCGCCGCCGCCGCTGGCAGGTTGCCGTTGGCCTTTTCGAGTTCGGCGAGGCGCAGCAGCAACATCTGATCCCCGCGCAAAGGGCCGCCATCGGCATGGGTGCCGAGCACCTCGCAGGCGCGGTCCGCGAGCCCAAGGCTTTCAAGCCGTTGCGCCCACTGCATGAGCCCTTTGCGCAGCGCATCCTTGTCGCCAGTGCGCCGCAAGGTTTCACAACGGCGTTGGTGCAAGAGCACGTCGGCTGGATCGAGATCGATCGCACGTTCGTAATGCGACAGCGCATCACTAAAGCGTTCCTCCTCGGCAGCCTGAAACGCGAGCATCGCAAGTTCACCTGCGGCTTCACGCTTGCGGCCGGCACTGGCAAGCGTCTCCGCGAGACGGCGGCGCAGCAGTGACTCGCGCGGCATGCGCACCAGTGCTTGGCCCAGTAAACGGATGGCCTCCTCGCGTTGGTTGTCCGCGAGTGCGAACTCGGCGAGTGCCGCGATCTCTTCACCGGTTGCAGGGCGAGCAAGGCCCTGCTGGACCAGGGTGAGTAGTGCCGCACCAACTGTGAAGCGGCTTAGTTGCGTTGCGCGAGCGATGCCAGCTACATCGGTCCGGCCGTCGAGCACCGCCGCTACCGTCGCAGTGTTCTCATCGGGCGCACGTTTGTGCGCTTGGGCATCTGCCACGAACAAGTCTTGATCAGAGCCTACTACAGTACGAATGCGCTGCATTTCGTCGGCGCGGCGCGCACCTTCGAGCAGATGCGGACCAACCTCAAGCCGCACTTCGGCGGCAAGCAAATCGAGATCGAACAGGTCCGGCGGTGGATCGCCCGCAGTGAATGAGAACTGCGCGGTGCTGAGCGTGAACAGGTCGTAGATGCCCTCGGCGGTAAGCTCACGGAAAGCCGTGTCGAGTGTTTCGCGGTCACACAGCTTGAAGTCGAGCAGCAAGCGAGCGGGGCGCTTGCGACGCCGCCTTCCGGAGATTGCTTTTTGCACCGCTGCATCGTCGGCATGGCCGCGCTCGACAGCGTGATCAAGCAGCGGCAGTTCTTTGCCAGCGCCGGGTGCATAGCCAGCGATCTTGCCTTCAGCAAAGCGCACGTAGCGCTCGCCTTTGTCCCACTTCACGTGCAGTGTTCCGGTCGAGCGGTTGCCCGCGAGATTTTGGAACACGTCTGGCAGACTGATGCCCGATAGGTCGCCTGAAAACGTCATGACAGGGCGAGATCGACGTTTGCAAGGAGTCTCGGCAAGGCAACCGTACAAGTCGCCATGCCAACGCGGCCGCAACTCCAGCCGAAGAACTCAGAGCGTGATGACCTTCGCGGCTCGCCCAAGTTCAGCCATAATCTTGTCCATGTCGGACACAGTGCCTACCAACGGCGTAATACCATAGTGGGCTAGACAGGTGCCGCACGGCAGCAGATCGACGCCGCGTTCTTCGAGCAACTTCAACTCGGCCAATACCGGCGATTCTGAGCCGACCAGTTTGACACCTGAGTTCCACATCACGATCGCGCTGAGGCCAGTCAGCGAGATCGACTTCTTGAGGAACGTGCCGAGGATTTTTTGGCTCAGGGCGCGATCGCCATGGCCCATCTGGTCCTGATTTAGAATTACTACGGTTTCCATGCGCGCATCGTGGCGCACCGGTGCTTTTTGTGAAAGCGCGTGCTGGTTGCTGTGATCAACGGCGACCATTGGGATGGCATTGGAAACAGCCAGCAGATGTCCAGGTGTAGCCATTCACATTGCTGTGCTGACTATTGGCCTTCGATTTTGCCATGCAGTGGCAGATGCATTGGCTGGGTCATGATCAGCTTCTTGCGCGGATACGCCGCACCGGTGCCGCCGATTTCTGTCGCTTGGTCGAGGGCTAAAAAGTTGCGCGATGCTGCTTTGGCCGCAAGCGCACATGCGAGCCCCGCCGGGCCTAGGAAGACGATGATCAGGTCGAGGACTTGCACTACAGATTCGGGTTCCGAGTTCTCACCGTAGCCTTCGCCTGCAAATGCCATGATCCGCTGTTCGACCGCTACTGCGGCGCTGACCGGCGCACGCTCGGAAGCTTGAATGCGTCGCGCAACTTCACGCGCGACCGATGTGCCGTGCTGTACGGCGGTGCGGACTAAGGCAAAGCCAGTGATCTCAAAAGCCAGGAAGAGACCGGGCTTTGTGACAGCTTCGAAATTTTCGGCGAGGGCAGGAAGGTCCGTGCGTTCTTTGAGATCGCCAAGCGTGAGCGTGATTGTGCCGGTTGGACAGGCATCCGCACAGCTACGGTGCCCGACACAGCGCGTCACCATGCACGACAACGGCTTGTCCCCGTAGGCGAGTGCCAAGACTCCGTCTGGCGGGCAAGCGCGGACGCACGCCAAGCAGCCGATGCACTTTTGCAGGTCGAGCTCTGGATACTGCAGTCGCGCTTGGTGACTGCCGCGTAGCCGCGCAGAACGCGCGTTCTGCGAGGTTTTTGTGCGCAGTGGCGAAGCTCAGCTAGTCGCCGCAGCACCGTGGCGATTGCCAGCGCGAGGATGCTGCCCGCGATTGCCAAAACCGTCCAATTCAAAGCCAGCCTTCGGTCGACCTAACAGTTGCAACTTTGCGAACTTTGCTAGGCGCTTCTTTGATCGCAAACTTGCCTCGCTTATCGAATCTCCTGCGGTGAAGGCTTCGTGTTTCTTCTCCAGCTCGCAAAAAAACAGCACTAGCTGGGCAGTGAAAAAAAAGCACATCGCGTGCAAGTTCTCTCTGTTCTCGCGCGAAGCACAGCTGTGCGATAGAAAATCATCATCAATGAAGATTCTCGTCGTCGGCAATGGTGGTCGCGAGCACGCACTCGCTTGGAAAATTGCACAGTCACCACTGGTGACGCGTTTGTTTTGTGCTCCTGGCAATGCCGGTACCGCTGCTATCGCAGAAAACGTCGATATCGCGAGCGACGATGTGAACGCCATTCGCAACTTCGCGGTTTCTAACAAGGTGGATTTAGTGGTCGTCGGTCCTGAGGGTCCTTTGTGCTTAGGTATCTTCGATGAGCTGCTGAATGCAAAGATCCGCTGCTTTGGTCCGAGCAAGGCGGCGGCTGAGATTGAGGGCAGTAAGGCCTATGCGCGTGAGCTGTGCCGCCGGCACCGGATCCCGTCACCGCTGCACTGGATGTTTGATGACCTATCGAAGGCCAGAGCATTTCTCGATATGCGCGAGGAAGGGCCGATCGTCGTCAAGGCCTCCGGTCTAGCCGCCGGCAAGGGCGTCACGGTCTGCAAGAGTCTTGTTGAGGCGCGCATTGCGGTGACCGAGTGCCTTGAAAAACGCCGCTTTGGCGATGCCGGCAACACGATCATTTTGGAAGAGTGTCTCGAAGGCCCAGAACTTTCTGTGATGACGCTGACGGATGGTCAGACGATCGTGCCGTTCGAGCCGGCCCGCGATCACAAAGCGGTGTTTGATGATGACAAGGGGCCGAACACTGGCGGAATGGGCGCCTATTCGCCGGTGGTATTGCAGTCGCGCACCAGAAATCAGATTGAGAGTCAGATTGTGTTCCCCGTGGTGCACGCGCTCAACCGTGAGAGCCGCCGCTTCCAAGGTTTCCTTTATGCCGGCCTGATGCTGACCGTGCAGGGGCCGCGCGTGATTGAGTTCAACTGCCGACTTGGTGACCCCGAAACGCAGCCGTTGTTGATGCGCCTAAAGAGCGACCTATTGCCACTGCTGCTCGCAACGGTTGACGGCAAACTCGATCAGCAGCAAGCGCCGGTCTGGGATGATCGGCACGCTGTGACGGTGGTGGCGTGCAGCGGCGGCTATCCTTTGGAATTCAAGAAGGGTATGCCGATCTTTGGTCTCGATCGCGTGGTGACAGGACCAGACCTCCAAATCTTTCACTCCGGCACGGTGAAGAAAGGCGGTGACGTTTTGACTGCTGGTGGTCGAGTGCTTTCGATTACGGCGCTTGGCGAGTCGATTTCCGTGGCGCGTGCTCGTGCTTATGCGGTGCTGAAGGATGTTGAGTTTTCTGGCATTCACTACCGGCGTGACATCGGCGGCGCGGGGTAATGAATCTTGACCGCGAGCGAGTGCTGGTGGTGGATGACGAGCCGGACATGGCTGAGTCATGTTGCTTCTTGCTTACACGTGCAGGTTACGCAACGTCATCGGCGGCATCAGGCGAAGCTGCCCTGCAGCTAGTTGACAAAAAATCGTTTGCCGTGGTGTTGAGTGACATACGGATGCCGCGCATGTCGGGCTTGCAGTTGCTCGCCTTGATCAAGCAGCGCGACCCGGATGTCGAGGTGATATTGATCACCGGTCATCCCGAGATTCAGTCCGCTGTTGCCGCGATCAAGCAAGGTGCCTTCGACTATCTGACGAAGCCCTATGTCGAAAAAGATCTACTTGAGCGCGTTGCTAAAGCCGTGGCACATCGCCGGCTCAAGGACAAGAACCTTGATCTCAAGGAGCGGTTGCGTTCTGGGCCTGAGGGCCGTCGGCTGATTTATCGCAGCAAGTCGTTCGGCGATCTTGTTTTGATGCTCACCCGCGCTGCGCGCAGCGATGCCTCGGTGTTGATTCAGGGGGAGAGTGGCACCGGCAAGGAACTGCTGGCGCATCATCTGCACGATTCGAGCACTCGTTCCAGCAAGCCGTTTGTGCCGGTCGATTGCACTTCGATTGCGGCGGACTTGTTCGAGAGTGAACTGTTTGGCCACGTGAAGGGTGCGTTCACGGGGGCTACTTCAAGCCGGCTGGGATTGTTTCAAGTTGCGGATGGTGGAACGCTGTTTTTCGATGAGCTTGGAGAACTGCCGCTACCGTTTCAGGCGAAGCTTTTGCGGGCAATCCAGGAACGCACGGTGCGGCCGGTTGGCAGTACCGAGGAGGTGCCGATCGATGTTCGGATCGTCGCTGCCACCAATCGCAATCTCGGGCGCGAAGTCGAAGACGGGCGATTTCGCCAAGACCTGTTCTATCGCCTTGATGTTGTGCGAATAGAGGTTCCTCCGCTCCGTGATCGTCGCGAAGACATCCTTGAATTAGCCGAGCATTTTCTGCATCGCTTCGGCGGCCAGGATGGGATCACGTTCGCGTCAGATGTGAAGGCGCTGCTCGCCGCGTATCACTGGCCTGGCAACGTGCGCCACCTGCGCAACGCGATCGAGCGCGGTTGCGCCCTCTCACATGACAAAATATTGAAGGCGACCGATCTGCCAAGTGAGGTTGCCGGTGGTGAAGCGACTCAGAATGTGACCGGACTCAGTGCGCAGCCGCAGACTTTCCAAGGCATGAAGGCGCGCAGCATCATGTTGCTGGAAAACAGCTACCTCAAAGAACTCCTTCGCAAGCACCAAGGCAATGTCACTCACTCGGCGGACGAAGCAGGTATGACGCGTTCGGCGCTGCAAAAGTTGCTGCTGAAGCACAACCTCAAGGGCCGCGACTTTCGCGAGTGATCGTGAGTAGCAGATGGGGCGCTAATGATGAGCGGCACGGCTACTTCGAATGGCAAAGCTGACAGCGAGGCTCCACCTGATTGATTTGGTAACGCTGCCGTTCCGTTGATTGGCCATCCTGAACACCCGCCGATTGATCTTGTGGCAAGGCTAGATCCAGGCCCGACTCTGCAATCGTTCCGCGCGCCAAGTGAAACCAGAGATTGGTTTGTTAGTAATCAGCTGGACTACAGGTCGCGGCAGTCAATAACGGATTGCATCGTCGATCGAGCGCGCAGCCCATGGCTGTTGCTGCTGATCAGCGTGGATCGAACGAGCACCTGCCGCGCTGCGTTGGGACCAATTACCTGGATCTCGAATCCATGTGGAAAGCCGTTGCCGGTTTTGTTCATGGCCCCATAGAGAGCTGGTTGAGGCAGCGCGTAGACGGTGGCGATTGAGTGGTTGCGCAACGTCAAGAGACCTTGACGAGTGAGTGGCCGATACGCCTGGATGCGGAACGGATCGACGCGTGGCGAGATGGCAACAGTGGACAGCGATAGGGTGACGGGATCGATTTGCTGGAACGTGCCGCTCACACTCGGGCTCTGGCCGCGGGTCCAGATCAGTTGCATTGGCTCACGCAGCTCGCCATCTTCGTCGGCACTGCCGTCCCGTAGGTGTTGCAGGACTTCGGTTCGATCCGTTGAGCTGGCGATTGCTATTACCTGACCTGCATCTGCCATCGGTTCTGAAGCCCAGTGAACAAGGTTGATGCCGATCGGCTCTGTGAAGTCTTGATTCTCACGAGTCAGGTAATACAGCGTCCACTGGTAGACATCGGTCATGTAGTGGTTGCCACTCGTGCACCGAAACTTGTCGACCCACGCACGCTGGGCAAAGAACAACATATTGCCAGTCTTGCTGCCGGTCGGGTTCGATGCGTCCGGTTGGAAGTCATCGATATCGGCAACGCGCGGCAACTGCGCGTTGTTGAGTGGCAGCGGCCAGCCGGCAAAATCAATTCGTGCGTAGCAGGCTTGTGAGATCGCATCGCGGCCGAATAACGAAACGGAGCTCGCCAGGTCGAGCCGGATGTCATCCAGAACGTCTTGATTGATTTCGGTGACGCGATTTAACCGGCGGCCGTAACACTGAGCATCCGAGCCTGACGCTGCGAGCGTGATGACGACGTGCATCAAGAGGCCCAGCAACGTTGCTACAATGACCACTTCTAGCAGTGAGAAGCCCGTTTGCTTTGGTTCGTGGCGCATACCTTTGTTCCTCAGCGGTTCAGGTAAAACTTGGTTCTGTGCTGCGAGTAGTGAACGTTTGCGCCGTTTCGGAAGCAGTCGATGCGCAATTGATAGGTGCCCTCAGAAAATTGCGCACTGGGCGTGGCGAGGCTGAAGCTCTCGTCGCCGGTGTGCGTGTCCGCGATCAGATAGCTCGAGTTGGTTGGTTTTTCACCTGGAGTGCCTGCCTGATCATCCTGGACATGCCGCCAGGTATCGCCGCCGTCGATGGAGTAGTAGATCGCATACGAGAGCTCATTCTCATTGTCGCTATAGGTGCCGGTGGCGACGTATGGCTTGCCATCCCAGCGCATCCAGGAAGTCTTGAAGCTGATGACAACTGAAGCTGGGTCGAGCAGCTCCGTCACATCGTTGGGGCTCTGAATCTCGATGCGCGGCGGCATTTTTATGCGGTGTGTGACTCCTGCCTCACCTGCCTCGAAGTACGAATGCACGAGTGACAGCACAGCCCATTTACCGATGAAAGTTGTGCCGGTCGAGGTGGTGTTATCGATGCCGTTCACGACCACGAATGCAGACGAAGCATTCGTGTTGTTCGCCAGGCGAACTAGCCCCGCGCCAGTGTTGCCGTTCGGGTGGGTGTAGTATGTTTCGAGCAAGCTGGCTGAGTAACGCTGCGTTGAATAAGGCGGGAGTGAGAACTCGGTGCCGATCGTGCCGCTGGTGTTTGAGGCGACGCTGAATGGGCGGCTGATGCTCGCCGTTGTCGGCATCGTGAAGCTGTAGTTGTTGGTGATCTCAGTCCCGACGGTCGTGAGGTTGCCAGTGCCGAGAGTGGATTGGTGGTGGAACGTGCTCGTAGTTGTGCCGATGTTGAAGAACGAGGTGCAGCCTTCCGAGCTGGTTCGTTGCTGACTGTTGACCAGGCTCGTGCCGTAGGCCGTCCGGTTGCTGCCGCTGTAGGCCGACTGCATGGGGGATTGATAGAAGGAGTTGCTATTGCTGCCCGCGGTCAGATTGCCTTGCGGCACGCCGCCGTTGGTTACCGTCCACTGGCTTGCATAGGCCCAATCGGGATAGAGTTCCCCGAGCCACGGGATGGCAAACCAATACGGCGACTTGTGATCGCGCACATACCGACGCGAACTGGTGATCGTGTCGAGATAGCCAGTGGTGTTCGGCGTGCCCATCGGGCTCAGTTCGATTGGGATCGAGTTCGGGTAGCCGTTGGCGCTGTCGTAGCCGATGTCATTGCCGAGCCCGACGTAGTAGTAGGAGAAGCCAGTTAGCGTTGTGTAGACGCAAGCACTGGCGACGAGACCCTTGCGATAGATCTCCATGATGCGCGGCACGTCGCACGTCATCACGCCGCGCCAGCCATTCGCAAGGACATTGGCGAGGCCGAGAAAGTTGCTGCGCGCGTTGTTCGAATTATTCAGCGAGTCGTGATACCAGTTGTAGCCATCGACAAAATCGTTGGTCGCGCCGGTGGTCAGGTCTTTATATGGGCAGTGGCGCGGGTCCCCTAGAAACTGTGAACGCTCGGTCATCGGCACGTCCGTGGCGCTGTCCGCCCACCACGTGTAAGTCGTCGACAGGTTATCAGGGTCGTTAAGCACTGGCCAAACGGTGCCAGAAGTTGCTGGCGCACTGCCGACCCAGAGGCGCGTTCGCACCTTCAAGATGAGGTCGCCAACCGGGGTCACGCTGGTGCCAGTTGGATTGTAAAAGCGACCCGCGGCGAGAAATGCCGGCGGGACTGAAAAAGTCCAACGGGCAGTGTTCTTTGGGACGTTGCTGCTGGTGGAGAGGTCGCGAACGAAGGCCTGTGGGTTAGTGCTGTCGCAGGGACTCGGGATGTACGACATGCCATAGAGTTGGCATTGCGTATTCGTAGGCAAGCCGGCACCGTTGCTGCTCGGCTGCGGTGCCACCACCGGCGTGTTGTATAAATAAATGCGCGTGAAGGCTTCACTACCTGGTGGATTAATGAACTCGCACGAGTAGTTCATTTCGCCAGCGGCAAGAACGTCGGTCGTGTGCTTTGCCACGGCGAACGCGGAGTAATTCGTGCTGCCAGTGTTGAGCGGAACTCTCACGCCGCCGGCGAGCGACTTCAGTTGCACGGTTGAATCGAGCTTTGAATGATCCGAGCTGGCCGTGAGGTCTAGGCCAACAACTTCGATCGCGATCGCTTGGCTGATGCGGTCCGGCATCGTCGATGTGTTGTAGGTGGCAGTGCAGGAGTTGAACGCATAGACCCGGAACTTCGCAGCGTCTGTGGTGATGGAGTCCCTGCGGGTGCGCAATTCTTCGGCGTGCGTTACGACGCGGACTTCTGGGTAGTTCTCTGGTGACCGTGCAGGGTCTGCGTAGTTGCGCAACGGAGCTGCTGGTAGCAATTCACCATGCAGGTTGATGATCATTGCGTTTTTGTATTTGAGTGGCTGCGTGTTCAGGTCCTCGAGGAACAAGCGCAACGTTGGCTCCTTCGACATGTCATCGAGGACCAGAGGTGGCGTGTTGCCTAGGGCCAATGCGTCGGCGATTGCCGTCTCGCGCGCTGTTACCGCTGCTACCCGAGCAGTGAAGAGTTCAAGCTCCTCTGGGTAGCGCATCGAGTGGTTGTAGAAATCAGCGAGTGCGTATGGGTATGGGTTCGTATCGGCGTCGTAGCCATGCGCGTTGGTGCCATCGAGATTGATGTGGCCGCGGATGTTGTCCGGCACGTAGTAGTAGGCCGACGATTGGCCGGCAGGCATACGCGCTGGATAGAAGTAGACAAAAGGGATCTGCTGCCGACTGTCAGCTACGTCGTTGACGTAGGGGCGATAGGACTGATTGCGGCCAAAGCTCGATTTCGTGATCCAGTGGGTGCGCACCTCAAGGCCGGGATTGCGCGTTTCCAGATCGGTGATTGCAGATTCGACGAATGGCCTGATCGAGTCCATGTAGACCCACCAGCCCGGGATGTTTTCAACGGCCAGCAGGTAAATATCGAACACCTGCGTGGTCGGGTAGCCGCTGCCAGCACTGTTGATAACCGCCGACAGTTCCGCCACTGGGCGTTCGACGTTTTCTAGGTTGCGCTTATAGATGTGCACAGTGACGTAGCGCACGTTGCGGTTATTGAGGCCCTGGAACGGCCGCACGGTTACGCGGCGTGACCAAGTCCAATCGTTGCCATTGCTGAAGTTGCCTGAGAGTTCATCGTCAGGCTTAAGGCTGCTGCCATTCACGCGCGTCGAGATCGTCAGCAGCGGGTTATTGACAGTGCCGTCATCCAATACGTCGAGGTCAACCGCCGCCGCTGCTTGGCCCCGATCGACATAGGCTTGGATCTCCGAGAGGATGGACTGCGCCTTTGAGTAGGCGAACACCCGATCACGCTCGCTAGCAGTCGTGGCGTAATTGATCGACAGGTGATTGAGCATCACCGAGGCAAGTATCGCGAACACCATGCTCGCAAACATCAGTTCGGCCAGAGTGAATCCGCGTTCGTGCTGCTGCTTTGTGACCTGCATGGTGCCCCTTGCTCACGTGGAGCAATGCACTTTATCGGCGCGATGCTGTGGCTTACCCAAGCCGGAAAATGGCGGGTTGATCGACTCGGGAAAGGCTCAGTAATGCCGAGCTCTTGAGCGGATAAAGGCGCTCGACATGCGATAGGAGCCAAGCTCCGTTCGCAGGTGATTGAGGATACCGTCATCGAAGGTGAGGCTTGAGCTGTCGGCACTGCCTTGCACCAGAACGCTGCCAACGACGACCGTGGCACCGGTGATTTCCGCAGGTTCGCGCAAGGTGAACGATCCGGCCACATAGAGCAGGCCATTGAAGGCGCTATAGCTCGCCTGGTTGATAGTCACGCTGCTGGTGCACACCACCACGCCGGTACCCTTTAGTGGCTGGTTCTCGTCAAAGGTGATCGGGACATCGCAGATCACGATCGTGTCTTTAGGAACCGGCGAAGGAAACTGGCTTGCGTTGGTGATCACGTAGTTGGCCATTGCTCGCAGCTCAGCGATGGAGACGCCAAAGACCGCGTCAATGCTGCCGTTGTAGTTCGCAGCTGCCGACAAACTGGGCACGCCAGTGACGCTGGCACCGGTGCCACTGATCGTCACATTGCCGGTGCCCGTTGCGTAGTAGATGCCAGCGGCGGTGTTGCCGCCGAGCACTTTGCCCTTGGTTAGGATTTGGCAGGTAGCTGCGTTGCTGATGCTCAACGCTGCTTGGCCGGGCGGTTGGATCGCTAACCGGCGCACTTCCACTTCAATGATCTCCTGGCCAAGCACTTGGTTGGGTGCGGCGTCGAACGCTGCGGTTGCGCTGGTGCGGCGGAATACGTAGCCGACGCTGCACAGTTTCCAGATCGTCCCAGAGGGCTCATTGCGATAGCTGCTGATGTCCTGGCAACGGAATTGGTTGCGCCAGGCAAGTCGCGTTGCATTGGGGTCGGTGGACCAGTCCTTCCATACTTCGTAGCGACCCCAAATCGGGCCATTGATCTGAAACTCGCGAACGATCCCAACCTCGGGCTCAATCGTTTCGAGGATCTCCGGAACGGCCACCTCATCGAGGATCGGCACAAAATTTAGCACTGGTTGTGATGCTTGTTTGCGCATCCAGCCGAGCGCTTCGATCAGGCCCGACTTGGCAAACATCGATGCCTGCCCGCGTGACACGAAGCTGGTCTTCGTCTTCGCTTGGTGCGAACGCAATATCAGGGTGCCCGTCACCGTGATCCCGACGACGATCACCGTAAACAGCAGAGCGAGAATCATGGCGAAGCCTTGTTCGCCGACTCGTTCCCGCCCGGCTGCTGCTGCGTGCTGCGATTCCATCACGAAGGCTCCTGTGCCAACGGGTTTTTATCGGCACAAGAGGTTGCAGACTTGGATATTGAGTTGCCTTGTTGGCCTGCCTTGACCCTCGCCACGTCAGCCGCGCGGTTTAGCCTTCGGCGCTTGCGACTCGCACCATGGCGCGGAATAAGCCCATGCCATCGCCATCAAGAGGTAGTTCGCCTTTTTCTAGCAGCGTCCGGCGCCAGTCAGGCATGTGGGTCGGAAGAAAGGCTCGATCTGGGTGCGGCATCATTCCGAGGACTCGGCCGGTGCGATCCGTGAGACCGGCAATCGCTTCCGGGGAACCGTTCGGGTTTTGTGGATAGGTAGTCGTTGGCTTGCCGTGTTCGTCGACGTAGCGCAGTGCTGCAAAGCCCTCGTCGCGCAAAAGCGCAGCTAACTGGGCATCGCGCGGCACGAGGCGACCTTCGCCGTGCGCCGCAGGCCAGCGCAGCGTGAGTCCTTGTTCGAGGAACACGCAACGCGATTGCTCACTGCGCAGTGTCACCCAGCGGCATTCATAGTGGTTGCTGAGGTTGTGGGTCAGCGTCACTTCTTCTTCCAACTTGCCGCGCGTGCAGGGCAACAGGCCAAGCCGGACGAGCACCTGGAAGCCATTGCAGATGCCGAGCGCGAGTCCGCCACGGTCAAGAAACTGCAAAAGGCGATCGCCGAGTTTGTGCTTCAACTCTTGTGCTAGCACGCGGCCTGAGGCGATGTCGTCGCCGTAGGCAAAGCCGCCGGGCACCGACAGCACGCGATATGAAAACAGACGGTCCGGATCCGCGATCAGTTCGTTGATGTGGACATACTCCGGCGCCCCGCCAGCGCGTTGAAACGCAAAGTGAGTTTCGCGCTCACAGTTGATGCCGGGCGCACGCAGGATCAGGATTTTGGGGGCGCTCACTTTTGCACCTCCTCGAGCAGCGTGCCGTCGAAGTCGAGGGGCCGTTTCCAAGCGCGTTCGATCTGGGTGAGCGACAACTTGGCGACCGACTTGCCGTGCATTGCGAACTCCACCTGATCCCCGCTGGTGACCTCGCCAATCACGGCGTGAGGCGTATCTAGTAGATTGGCGATCAGGTCTGGCAGGCGGTGCTTTTGCACTTCGAGCAGGATGCGACTCTGTGATTCGCTAAACATCCGCTGCGTGCTGTTGAGTTCCCCTTGTGAGACCACCGCGCCAAGGTCGATCTTTGCGCCGAGTCGACCACCGAGTGCCATCTCGGCGACCGCAACTGCAAGGCCGCCTTCACTGCAGTCATGCGCGGCAAGCGCACAGCGTGCTTGGGTCGCGCGATACACGCCCTGCAGAACCTGCCGGCCAAGTTGATGGTCAACGCGCGGCACTGAGGCACCGAGTTCGCCCTTGGTCTTCCAGTAGGTGGAGCCACCGAGTTCGTTTTTGGTGACACCTACGAGGACGAGCAGTGAGCCGATGCGTTTGCAGTCTGAGGTCAACGTCCGAGTTACATCAGGCACGATCGATAGTGCCGTGACGAGAATGCACCCGGGGATCGAGATCACGCGGTCACCATCGCGGAATTCGTTGTGCAATGAGTCTTTGCCCGACACGAACGGCGTGCGATAGGCGAGTGCGAGATCGCGGATCGCAAAGCTCGCGCGCACCAATTCGCCGAGGCGCTCAGGGTTGCGCGTGTTGCCCCAGCAATAGTTGTCGAGCACGGCGGTGTAGTCCGGGTCGCCGCCAGTTGCTATGACGTTGCGCATCGCTTCGTCGAGCGCGCACTCAGCCATCGCCGCGGGGTCGATCTTGGAGTAGCGCGGGTTGAGGCCGTTGCCGAGCACCACGCCGCGGCGGCTACCGAGCTTGGGCATGATCACTGCGGCATCGGCCGGGCCATCGTTCTTTACTCCGCACATTGGCTTATTGGCGGAAGAAGCCTGCACCTCGTGATCGTATTGGCGCACGATCCATTCCTTGCTGCAGACGGAATAGTCCGACAGCGTGGCGAGTAGTGCCGCTGCGTGATCCGTCTCAATCGGCAGCACAGGGTCGGCAAGCTTCGGTGCGATATAGATCGCTTCCCGTTCTCGTATCGGCAGTCCCTTGTGCAGGAAATGCAGATCGAGGTCTGCGTGCACTTGGCCGTCGTATTTGACGACCAGTCGGCCGCTGTCGGTGAATGTGCCCAGCACGAACGCTTCGCAGGACTCTTCGCGGCAGACTTCGAGCAGTCGCTGCAATTTGTCCTGCGGCACCGAGAGCACCATCCGCTCCTGCGCTTCACTGATCCAGATTTCCCAAGGTGCGAGTCCCTGATACTTGAGCGGTGCGCGCGCAAGCTCGACTTCGGCACCGAGGCCTTCCGCCATTTCGCCAACAGCGCTGCTAAAGCCGCCTGCACCGCAGTCGGTGATTGACGAGAACAGGTCGAGGTCCGCCGCGCGGAGCACTGCGTCCATTGCCTTGCGTTCGGTGATTGGATCGCCGATCTGCACGGCGCCAGAGCTAACGGTTTCGCTGTTGGTATGCAGTTCGAGCGATGAGAACGTGGCCCCGTGAATGCCATCGCGGCCAGTGCGACCGCCGAGCGCAACGATGTGGTCTCCGACTTGCACCTGCTTTTGCGCGCGGGCGGTTTTTAGGATGCCGATGTTGCCGACGTAGACCAGCGGGTTGCCGACGAAGTTCTCATCGAAGTGGACGCTGCCGTTGACGGTCGGGATACCCATTGGGTTGCCGTAATCGCGCACGCCGGCGACGACCCCTTGCAGCACTGTGCGTGGGTGCAGGCAGCCTTGCGGCACTTTTGCTGCGGGCATGTCCGGCGGCGCGAAGCAGAACACGTCGGTATTGGCGATCGGCCGCGCGCCTTTGCCGGTGCCAAGAATATCGCGGATCACGCCGCCAACGCCGGTGCCAGCACCGCCAAATGGCTCGATCGCAGATGGCCGGTTGTGGGTCTCCACTTTGATGCAGATCGAGTCTTCGTCGTCGAAGCGAATCACGCCGGCGTTGTCGACGAACACGCTGACGCAAAAATCGCGGTCGAGTGTGTTGGTGACGTGGACGATCGTCGCCTTGAGCAGGTTGTCGATGACCTTGCCTTCAAAGCGCACTCGACCGGTCAACGTCTTGTGCTTGCAGTGCTCGGACCAAGTTTGCGCCAGCGTCTCCAACTCCATGCGCATTGGCGCACGACCGAGTTGCTGATAGTGAGCAGCGATCGCCGTCATCTCCATCGCATCGAGAGCGAGGCCACCATCTTTACTGAGTTGCTCCAAGCCCTGTTGATCTAGGTGGGCGATTGGAATCGACTGCACGGTTAGGTCCGGCTCGCCGCCAGCGCCTGGCAGTGACGTCGGCAGCTGCAGCATGAGCACATCCTGCAGGACGGCGTTGGCGAGTGACTTGCGGGTCGCCAGTGCGAGCGCCGCGAGTTCAACGTTGCCGCTAACGTCGAACGCGCGATAGGTGCCCGTTGCGACTCTTGGCAGGCCCATGTCCGTCATCGCCTTCTGCACGGATTGGGCCACGGGATCCGTGACTCCGGCGCGCAGCAATACGGACACCCGCTGCACTCCACGCACACTGCCAGTAACCTCTGCAAAAGGCGCATGTATTTCAAACGTGTCGAGCACCGGATCTGCGAGCACTGCTTTGGCAAACTCGTGCACTTGCTGTGCGCTGAGTTCAGCACCGAGCAGGAATCCGCGTCTACTGCGAACTGCGGACACGGCGAGTCCAGCAGCGATCAGTGATTTTCGGGCGTAATCGCCCACGGGATCGGGTTCAGAAGGACGAACAAGGATTTCAACACGCCAAGCCTGCATATGAAAACGATGCCGACGAGTCCGGTGTGGCGCAAGATTGGCGGCGGTGCAGGGTTCGTGGACAACAATTCAGATTGAGCTTTGGACTAGTTCAGGATTGGCGCGGCTTTGCTGAAAGTCACCGCTGGGTAGGTCGTGGCCTTTTGCCGTTGGGCGGGGAATCGCTAGGATTTGCCGCCCATGACTGACACCGCCCCTCGCTCCTTGGTCCAGGATGGACTTGCCTTTGAGCGGCCGTTGCGCGAACTCGAGCTAAAAATCAAGGAACTGCGCAACCTGGCGACCGGGACCCATCTTGAACTCTCGGACGAGATCCATGCACTCGAAGACCGGTTGCGCAAGCAGACGGTGGAGGTTTACGCGCAGCTGTCGCCATGGGAGCGCGTCCATGTAGCACGCCATGCCGATCGGCCGCTGACTTCCGACTATGTGCAGATGATGCTCGATGATTTTGTCGAATTGCACGGCGATCGGGTATTTGGCGATGACCGCGCGATCCTCACCGGCCTAGCTACCATGCAGGGGCAACGATTTTTGCTGGTCGGCCACCGCAAGGGCAAGACCGTCAAGGATCGCCTCGCCTGCAACTTCGGCTGTGCGCATCCCGAAGGTTATCGCAAGGCACTGCAGAAGATGCGCCTCGCGGAGAAGCTGAAGTTGCCGATCGTGACCTTCATCAATACGCCGGGTGCCTATCCCGGCATTGGTGCCGAGGAGCGCGGTCAGGCATCTGCCATCGCCAAAAGTATCCTTGAGATGTTCGACCTCAAGGTGCCCGTGGTGTGCATTGTCATTGGTGAAGGTGGTTCGGGCGGGGCGCTTGGCATCGGCATCGGCGACCGCGTGGGCATGCTTGAGAACAGCTATTACTCAGTGATCTCACCGGAGGGATGCGCTGCGATTTTGTGGAAGAGCGGCGAGAAGGCGCCCGAGGCCGCCGATGCGCTGAAGCTCACCAGCAAAGACCTGCTGCGCTTTGGCCTGGTCGACAAAGTTATTGAGGAGCCGGTGGGTGGTGCGCACCGCGATCAACGCGCGACGGTCGACCGCGTAAAGGCGCAGGTCTTGGAATGGCTCGCAGAACTATCGACGTTGCCAACGGCCACGCTGCTCGAGCAGCGCTACGAGAAGTTTCGCCGCATGGGAATGCCACTCGGCAGCTGAGGCAGATGTGCGTGGGCTGCCTGCCGGCGCAGAAAAGCCGGTGCAGCGATGGCAGGTGTGCAGTGATCTCACGTAGCAGGCGTTCGTAGGCCTGGAGAGCCCGTTCGAGCACCATGCTTTTGGTCGCAATCTGCACCGTTTGAACTGCGGCAATGTGGGGTCAGCTTTTTTCGCCCGAGCCTTTTGCGCTAAAACACCGCGGTGCTCATGGGGGATTAAAACGCCGGAGTCACGGCGGACAAGGACTCAGCAACCGGAGTGCTTGCTGCCATGCGCAGCTAGAAAGCAACGAAAGTAGCAACCAGTCTGACGGCAATACCGATGCCCGATGGCGCACAGTTTCGGCGGCGGTGAGCGGTACGGGTTCTTTGTAGTTGGGCTTTGGGAGTAACTTGTCTGCGATTTCGTTGCGTGGTCCGCTGCCGCAGTAGTGCTGCAGAGTTGCTCGCACCGTCAAGGAAACACCCATGCTTCGAAGCGTTCCACTTGCGTCGTTTGCCAGCCTTGTCCTAGCCAGTTTTGTAATTGCCCAAGACCCAGCACCACAGAGAGTGGACGCACCCGTGGCGAAGGCTTTGCCCGATGTGGGCACGATGGCGGAACGCATTCTTGACCTTGGCAACGATGACGCGGGTGTTCGCCAGCAGGCGGAGCGGGCGCTGCGGGCGATGGGTGAGGTTGCCTTGCCGCAGTTGCGCGAGGCAGCTTTGGAGCAAACCGACGCGGAAGTAAAATGGCGCGTTCAAAGGATCGTTCAACAGATTGAGCGCGGTGCTGCCAAACTTGGCAAACGCCAGAGTGAGCCTTTGCAACAGGCCCCCGATCTGGCAGCGCCGCTGTGGCCGCGGGACCTAAGGCTGCGCGCATTGGGCTTGCCGATGCAAGATCGCTTCGAGGGCCTGTTTCGCAGTCTTGAGCAGGACTTCGGTATCGACGTTGCGCGTGGCAGTTTTTTTCAGAATGAGTTCTTTCGCGATTTGCAGCAACAGCTGGATGCGATGCGAGCGCAGCAGCAATCCGCTGGCGGTGCGGCGGCGCATCGCGAGCACAGCCGGCAGATGCAGATGCAGGTTGGACCCGATGGCGTGCGCGTTTTGGTGAAGACCAAAACCGACAAGGGCGAGGAAGTCAGCAAGGTTTACGAAGCGCCTGACATGGCGACGTTCCGTGCGAAATACCCAGGCGTTCTCGATGGCAAGGACGGCGGTGGTTTGCCGTTGTTGCCTATGCAGGATGACGTTTTTCAGGATGGCTCTGCGCAGGATGGCTTTGGCTTTGTGATGCCAGAAGAGAGCGATTCACCGTCAACCGATCTGCGTGACCAAGGCCTATCACCAGCAACGAATGGCGCCGCGGTGCTGCCACCCGAGGGCCAGCGACTTGGCATTGTTGTTCGTGCGATGATTGCGCCCGCGGTGCGTGAGTATCTTGGTCTTTGCGAGGGCGAAGGTCTGCAGGTCGATCAGGTGCAGCCCGACACGCTCGCGGTAGCGCTCGGGCTGTTGCCCGGCGATATCATCACCAACATTGGTAGCGTGAAAATCGGCGATCCCAAGTCGGTGCGCGATGCGCTCGCTGGCATCGAGGCAGGTGCGGCCGTCGAAGTTCTTATCCTGCGTCGTGGCAAAGAACAGACAGTGACCGCAGCGAAGCCAGCAGCGAAGCCAGCGGTAAAAAGTGACAGCGCGCCAAAGCTTCAGCAGCGCGTGAAGCCGGTAAAACCAAGCGAGATTCGCTGACCGCGGCGCAGCAGCTAGCAGTCGTCACAACAACCGGCATTGTGGTCGAGGTCGCGCGGCGGCGATCACCGATTGCCAGGTGAACCGCGCGTGAGTCTGTTGTTTTGCTGCAGTGAACCCCGTGCAGTGAACCCCGTGCAGTGAACCCCGTGCGGTGAGCCCCGTGCGGTGAACCCCGTGCAGTGAACCTCGTGCGGTGAACCCCGCGCAGTGAACCCTGCCTGACAAGTCCTGCGCGGTCGTTTGCTCTTGCGTGGACCATCGAGGACGCGCAACAAAGGCGGTGCGGATCCTTCAGGACGTGACTT
>BJHM01000038.1 GCA_014192625.1 Planctomycetota bacterium
AACTCACTCGAAGACTTCTGGGCCACTGTGGTTGGTGATGTTGGTTTCGCCACCAAGGCGCCAAACGCACTCTGCAAGCCAAGGACCAGCTGCTGTCGCATCTCATGGACGAGCGCGAAAGCATCAGTGGCGTCAACCTGGACGAGGAGATGCTGGACATGACGCGCTACCAGCAATCGTTTGAAGCTGCCGCGCGCTTCCTCAGCACGGTGCAATCCTTGACTGAAGCTCTTATCAACATCGGCAGGTGATCCAATGAGCATTCGCATTACCCAAGGTCACCTCTTTAGCCGCGCGCAGCAGGACATTCATCGCGGCCTCCGCGGCTTCAACTTGCTGCAGCAGCAAGTCGCAACTGGGCGGCGCGTCAACCGGCCATCCGATGACCCCGCTGCCTCACTGCAAATCATTCCGCTCAACAACGATCTGCGCGGCCTGCGCCAATTGTCCGACAACGTAGCGCTCGCCCGCGAGACGCTCGACACCGGCGCTGCGTCGCTGGAGGACGCATCGACGTTGATGCAGCGGGTGCGCGAACTGACAATGCAGGCTGCCAACGACACCACCGCAGCGAACGACCGCAGCAGCATCGGCAACGAGATGAACCAGTTGCTTGAGCAGTTGGTCGGCATCGCCAACGCGCGGCGCGGCGACCGCCACCTGTTTGGCGGCACCGAAAGCAGCGATACGCCGTTTGAAATCTCCAACACTGGCGGCACCACACAGGTGCTCTATCGCGGCAACCATGACCGGTTGAACATCAACGTGGCGCCCGGCGTCACCACCGCACTCAACATCGCCGGCGATTCGATCTTTCAATCGCGCGATCGCAATGGCGTGACGATCAGCGGCAACACTGGCGCGCGCGCCACACTAGGCGGCAGCGGCAGTACCGCAGTCGGCTTTCAGTCGCTCAATGTCACGTTTGCCGGACTGCACACCGACGCGCCCGCGACGATCACTGCTGGCATCGAAGCCACCAATGCGGTCGGTCCGCTCACCTATGCCTTCACCGTTACGCCACCGACGCTGAGCATCGGAGGCGGTCCAGCCATACAGATCCCTGTCAGCGATACGAACTTTGTCACTGCCGATGGCCGCACCATCAACCTCTCCGTCTCCGGTGTGCCCGCAACGCTCGCCGGCACCTTCACCGCGAGGGCAAATCTCAGCACTGATGGCGGTGCTTCAACCGTCACGGTGACGGACTTCACGCACACGAGTCTGCCCGTGACCAACAGCAATGACGGGTCCGTGCTGATGCTCGATGTGACCAGCCTGTCGAAGACCGGCACTGACTCGGTGAAGCACGAGGGCACATTCGATGCGTTCACGGTGCTGGTTACGCTACGTGACCTGATGCGCAATACGGCCGGACTGCCGGACTCAACGGTCCGCGCGCGGGCCTCGCAGATGCTGACGGAAATCGATGGCGCACACGACGCAGTGCTCGATGGGCTCCGCGAACTCGGCTTCCGCTCGTCCAGTATGCAGATCCTTGGCAACCGAGTTGCCGGGCTCGAACTGTCACGACAAGAGTCGTTGTCGACGCTGCAAGACACGGACATGTCGCAGGCGATCCTCGATATGCAACGGCATGAACTCGGCTATCAGGCGGCGCTGCAGGTGAGTGCGCGCGTCATCCAGACGAGCCTGCAAAACTACCTCCGCTGAACCCGCGATGAACCCAATAATCATGGATCGGATAAGCGCTGCGCCGTCAGCCGATGCGATAGCGCCGCCGCGGGAGGGTATCGGAACGGACGCGTCACCGGCCTTCCGCATGCTGCTTGATTCACTCGAGCGGCTCGTCGAGAAGCAGCCGAAGGCACCCGCAGTCGACTGCGCGGACACGCTGCGGTGCGCCATTCGCGATACCGAGCAGGTGTTTCAGCAGGCAATGGATCTTCGCAAGCGGCTCGAAGACGCGTTTCGCGCCCGCCTGCCGTGAGCGCGCTCAGCGCACCAACTTTGCGTCGCCTCGACCGCTTGGCGGTGCAACGCCACCTGACTCAACTGTCGTCATGGTTGTTGCCAGGATCGATCTACGACGTGCAACACACGTGGCCGCAGCTGTATCGCAGCGACGGCGCAGGCCACTTCTATGGGCTGTTCATCGAGGATCGACTCCTCAGTCATTGCGCGTTTCGCAGTGTCGCGCTGCACACCAAGAACGGCGCTTTCCGCATCGCCTTACTCGGCTCGGTTGCGACCGATCCGCAGGAGCGCGGTCGCGGACACGCAAGCCAGTTGCTGCAAAACGCGATTGCTGATTGTCAGACGCTAGGAGTCGACGGCGTACTATTGTGGGCCGAGCGGCCCCTGCTATATGCGCGCCACGGCTTCATCGATGGCGGGCAAGAACGCTGCCTCGTGATTGCCGGTGGCAATGCATTTGATCCCAACGTGCGCCGCGCAACAATCGAAGATCATGCGGCACTCTGCGCACTGCACGCGCAAAAGCCGGTCGGTGTGGCGCGCGATCTGCGCACCATGTCCTGCCTGCTCAGCACGCCAGGGATGGCGACTTTTGTGCTCATGCGCGGGGACCGAGTAGTTGCCTACGCGTGTATTGGCAAAGGTGCTGACCTGCAAAACTGGTGGCACGAACTCGGCGGCAGCGATTGCGACGTTGCGGCCTTGTTGCCGGCGGCCATGTCGCAAATGCAGCAGTCCGAGGGGTTCTTGCTGGTGCCGCCATATCGCGAGACTCTGGCACAACTGCTCGCACCGATCACGCGGTCGCAAAACACCGTGGCTGGCCCAATGCTGCTCAGCTTCACCGCCGCGCTGCACACGCCGGTCTGGATCGACGGTCTAGACTCGGTCTGACAAAAAACGGTGCGGCAATACGCACCGAATTTCACTTTCTACGGCGCAGCGCACGGCCTTTATCACGAACGGCTGCCGCGCGCGGAAAAGCGGCGCGAAATCGCCTGCCAGCATGCTTTCACCAGCAGAACAAGCCTCGCGCATGGCAGCGCACCGGGCTTGGCAGGCCAACAGCGCGACGCGGCATCGCCAAAGCAGACGGTGCCGCAGTAGGGACTTTTTCAACTGGCTGCTAGACTCATCGGCCCATTTTCCCAAGGGTGCCGGCAAGCGGCATCCTTTTCGACCGCCCTTTCCTGCACGGAACTTGCCATGGAGATCGTTGTTTGCATCAAGCGGGTGCCCGCCACCGACACCGCGATCAAGATCGCTGCCGATGGCAAGTCAATCGAGACTCAAGGCGTGACCTTTGAACTCAACGCCTACGACGAGTTCGCTCTTGAGCAGGCTCTGCGCATCAAGGAGCAACTAAATGCCGGCTCCGTCACGGTTGTGACTGTGGGCCCGAAAGAAGCGCAGAAGCAGCTGCAGGATGCTCTCGCGCGCGGCGCTGACAAAGCGGTGCTGCTGCTCACCAACGAATGGGTCCACGACAGTTGGGCATGCTCGCACGCACTCGCGGCCCACATCAACAAGTCCAAATACGACCTGCTGCTGTGCGGCCGGCAGGCAATGGACGCGGACAACAACCAACTGCCGTCGCGCCTCGCGGCGCTGCTCGGCTTTGGCTGCGTCACCGAGGTCAGCAAGCTTTCGCTGGCGAACGGCGTGTTCACCGCAGAGCGCGACATCGAAGGCGCGCGCGAAGTCATCGAATGCAAAACTCCCGCCGTCATCAGCTGCAACAAGGGCCTCAACGAGCCGCGCTACGCCAACCTGAAAGGCATCATGGCGGCAAAGAAGAAGCCCTACGAAGAGTCCCCCGCGGCCCTGCCCACTAGCGCAATGGCCATCGAGTCACTGACGCTGCCGCCAGCGCGCAAGGCCGGCAGAATCCTCGGCACTGGTGCCGCTGCGGTTCCTGCGTTGATTGCCGCGCTCCGCAATGAAGTAAAAGTTCTCTGAGCCCAAATTAGCACTGACCATGAGCAACATCCTCGTCGTCGCTGAAGTTCGCGCGGGCAAGCTAAAGCGTCCCTCACTTGAAGCCATCACCGCCGCTCAGCAACTCGCGGCGAAGACCGGTGGCAAGGTCATCGCATTGGCGATCGGCTCTTTCCTTGATGCCGCTGGCAAAGAACTGGCCGCGACCGCGCACGAAGTCGTGCTGGCCGACACGCCCGAGTTTGCAGCGTTCTCGGGCGATGCCTACGCGCGCGTCGTCACCGAGCAGGTGAAGGCGCACGCCGCCAGTGCCGTACTGATGGCGCACACCGCGATGGGCAAAGACCTGCTGCCCCGCGTTGCCGCCCACCTTGATACCGGCCTCATCACGGACGCAGTCGAAGTCACGTACGAGGGCGGCAAGTTTAGCGCGCAAAAGCCGGTGTTCGCGGGCAAGGCGATGCTCAAGGTCAACGCCACGCGCCAGCCGTTTATGGCGACGCTGCGCCCCAACAACTTCACGGCCGCAACTAGCGGTGGCGCAGGCCAGAGCCCGCAGAAGATCTCGCCCGCGGCGAACGACCTCATGTCGGTGGTGAAGGAGATCCTCGCCTCCGGCTCCGACAAGGTGCCGCTGCAAGAAGCCAAGGTCATCGTCGCTGGCGGGCGCGGCCTGAAGGAGCCGCAGCACTTCAAGCTGATCGAAGACCTCGCCGCCGCGTTTGGCCCTTCCGTCGCTGCCGTAGCGGCAACGCGCGCCGTCGTCGATGCCGGCTGGCGGCCACACAGCGAGCAGGTCGGCCAGACCGGCAAGGTCGTGAGCTCCACGCTCTACTTCGCAATCGGTATCAGCGGCGCAATCCAGCACCTTGCCGGAATGCGCACCGCCCGCACCATTGTCGCCATCAACAAGGACGCCGACGCGCCGATCTTCAAGGTCGCCGACTACGGCATCGTCGGCGATGCATTCGAAATCGTGCCCGCGCTGATCGCTGCAGTGAAGGCCGTGACCGCAAACCACTGAGTGTACGCCAGCGACCAGCGGCCCTTGGAACCGCACGGCGCAGCTCCAAGGTCCGCGCCGGTCCAACTCGACCGCGCGCTACCGCGCCCGCCATTGCACCTCAGTTCGTCGTCGACCCAGCGCTAAGACCCAGCGCTAAGACCCAGCCATGAACAGCGGCCGTGTACATGCAGGGCCATGTTGGCGAGCGCGCGGGACAATGACATCGGCTTTCGAAGGGCTAGCAAGGCATAGCAGGCGCGCCAATCAAGCGACCCCGGCCCGCAGCGCACGGACTGCACGAGTAACCCGCGCGACTCGAACTCAGGTCCTACCATCGTGCCCACCCGCATTGGCAACCGCGTAAACAAACGCAAGCCGCGCCGACTGACCAAAGCCCCAGCTTTCAGCGCTCTGATGCTTGCCGACGCGCAGCCCATCGCGACACTACGGCAGAGAATCCCAGCCAGACAATAACCACTGAGAGGAGCCCTGATGTTCGCCCTGCGAATGCGCCAAAAGGAGTCGGAGTTCTACTTCGTCAGCTACCCTGCCGCGGAGCTGCTCAAGAAGGTTCGCTTCGTCTCGCGCTTTTACGGCGATCACGGCGAAACGATCGGCGGGGAGGCCACCAAGAAGGAGCCGGACGAAGTCGAGCGCTACGTGCAGGCGATCGAGAAAAACAGCGGCTCATTCCAGCGCGACCTCAACCGGCGAAAGGTGCGGCAGATCAAAGATTTCTACCGCAACGAAACTCGGCAGCCGCTGATTCCTGGCGCAGTGCTCCTGTTCTCGACCGAGAAGCTGCAGTTTAAGCCAATCGCCGACAACGAACGCGCGGGCCAGCTTTTGGAGCCGAAGAGCGACTTCCTGATCATCGACGGCCAGCACCGTCTGGCAGGCTTGCACTTTTATCTACAAGAGGCGGACGCCGATCAGCGCGTCGAAGTGCCGGTGGTGATTTTCGACGGCAAGACCGCGGACTTCGCTACCGAGATGTTCGTCGTGATCAACTCGACGCACACGCGCATCAACAAATCACACCTGATCGACCTCTACGAACGCATCGAATGGGGCACCGATCCGGAGAAGAAGTACGTGGCACAGGTCGTGCGCGCGCTCTACGAGAACGACGACTCACCGTTGCGATATCACATCAACATGCTGGGCGGCCGCTCGGCGCAGGAGATGTGGATCAATCAAGCGCAGGTGTTCGGCGATGTTCACAAGCTGATCCGGCGACGCGATGCGAACCACCGCTTCAAGGATGGCCGAGGCTTCAACAAAGACCGCGGCTATGGCTTCATCCGCGACGTTTTGAAAGCTTGCAAGGCCGCGTTTGGTTCGGCCTGGGGCGACAACAAGGATTACATGGTCACGCGCGACGTGACGATCCAAGCACTGCTTCGCCTGGTCGGCGATGCGGCGGCAAAGATCGACGCGACCGTCAATCCAGGCAGCGAGCTGCAAAAGGTGCTCGAACTGCGCTTTCAACCATTCCGCGAGATGATCAGCGACTTCCACCGCGACGGCTTCTACGAACGCTTTCCAGCGCGCGGTCAACTGGAGCGCATCGACCTGATCAGGAAGCGCTTCGCCAAGCTGGCGAAGTTTGACAGCGCCTGATCAGCGCGCGCCGCCACGGGACTCAACGAGTTGCTGCTCGTGCGCGGCACGAACCTGCCAGCTACCCTGCGGCACGCCGACGCGCGACGGGCAGACTTCGTGCAACGGGCACACGCCGCACTGCGGATCCTTGGCGAGGCAGACGTAGCGGCCGTGCAACTGGATGCGCGCGCCAGCGTCGAGCCATTGGTCCTGCGGTATCGCCGCGCACAAGTCCTGCTCGATGTTTGGCGGCTTCTGCTGCTCACTAAGCCCGAGGCGCTGCGCCATGCGGGTCACGTGCGTGTCGACGACGATGCCTTCGGCTATGCGGCAACCAACGCCGAGCACGACGTTGGCGGTCTTGCGCGCAACTCCGGGCAACTGCAGCAACTCGTCCATCGTGCGTGGCACCACTCCACCAAAGCGGTCGACGAGCATCTGACTGCACTCCATTATCGCCTTCGCTTTATTGCGGAAGAAGCCGGTGCGAAACACCGCCTGCTCCACCTGCGCCCGCGGTGCCGCCGCAAGCAATGCGGGCGTTGGCCACCTGGCAAACAGCGCGGGCGTCACGGTGTTGATCATCTTGTCCGTGCTCTGAGCGCTCAGGATCGTGCCGATGAGCAGCGAGAAGAGATCGCTATGGTCGATCTCACAAACCGGGTTCGGGATCGCAATCAAAAGCCGGTGAAGCATTTCGGAAAGTCCTGCCGCAACCTGTGCGGCACCGGGCACAGCAATATTCTTGGCGGCTTTCTGCTTGACCACACCCGGACCGTAACCGCAGCACACAACTATGGGACAAATGAAGATCCAAGGTTGTGAAGTGAAAACTTCCTCAGCACGTATAATCGCGCCGCAAAAGTCCACGACTTCGTCGGCTTCTACTTACAAAAACAAACATGGTCGCCAAAATCACACTCGTCCTAATGAGCTGCGTTCTCGGCTCCTTTCTTACTGCCCAAAACGATCCGCACGCTACCCCGGTGACGAAGCCAGTCGTCGAGGCGAAAGCTGAGGCCTTCGTAGTTGTAAAAGTCGGTGACAAATACAACGTCGCGAACAAGGCCGACGTCGAGGCCAGGAAGAAGAATGCCGACGAGAAGTATAAGGCGCAGCAGGCACAGTGGGAGACGAAGAAGAAGGCTGCCGAAGCGGCCAAGCAGAAGTTCGACGAAGCAGCGCCACACCAAGTCGCCATCGAAGTATTGCCAACCGAATACCCGACCAAGGATGCCGCCAATGCGGCACTCGTAAAGCTCGGTGGCACACCGAGAGGCGATAAGCCGAAGGGCGGCGACAAGCCGAAGGGCGGCGACAAGGCGAAGGGCGGCGATAAGCCGAAGGACGGCGATAAGCCGAAGGACGGCGACAAGCCGAAGGACGGCGACAAGCCGAAAGCCGGTGGCACACCGAACGCAGGCGACAAGAAGTAGTCGCCGAGCGGCGCCTGCACTCAGCTGCGCGCGCCAAACACTGCCGTTCCGATCCGCAGGATAGTGGAGCCAGCGGCGACTGCCGCCTCAAGGTCGCCACTCATACCAAGGCTCAGAGTCGCGAGTGGGAGTCCGCTCGCCTTGCGCAGTTGTTCGCGCAAGGCAACGACCAGATCAAACGTGGGCCGCGGGTCGCCCACTAACGGTCCAATCGCCATCAGGCCGCACACGGAGAGCCGCCTGCAACTCTGCTGCACGTGCAACAGCAACTTCGCCGCCTGATCTGGCAGGCAGCCGTGTTTTTCCGCTTCGCCAGTCGCAGCAATCTGCAGCAGCACGGCAAGGCTCGATTCCGTCGTTGCCAACTCTTTTTGCAGGTCATCGGCGAGCGCGCTGCGGTCGAGGCTGTGCAGCAGCGCCAGACCTTTTGCACGAAGCAAAGCGCGCACCTTGTTGGTCTGCAGCGAGCCAATCAAATGCCACTGCAGGCCCGCGAGCGTTGCACACTCGACGGCCTTGACGCTGAGTTCCTGCACGCGGTTCTCGCCAAACGCGCGCTGCCCAAAGGCGTGTGCGTCACTCACGCTGCTCGCCGGGTGCGTCTTGCTGACCGCGAGCAATAAGACCTCTTCCGGCAAGCGACCCGCAGAGCTACACGCGGCACCAATCCGGGCGCGCACCACTGCTAGGTTGTCGGCGATCTCGCTCACTCGCGCCCGGTATCTGTCCAGTGCGCCGTCAGCGGCCCTGGAAACAGCACGCGGCCACGGCGCATGAGTGACGCCTTGCCCTGAAACTGGAACCCTGCAAGCAGCGCATCCCACGCCTCATAATCATCCACCTGCATGACCCAATCCTGCAGGGCATGAAGCACTCGCGGGTCGCCAGCGTGGCGGTCGCCGAGATGCCGCGCGACGAGTTTCATGAAGCTCGTCGTTTCGCCAGAAAACGTCTCGCGCGTGACCTCTTCGCGCCTGCAGTGCAGCGACTCGATCAGGCTCTCGCGGTAGGACGCTGCCACCTGTCGCAACGATGCGCCGAGCAAGAGGTCTTCGATGGCATTGCGCAAATCCATGGTTCAGTGCCGGAAATGGCGTTGGCCAGTGAACATCATCGCCATGCCCGCAGCGTCGGCGGCAGCGATCACTTCGGCGTCACGCTTGCTGCCACCAGGCTGGATCGCTGCTTTGACACCCGCATCGGCGCAGACCTGCAAGCCATCTGCGAACGGGAAGAACGCGTCGCCTGCGAGCACTGCGCCATTGGCTTTTTCACCAGCCTTCTCACACGCAAGTCGCGCCGCGTCGACCCGACTCATCTGCCCCGCTCCAACTCCGACCGTGTGGCAGCTGCCGTCGTCGGCACTACGCGCAAGCACGATCGCGTTGGACTTCACGTGCTTGCAGACGGCAAAAGCAAACCACAGCGCTTTTTGCTCGGCCATCGAAGGCGCGCGCTTGGTCGTCACCAAATCCTTAGGCGCTTCATTGGGATGATCTGAGGTCTGGAACAGGAATCCACCGGCGACCTGACGGCCGATGAAGCGATGGCGCGTGGCCTCATCCGGCAAGCCGCCGAGATCGAGCACGCGCACGTTCTGCCCCCACTTCGCCTTGCCAAGCTCGACCAGCGCCGATGCTTCAACATGCGGCGCCACGATCACCTCGACGAACGTGTTGCTCTGCACGATCGCCGCTGCGAGCGTAGCTTCGAGAGTGCGGTTGAGTGCGAGGATGCCGCCAAAGGCCGACACCGGATCGCTCGCCAACGCCAGTTCAAATGCGCGCAACGGCGACTCTGCGATCGCGGTGCCGCACGGGTTGTTGTGCTTCACGATCACGCAGCATGGTCCCTCAAACTCAAGTGCCAGGCCAAGTGCCGCATCGGCATCGAGGATGTTGTTGTAGCTGAGTTCCTTGCCGCAAAGTTGGCGCGCGCTGGCGAGACTCGGGCCGCGATCGCCGAAGGAATAAAAAGCGGACTGCTGGTGCGGGTTCTCGCCGTAGCGAAGGTCCTGCAACTTCTCGCCGCTAAAAACTGCGCGCTGCGGGAAGAACGCTTCGCCCGGCATCGTGCGCCGCTCGCAGTCAAACCACGCAGCAATCGCCGCGTCGTAGCTCGCAGTGTGGGCAAATGCCTTGGCCGCCAGCTTGCGCGCCGCATCGGTCGGCAGACGGCCGCCGTTGTCACGCAACGTACGCAGCACCATGCCGTAGTCGGCAGGATCGACCACGACGGCGACATGCGCGTGGTTCTTCGCCGCACTACGAATCATCGCCGGACCGCCGATGTCGATGTTTTCCACCACATCACTCCGGCTCACGCCCGGCTTGCCGGCCGTCTCGCGGAAGCGGTAGAGGTTGACGCAGAGCACATCGATCGGCTCGATCGCGTGCATCGCCATTGCCTTTACGTGGCCAGCGTCATCACGCTTGCCGAGCAGGCCCCCGTGAACCTTGGGGTGCAGCGTCTTAAGCCGGCCATCCATCAACTCGGGAAAGCCGGTGTAGTCTGCCACCTCATCCGCATCGACACCGCCTTCGAGCAGCGCCTTGCGCGTGCCACCGGTCGAGAGAATGCCAAAGCCAAGCTCGCGCAGTCCGCGCGCAAACTCGACAACACCAGCCTTGTCGGTAACCGAAATCAGCGCCCTTCTCATTTCACTTCTTCTCCTGACGACGCAGCTTCAGATACGCGCCGATGAAGTCGTCGAGATCACCATCGAGCACACCGTGCACATCGGAAGTCTCGCATTCCGTTCGCAGGTCCTTGCACATCTGATAGGGCTGCAGCACGTAGCTGCGAATCTGATTGCCCCAGCTGATCGAGCCGCGATCGCCGTAGAACTTGGCCAACTCCGCCTCGCGCTTGGCAAGTTCGAGCTGATACAGCTTGCCCCTCAAGGAGCGCATCGCCCATTCGCGATTCTTGTGCTGACTGCGCTCGTTCTGGCAAGTCACCACGAGACCGGTCGGCAGGTGCGTGATGCGGATCGCAGACTCAGTTTTATTGACGTGCTGGCCACCTGCACCTGACGCGCGATAGGTGTCAACCTTCAGGTCCTCTTTGCGGATATCGACCTTCACATCGTCGTCAAACTCGGGCACCACTTCCACCGACGCAAACGAAGTCTGCCGCCGCGCCTGTCCATCAAACGGAGAGATTCGCACGAGGCGGTGCACGCCCTGCTCGGCCTTCAAGCGCCCATAAGCAAACGGACCCGTCACGCGAATGGTCACGTTCTTGATGCCAGCCTCTTCCGCCTTCTGGTAGTCCATCTCGTCGATCTGGTAGTCGTGACTCTGCGCCCACTTCACATACATGCGCAAAAGCATCTCCGCCCAATCGTTGGCATCGACACCGCCCGCACCGGGCTGGATCGTGACCATCGAATTGCGGCTGTCATGCTCGCCACCAAGCATCAACTGAAACTCCAGCACCTCACTCTGCTGCGCGAGCTTCTGCTCGACCTCGTCGAGATCCTTGGCCACGGCCAAAAAATCTTCCTCCCCGAGTTCGATCAAGACTGCGGCATCGTCGATCCACCGCCGCATGGCGTCGATCGGCTCGATAACCTGCATACAGAGCTTCTTTTCCTGGACGACCTTCTGTGCCCGCTCTGGTTCATCCCAGAAGCCCGGCTGGCTCATCCGATGTTCGATCTCAGCTAGCTCTCGGTGTTTGCGTTCGTAGTCAAAGACTCACCTTGAGCTCATCGACGCGGAGATCTGCTTGGCGAATCGCTTGACGGTGATCGTTGAGTCCCATGGGACTGCCGATCTATCCCCTGCAGGCGAGAGTTTCCAGACTGTGTCCGGCGCAACGAGGGCGCGCAGGCTAATGAACCTACGGCGGGCACTGCAGGCAAAGGATCGAAGTAGGCGAATCAAAGCCCGCCGCAGGTAAGTGTTCTGCAGTGATGATCGGACGCAAGCGCGTGCAGTTGAGGCGCTTGTTGCCGATGCGGGCGGTCCCAGTGCGGGCCTGGCGGGCGCTTTTCGGTCCTATCGCAGATTGGCACGGTTGCCGGTGCAAAAAAATCTGCGCGCAAAAGTCTGCGCCGCAGCCCAACGGCACCAGGGAGCGTGGCGAAAAAGCACTGCCGCCAAAATCACAACCAGAGCAAAAACCAAGGTCACCGCTCTGCAAAAGGGCAACGGAGTAGCAACGCGGCGCACAAAGGGGTGGGCCATCCGCAAAGCGCATCTTGCCAGCACAGCGCCCGCGTTGCGTCGCAGTGCTCTAGTGAACCTCGCGGGCGGTTGCCAGGGAGTTGCACTACGCGGGTGCTAGGTGGCAACTCAATGGAACCGCCACCGGGCAGTTGAGCGAACCGCGCGTCAGCTCGCCGCTGTCATCGCTACATCACCGGCGATGCGCTTGCGGGCAAGCAACTCGGACGACTCGTAGCTCTTCAGCTTGTTATAGAGCGTCTTAGTGTCGATGCCGAGGCTGCGCGCCGCCTGCGTCTTGTTGCCACCAGCCGAAGCGAGCACGCGATGGATGTGACGCTTTTCGATCTCGGCAAGCGGCAGTTTGAGCTGGTCGGGTTCGGAGGACTCACCAAGCAGTTTGCGCAGGACGCTCGAAGGCTCGATCAGCACCACATCATGCTCGCCGCCTTCTAGCAGGCCGCGCAACCCTTCGAGTGACGCACAATCCGTTGTGAGGGAAGACCAGCTTGCAACGGCCGCATGCAGTGCCACGGCCTTGGGATCTTTGGCGGAAAAAATCAGGACTCGTTTGCCAATTGCCATGAGATGTATCCTTTACATCAAAACCGGAGGGGATGAACAGGCGGCCAAGGTGCGAAGGAAGGGATCGCGGCCGTCATGATTGCACCGAAAGAACCATCAGAGGGTCCCTTCATTCATGAATACGCACCAACTCAGGCCGAGTTTCGGAAGTAATTCACCGGCACGCACAAATGTGCCTCACTCAAACTTCTTGTGGCTCAAGGAGAGGAAGCCCGTCTCGGTGCGCAGCACGATCTGGCAGCGTGCGTCGCCGCGCTCGCCCACCATCGTGCTGGTGTAGTCATTCCGCTCCAGCGGAATGCCAAAGCCGTTGGCGACCTTGCCCGTCTGCGTGCGACCGTCGAGGCGAAATCCGGTCTCCTGCGGCACGTGGCATTGCACGTTGCCCTGGCCGGTGACGAGGCGCAATCTGCTGCCCGGTTGGCGCACGAAAGCCTGGATGTCGCCCCCTCTCACCTCCACATCAAGGTCACCACAATGATCGTAAATAATTGTCATGCCTTGGCCTGTGCGCGCCTTGGTCGGCCCATGGCATTGCATCACGCGCAAATCGCCGCGCTGCGTTGCCATCCGCAACGGCGCTTCACGCCCGGTTGCTTCCAAGTGGCCACTACCCTCGACTTCGACCACCACTGCTAGCTCTGGTGGCAATGCTACTTCGGTTTCGATGGCGATGAACGCGCGGCCCACCAGCTCCTTTGCGACGAACGGCGCGCGCACCACAAGCCGCGCGGGATTTTCGGGATCCTGCACCGCCGTAAACACCGGCGGGATGGCTTCAATCTGAGCGAGCAGCGCTTGGTTGTCCGCATTGCGCCGCAGGCCGCCATGGTAGACCACCGCTCGCTCGGTCCCAGGATTCACGCGGAGGCTGCCGTTTTGCACGAGGAACAAAACCTCCTTGGTCCCTGCAGGAATCATAATCTGCCCCTGCATCGGCCCAACCGACCGGTTCGAACACCCAGTGGCAAGGGCGGCTATTACTAAAAAAAAGGCCAGCCGCGGGGGGTGGCGCAGGCTAGGACTAACGGCAGATAGGCGAGGTTTGGGAGCGTGCATCGATTTCTAGAATGCTCAATTTGAACGTGAAGTTCATTCCGATCGGAGTTTGTTCCAAGCGGGGCCGTCGAGGCGACCGTTTTACCGCATAGCTCCGCTTCCAGTAGCGCGCGATCCGCTGTCGAACAGACAATCCGATAGTCATGCCAAGCCAAACCGCACAACAACAACCCGACCCAGTGACGATGGTGGCCTTCCACCGCGCGCTTGAGGAACACACGGGCGGACTAAAATCCTACGCCGCCCGAATGCTGGGGGACTCGATCGCGGCAGAAGACGTGGCGCAGGACTCGTTCCTAGCACTCTATCGGCATATCCATTTGGTTCCGCCGGCGGCCTACCGCCCGTGGCTCTACCGCGTTGCCCGCAACCTTTGCCTGGATCAACTGCGCCGGCGCAAATTCAAGCTGACTCTATTTAGCAGTCTGAGCTCCGATGATGACCGGCCGTTCGTCCCGGCTGCGACCGACAACCAGCGGCCCGATCAGCTCGCAGAATCTCGCGAAGCACGCGAGGCGATCGAGGCCGCGATCCAGTTGTTGCCCGCCAAGTTCCGTGAAGCGTTCCTGTTGTGCGAAGTCGAAGGGCTCAGCTACGAAGATGCCGCCGCAGTAATGGGATGCCCAGTAAAGACCGTTTCGACGCGACTGTTTCGTGCGCGCCAGCGCTTCCAATCACTCGTCAGCAAGCAGATCAAGGTTTGAACGTCATGAATTGCCGCACCTGCCACTACGAACTATCGCAGTGCCTCGACGCACGGCTCCCATCGGGCCGCCGCGCGATCGTGATGCAGCACGTCACAGAGTGTGAGACCTGCGCGAAGTTTTGGGATGAGCTACAGCGCGCCCAAGAACTCGTCCTGCAACTGCCGCGACATCGCACCGGTGAAGACTTCCGCGTGCAGTTGTTTGCGCGCATCCAGACTGGTGAAGGGACGCCACCGGCGGTGTTCATGGAGCCGGTGCCGATGCTCTCGAAGTTGCGTTACGCGCTGACCGGGGCCGCTGCTGCCGCCGCCTTGTTGACTGCCCTAACGATGCTGCGCAAGGACGGCGCAAGCTCTGACACGGGAACGACTCTCGCCTCGGCGGTTCTGCCAAAAGCTGCGCAGAATCGGTCCGCACTCACGGTGCGCGATCACGGCGAGGACTCAAATCCCTCCGTCCCCGCCCTCGCCAGTTTAGCCGCGCTGGTGCCGCCGCTGCCGATGGTGCGAGAACTGACACCAGACCTCGTCGCCATTGCGGCAGCGCGCGAGTTCCAAAGCTGCTTCACTTGGGCCAACAACAACGTGGCGCGACTGCAAGCACGCGGCAACGACACGGATGTGCGCATTGTTTGGGAGCACACCCGCACGATGCAAGACATGGGCAAGTTGCTGCTCGCATTGCTGCGCGACAATCAAGTCAGCTTCGCCGACCAGGAACTGCAAGCGCAACTAAACGCGATGGTGGCGACGCTCGACCAGATTGAGCAGCCAGACAGCGACGCAATGCGCGACCTCATGCCAAAGCTGCGCGAGGTGCCGCGCCTTTGCGATATCGCCGACCAGATCCACGTGCGCATCGGTGACCCGCTGCAACATCAATGGCTCCTGCAGCAAGTGACCAAAAATCTGCCTGGCGCTGTCGAACGCCTGTTCGAATCGGTGCCCGAAAATAACGCCGTCGACATGACGCTTGTCCGTTCGTTGCAGACAACTTGCGGCCCAAAACTGGTGATTCTGCGCCAGCAAAAGTGAGCTACCCGGCACCGCTCGGCAGAACCTGGCAAGCAACCTAATGACGATGCGCCGTTGCGGGCGGTCAGCTACCATGCCGCCGCCGTGTCACCCATCCTCACGCTGCTGCTTTTTATCGCCGCGCCTTGCGGCCCCTGCGAACCAACCAGCTGCCGCGTCATAGGGCAGGCGCCGCACACAGACGACAAGCCCCTAAAGGCACTCGACGCGTGGCAGAAGAGCTACCGCGCTGGCAAGATCGATGTGCGCAGCCAACAGGACGTGGGCAAGGATTCGATCGCTGGCAAATACGGCCTGCTTCCCAAGGGGGTCGTCGGCTCGATCACCGCACAGCGCGAACTGGCGATTCTGCTGGAGCTCGCGGTAAAGCTCGACAGCGTTTTGGGCGTGGCTGCGGTACTCGAAGTGGCGGCCATCGGCCTTGATCAGTCCAAGGTTCCCTACACGATCGATATGGCACCGTTCTTGGTCCGCGCGATCGGCGAGCAGTGGCTCAACAAGTGCACCGGCAGCGTGGCGATCGACTACTTGGGCAAGGCCGGACGCGGCGAGCTCAAGTGGGATAAGACAATCGCTGCATCGATGCGCGCCGCGGCACTGCGATTTCAGGGGACTCGAAAACTGGCTGCGGATCGCGCCCTCCTCGAACGCAATCTCAGTGCGCCCGAACTGCCGATCCGCATCGCCTGCGCCGAAGCACTATGCAGACTCGCCGACGAAGCCTCCGTGCCCTCACTCGCACTAGCACTGGATCTCGAGACCAGCGACGCCGTCGCCCCATTGATCACGCAAGCGATGCACGCGTGCTTCGCAAAGTATCTGGTTGAACCAATAGCCGCAAACGAGCCCAATGCCGCTGCAAAACCACCCGCCAAACAACTGCCAGAATCGGCGCAGATTGCTGCACAGGCAGTGATCAAGGCGATTGGCAAAACGACTTGGCGCGCCGACATGGCGCACCTGCAGTTCCTCTCTGACTTTCGCACCAAGGACGCGATCCCCGCCCTCATCAACGTGCTGCAGCGCTTCAAGGATCACCCAGAAGACATTCAATCCGGCAACCTTTCAGGGCTCCTGCTGCACCGTGCGCACGACACTCTTGTCAGTATGACGGGTGCGATACTGCCAGCGGACGCACCGGAGAAATGGCGCGCTCTTTGGGAAAAAGACCGCGCGACAATCGTGGTGGCGCCGCGCGAGCAAGCGAAGCCCGCCAACAAAGCGGACACCGTAGCTGGCAGCTTCTGCGGCATCCCGGTGCAGGGTTCACGCGTACTGTTCATCGTCGACCTATCGGGCAGCATGGGATTTCCGATGAAGAGCGCGCAGGCTGAGGTTGGCGACAACCGCGTCGGCGCGCGAATCGACTTCGCCAAGAAACAACTGCACAAGGTGATCGGCGAGATTCCGGAAGCGAGCCGTTTCAACTTCATCACCTACAACGGCAACCCAAAGGCCGAAATCTGGAACAAGGATCTGCTGCCGGCGAACAGCAAGAACAAGGCGAAGGCGATCGAGTTCGTCAACCAAATGCGCGCGGACGGCGGCACCAACATGTGGTCCGGTCTCGAAACTGGCCTGAAGATGAAGTCGATGGTTTACGGCGAGCGCTATGGGGTCACCGTTGACGAATTGTTCCTGGTTTCCGACGGCGCACCCTCCGCAGGCGACATCCAAGATCCGGCCGAAATCCTGCAGCTCGTCACCGAGACCAATCAGTTCTCCAAGGTGCGGATCAACACGATCTTTATCACGTCGGAGAGCGACCGCGACCCGCCCAGTCTGTCGCTAAAACCAAGCGACCTGATGCGACTCCTCGCCACTCAAAATGGCGGCAAGTTCGTCGAGTACAAAAACTGACCAGCCGGCTGCTAATTGGGCTTTGTTTGCCGCGGGCCACGCAGGATCGGCGCCGTGACGGCAAACAATCCGCCGACCGTCATCAAGATAAAACCCGAGCGCGTGCATTCATCGAGCACATCAGGCGGCACATCCTTCAACATGAGCGCGATGCGCTGATCATTGCCGAGCAGAAAGATCGTGGCGCGGCCGATCGCAACGAACAGTGGGAAAGTCTGGTCGACCTCGTCAACCATCCGATGCGCGATCGCCACGAGGCCGTGCAACTCCATTCCGGCACCGAGCAGGATCCCGCCGATCAGCAACAACCACCATCGAGCAATGCGAGCTACCATGAGTCCGCTCAGTCTCTCGCTGCGACGGGAAACGTGCAGCTGCTGGAATCAAAAATCAGTTCAAAACGCGGCGCGAGCCGGCGGACCAAGTCCTCGGGCGTTTTGATCTGCTCCGCAGTGATCCGCGCCGTCACTTCGCATGGGCCCGTGAGTTCGAGGTTGCGCGTAAACTCAATCACCTTGCCCGGCACACGAAAGCGCACGACAACATCGAGGCCGTCGAACTGCGCCTTCCGCTTCGCAAAAAAATCACTGGCTAAAGCATCGGGCGCGTCGCGCATCGACAACGCGCGCGCGCGCGCCTCGGCCCACGCCTTCTTGCCCTGCGGGTAAAGCGTCACGCGCGTCGTGCTCGACTGTTCGCCACTCGCAAACTCCCACTCGGCGGCGCTCCCGAGCAGCGGTGATTTGGCAAGCGCGTCCGGCGCACTAAACTTGGTCGCAATCACGACTCGACGACTTTTACCAATTGTCTCCGGCGCATGCCGGACCAGTTCGATGCCCGCAGCCTTCAGCTCCTTCTCAACGGAATCCTTGTTGAACAGGGCCAACGGATCCACTGCGGTGCTGGTCTGATTCCCCGCAGCCGAACGCTTGATTTCCTGCAGGACGGATTCTGGCAGCGTCATCACCAGATCGTGCTGACCTGAGCCATCGGCCGTAAACGTAACTGTCTGCTCCATCTGCAGGCAGCCTTGGAGTGAGAATAGGGCCACGCACATACCAACAAACGATCGACGCATAAGGCATGGATCGGCCGATGGCAGTGGCGGGCTGGAGGACTTGAGCAATACAGCGCAGCGCACTGGGCACAGGCTCACTAGAATGCCGCCCCATGCTCTCGCTCCTACTGATGTCCGTGGTTTTGCACCAAGCTCCAAAGCCAGCACCAGCAACAGCACCAGCAGTTGCTGAGGCACCAGCGCCAGTGGCCACACCAGTAGCGACCAAAGCCATGAACGACCGCGATGCCAAGACCGCGGTTGCCGAGTTTCAGAAGGGCCTCAAGGCTGCGCGTTCGATGGCGCAGAAAAATCGCGCGCTGGACGTGCGCGCGGAGGGTTGCAACAAGCTGCTGGTGAAACCCCTTGGGCAAGTGGCGGACACCGACAAGTTGATCGTGATCCGAAAGCGCGCCGTCGAATTGCTGGCGCAACAACCACCGGTCGATGCACACCCTGAAATCATGCGGCTGCTGCAAAGCAAGGGAACGCAATCCCAGCCGGCAGTCCTCGCTGCACTGGTATCTGCACTCTTGCGATGCGGCTACCAGCCCACCGACTGGACCGTGCTTGGAAAACTATTTGGTCAGGACTACGCCGCTGAACGGGTCGCCATGCAGGAGGCGATCCTCGAAATTGCGTCGCAACAGAAAGAAAAGTTGGCGACGGGACTCTTGATCGACAACCTCGACGAGCCCGCGCCTCTAGATTCCGAAGGCGCTGCCAACCCGCCGAAGGAATACTGGGAAGCTCGTTGGAAGGCTTGGAAAGCGTGGCGCGGCCGTGTGAAGGACGCTCTGTTTGCGATCACTGGTCAGCGTTTCAGCAACAGCACGGAAGCGCGAGCATGGCTCGGTAAGAACCCTGTCAAGTGAGGGCTTTCACAGATCAGACCGAGCCAATCGAATGGCTTCGCGACGCAGCGCCCTGGCTACTTGCACCCGAACTCGGCGTCTGCCTCGTCGGCAGCCATGCACTCGCAATCGCCTGCAAACGCGCTGGCGTCACGGGTCCAAAACCCCACGACCTTGATCTTGCTTGGGCACTCGATGTCACAGCGGGTCAACAACTGCTCGAGCACCACGGCGTGTTTTTGCCAACCACCGAGGGCAGCGTGCAGCGCGGCACACTGGCGCTAAAGCTCAATGGCTGTCGCGTAGAGATCACTGCATTTCGCGATGGCGCACCAAGTAGCCCCCTCGCGCAGCGCATCGCAGGCGATCTGCTGGCCCGCGACATGACAGTTGGCGCGCTCGCTGTTCAGATCGCCTGCGGCACGCTGCACGATCCGGTCGACGGTCTGCAGCACTGGCGCGAACGGCGCGTAATTCCGGTCGGCGACGTAGCCGAGCGAGTTCGCGAACACCCGGTGCGCTGGCTGCGCTACTTCCGCAAGGCGCGCGAATGGAACTTCGACCTCGACCGCAGTGTGCGCAAGTTGCGACTGCCATACGAACTGATCAACGCACTGCCACGCGAAGCGATCACGCAAGAACTGCGCGCCGCACTACTCAAGTGCGATTCTCCCGGGCGACTGTTCGTCGACCTGCACGAGATCGGCATGCTCTCGCACCTGTCACCAGAGTTGGACCGCCAGTTCGACGGCAGGCCAGCTGGGCCGCAACGATGGCACCCCGAGGTGAGTCAGTCTTTGCACCTGGTGCTCGCACTCGAATGGGCTGCCAAAAACTCGAGCCACCTCAATGAGCGCGACCGCCTCACACTGATGCTTTCAGTGCTGCTGCATGATCTTGGCAAGGGCTACACCGAGCCGGGCGACTTGCCATCGCATCCTGGTCACGAACGCAAAGGGCTGCGCTATGTCGAGGCCTTTTTCCATCGCATGCCGGGCCTGCTAGACAACCGCGGCATCACCATCGTGCGCGACGTGTGCGCCTTGCACGTAGAAATCCGCAACCTGAATAAACTGCGCTCTGGCACGCTTGCCAAGCTCTACGACGAGCACTTCCGGCCTGCAACTTACCCGGTCGAAGTATTTGCCTTAGCGGTCGCCGCGGACTCCGCAGGCCGCCTCGGTCATAGCGATGATGGACCGAAGTATCTCCTGCAAGTAAAGCGCGATGTCGAGTGGCTGCGCGCCGTGTGCGGCTTTGTCGATGCAAAGTCGCTGCGCGAACGCTTCCCCGACGTTGAGCACTTTATCAAAGCGCTGCATCAGGAACGCTCCCACGCGATCGCAGCAGCACTTGCCGACGAAAACGACGCGTAAACCGCATCAGCGCGGCAGCAGGCGCAGTTCTACTTGGTCGAACTTTTGAGAAGGCGCGAGATCGACAGTCACTGCGTTACTGGACTTGCCCTCGCTTGGCCCGATGCCCTCTGCGGTGAGGCTGTATTTGCCCGCCACTAGACTCTGAAACGTGAACACGCCGCCAACTGCCGGCTGCCGAAGGGGCTCCTGCATAGCGCCGCTAGGCGTGCACCGCACGATTGCCATCTTGACCAGATTGCCGTCCTCATCGAGCACACGCCCGCGAATGCGACCCGCAACTTCGAGTGCGACCCGGCCGCAATCGGTAACCGCATTCTCGGTGATCACCTGATCGATCAGTTCGCGCACCGCAAAGCCATCGCCCTTGATGCGAACCGTATAGAAACCCGGTGGCACATCGCTCATCTCGACCATGCCGTCGATGCCCGCGTGCGCGTTTTGACTGCCCATCGTCATCATCTGCACATCCCCGCCACCACCGTCGTCGGATGATGTGGAAATCGCGATCGACATCACTTGCGTCCGACGCGTCCGCTGAATCGCGCCGGAAGGAAGCGTGACCGGACTGCTCTGCTCCGCCAGTTCGATCTGCGCGCCGACGATGCCGTTTTGCAAAAGCTTGTCGACCACCTGCAACCGCAACGTGCCAAAGCGCAACGTCAGATCCTTCTCCACGTCCACCGTGTTGTGCGGAACGTCGAGCACCTCGCCACACTTGACCAGTTGACCTTGCTTGCCAAAACGCACTCGGTAACGGCCGGCCTCAAGCCGCTCGATCGCGTAGCTCCCATCCGCCGCAGTCTGTGCGTTGGCCCCGCCACCAAAATGTGGCAGACCATCGATCGGCTCGTCACCGCCATCCTGCTCGAACTCGACCTCAACACCTGCCACTGGACCTTCCGCGCCACGCACCGTGCCATGCACCTTGGCGAGCAAAGGCAGCATGACTGCGACGGCTGTGGTCTTGCCTGAATCAACATGGAACGCCACGCGTGTGGCTCGCAACGACCGCCAATCGCCATTGAAGATCATGGTCGCGCCACCCATGTGCCGCGGTTCCGCCTTCAACATAAGCTCAACCCAGTAGTCACCGGTAACGAGTGGCCCGAGCAACATCTTGCCATCCGCCGCCGACTCGCCGCTCTGTTCGCGCTCTTCTCCCAAACCGCCAAGTGGGCCATGCAACGACAGCGACGCGGCGCAGGGATTGCCACTCACATCGGTAACGAGCACATCGGCAAAACCTGGCTCACGCAGCACGACCCTTGCCTCTACCACACCGGCTGCTGGCAACTGAATGGACACCGGCAGCGACTCGGCAAAGCTCGCGTGCGAAGCGACAATCACAGCCGCTGAGGCAGGCAGAGCCTTTATCTCCACGTTACCATCTGCATCCGTGACACCGCTGCCGATTTGCTCGTCGTCGCCTACGAAATGCCGGTCGCCGGCAGCAGCATTGCCATGGGTGCGAACGCTCAGTGCGCGCGTCATCATCTTGCCCTGACGCGGGTCTTCCGATGCAGGCGGCATCGACCGCTTGATGACCACGCTGGCTTCAATGACGGGCTTGCCTGATGCGTCGGCAACGTGCACTCGCGCCGTTCCGCCAGCAGCGGCCACGATCACAACACCTTCGATGACCTGCGCCGGCAGAAGCACAATCGGCTGACTCACCGCCTGCCGGTGCGACTTACCCTCAGCGCGCACGATCACATTGCCTGGATGCACGCTGTCGAGACGAAACGTGCCGTCCTCCGCAGTGCGGCTGTTCGCTGCGCCATTGTCCAACATCATTGGCACACCTTCCGCATCCAGAATAAGGCCGCTCCCACCCACGCCAACTTCTGCAACCGAAACGCTGCTGCCTGCAATCGGCTTTCCTGCGCCGTCGCGCAACACTCCAGCAATCGAACCGACCCTTCGCACCCGCAGCACGAGGTTGCCAGTGCCAACCACCACTGCGGCCTCGGACGCGGATGTGTAGCCCTTGCCAAACGCGCGCACGGAGACCGTCTCGCCTTCGAGATTGGCAAGTGTGAAGTAGCCACCACCGTCGGTCGTCGTCGCCTCGGCTTGCGAGAAGCGCTGCACCGACATGGCGCCGCGCGCTTCCTTGCGATTGCTACCAACCTTGAAGCCAGCCACCGGCACAAGCCGTTCATCGAGCACCTGGCCGGCAATTGCTTTGCCGCGAACTACCAGCAGCGAGATACCGGTCTTGTGCTCCTCGACCGCGATTTCGACATCAACCGAAGCCGGCAAAAACAGCTCGCTCACCGTGCGCAAATGCCAAGTGCCGGACTTGAGGCCCTCGATTGTGAAGCTACCGTCCAGGCCGCTGGTCGATTGCGATTGCGTACGAAACGAAAACAAGTCTGTGTCGGCGGTGATTTTTACGTCTGCAACCAGCGCACCTGCAGCATTGCGCACAACACCCGACACCCGACTCGCGGTGAACGTCACGAGATCGCCGAGATCCTTGTCCGCGTTGCTGGCCACCATGACTTGGCCGCACTCAAACACGAACGCAGCAGCAACGACGCGCAGTTCGCCCCTGCGACCGGCAGCGAGTGGCAAGCTAAAGCTGCCATCGAGCGCAGTCCTGCAGGTTTCGTCTGTGGCTTTGCCCGCAGTCTCACTCAGCGACAGCATCAGAGACGCATCCGTGCCCCAACTGGCTAACTGCAGTTCGACACCGGCACGCGGGGCGAACTTTTGATCAACTATGCGGCCGCGAATCTTCACGCTCACAAGGTTCGCTGAAGGCGCTACCGGAGAGGCAGTGCGCACACTATTTGGCGGCACGATGCCGAGTGCCGGATCCTGCGCGAGCCCATCGGCGGCGGCGGCCGTGACACGCGCGGCAGGTTCGATTGTGCTCGATTGCGCAGGCGACGCATCGGGTCGCACCGCACCGCCGCCGCGCAGCAGCAGGGCCGCGCCTGCGGCAAGAGCAACAAGCACCAACACCGCGAGCAATACTTTTTTTGGCATGGAGCCTTCGGGCAGTTCGGCATCGGCAAGTATGGCAAGTGACAATTTAGGCAGGCCGCGCTTTTTGCCAAATACCAGTCCCCGGTTGCCGGCGAAGCGCGTGAACCCGATCGGCGCATGGCCACGACACCTGCAAACGCTAGGCTGTTCGCAGGACGACCAATGCCAACCCTGCCACATCACAAGCATCGCCGCGCCGAGTTTCTCGCATCCATCGATACGCCCGTCCTGCTGTTCGCCGGAAGCTGGATCGCACGCAACTATCCCGCCAACTGGTCGCCATTCCGCGCCGACAGCACCTTCCTGTTTTTCTTCCCAAGTCCGGAAGCCAACGCCGCAGCACTATTCGATCCGAAGGACAAGTCGGTCACGCTGTTCCTCGACGAGCGCACGCCGACCGACGCACTGTGGCACGGCCCAGTGCCGAGCTTTGCCGACATCAAGAAGTTCATCGGCGTGACTTCCGTCGAGCGACGCGCGGATCTCGCAAAGCTGGTGAAGAAGAAGCTCGGCAAGCGCAAGGCACACACGCTGGCGATCCCCGATCCGCGCGCCACTGCTGAGGCATGTGCCATCACCGGAGAAACGCTCGACTTCTACGACAGCGCGAAGGTGGCCAATCCCGAGTTGATCCAAGCAATCGCCAACCTGCGCCTCTTGCGGCATCCCGAAGAACTGGCCTCGATGCGCGCTGCTGCTGCTGTCACGCAGCAAGGTCACGTGCTGGCAATGGCACGCACGCGCGCTGGCATCCTCGAACAAGAGCTGGTCGGCTTTGTCGAGGGCGCGTTTGCCAAGCGCGGTTGCGTGCCTGCCTACAACACGATTTGCAGCGTGCGCGGCGAAGTGCTGCACAACCATGCACATCACAACATGCTGCTCGATACGGACCTCGTGCTGCTGGATGCGGGCGCCGAGAATGCTGCGGGTTATTGCGGCGACGTGACGCGCACGTGGCCAGTGAGCGGGAAGTTCGCGCCGGAAGCGCGCGAGGTCTACGAGATCGTGCTGGCCGCCGAGAAGGCCGCGATCGCGGCGGTGCGCCCGGGCGTGCGCTACCGTGACCTGCACATGCTCGCGGCGCGCGTGCTGACCGAAGGCCTCGTTGCGATGGGACTGTTAAAGGGAAGCCCGGATGCACTGGTCGAGAGCGGGGCGCACACGCTGTTTTTCCCGCATGGAGTGGGCCACTTGATCGGCCTCGATGTGCACGACATGGAAGCCTTCGGCGATCAGGTTCACTACGAGAAGGGTCGCACGCGCAGCTCGCAGTTTGGCACGCAATACCTGCGACTCGACATCGACCTCAAGGCGGGCATGTGTTTTACGATTGAGCCCGGCATCTACTTTGTGCCAGCCATTCTGCATGACGCGAAGTTTCGCAAGCAATGGAAGAAAGAGGTCGACTGGGCGTTAGCCGAGTCGTTCTTGGCGATGAACAGCTTGCGCGGCTTTGGTGGCGTGCGAATCGAAGACGATATCCACTGCACCGAGTCTGGCGCGGAGGTGCTTACCGCCAGCATCCCAAAAGAAGTCGCGGCTGTCGAAGCGTTGGTCGGGAGCGCCTGCGGGTGAGTCCTATGGCCGCGCAAAAGCGCTGCCCCTGGTGCGGCAACGACCCGCTCTACGAAACCTATCACGACTCGGAGTGGGGTGTGCCATCACGCGACGACACGCATCTTTTTGAAATGCTGACACTTGAAGGCGCACAAGCAGGCCTGAGTTGGATCACGATCCTGAAGAAGCGCGCCGCTTATCGCCTTGCCTTCGCAGGCTTTGATCCGCGCAAGGTCGCGCGCTTCACCGTTGCAAAGCGGCGAAGGCTGATGCAAGACGAAGGCATTGTGCGCAACCGACTGAAGATCGAGTCGGCGGTCAGCAATGCGAAGGCGTTTCTCTTGCTGCAACGAGAACACGGCACCTTTGCAGCGTGGCTGTGGTCATTTGTCGGCGGCACGCCAATACGCAAAATCCGCAGGAGCATGAAAGTGGTGCCGTCCAGCAGCGAACTGTCGGACACGATCAGCAAGGCATTGCGGCGGCGCGGCTTTCGCTTCGTCGGCACAACGATTGTCTACGCGTATCTACAGGCCACCGGCATCATCAACGACCACTTGCAGAGTTGCTGGCGGAGCAACAAAAAACAATGACTGGCACGATTGAAGCAATCTGGCTGCGACCAGCAGCGCGCTCGCCGGTGGAGGCCGTTACCCATGCGACGGCAATCGCTGATCAGGGACTGGTTGGCGATCACGCCTTTGGCGGCCGTCGTCAGATCACCATTCTTTCGCGCGAGGCGTGGGACTCTGCATGTCACACATTCGGCAGCGCGCTGGATCCTCGCTTCCGCCGCGCCAACGTGATGATCGCCGGCGTGGATCTCGCTGCTGCCATCGGTTGCGAACTGCACCTTGGCCTAGTGCGGGTCGCCATCACCGGCGAGACGCGCCCTTGCGAACTGATGGACGACCATGGCCACCTAGGCCTGCAAGCGGCACTACGCGAAGGGCAGCGCGGCGGCGTTTATGGCCGCATTTTGAATGGTGGCGAACTTCGTGTCGGCATGACATGTCGCGTCATTGCCAAACCCATGGCAGGGAAAGAGCCACTTCCGCCGACGCAGCCACAATCACTCTGACCGATCGCCCGCAAGGATTGGAAAGCCGCTCACTTTCTTCACCGCGCTGCACATGGCGCAGGGCGCGGGACGCAGGGCGCAAGACGCAGGGCGCAGGGCGACGCAGGGCACATGACGCAGGGCGCGGGACGCAGGGCGCAAGACGCAGGACGCATGACGCATGACGCAGGGCGCAGGGCGCAGGACGCAGGGCACATGGCGCAGGACGCAGGACGACGCAGGGCGCATGACGCATGACGCATGACGCAGGGCGCAGGCCGCGAACGGCCCGTTGCGAACTAGCCTTG
>BJHM01000039.1 GCA_014192625.1 Planctomycetota bacterium
GTGTCGGCAGTGATGTCGGCAGTGACGTTGCCAGCGATGTCGGCTGCGCTGCGGGCCGTGATGCGTTGCTGTTACTGGCGAGTGGCGAAGTGGTCAGCGGGGCGCACGGCGGTGTCGGCAGTGATGTCGGCAGTGACGTTGCCAGCGATGTCGGCTGCGCTGCGGGCCGTGACGTTGGCAGCGATGTTGCCTTATGGGCAATGCGCGGGGCGCGTGGGGTCACTTTGGGTGAGTCGACATTTGCCGATCCAGTTCTAGTTGCCGATCGTGCGGTTCGTCGGCTGTGTGGTTCATCCGAGTAGGCCGAAGGCAAGATAGCCAAGATAGAGGATGACACCTACGGCTATGCCGAGCAGCAGCAAGCGAGTCAGGTGGCGCATCGAGATCGTCATTTGGTAGCCACGAGGGACTGAAACTCAGCCTCGGTCAAGATGCGCAGGCCAAGCGATTGTGCCTTCAGCAGTTTGCTGCCCGCGTCCGTGCCGGCCACCACGTCGGTCACCTTCTTGCTGATGCTGCCCGCGGTTTTTGCCCCGAGTTGTTCGACGATCGCCTTCGCGTCGTCACGCGACATCGAGCTAAGCCCGCCGGTAAACATGAACACGCGTCCCGACAGTCGTCCCAGTTCGCGGGCCGCCTGCTGTTGGACGCATACACCACTTGCGAACAGTGCCTGCAACGTGCGTTGGTTTTGTGGTGCAGCGAAGAAGTGCTCGATCGACGCAGCGACTTCTTCGCCGACGCCATCGACTTCGAACAGTTGCTCTTTGGTCGCCGCCTGCAGCCGGTCGAGTGACCCGAAGTGCGCGGCAAGGTCTTTCGCCGTCTGCTCGCCGACGTGGCGAATGCCAATGCCATGGAGGAAGCGCGCGAGTGCCGGCGACTTGCTGCGTTCGAGTTGGTCGAGCAGATTGTTGGTGCTTTTCTCGCCCCAACGGTCGAGCGCTGCAAGTTGCGCCCGCCTTGCACCGAGCGCGAACAGGTCTTCGAGGCGTTGCACGATGCCTTCGGTGTGGAGCTGCTCCACTTGCTTTGGCCCAAGGCCTTCGATGTCAAACGCGCGGCGGCCCGCCAGGTGCACAATGCGGCCGCGTAGTTGATCTTTGCAGTCGAGGTTGCCGCAGTAGAGAAACTTGCCTTCCGCCTCGACGCTACCGTTGCATGCAGGACACGAGGAAGGCGGGGTGGTTTTCTTTGAGTCGGCGGGACGGTGTTCGAGGAACACGCGCACCACTTCGGGGATGACGTCGCCGGCGCGTTGGATTTCGACGGTGTCGCCGCAGCGCACATCGCGTTCGGCGACCAGCCCCCAGTTGTGCAGGGACGCGTTGCGCACGGTGACGCCAGCTAGTTCGATGGGCTCCAACTGCGCGACTGGTGTGATCGCTCCAGTGCGCCCGACCTGCGCACCGATCCGCAAAACGCGCGTGCTCGCTAGCCGGGCGGCGAACTTGTAGGCGAGGGCCCAGCGCGGCGTGCGCGAAGTGCGGCCGAGCTTCTGCTGCAGGTCCATGCGGTCGATCTTGGCGACGATGCCGTCGAGTTCGTATTTTAGTTCGTCGCGCCGTTGTTCGAGGTCATCGCGAAACGCGAGCACTTCGTCGATGCCGTTGCAGCGCGCATAGGGCTCGGCGACCTGGAAGCCCCACATGGCTAGTGCGGCGCGAAACTCATCGTGTGTCGTAAAGCTCACACCGTCGGCGTGGCCGATGGCGAAGGCCAAGAAGTCGAGCGGCCGCTTCCGTGCCGTGCGTGGGTCGAGCAGTTTGAGCGTGCCGGCGACCGTGTTGCGCGCGTTGCGAAAGGTGCCATCGGATGAAGTTGCCTCGTTTTCCTGCAGTTGGCGGAACTCAACTTTGCTCAGGATCACTTCGCCACGGATCTCGATTTGTTTGGGGAATGGCCCACTGCCCAGTGACCCACTGCCCAGCGACCCATTACCCAGCAGGTGCAGCGGCAAGTTGCGAATCGTGCGCAGGTTTTGCGTGATGTCCTCGCCGGACTCTCCATCGCCGCGCGAAAGGCCGCGCACCAGTTTGCCATCCTCGTAGAGCAGGCTGGCACTGACTCCGTCGAGTTTGGGCTCGCATACCCAAGGCAGCGGCTCACTTTCTGGCAAGTCCAATAGCCGGTGGACGCGCGCGTCGAAGTCGCGCACTTCGTCGCTCGACATCAACGATTCGATGCTGCCCATCGGTTGCAGGTGCTTGCCGGTTTCAAAGCTGCTGCCTTTTGGCAGCGGTGTGCCCGCGCGTTGTGTCGGCGAGTCTTTGGCGCACAGTTCGGGGTGCAACCCTTCGACTGCTTGCAACTCGCGGAACATGCGGTCGTACTCAAGGTCGGTCAGCTCGGGCTGGCCAACGTTGTAGTAGAGGTGATCTGCACGCCGGATTGCGGCGCGCAGATCGTCGATGCGACGGCTCAGCTGCACGGGCAGGATGCTAGCGAGCCGCTGGTGTGAACAGAACGGTGTGAACAGAACGGTGTGAACAGAACGGTGTGAACAGAACGGTGCCGCCGCACGTTAGAACGGGATCTCGTCGGCCAGCGGCGGACTTTGGCGCTCGCGTCGGCTGGTTTTTTTAGCGCCAGCACTGGGGTGGTCGTCGGAACCGCCGCCCCCATTCGACTCGCCCCAATTCGAATGGCCCCCATTCGAATGGCCCAGACTCGAATGGCCCCCATTCGAATGGCCCAGACTCGAATGGCCCCCATTCGAATGGCCCAGACTCGAATGGCCCCCATTCGAATGGCCCAGACTCGAATTACTGCTGATCTGCGCTTCGGCGCCCTTGTCGAAGCCGCCTGAGTCACCGCCTGAGTCACCGCCTGAGTCAACATGCGAGTCACTAAGTGACCCAGCGTGCCGGTTTTGGCCTTCTGCAGCGCGATAGCCTTCGTAGGGCACCTCATTGCGGCGTATGAGGTCCCCGCCGGGGCTGGCATACTCGGATGGTCGGATTTGTACGAAGGCTTGCCGGCCTTCGAGTTCGCCCGGTTGCAGGCTGACCTTGCCTTTGGCGGGTAGGCCAAGTGCTGCCAGCACGATCCGGGCGCGGGCGCGGCCTCGCGTGCTAAACACTAGGCTGTCCCAGGCCGCTTGTTTGCCAACATGCGGCCCTTCGGCGACGACCAGTCGCAGCGACCAGCGTTCGTCACCGGCGCGGGTCGCTCCAGGGCGGACCTCTGCCACGCGGCAAAGGTAGGTGCCTTGCGGCACAGTCACGTAGTCTGAGACGCGATCGGCAGAGTCGAAGTCGATCTCCATGGTGGTTTCCTTTCTCTTTGTCACTTGTTCTGATCCTCTGTGTCTTGGAATCGCTGTTGGTGACGACCGAATCGCTGAAAAATCCGGCTGCCGCTCCCGCGGTAGACCCGCTCGCCCTTGCGGCGCAGCACTACGAGAACTTTCCCGTGGGTTCTTGGCTGCTGCCCAAGGCTGCGCGCCGGCATCTGCATCGCATCTACGCATTTGCGCGGACCGCCGATGATCTGGCTGATGAACTGCGCGATGCCGCCGCGTTGGCGTCTTTTCGGCGCGACTTCCTTTTGCATCTGGACGGCGCTTGCACGACGCCACTGTTCGTCGACCTCGCTAGCACGATCCGCGAATGCGCGCTGCCGGTGATTTTGTTCACCGATTTGCTCGATGCGTTTGCGCAGGACCTTTTGGTGGGTCGCTACGACGAGCCTGCCTTGTTTGACTACTGCCGACGCTCGGCGGATCCAATTGGGCGGCTGGTCTTGCGCGTGAGTGGTTACTCTGACGCGCGGCTTATGCACTTGTCCGACAAGATTTGCACAGCCTTGCAGTTGCTAAACCACCTGCAGGATATTGGTGCCGACTTGCACTTGCGCGACCGCATCTATTTCCCGAGTCAGGATCTCGCGCGCTTTGGTGTGACCGAGGCGCAACTGCGCGCACCGCATGCCAACCCGGCGGTTCGGGCGCTGGTGCTCTATTGGGCCGATCGCATTGCCGAGTTGTTCGTCGCGGGCTGGCCGTTGATTCAGCAGGTGCGTGGCCGGCTGCGGCTTGAGCTGCGCGCGATCTTGCGCGCTGCCGCGGCGGTGTTGGCGATGATCCGGCGGGCGGGGGGCGATGTACTGGGCGTGCAAGTGAAGCTCAGCAAGCGAAGGCAGCTTGGCGCGCTGCTTGGCGGACTCGTGCTGCGTGGCGCGCCGGATTTTGGCGGAGGCAAGTGATGACTTCGGTCGCGGACCAGCAGTTGACGCCGCAAGCGGTCACCGCGCGCTCGGGCTCGAGTTTTCTCGCGGGGTTTGCGCTGCTTTTCGGGCCGCGGCGCGCCGGCATGACGGCGATCTACGCGTTTTGTCGCGTCGCTGACGATGCGGTTGACGATGCGAACTCCGCAAGCGAAGGCGAACAGCGGCTCGCGTTTTGGCGGGCCGAGTTGGAACGCGCCGAGCGCGGCACGCCGACCACGCCAATCGGCGCGGCGTTGCAACAAACGTTTGCGCGCTTTGGCAGCACGGTGGCGCCGTTGCGCGAACTGCTCGACGGCATGGCGATGGACTTGCACACGGTGTCCTACCGGACGCTCGATGCGCTGGAGGTCTATTGCCATCGCGTCGCCTCGGCGGTCGGGCTCGGTTGTCTGCCGGTACTAGGTGCAAACGGTGCCGATGCCGAGCATTTTGCAGAACGGCTTGGCCGCGCGCTGCAGTTGACCAACATCTTGCGCGACATCAAAGCGGATGCCGAGATGGGGCGTGTGTATATGCCAACCCAATGGCTGCACGAGTGCCGCGTTGACCCGTTGTGGCTGCTTGGCAGCGGACCAACGATGGCCTACGAGAGCGGCGGGCCGGTGGCGCAGGTGTGTGAGCGCATCGCACTGATCGCGCGCGAGCGCTTTGCTGAGGCGGATGCCGCGCTGCGCCGCTTGCCGTGGCGAATGCGGCGGCGATTGCTGCCGGCGCGGATCATGGGCGCTATTTATCGCGACTTGCTGCGATTGCTTGCTCTGCGCGGCGGCAACCTGAGCGTCGGTCGCCTGCGCGTGGCGCGGGGCCGCAAGTTTTGGTTGTCGATGTGTGTGTTGCTCGGAGTCGGCGGGTGAGTAGCGGCGTTTTGCGTGCGATCGTGCTCGGTGGTGGCGTAGCGGGCATTGCTGCGGCGCTCGGACTGCGCGACCTTGGATTGCAGGTCACGCTGCTCGAATCGCATGGCTGGCTCGGCGGCCGCACGTTTTCGTTTGTCGATCGGCATTCGGCGCGTCGCCTCGACAACGGGCCGCATGTGATGCTTGGTTGCTACCGCGCGATGCGCACGTTGCTGCGACGGCTTGGCACGGAGCCGTATTTTGCTGCGGCGCAGTCGTTGACAGTTGCGTATCGCACCAATCAGGGACAGCGCGCGCGGCTCGCACTCGGCCGGTTGCCGGTGCCGTTGTCGATGCCGTTTGCGTTGTGGAAGATGCCCTGGCCGCTTCGGCAACGCCTCGCCGCACTGCGCGGCCTTGGGGCTTTGTTACGCCCGGCAAACAGCGAATGGACGTTGGCGCATTGGCTGCAACAGCACGGGCAAATAGGCGCGCCAGCCGAGTGGTTGTGGCAGCCGTTGTGCCGCGCGATCATGAACGTCGAGCCGCATGAAGCTTCGGCGTTGGTGTTTCAGGCGACCATGCGCGAAGCCTTTTTCGGCAGTGCTGCGACTGGCGCATTCTGGATCCCGCAGCGGCCGTGGGGCGAGATTGTCGGCGAGGCGGCAGTGCGGGTGCTTGCAGATGCGGGCATTGATGTGCAACTGCATGCGCGGGTGAGCGGACTAACGGTGGCCGGGCAGCGGATCACGGCGCTGGACCTTGGCAGTGGCCGCAGGCTCGACATCGGCGCGGACACGGAAGTGGTATCCGCGTTGCCGTGGCATGCGTTGGCGCCGCTGCTCGGCGGCTCGCCGCCGTTTGCGCAGTTGGCATCGGCACCGCTGGTCAGCGCCTACTTTGCGATTGACGATGCGCAAGCACCACCCGACGAAGGGTTGCTCACGGCGTTGGTCGCTGGCGAGCCGTTTCACTTTCTCTACCGCACGCCGGGCGCGCGGCGGGGGGAGTTTGCGCTGCTCGCCGGCGGCTGTCGGCAGCTAGATGGCTGCAAGGTTGCGGAGATCGAGGCGCAAGCGCGCACGCAGATGGCGCGGCACTATCCCGAAATCGAGTTGCGCAGCGCGAGCGTTCGCATCAGCAAGGAAGCGCGCGCCACAATCGTTGCGGCGCCGGGTGCTGCAGCCATGCGGCCAGCACCCGGGCGACTGGCTTTTGGCCCGCGCAACCTGCGCGTCTGTGGCGATTGGACGGCGGTTGGATTGCCGTCGACACTTGAAGGCGCGGCGCGTTCGGCCGAGCAACTGCTCGCAAGTTTTCGTTGAGGCCTAGGCTCGTCCCGCCCCGCAACGGGCGGCGTTCAAGTGGTGAGGATATCCCTAGCGATGAGCAGCTTAATCGACGAGCAATCGCAAGAGTTAGGTTCACTCCGCCGTTTCGATTGCCGCGGTTGCCATCGAATACGCGGCTTGCAGCGCGTTGCGCAGGTGGCGGTTCTCGGCCTCGAGTTCTCGCACTGAGGTGACGAGTTGCTCGATCTGGCGCAGGCTTTCCGAGATCGCCCCCGACATCTGGCCCTGCTTGGGCAGGTCTACGAAGCCCTGTCTCAAACCCGGTTGCACGTATTCACCTTGCAGCAGGGAACGCGGTGCATCGCTGACGCGCACCTTGGGAGTGCGCGGCTTCGTTGGCACCAGCCCGAGCAGTGCCTTGGCGCGGCCATAGACGATTGGCGGCAGTGACAGGCTGGCCATCGAGGCGCGCAACTTGAGGTCCTGGTAGCTGAGGCCTGGAGTGATGCGAAGCGAATCAACGGCAAACTGAAAGCCGCTGCTCTTTGGCTTTATGACCGGGTCAGCAATGTCCGCCTGCGCCAGAGTGCTGTCTGCTGCGAAGCTCGGTTCGGAATGCGTGTGAGCACGGGGCGCTGCGCTTTGGAAGCCGGTTTCCGCCATGCTGATCTCGTGGTCGAAGCTGTCGCCAGCGATCGCGTCGTCGGCAGCGGCGAGTTCGGCGTCGATTTCATGCGCGTCGATCGTCGTTGGCACCGATTCCACCTTGGGCAACAATCCCAGCTCGCGGCGCGCTGTAGCGTAAAGGTAGGGCGGGATGAAGAGCCCGATTAAGCGAGCGCGCTGGCTCACCTCGGCCAGGCTCAGTTCGGAGTTGCTGCGGAGTTCGCGTAGCGCGAAGTCTTTCGCAGACATGGAGGGTTCGGGTTCGGAATCAAACATTTGAGGGGGGATTGGTTGGGACACTGCCACTACGCAATGATCAAGGCCGATGGCTCGTATTAGTTCTCAGGAAAACTAGATTTGGCGCTCGGCTATCATCATTAACCACACTAGCGAACCGCCAACTTTTTCGGAAGAGAGAATCGGCTGCGCCAAATATTTGCCATCAAGGGTGATAGATCGGCCTTTATGATGCGGCCTAGCGGTTGGTATGGACGCAGGCAATTACATCAATCAATGTGGATATGACGGCCACCATTTTCTTCGGCCAATGGACCGAGGAAGTCTGTGTCATTCTTGTTGCCGAACGTGATGCAGTGCAGCGTGATTTTGCGCAGGCGATTGGCCTCGCGCACCCGCCGCCGGATTTCTTCCTTGTCAGTAACCTCGCCACAGCTCGGTGCGCCATCGGTAATGACGTAGAGCGTGTCGAACGCTGCGGCGTAATATTTGTCGTAGACACCCCGGCCACCGAACTCGAGCGCCTTGGCGAGCCCGCCGTAGAGATTGGTCCCGCCGCTTGGCCTTAGGCTGTCGAGGAAATTACCGAGCAGGTCGTCGCGCGTCTCGTCAGCTAGCTTCACGAGGGCTGGGCGGCCATGGTCCTCGCGCCATACGCGCACCTCGTCGCTAAACACGATGATGTTGAACAGCGTCCCATCCGGCAGCGACTGGATCAGCTTCTTGAGTTCTTGGACGACCAGGTTCGCTTTGGTGGTTTGCTGGCCAGCCGCAACGCCTGTCGTTCTCGTTTTGAGCTCGATCGTTTCCGCCATGGAACCGCTGAAGTCGACGACGAACAGCACGCGGTCGGTCTCAATCTGCAAGTTGAAGAACTTGCCGTATTTGCTCGGCGTCGATTGCTTGGCGATCGGCGTGCCTTGCTTTGCCACGGTGAAGCCCGGCCCCTCCTTCTGCCAGAAATCCTCCCACGGACGAATGTCCCCCGGCGTTACGGTCTGGCCAGTTAGGCCCTCGAGGATGCGGTGCAACCGTAGGTCCATCGCCCACGGGTCCTGCTTGCGGCCAAGTTCGGCCTTCAGGCCTTCGATTATGGCGGGCACGGACGCTTTGCACTTCATGCCGGCGATTGCATAGGCCGCCGCAGTTCGCACTTGCCACACGGCATCGCGCACGAGCAGGCCGGTCAGCTTGGCAATCGCCTGATCGCGCAGCAACAAAGTTGCGGCATCCGGAGTCTTGCCGAGCGACTCGTCGACGAACGGTTGCAACGCTGCGCCGACGCCATCAGCAGCAGCGATCCGCACGCTCGGCTCCGCGTCCTTCAGCAGGTCGATCAGCAGGGAGGCTTCGTCGAGCAACGGATGTTCCGAAAGTGCCATCACGGCGCGCACCCGCAGTTCCGGTGGCATCGACTGACTCGCCTTTGCCAGCGCCAATCGCGCCTCCAGGCTCGTATGGCCAGCGAGCACGCGCAGCACGGCGGTGGCATTGAGTTGGTCTTGTGCGCCATCTTTGCCGCGCAAGTTTTTGCTGTCGAGCATGCCGAGCAGCCACGGCATCAAGCCTCCCGTGGTCATCGTGCGCAGGGCCTTTGCGGCGGCCATCTGCACGCGCCATGGCTGCAGTTCGCGGTAGAAGTCGATGCGTTCGGTGCTGTTGATCGCCTTTGCCGATTGCGGCAGCGTGCTCGCTGCTGCAAAGAGGAGTTTGGCGGCGACCAGGGTGTTTGCCTGCGCGAGCAATTGCATTCGGTGCTCGACTTGATCGAGTGCTGCCTGGTCGATGGCGCCGTCCTTCGCAAGGCGAATCGCGCCGATGTGATAGTCCTTCAGCCAAGCCTGGAAGTCCTGCACTTCCTGCAGGCTGCCGCTGCCCGCTTGCTTGTCTGGTGGCGCCTGTGCAGCAGCGAACGCGATGGATAGAACGGCTGTGATCAGCAGGTGCGGGCGCAGCATGGTGGGGAAGGATTTACGGCCGCAGCGCCGTGCCGGAAAGAGCTTTAGCTTTGCGCTCGAGTGCTTTCCCGATGGCCGCTGGTCCGAGGCCAGCGCGCCTTGCTCACGACGAGGTGCGTTTAGGCGAAATCGCAGACTAGGACTTGGATCGCATGACGCGATGGGCCGTAATAACGATGGAACAATGACTTCGTGGATTACGTCAATCCGGTTGGCGAATGTTCTGGGTAATTCCCAAGGTGTTCTGTGCCATACTCGTCTGCCTTCGTTTCGGTTAGCCTGCTGCAACGAAAGCTTAACGGACGCCTAGTTCCTCCGGTGTGCATGAATAATCTCCCCTGTCTTTCCCTCTGGCTCCTCATTGTTGGTTCGCTTTCTGCCCAGCAAGTCGGCCCGGTCTTCGAGGCCCAGTCGCTAATCCCAGGTACCAACCTGCACCGGTGCGGCACGCCGACCGTGATGCAAGGAGCTGGTGGTTTTGGCGCCGACAATCCCGATTGCGATAGTTTTCAGACGAACCCTACGGCCGCCTATGCGCCGTCGGCGATTTGGCGCATCCCAGTGGTCGTGCATGTAATCTCTAACACCACGGGGCAGGGCAACCTGACAGATGCTGCTGTGCAGAGTCAGATTGCAATCCTCAATGAAGACTTCCGCGCGGTCGCCGGCACGCCAGGAGCACCTGGTGTTGACGCTAAGATCGAGTTCTTTCTAGCGACCACGGACCCCGCTGGCGCCGCAACCACTGGCATTCGCCGATATATCAACTCGACGTGGTATGCAGACAGTGGCAGTTATTGGTTGACGATTGCCTGGAACCCGCAGCGCTACCTAAATATCTACACGAACAGTTGCGGTGGTGGTGGGGTTCTCGGCTATGTCCCATGGGTGCCGCAGAATGGCGCCCCCGGCACATCCGCGGATCGCGTGGTCATTCTTTCCAGCGCATTCGGCCGCAACGCATCGGGTGGTGCGCCATACAATCAGGGTCGCTCATGCACCCACGAGGTGGGGCACTATCTGGGCCTCTACCACACTTTTCAAGGCGGGTGTGCCACAGCATCGTGTTACACGACAGGCGACACTATCTGTGACACCAACTCAGAATCCACGGCGCGCTTCGGTTGTCCGGTCGGCGCTGTCAGTTGTGTCGCTGCAGATCCGATCCGCAACTACATGGACTACACGGATGACTCCTGCATGACTGGTTTTTCGCAGGAGCAGGCACGGCGCATGCGGTGCACGATGCTCTCGCTCAGGCCATCGCTTTATGTGCTGGCAGGGCCGGTCGCGTCAGCGACATTGCGCACCGGCGCGGGCAACCTCAACGCCAACTTTACGGCTTCTGCGCCGCGCCTTGGCACGACAGCGACGGCGAGCGTGGTCACCTTTGGCACGGGGTTCTCGGCCGCTGCGGTCTACGGTTTTACTGGCGCTGCGACGGTGCCCTTTGACGCTTACACAATCTTGCTCAACACCAATTCCATTGCCGTGCTGCAACTGCCACTGCAAGTCGGCAGCATCGTCAACACTTGGACCTATTCAGTTCCCAACGACATCGCGCTTGCGGGCCTGCCGATGAAGACGCAGGCGGTGTTGTTTGGCGCAAACTTTGGGCTCACCAACGCAATGGATCTAGTCATCGGCAACTGACGCGCGCCGGTGTTTCAGGCGAGCGCGGCCCGCAAGGCGCGGTCAATGTCATGATGCTGAAAAGAAAAACCGTGCTGCTGCAACACCGCCGGTAGCACGCGCTGGCTTGCGAGCAGCGCCTCATCCGTTATGCGGCCAAACAACAGCCGTAGCGCGAACAAAGGGATCGGCAGGATCGCAGGCCGATGCAATGCCTTGCCGAGCGACCGGGTGAACGTTTGGTTGTCCACCGGTTGTGGGCTGACGCAGTTGACGGGGCCTCGAATGTCGTTGCGCTCAAGTAGGAAGCAGATCGCGGCCAACAAGTCGGTGCGCGTAATGAAGCTCATGTATTGGCGACCGTTGCCGAGTCTGCCGCCGAGTCCAAGTCGGAATGCTGGCAGCATGCGTCGCAGGGCGCCGCCATGCTTATCGAGCACGATGCCGATGCGCAGGTGGACTATGCGCGCGGCGGCAGCGGCAAGCGGCGAGGTGCCCGCCTCCCATGCGCGTCCGACATCGGCGAGGAAGCCAGCACCTGAGCCGCTTTGCTCCGTTAACAACTCCGCACCGCGATCGCCGTAGTAGCCAATCGCGGAGGCGCTGAGCAGCGTGCGAGGTGGTGATGGCAGGTTTGCGAGCGATCGGCAGAGCTTCTGCGTCGCTGGCCCGCGGCTGTTATCGATGTTGTGCATTCGCAGCTTGGTAAAGCGGCCACTGGCAACATTTTCACCGGCGAGATGGATCACTGTGTCGATGCCCGCACAGCGCGCTGCATCGATCTTGCCGGTGGCTGGGTCCCAAGCAATCGCATCGGTGTCGGTGTCGCTGCTGCTGCCGCTGCTGGGGCGGACAAAGCGCCGCACTTCGTGGCCGCGTGCGCGCAGCACCGTCACCAGCGCCTTGCCGACAAATCCTGAACTACCTGTGATGGCGGTGATGGTCATGAAAGTGCGTATGTCGGCCGTGCGTGAACAGAATGAGGGATGGCGGTTTGCCGGGCAACCACGCACCCTGCAGCTTGCGGTAGTATGCCGCCTCGCATGTCTTTCCCCATCGCACGCCAGAGCGCCTTGCTGCCATGGCTACTGTTCCTGTCGACTTCGGTGCTTGCTGCACAAGGCGAGGGCCTTGATGCGCGGATCAAAACGGCGCTCGACCAGGCGCGAAAGCCGCTGCTCGCTCACTTGAGCAACCAGACCGATGCCTCGCCCGGCATGCGCGCTCTGCTGTGCCTCGCCGCACTGCACGATGGTGTAGCACCTGAAAATGTGCCGTTGTCGCTTGGGCTAGCGCGGCTTGCCAGCGCCAACTGCGAGCAGACCTACGATCTGTCGCTGCGGCTCATGGTGATGGAGTTTTGGCCTGATTATCCAGACCGCAAGGTGGCTGCTGCCAGCGACTGCAAAAAGTTGCTGATGCATCGCCATGAGTCGGCCTTTGGTTACGAAAAAGTGCCGCAGCAATGGGATCTCAGCAACACCCAGTATGGAGCACTCGGCCTCCGCGCCGCAGCGAGCATGGGCGTTGCGATTGAGCGCCGAGTTTGGACGGGGTTAGCCGCGGAGGTTGGCTCTGCGCAGCACAACGATGGCGGCTTTGGCTATCTGGCAAGCACCGACGGCGATGCGTATCCATCGATGACGGCTGCCGGCATCGCGGTGCTCGCTGTGTGTCGTCAGGCGCTCGAGAAAAAAAATCAGAGTAACTCCGAACTTGACGGCCGGATCAAAAATGGGTGGTCGTTCCTGACAAAACAGCGCAAGGCGATCGGCGATCCGGCTACGCGGTGGTCCTATTACTTCCACTACGGGCTCGAACGCGCAGCCATCCTGTGCGATGTGGAGCAGCTCGCGGATCTCGATTGGTATCAAGTTGGCGCAGCGATGCTGGTGCAGGAGCAGCAGCCTGGCGGCGGTTGGTCCAACGGGCCAGCAGCGGGCGGCATGCTCAAGGCTCGCCAATACGGCGGTGATCCGGCCTCGACAGCGTTTGCGATCCTGTTCTTGCGGCGTGGCTTTCGCAAAGTCCCTGGTGCAGTCACTGGGTCGCGCGTGTTGCTCCTCGCCAACTTATATGCGTCTTCGTCGGATACCGATGTGCAACAGTGCGGCGAGGCACTCGCCAAGCGCGGCAAAACTGCCATGCCAGCTATCTTGGTGGCGTTGCGCGAGGAGTTGCCACAGCGACGGCGCGCAGCATTGCTGGCGCTGCGCACGATCAGCGGCGAGGATTTTGGTATCGATGCTGGTCTGCCGCCAGAGCAGAACGCCGACGCACTGAGGAAGGCCGAATTTTGGTACCTAAAGAATCGATGACCCCATTCTCCGCCACTTCGCATTCGGTATTTGCGCAGACTGCCGCGCGCCGCCGTCATCTCGATCAAGGCAACCTGCTGCGGTCGCTGACACTCGTCATCAATGCCGTGCAGGGCGGCATCAATCTGGGCCAGGGCGTGTGTGATCTCGACACCCCAAGGCCGGTGCTCGAGGGAGCGCAAGAATGCATGGCCGGCGGCGATCGGCAGCTCTACACGCCGTATGCCGGATTGCCTGAGTTGCGGGCCGCGGTCGCAAAGAAACTGCGGACGCACAACGGGCTCGACTATGGGCCGATGAATGTTGCGATCTGTTCCGGCAGTTCTGGGGCATTCTTCGCCGCAGGCATGACGCTGTTTGACCCGGGCTGCGAGGTGATTCTGTTCGAGCCGTTCTACAGTTACCACTGGACTACGGTGCCGCTGTTTCATGCGGTGCCGGTCGCCGTGCCGCTCGACAGCGCCACGCTCGCGTTTGATCCGGTGGCGTTGCGTGCGGCGATCACGAAGCAGACGCGCGCCGTGGTGGTCAACACGCCTGGCAATCCATCGGGCAAGGTGTGGACGCGCGAAGAGCTGGAACAACTAGCAAGGGTGCTTGCGGGCACCGATATCGTGGTGCTGACCGATGAGGTCTACGAATACATGTGCTTTGACGGTCGCAAGCATGTGTCACCGGCTTCGGTGAAGGGCCTGCACGACCGCACGCTGACCCTGAACTCGTTTAGCAAGACCTACTCGATCACCGGCTGGCGCGTTGGCTTCATCGCCGGACCGCAGGAGATCGTCGAGAAGTGCGGCATCGTGTTTGATCAGATGGAAGTCTGCGCCGCGCGACCGATGCAGCGCGGCGTGCAACGTGCACTGGAGCAATTGCCCCAGTCCTTCTACAGCGACCTGCAGAATGGCTATGAACAAAAGCGCGATCGCTTTTGCGCCGCGTTGCGCGATGCTGGCTTCACGATTTCGACGCCACAGGGGGCCTACTACGTGCTTGCTGACTATCAAAATGTGCTTGGTGACCTTCTGCCGCATGCCGCGGTGCTGAAGATGATCGAGAAGATCAAGATCAACGCCGTGCCAGGGCACCTGTTCTTTGCCAAGCCTGATGGTGTCCGCAGTATGCGCTTTCAGTTTGCGGTCGATTTACCAGTGCTCGATGAAGCGTGCCGTCGCCTGCGGAGCCTGCGATGAACTACTGCTCCATCGTGCTTGCCTTCGCGCTTGTCGTGGTCGGGGTCGCCCGTGCGCAGGTGTCAGAATCAGAATCTGGTCTCGTTGCACTTCAACAAGCGCGGCTCGATGCGGTAACGAGCGGTGTGGTGCTCAATATCGCGGCGCATCCCGATGATGAGTCGTCGCGCACCAACACGATGCTGCGGAGCAGATATGGCCTGCACGTGGTCACGGCCTATTCGACCTACGGTGAAGGCGGTCAAAACGCGATTGGCAAAGAGCGCGGCGATGATCTCGCGCGCCTGCGCGTGCGCGAGACGTTGCGCGCATCGGCGATGATGGATGTCGAAGTGCGCTGGCTGGGGATGCGCGACTTTGGCTACAGCAAGACGCTCGACGAGACGCTTGCCGTTTGGGGCAAGGGCGCGCTGCTGTCGGCGATGCGCAAGGTTGTCGATGAAGTCGATCCGGACTTTGTGATCACCAATCACGACCTGACTCATGGGCACGGGCATCACCGCGCGTCGTTTTGGGCGATCACCGAGGTGCTGCAAGAGCGCGCGCGGCAGGGTCTCCATGTGCCGGCGCTGTATTCGCGTTGCAGCCCTGAGGCCGCACAGTTGGTGTTTGACCCGAGCGACCTTGATCCCATTCGCGGCGAGACCTATGCGCGGATTGCGCATCGTGCCTGGACGCAGCACGCGACACAGGGGCCATGGGGCGCACACGAACCGCTGCAGGTTGGTAAAGATTATTGGCAGTTGGTGCTGCCAGAGGGCGCGAGTAAATCGCAGGCAGCATCGCCGTTGCTGTGGGTGCGCCCGCAGTTCGCAACGCTTGGCGGCGATCTCGCGGCGCAAATGCAGGGGCTTTCTGCCGAGATGCCGCGCGCGGAACTCGCCAACTTGGCGCGCACATTGCTTCTGTCGCTGCGGCGTTTGCGCGAGACGAAAGATGTGTCCGTCGATGCCAGGTCCTTGGTGTTTTCTCGCAGCGTGATCGTTGAGACAGAACGCCGCATGGCTGCGCTGCAACGCATCCTGTGCGCACTCGCCAATGTTCGCGTTGAGGCTTGGCTCGACAGCGACGAAGTGGCGCGCGGCGGCGAGGGCAAGGCCTACGTCGTCGTGCACGGAATGGACCGGTTGACGGACTTGAATGTGCACTGCGGTAACTTCGCAGCCGAGCCGGTTGTGCCGCGCGTTCGCACCACGCTCTATGACGCGATGCCGGTTGTGGCGACAGGTGCAGGGTCTGGCAACCCGCGCTTGTCGAGCGGCACTGTGCCCGCGCCCGCGCCCGCGCCCGCGCCCGCGCCCGCGCCCGCGCCCGCGCCCGTGCCCGCCCCCGGCCGCCCCGCCGTGAAGTCTGAGAACCGCAATGCTGGGGCAACCGGCCCCGAAGCAGACTTTGTGCAGCTCGAGGTGCAGTTCGCGCTCGACTCTGTGCTGATGGTGGTAAAGCCGCGGCTCGCCTTCTCGGTGGTCGATCCAGTGTCGATCGAGTGGGATCGCGATGTGGTGATGGTGCCAGCGGGCAAGTCCGTCGAATGCATCTTCAGTTCCAGAGTGCGCAGTCGGCGCGTTGCGGTCCTCGACGCGCCGATCCGGTTGGCGATGGGGCCTGGCATCAAGGCTGAAGCGATCCCCGGCCGCGTCGCGCTGTCGCCGGATCACAGCGAAGCACGCGTGTTGGTGCGCGCTGCGATCGATGCGCGCGAACTTGGCGCAGAACCCTCGCTGCGTCTGGAGATCGCCGATCAACAGGCGTCGCTGCGCATCGTGCCGGTGGAAGTTTTTGTGCCGCCGGGGATGCGTGTCTGCCTGGTGCGCGGTCCCGATGACACGACGGAGCGGGCGCTCGCGGATCTCGGTGTCACTTATGTGGCACTCGATCGCGACGCACTGGCAACGGCGCGGCTCGAAGACTTCACGACGTTGCTGCTCGACATCCGCGCATATAACCACCGGCCAGAACTCGCGGAGCACCGCGATCGCATTTTGCAGTATTGCCGCAGCGGTGGGCGCGTGGTGGTGATGTATCACAAGGCCGGCGAATGGAACGAGCGTGCGGGGCATCCGTTGCTAGCACCTTTCCCGCTTGCCGTTGGCGATCTGCGTGCGACCGAAGAGGATGCCGCCGTATTGCTGCTGCAGCCGGAGCATCGGCTGTGGCAGTATCCGCACAAGATCGCAGCGCAGGACTTTGTCGGTTGGGTGCAGGAGCGCGGCATCAACTTCCCGGTCAAGTGGGACCCTGCGTGGACCGCGCTACTCGAACTAAAAGACAGCAGCGACGAAAAACCCAATCAGGGCGCAGTGCTCTATACCCAGTATGGCCGTGGCGACTTTGTCTATTGCTCACTCGTGCTCTATCGCCAACTGAGTCAAGGCAACCCTGGTGCCGCGCGCATCCTGCTCAACCTGCTCGCACGCTGATGAGTGTTGCGCTGTAGCGCGCAATGACAGCACGCGGGCATGGCGTGCGGCTTTGGTTTGTGGAGCCATTGCGTGAGCGCGTTGCGCGGATGCTGCGCGTTCTGCTATCACGCCCGTTTCGACGAGGGCATCCTGCTATGCGCCCCTTATTGGCCGACGGTATCGCCAGCCTGAAGGCGCGTGGCGCGTGGGTTACTTCGCGGCCAGCATCGTCTTCACGCGCTGGCTAAACATGTCGAAGCGCTGCTTGCCCATTTCGCTGTTGTTCACGACCCACTCCGAATTGACGAACATCGCGGGCGACACTTCCTTGCGAAGGCGTTCGAGGTGCGGCGCAACTTTGGCGAAAAGGTAGATTCCTTCGCCGTTATTTTCGGCCAGGAAGTCCGGGTTGGCGATGCCGTGACGGGCAAAGCTGAAGGCCATCTCGAAGTAGCTCGATACCTGACGCCACGCGGCGTTGCTCGGGTGGTCAGGCTTGGTCAGCGCCAACAGGTCGTCAAACGTGCGTGGGAAAAACTTGGCGATGGTGTCGCGTGACTGGCGCATGAGAGTCTCACGGCGTAGGTCGTAGAGCTTGAGGACGAGATCGGCGTCGTGATGATCGGGAGCCTTATGTTTGGTCATGCTAAGCAGAGTACAGGCGCGGGCTGCAAGTTGCTACGAGTCCCATTCTGGTGCCACGAGTCGCCGCTTGCCGTCCACGGAGCGTGCACCGGCGTGATCAAAGAGCAAGTCGCGGTCCCAAAGTTGGCAGGTCACTTCCTTGTGCTTCTGGTCGAGGCCTTCGCAGTAGTTGGTGAACAAACAACGTCGCACCTCGCTCCCGCGACCAAGCCGCACCTTCTGAAACCAATCGGGATCGGCGAGGCTTTGCCGCGCGCTTGCTACGAGGTCTGCTTCGCCGCGTTGTAGTGCCCCTTCTGCCTGTGCAAATGTGGCGATGCCGCCAGCGGTGATCACTGGCGTCGTGTGTCCGGCGGCTCGCACAGCTGCGCGGATCGTTTCCGCGAGCTGCACATTGCGGCTAAACGGACCCCGCGCATCGCTGCGCACGGTTGGCATGCATTCGTGACCCGATGGACCGGTGTAGGGATATGCGGACTCGCCAACGTGCGGCTGCTTTGCGTCGTCGAACTTGCCGCCTTTGCTGATCGACAAGAAATCAAAGCCTGCGCGTGCAAACGCGACCGCGTAGCTGGTTGCGTCCTCAAGCGTGCTGCCACATTGGATCGATTCGTCGCCGAGAAAGCGGGTGCCGACGACAAAGTTGCGCCCGGTCCGTTTTCGCACTGCGGCAAATACTTCGAGCGGCAAGCGCGCGCGTGCCTTTATTGAACCGCCGTAGCCGTCGCTTCGCAGGTTGGTTTTGGAGAGGAACGAGGCCATCGTGTAGGCGTGCGCGTAGTGCAGTTCTACGCCGTCGAAGCCTGCTGTTTCGGCACGTGCCGCAGCTGCGGCAAACAAGTCGGGCAGCACTTGCGGCAGATCGCGGATGTGTGGGATGTGCAGGTCGTTCACTTCTTCACGTTGGCCGAAGTCGAGGTCGCGAAGTTCGCGCGGCGTGAGTGCGTCGTGCAGGTCTGCTTCGGGAAGTGCGGCGAGTGCCGAGCGCACCGCATCATCGTTTGCGATCAGCCCTGCTGTGCATCGTTCGCGCACGAACGCGCGATGCCGATCCGTTAGCTGTAGAAAGCGCGCGAAGAACTTCGCTGGCTCTGGCCTTCTACGGATCGCAAGGAAGTCGAGGATCTGCAAGAACAGTCGAGTCTCGCCACCGCTGGCACTTCGAACGACGTCACTGAGGCGGCGCAGACCTTCGACGAATCGGTCGTGGCCGACGCGCAGCAATGGGCCACTCGGCACGTCGCGAATGCCCGTGGCCTCGACGACGAGCACGCCGGGCTTGCCGCGCGCAAAGCGTTCATACCAAGCGAGAACGTTGTCGGTGACGAAGCCGTCCTCGGTGGCGCGCCACGGCACCATCGCCGGGACCCAGGTGCGCGTGCGTGCCGTGACCGGGCCGATTTGCACTGGCGAAAACCACATCGAGCGCGCGGCCTCGTCGGCGCTTGGCCAGTCGGCGGTTGGCAGCGCGTGCTTCACGATCGCTGGTTTGCCGCCTTGGTCGTTGTGCTGCTGCATGGGGATACGATACGGGCTTCTGCCGTTGCAGCTATCGCGGCACAGTGGGTGGGGCGATTATGGCGAACGCCATCCCGTCCGGCCCTTTGCGCGCCGGTATGCGGTCTAGGATGCGCCACTCCGTGAGGTCGATGACCGCTAGCCATTCGCCGCGATTGCAGGCGACCCACGCAAACTTGCCTTCGGGTTCGATGCAGATGCCGATTGGCATCGGACTGCGTTCCGTCTTCTCGCCGAGTAGATCGATCGTGTGCGCGAGGGTGCGGTCCTTCGTGCGCCACACTTGCACGATGCCTGCCGCCGCGCACGAGACCAGCGCGTATGTGCCGCCGGGGGTGAACGCGACCCGAATCGGGAATTCGCCGGTGTCGAGAACGTGCGTGACCATGCGTCCGTCCGCAGCGCAGATGCTGACCGTGTCGGCTTCGCGGTTGGTGACCCAAACTTCACCGCTGCCTGGTGCTACCGCCACGCCTTCAGCACCCTTGCCAGTTGGCAGCGTGTGAGGCGGGGACGCGCCATCGAGCGCAAACGTCGCGAGTGAACCGTCGCGGATGCTGGTCCCGAACGCATGTTTGCGGTCTTCTGCAAGCGCAACCATGTGCAGCAAGCCTTGCGGTGTCGGTAGCGCGCGCTCGACTTTGCCAGCAGCAATGTCAACGACCAGCAGGCGGCGTGCGACTTCACTGGTCACGACGATATGCGTTGCATCGACAAACGCGATGCCGTGCGGCCGCAGCCACAGCATCTCCTTCGGAACGCCGTCGTCAGAGTGATCCTTGCTGCTAAGTGTGATCGTGCGCAGCGCCTTGCTGAAGGCCACGTCGATCACGGTAAGCGTGCTGCCCGGCTGCTGATCGCCATAGTTGCATACCACCGCGGTGCGGCCATCGGGTGACACCGCGCACTCGTGTGGCCCTTCGCCAACCGGCACAAGGGCCACTTCTTTGCGCGTAGTGGGATCGATCAGCGACGCGGTCGCCTCGGCTTTGTTGAGCACGATCAGGCGACGCATTTGCGTTTGGGCCGTGGTTTGTGCGAGGGGCAGGAAAAGAATGGCAGTGCAGGCGAAGTTGATCCGCATCGTCGTTCTCGATTTATTGAGGCGGGTGCACAATAGCGCGCCTCTCACGGCATCCATATCCCACTCCATGTCGCGCCCCATACCTCATAGCCGCTGCGCCCTGATCGTTGCGGTGTTGCTGCTATTTGCCGCTCTCGGGCGTAGCCAGAACGCGGCTGCAAACGTGGACGCTGCGCTTTTGCGTTGGGACCAGCTGAAGAGCGGTGACGATGCTGCGCGAATCATTGGTGTGAACCTGCTCGCGCCGTTTGATGATGCGCGAGTAACAAGCATCTTGTTTGACGAGCTTGAGCGGGCCGGCATCAAGCACGCTGCCGTGGTGATCTTGAATGCGATCGCGCAGAAACCGCGGGGCAACGTCGTGCCGAAGCTGCGGGCCGTGTTGTTCCATGAGGATGCAGATGTGTTCATTCGTCAGGCTTGTGCGGTGGCGATCGGCAAGCAAGGGGCGCGCGGCGTAGACCTGCTGCTCGACTGCGTGCGCGGCGATGCCGGGTCGGGCAATGAGGTGCGCGATGCGTCGTTTTTGGGCCTGGCCGCAGCGGCGGATGAGCGGGCGTGGCGCGGTCTTGCGCCGATGGCGCTAAAGGGCAGCCCGGCGCAGCAGCTACACGTTCTGCAACTCCTAGATCCGGTCGCGGACGTAGACTCGGTCACTCACGTTCGCGAACGGCTGCTCGAGGATAACAATCCAGAACTCGCGGCGTTGGCGTGGCGGCAGATGGTGCAGCACAAGCAAAAAGGGGCGAGTGATGCAGCGGATGGGCTGCTCGAACGACTCTTGCCGACGCCGCCAGTCGGCGCCCGCGTCAATCTGGTGGTTGGGCTTGCGGCCATCCTGCAGCCGGATCATTTCGCAGCGTTCCTCACACTTGCGAGTTCTGGCGAGCCGCTGGTTCAGGCTGCATTGCCGCCCTGCGTGGTATCGCTCGCGAAGAATGAAGCGTTCGTCAAGTGGCTCGCCAGCACGGGTCTAGTTGGGGACCCGGCGCAACGCAGCCTCGCGTTCCGCATTCTGCGCGCGGCACCGCTAGCGTCGGTCATGCCGCTGCTGACCAAGGCCCGCGCAAGCCTGCGGCCGGCGAAGGTCGAGACGCTTGACATCGCGCTGCAATTGCACGGTCTGTTGCGGAGTGATCCGACCTGGCAGGCGGATGTTTTGTTGCTGGCGCAGTCCCCGGTGGCGGTGATTCGCACTACGGGCCTTAGCTTGCAGGCCGAACTCGGCTGTGGCACGAGCACCGCGATTGCGCAAGCGAGTCTTGATAGCAAAAGCTGGGAACTGCGCGCCGCGGCGTATCACTACCTGGCGCGCTTCCGCGAGCTTGCCTCGATTCCTTTGTTGATTGCGTGCACCGACAAAGAATCCGGCCGGCTCGCCGAGGAACTCAACGACACCTTGTTCATGCACACTGGTGTGAGGCTCTGGCGGCGAGCGGAGTGGGACGCGTGGTGGCAGCAGCACTGCGCTACGCACACGCTGCCGCCGGAGGCCGCCATTCGTGCGCAGGTGCGCGGCGCTTCGGGCCCAACGGTCGCCTACTTTGGCCTGCCCCTCACGAGCAGGCATGTCGCGTTCTTGATCGATGTGTCAGGCAGCATGAGCGCACCGATTGGCACCGATCGCAAGCACACGCGCCTCGACGAAGCCAAGCGTCAACTCGGCAACGCGATCGAGAAGCTCAGTGAGGAGCGTGAGTTCAACGTGATCGCCTATGAGTCTTACATCCACCCGTTCTGGAAAAAGTTGCGCAAGGCGAAGGGCAAGGACAAGGCCGAGGCCTTGGACCGCGTAGCCAAGTTGGCGATCAGCGGTGGCACGAACATCTTCGATGCGCTGGAGCGAGCCTTCATGGACCTCGGCACGGACACGATCTATCTGCTGACGGACGGGCAACCGACGGCGGGGGCCATCACAAATGTGGAGGAGCTCGCGGATGAGATCCGAACCTGGAACTACCGCCGGCAGGTGCTGATCCACTGCATATCGATTGGCGAAGATTCGCCGCTGTTGAAGCGGATCAGCAAGGAATCGGGCGGCAGCTACGTGTTTGTGCGGTGAGCCACAGTCTGGGTTGCAGCTGCCAGCGAGTTGGTGCTGCCGGGCGGGTTTGTGCGGCAGCAGAAACGATTGTTTGCTAAGTGCCAAAAGCGTCCTGCTCCCTGTGCGTTAGCAGAGGCTCGCGCCGTGCAATGCTATTGCCACGTGCAAAAACCGCCGCTGCGACGAACTACCTCAGCGCCTGCTCGAGCGCGGTCGCCGCGTCGGTGCGAGCGTCGCGGTATTTCACGATGACCGAAGTGGCAATCTGCAGGCCATGCGCCTTGGCATAGTCGCCAGTGGCTGGCCGCGAGCCAGGCACGACGACGGCATCGGCTGGCACCGTGCCCTGATATTTGCGGCCGTGCACGAGGTCGTGGATCACGGTCGAGCCAGTCAACACAACGCCGGACGCAAGCACGGCGCGCGAGCGGACGATCACACCTTCAAACACGCCGGCGAGCGCGCCGACGAAAACCTCGTCCTCGATGATTACGGGGCGCGCGCTGACCGGTTCGAGCACGCCACCGATTTGCGCTCCGGCTGACAGGTGCACACGCGCACCGATCTGGGCGCATGAGCCGACTAGCGCGTGGCTGTCGATCATCGTGCCTTCGCCGACGAATGCGCCGACGTTGATATAGGCAGGAGGCATCACGACGACACCGCACGCAAGGTGCGCGCCGCGGCGGACCGCAGAGCCGCCAGGCACGAGGCGCACGGCATCTGTCAGGTGGAATGCGCGCGGTGGATACGCGGGCTTGTCGAAGAATGGCGCGGGCACCGCTTCGATGCGTTCGACTTGCGTCCGGCGGAAACCGATCAAAATAGCCTGCTTGACCCACGCGATTGGCTGCCAGTCGCCGGACTCATCGCGCTGAGCGGCGCGGAGGGAGCCAGCTTCCAGATGTTGCAACAGGGTCGTGTGCGCTTGGCCCCACGCTCGGTCGGCGAGCACAACCTCGATATCGCGGCCAAAAAAATGGGCCAGTTCGACTGCGTTCATGCGAGTGCGCCAAGTTTATGCAGCAGAGCGGCGATGCGATCGCGCGTCGTCAGTTGCGCTGTCAGTAGCGGCAAGCGCACCATGTCGGTGCCGATGTCGCAGAGTGCAAGCGCCGCCTTGAGCGGCACTGGATTGGGTTCGGTAAACAGTTCGTGCAGCAACGGGACGAGTTGCTCGTGCTGCGCGCGCGCCGTGTGTAGCTCGCCTTCGAGCGCCGCATGCACTAGCTGACGCATCGCCTGTGGCACGATGTTGCCGGCGACACTGACGAGCCCACATGCGCCGAGCGCAATGGACGGCAGTGCCAGCACGTCGTCACCGGCGAGCAGCAGCTTGTCGCGTTGTGTGATGGCGGCGATGGCGGCGATGTGCGCTAGGTCACCGGAGGATTCTTTGAGGCCGTGAACGGCCGGCATGCGCCACAGTTCTTGCACGGTGGCGAGCGTCATGCCAACGCCGCAGCGGCTTGGGATGTTGTAGGCGATCAGCGGCAGGCCGGGGGCCGCTTTGGCGATCGCAGCGAAGTGCGCGAGGATGCCTGCCTGGCTTGGTTTTACGTAGGGCGGCGTGGCGATGAGCGCCCCGTGCGCGCCGAGTGCCTGTGCCCGAACGGCAAAGCGGCATGCTTCGGCGGTGGCACTCGCGGTGCAGCCCACGACGACCGGCGTGCCACTGGCGTTTTCCAGGGCCACTTTGATGAGCGTGTCGCGTTCGAGCGCCTCGATTGCCGTCGCCTCACCGGTCGAGCCGAGCACCACCAGCGCATCGGTAAAGCCCGCCCGCACGTGGGCAATGAGTTTGGCAAACGCCAAAAGGTCGAGCGCGCCATCACTGCGGAACGGAGTTGCCAGAGCAACCCACAAGCCACCATCGAGGGTCACTGGTGACCTCCACTGAGTCCCTGAAACAGCGGGTCGAGCACGCTCGCAGCAACCTCGTCCATCGTGTGCACCCCGCGCCGCTTCGTGATCCAGTGCGCCGCCGCAATCGCGCCGTCGCCAAATGCGTCGGCACCACGCGCCAAGTGATGAATGTCGATCACTTCATGCGGCGCATCCATGCCGACCGTGTGCTCGCTGTAATTGGTGCCTGCACGCACCACCGATACCGACAGTTGCGAAGGTTGGATTGGGCCGCCGATTGCGTAGCCATGCTTCCTTGGGCAGCCAGCAATGACGGTTTGTGCTAGCAACTTGGCGGTGCCCGATGGCGCGTCGTGCTTGCGCGCATGGTGCTGCTCGATCAGGTAGGGATCACGGCGCTCATCGAGCGCGCAAAAGCGTGCGAGTACCAGCGAAAAACGCCGCAGGAGTGCAACGCTGAGCGAGAAGTTGGGCGCGATCAAAACGCCGATGCGATCAGAGACGCGCTGTGGCAGGTCAGGCATTTCCCAGCCGGTGCTGCCGATCACGAGTGGCGTGCCAGTCGCCAGCGCCCACTCGACGCGTGCCGCCACGGTGCTGCCATTTGAAGCCTCGATTGCCACGTCGACACGTTCTTTCGGCGGCGCTGCTCGCGTCACTTGCCATGCGATCTGGTTGTCGGCGGCGAGCTTGATCGCGCGGCCTAGGCGACCGTTGCCAAACAAACCAATGCTGATGTGTTGGCTCATAGCGGGATCCGTACGCGCTCGGCGAGCAGTTGGTGGCCCAGGCGGATCAGCAAGTCCTTGCCTGCGGCGAGGTCCGCACCAGTGATGCATTCGTCGGCGGTGTGTGCGACACGGATCGAACCTGGGCCGACGAGGACTACGGTGTTGCTCTTGGCAAGTTGGCGGAGGCGCGGTGCATCGCTGCCAAACGGCACGAACGCATGGCGAAAGCCTGCCATCGTGGGATAGCGATCGGCAGGCGATTGGCTCACGATCACAACCTCGGCCTCTGCGGGCGCGAGTTTTTGCACGGCAGTCGCGAAGTCGCAACCAGGCAACGCGCGCACGAACAGTAGTGCCTCCGCATTCGCTGGCACCACGTTGGGAGCTTCGCCGCAACGTAGTAACCCGAGATTCCAGATCTCGGGGCCGAGTTCGGCATCGAGTCGCTCAGGTATTCCGCGCAGGCGTTGCAGCCAGTCGAGCATCGGCCAGATCGCTGAACGACCGAGTTCGGGCAGGCCTGAGTGCGCCGGGATGCCGCGTGTGCGTAGCTTGATTTGCAGCGCGCCGCGTTGGCCGGTAGCGAGCAGGTTTTCGGTGGGCTCGCCGTTCACGACGCCGCGCAATGCTTTGCAACGCGCAGCAAAGTGCGCCACTGCTGCTTGCGCACCGATGCTGTCGGTCTCTTCGCCGACGACTCCGAGCCAGGCAACATCCGTGTGCCCCTGCGCGAGCAGGCTTTGGATCGCGGCTAGCTGGCAGACCAGTTGGCCTTTTGCGTCGCAGGTACCGCGGCCATGCAGGAAATCGCCGTTGCGGGTTGGCGGGATGAATGGCGGCACCGTGTCGAGGTGCGTGCTGAACAGGATCTGCGGCGCGCTCGACCACTGCGCGAACACATTGTGACGGCCGGGTGCGACTAGCTGCAGGCTGACGTCGGCACCGAGTTCGGTCAGCAAGGCGCGCAACGGCGGGAGGCCGTTGTCCTCACTGCCGGTGGTCGTGTCGAAGGCGCACAGCGCAGCCAATCGATCGAGCATCCATGCCGCGCTTGTTTCTTCGCCGTTGCGCCGCGCCATCACACCCTCCCGTGTTTGGGCTCAGCTAAACGGTTTCATGATTGCTAGCCACGCGCCAAATGCGGCGAGCGTGACAACGACGACCCAGCCCATGGCGCGCGGCAGGATACCGGTGCGGAGCAGTGTTGGCAGCGCGGCGAGTAGCACCCAGATGAAGACCTTGCCGAGCACCCATGGCTTCGTGACATCGATGTGGAGCTTTTGGAGAGCGCCGAAGCCCGCGATCAGCATCACCAGGAGGCCACTGCCGTGCAGGATCGCGCCGATCTTGGGGCGCGGCGCATCCTTTGGGGTGCAAAGAATGGCACCCAGGCCGAACAGCAACATTGCGAAGCCGGCGATATGCGCAATCTTGTAGATCTCTGGACTCATGCTGTGCGACTGTCGGCGGGCGTGCGTGCCTTGTCGAGAAAGAACTGTCGGGCGCGAGTGGCCGAGTGGGCGAGTGGGCGAGCGGGCGAGTGGCGAGTGGGCGAGCGGCCGAGCGGCCGAGTGGGCGAGTGGGCGAGTGGGCGAACGGGCGAACGGGCGAACGGGCGAGCGGGCGAGTGGGCGAGTGGGCGAGTGGGCGAGTGGGCGAGTGGGCGAGTGGGCGAGTGGGCGAACGGGCGAACGGGCGAGCGGGCGAGTGGGCGAGCGGGCGAGTGGGCGAGCGGGCG
>BJHM01000040.1 GCA_014192625.1 Planctomycetota bacterium
CGCTCGCGGTCCAGCTTCCACAGGATGTTCTTCGAACCCCACATCGGGAATGCCTTGCGCACCCGCAGGATCGCGGCTTGCTGCTCTGGCGGCGTCTGGTTGGGGTGCGTCTTCGGCGCCCGCGACGCGTCGCGAAGCCCTGGCAGGCCCGCTTCCGCGTGCCGCTGCAGCATCTTGTAGCCTCTCGGCCAACCCTGGGAAGGGACTGGGGCGCAGGCGTGACCGGGCGGGAAGCGATCGGGCCCAAATCCTGATGCGCCATAAGTATCGATGCTAACTATGCTTGGAGCGCAACACGAAAATCCCTCAAGATTCTACTGAACAGTTGCCGGGGTCCAGCCGATCTTACCTCGCTGGCTCGAAAGGGCCACTTGTTCTTTGGTGTTCGGTTCCCCCCAAGACGCTTCTCGAAAAGGCAAAACCGGCGAAAGCCGGCGACGCAAAGCCAAAGGGCCTTCGACCAGTTCAAACTGGTCATGGCAGCCGGTTCCCGAAATGAAGCCGGGCAATTTGCACACGCGCCCTCGCTCGTGTGGCTCACTGCCCTGATCAGAAGCTCCAGTTAGGTAGGGAAGGCTGCTGCAAGTCATCGGACTTGCCGCCTTTCGACGCGTCAGGAACCGCCGTCCCGCACTCCGGATCAAACACCGGCGTGCACTCTTACCTCTGCCTCTAACTGGAGTTCTCCAATGGCCAAGTCCGCTGCCCTGCGTTCCTCTTCGCGCGCTAAGTCCGCTCTCGTCCTAAAGCCGCACCTTCGTGCTGTGACAAAAATTGCGATCAAGTCGATCGCGAGCGTCGAAGTGGACGCGACTGTTTCGACCGCCCCGCGCGCGCTCAACGAAGTGGAGCTTGAGGCCATCTGGAAGACCTACAAGAAGACCAAGGACGACAACCTTCGCAACACGCTCATCGAGCATCACATGCCGCTCGTGCGGATGATTGCAGAGCGCGTGCTGCAAACGCTGCCAAAGTCGATCGAGCTTGATGACCTGATCAGCTCTGGCACGTTTGGCCTGATGGATGCGATCGGCGGTTTTGATCTGTCGCGCGGCATCAAGTTTAAAACCTACTGCACGACGCGCATCCGCGGTTCGATCCTCGACGAGCTGCGCTCGCAGGATTGGGTCCCGCGCCTGGTCCGCCTGAAGGCGCACAAGCTCGAACGTGCGACGCGCCAGCTTGAATCCGAACTGGGTCGCCTGCCCAACCAGGTCGAACTGGCGAAGGCGCTCGAACTGTCGATGGACGATCTCCAAGAGCACCAGCAGGAAGCGAGCGCAAAGACCATCTTTTCGCTGTCGGAAAAGTGGGATGACGGCGACGACGACAAGGAGATGGAGAAGGTCGAGATCCTCGCCGACAAGAAGTGCACCAACCCGGTCGAGACGATTCAGGGCCGCGATGCCCTCGACTCCATCACGCGCAACCTCACCAAGAAAGAGCGCCTGATCATCCTGATGTATTACTACGAAGGCCTGACGATGCGCGAGATCGGCGAGATCATGGAGCTGACCGAATCGCGCGTCTGCCAGATTCACAGCAACGTGATGTCGCGCCTGAAAGCGCAGCTCGACCGCGTGCAACTGCAGAGCCTCTGAGCGCTGCATTGCACACCCGCGGACAGCAATAGACGAAGGTGACGGGGCGGTGTTTTTTCCCCTACGGAACGCTGCCAATGCGTTGGGAAACACCGCTTGCAAGGACGCGATAAGAGCCTGTGGCGAGCGGTCTGCCGCTGATCGGGAGAACCAGCGGCGGTCACTCAACAGTTATGGGGTTGCTCGACGATAGCCGGACCTACGGAGATCGCAGAGAGAACCTATGACCAAAAACATCCTGATCGTCGACGACTCGGCGACAATGCGGAAAATCATCATGCGCGGCCTGCGCCAGGCCGGCATTGAGCACGCCGATTTCAAAGAAGCTGGTGATGGCGTGGAAGGCATGAAGGCCGTCGAAGCGAACACCTTCGACCTCATTCTGTCTGACGTGAACATGCCCAACATGAACGGGCTCGACTTTGTAAAGGCAGTCACTGCAAAGATGCCGACGCCGCCGCCGATCGTCATGATCACGACGGAAGGCAGCGAAGAAATCGTCAAAGAAGCGATCAGCCGCGGCGCAAAGGGCTATCTGCGCAAGCCGTTCACCCTTGAGAAGATTCAGGAAGTCATCGGTCCCTTTCTCAAGTAACCGCAACGAGAACAACGATGGCAGTCAAAGAACTGACAAAGGAACTCGTGCACAGTCTGCGCGATTCGATCCGAGAGGTCCTTCAGACCATGGTGTTCGTCACACCAACGACAATCGAAGTCGAGCAATACGCCGGGCAGACGTTTTCGGACGAGGTCATCGGCCTGCTGTCATTCACAGGGACGCAATGCGGAATGCTGTGCATCCGCAGCACAGAAAACACCGTGAAGACCATGGTCGCGCAGATGCTGTCGATGGAGCCTGGCGAGTTCGCGAGCTTTGCCGACGCAGTCGATGGCTTCGGCGAAGTCGTCAACATGGTCACCGGCAGCTTCAAGAACACCTGGGTGACCTTGGGCAACACAATGGACCTTTCGGTGCCCACCGTGATCTACCACGGCTACGTCTCACTGGGATCCAGCACGCCTGGTCTCACGCGACCCTGGGTAAAGGTCGTGCTGCCGTTTGGCGCAATCAGCGTCGGCATCGTCTTCGAGGCGGATTGAGCAGCAACAAGAATCCACGATGTCTTCGACGCTGGTCAAACTGGAAACACGCCGCGAGCTAAAGCAGCTCTGCGCCAAACTCACTCAGGCAATGGGTGAGACCTTGGGCTCATTGATCGGGCGCGATTTTTCAGCGCAGCCCGGCGAGTTTGAGCAGACCGACAGCGCCGCATTGCTGAGCTTCCTGCCGTGCGCTCACGCCGTCGTGCGCGGCACCCTCGACAAGGACTACGCCGGCCGCAAGTTGCTTGTGCTATTTGAGATTCAAGACGCGATCGGCATGTCAGGCCTGCTGATGATGTCGCCCGAACACGTGATCGAAGAGCATCGCCAGCACGGCAAGCTCGAAGGCGAAGACCTCGAAGCGTTCGGCGAGATCGGCAACGTGCTGTGCTCGGGTCTTGGCAACGTGCTGCGCGATGCGGTTCAAAATATCGACATCCGCCTGCTGGATACCGGCGTGGTGGCCAAGGAACTGGACCAGCAAAACCTGCTGCCCGATGGGCCGCTGGTCATCCAGAGCATCAAAATCCGCATCGGCAAGTTTAAAGAGTCCGTCGCCATACTGGTGATGGACAAGGCGAGCGCGGAGACCTGGAACAAGGCAGCCCTTCAGCCGCTAGCCGAGCCAAGTCTGGCAGCGAAAGCGCCAAAGCAGGACCCCGAGCCTCCCACCTTTTGCGAAGATTCGCTGGAGGACATCGTCGCTGTGCCGATCCGCGGCCAGCTGCACGCCTACGTTGCCGGCAACGATGCCATGCGCGTGCTGCGGCGCTGCTGCCGCCGCGTCGGCTTCGAACTGTTCAAGCACGGCCCTTCAGAAATCCCAAATCCGGCAATGCATAAGGGCTGCTTTGTGTTGCTCGACATACCACTCAACGATCCGCGCCGCCTCGAATGGTGCCGGCGCATCAAGAACTACGAGCCGACCACCAAGGTGCTGCTGCTGATCCACCGGCCATCGCGCGACCGCGTGAAGCTCGCGTTCTTAAGCGGCGCGGACCTGATTCTCGGCCTGCCTGTGGAAGAACTGCAACTCTGCCAGCGACTCACGACCCTGCTCACTCTTTGAGATCGAGCCCCGTACGTAAACGGCGCACCGCCTCATCCGTGCGCGTGGCTGAGTCAGCGATCAACCGCAACGCCTCAACGCACGCGACATGGGTGCCCAACGTTCGCGCCACCTCAACTTGCAGTTGAATCGTGCCGAGCAAGTTGTTGATGCGGTGCAAGAGTTCTTCGATTTGGGTCTTGGCCATGGCAGCACGAACGGTAGTGGCGAACGCCTGCACCTGCACGGGAGACCACAACACAGCGGCAAGGCTCTGCTGTTGCGGAGTTGGACAGCAGTGTGCTGCGGTGGCCATCAGTCGATAGTTAGCCGGACCGACAGAGCCCACTACTGGTAGTGCTAATTCGCTTGGCATTCTCTTTGCCATGGCCGGTCAGGATTGACCATGCCAAAGAACTACCGCTGGCTGCTTTTGCCCCCTGCTGTTGCCCTGCTGATCGTGCTTGGCCCGCTCACGATGCAGAGCAAAAAAACCGCCATCCAAACGACCGCCGACAAGGTGGAGCGTGACTCGGTCGCCGCGGTTGCCGCGGTGGCGACACCAACGGTGCTCAATCAAGAGCGCAAAACCCTGCCACGCACACCGGACGCTTGGCAGATCACTTCGACGCTGGTCGGATTGCTGCTACTCGGTGGTGCTGGCCTTTATCTGCTACGTCGTTTGCAGAATGGCTCAAGAGCAAAGGGCACCGGCACCATCGCGCTGCGTCAGTCCGTCCGCCTCTCGGCCCGCCAGGCGGTGCACGCAATCGAGTTTGAAGGCAAGCTCATGCTGATCGGCGAAGGCGAACGCGGCATCACGCTGCTTGCCACCGGCACGCCACCCGAACATGCCGCAGATGAGGCCATCATCGCCGCGCGCGAACTCGCCACTGTCGAGGCCGAAGATGACGGTGCCGTGCCAAAGAATCTTGTGATCCCAAGGCCTGCTGCACCCGCAGAGAAAGCGCCAACGACCATTCCCATGTCCGCGCCAAAGAAGCGTCCATTACTCGGCGACTTCCGCGCCCTGCTGGCAAAGGCCGGTCGGCAATGATCCGTTCGCTGGCAACAATCCTGATGACGCTGCTGCTGTGGCTCGCGCCCGCAATGGCGCAATCACCGGTGCAAACTCTGCCACAGTTTGGTCCGCCTGCGCCGGCCACGCTGCTGCAAGGTGCCAGCACCTCGCTGATCGCTCCACAAGCCACGCCGCAGGGTCCCGGCATCTCGCTCAATTTTGCCGGCGGTGATGAACGGCAAAACCTCGGCTCCGCACTCGAAATCCTGCTGCTCATGACGGCGCTGTCGATGGCGCCAGCAATCGTGCTGACGATGACGTGCTTCACGCGCATCATCGTCGTGCTGTCGTTCCTGAAGCGCGCCATGTCGATGCAGGACCTGCCGCCCGCGATGGTCACGACCGGGTTCGCGATGTTCATGACGATCTTCGTGATGAAGCCGGTCGCAACCGACATCTACGAGAAGGCCTGGCTGCCCTACAACGCGCAGAAACTCGACTGGCGCGAAGCAGCGGACGTTGCTGGCCGCCGCATGAATCAGTTCTTGCTGGCGCAAACGCGCGAGCAGGACATCCAGCTGATGCTTGATCTCAGCCACACAAAGGCGCCAAAGACCGCAGAAGAGACACCGTTCCACATCGCCGTGCCCGCCTTCATGCTGTCAGAGATCAAGACGGCATTCCAGATGGGCTTCGTGCTGTTCCTGCCGTTCGTCGTGATCGACCTCGTGATCAGCGCGATCCTCGTCTCGATGGGCATGTTCACGCTGCCACCCGTTGTCGTCTCAACGCCACTCAAGCTGCTGCTGTTTGTGCTGGTCGGTGGCTGGGACCTCGTCGTTTCATCGCTCGCACAGAGCTTCACCAGCTAAGGGGGATGCCATGGACCACAACACACTGCTCGATCTTGCGAAGTCAGCACTGATGACCGCATTGCTGATCGTTACGCCAGCGCTGCTCGTTGGCATGGCGGTCGGCCTGCTAGTCAGCTTCTTCCAGACCATCACTTCATTGCAGGAGCAGACGCTGACGATCGTGCCGAAAATGCTCGCGGTCGTCGCGACCCTGATTCTCTTGATGCCTTGGATCCTCGGGACGCTGCGCGAATACACCACCAGCCTGTTCGAAAACCTCGCTGCCTACGGGAAAGCTGGCTGACATGGACCTGCGGCTGCTCGAAGGCCAGGCGATCGGGTTGCTCCTGCACGTTGTGCGGGCCACCGGCTTCTTCGTGTCCGTGCCGTTATTCGGCCGTCAAACGGACTCGATGATTCTGCGTCTGATGCTCGCACTGTCGCTCGGCTCGATGTTCTGGTGGGTCGCTAATAAGCAACTGGTGGTGCCCGCAGACATCATCTCGCTGGCGCTACTCGGCATGCGCGAAGTGTTCATCGGGCTCGTGCTTGGCTTCGCGATCAGCCTGATGACGAACTCGCTCGTCGCTGCGGGCGAGATCATCGGCAATGAAATGGGCTTCTCCATGGCGCGCATGATGAACCCAGAATCAGGCAGCGATTCGAGCGTCGTCTCGCAGCTGTTTCAGGTCGTCGCGTTCCTGCTCGTACTTTCCTTCGACCTGCACCACGAGGCCTTGCGCGTGCTGCAACAAACCTATGAGGCTTGCCCGGTCGGCGAATCACTGGCACTAGAACCAATCTGGACGGGCCTGCAAACGATGGTCGCCGCCAGCATCTCGGTCGCTGTCAGCTACGCCTTCCCGGTGCTGAGCATGATGTTCTTGTTGACCATCGGCATGGTGCTGCTCGGCCGCGCAGTGCCGCAGATCAACCTGATGGAGTTCAGCTACGCCGCTCGCGTGCTCGTCGCGCTGTTCGCGGCGGCCTGGTTCTTGTCTGACGGCACGCCATTTCTCCTTGGCGCGTTTCACGACTTCCTCGATGGCGCTCGCGCCATGTTCCCGGCACGGTGACGCATGGCCCTCTTTGGTGACGATCAAGGCAAGACCGAGAAGCCAACTCCTGGCCGGATGGCCGAAGTCCGCGAACGCGGCGACACGCACATGTCGCGCGATCTCGTGACCGCAGGAGCCCTGCTGGTCGCCACAATCGCCCTGCGCTGCTTCGGGGGATGGCTGCTCGACGCACTCGCAAAAGTGATGGAGCACGGCTTGCAGGTCGACCTGCGTGACCACCCGATCGCCGATGCCAGCATCTCTGGCGCGTGTCGCGAAATGCTCTGGGCGCTGCTCGCAGTCGCCGCGCCGCTTGGCGTATTGCTGTCGATCCTCGTGCTCTCGGTCGCCATCTTTGGCTACGGCCAGATTGGCATTCACTTTTCGACTGAGGTGCTTGGCTTCAAGCTGGAGCGCCTGAATCCAGCCGCAAACTGGAAGCGCCTGTTTAGCCCGCAGTCGTTGCTGCGCACGGTCTTCGCCGCGCTCAAAACCACCGCGCTCACCGCAGTGCTGTGGCTCGTGCTGCGCAACCGCTGGCAGGGGCTTTCGCACCTGCAAGATCAGGGGATTTTCAAAGCGACCCAAACCATCGCTGACCTCGTTTTCCTTGCCTTGATGTGGGTTGCCGGCGTGGTGTTTGCACTCGCACTCGCCGATGTGATCTGGCAGCGCTTTGACTTTGAGAAGCGCAACATGATGACCCGCCAAGAAGTCGAGGACGAACGTAAGCGCAGCGAAGGTGACCCAATGGTGAAAAGCCGGATGCAACGCGCCCGCGCCGAGCTATTGCGCCATCGCATGATGGAAGCTGTGCCAAAAGCAGACGTCGTGATCACCAATCCGACTCACTTTGCCGTAGCCCTCAAGTACGACCGCAAGCGGCGTGCTGCGCCTGAAGTCATTGCAAAAGGCGCCGACGACATGGCGATGCGCATCCGTGAACTGGCGAAGGCCAACAACGTGCCGCTGCTCGAAGACCCGCCGCTCGCGCGCGCCCTCTACCGCGCGGTCAAGATCGGCGACGAGATCCCAGCGCGCTTCTATGAGGCAGTAGCAACCGTGTTGAGCCACGTCTACCGGCTGAAGAACCGAGTCGCATGACATCCACCACAGGTGACCGTCGATGACCCAAGCCAAACAACAACGCAGCACCCTGCTGGCGGCCTGCTTCCTCGGCATTCTGGCAGTGATGCTGGTGCCGATGCCGCCAATGCTGCTCGACGCGCTGTTGTGCCTAAACATCACCGCGAGCCTGTTGATCATCATGTCGGTGCTCGGTGCCGCACGACCGACTGACTTCAGCACCTTTCCAACGGTGCTGTTGTTTACTGCACTCTTCCGACTCTCGCTCAACGTCGCCTCGACACGACTGATCTTGCTCGAAGGTGACGCGGGCAGCGTGATCCGCACGTTTGGCAGCTTCGTCGTCGGCGGTCAGCCGCTGGTCGGCATCGTCATCTTCTTGATCTTGATCGTGATCCAGTTCGTCGTGATCACCAAGGGCCAGAATCGCATCAGCGAAGTCGCGGCGCGCTTCACCTTGGACGCGATGCCGGGCAAGCAGATGTCGGTCGATGCAGACCTGAACGCTGGCGTGATTACCAATGAAGAAGCAAAGGCGCGCCGCAAAGCACTGACCCAGGAAGCGGAGTTTTATGGCGCGATGGACGGCGCCGGCAAGTTCGTGCGCGGCGATGCTATAGCCGCACTGATCATCACCGCCATCAACATCATTGGCGGCCTGATCATGGCGATAGTCTACCGCCAGATGACCTTCAGCGACGCGTTCTCGCAATACACCGTGCTGACGATTGGCGAGGGTCTCGTTGCCCAAATCCCAGGCCTGATGATCTCGACCGCGGCCGGCGTGCTGGTCACCAAGGGCGCCAGTGAGACCGGTCTCAGTCAGGAGATTGGTGAACAGCTGCTGAGTAGTTCGCGGTCACTGCGCTACGTAGCGGCGATCTTGGTGGTCATGTCGCTGCTACCGGGAATGCCAACGGTGCTGTTCCTGGGTGTCGCGGTCGCACTGGTCGTTTTCGGGCAATCGATCGACACCAACATCAAGAATGATGCCGCCGCCGTCGCTGCCGAAGCTGCGAAGCCGAACGAAGAACAAGCTGGACCACAGATCGAAGATCTGCTCGCGGTGGACCGGCTCGGTATCGAGATCGGCTATCGATTGATCAGCCTGGTCGAACCTGGACGCCACGGCGGGCTGCTCGATCACATTCGTTCGGTCCGGCGGCAGTTTGCCCAGAACCTTGGACTCGTAGTGCCGCCGATCCGCGTCCGCGACAACGTGCAACTCGACCCCAACGCATACCGCATTCTCTGCGGTGGTCAGGAAATCGCGCGTGGCGAATTGCGCGCCGGTCACTACCTGGCAATGGATCCCAGCGGCAACGCCAAACCCATTTCAGGCATCGAGACACTTGAGCCAGCATTTGGCCTGCCAGCGCGATGGATCAACGAGAACGAGAAGGATCGCGCAGAACTCAACGGCTATACCGTCATTGACGCACCGTCGGTGCTGGTGACGCACATCACCGAGATCCTGAAGAAGTTCGCTGGCGAACTCCTGTCGCGCGATGACGTGAAGTCGCTGGTCGACAATCTGAAGAAGTCCGCGCCAGCGGTGGTCGACGAGTTGATCCCAAGCCAACTCCCACTGGGCCAAGTCCAGCGCGTGCTCTCGACGCTGCTGAAAGAAGGCGTATCGATCCGCAATCTGCAGACCATTCTCGAAGCTCTAGCTGACGGCTGCAGCGAGACGAAGGACATTGCCAAGCTGATCGAACACGTACGCAACCGCATCGCACGCACCATCGTCGAACCACACCTGGACGCCTCTGGCGTGCTGTATGCCGCGTTCCTCGATCCAGAACTTGAGCGCAACTTGTCGGAAGCATTGGCGGGCAATGATGGCCTCACCAACCTGCCGCAAGGCTTCCTCGGCCGATTCGTCGACCGCACCGCAGAAGCATTGGCCGCCATGGCAAAGAGCGGGCGCGATCCAGTGCTGATCACTCGCGCAACGCTTCGCCCGTTCCTGGCAGAGGCAATCGCCGGCGTGATCCCCAATGCAGCAGTCCTCAGTTACCAAGAAACAACCCCTGCCAAGCGCGTCGAAAGCGTCCACCGCATCGCCGTCGCCAGCTGAATCATCCCTGAGCCCACACCATGTTGTTGAAGCGCATTGAAGCTAAGACTCTCGCCGAAGCGATCGCTCGCGTTGCCGCCGAATGCGGTGATGACGCGCTGGTCGTTGAAACAAGACCAACTCGTAACGGCTATCTCGTGGTCGCTACGCGACCAGAAACGCAACTAGCACCAATCGACCAGGCCGGCCGGAAGAACCTCGGCGACAGCCAGCGATGGACGCGCGGATTTGCGCCGATGGCCCAACGTGCGAGCGAGTTTGGATTGTCCAATCGCCTACTTGCCGCAATCGAGCAATCGCTACTCGGCACGCGCGTGGAACTCGGCCGCGTCGGCGATCCAGCGTTGGGAGGCCTGTGCGCGCGCATTCTGCAAGCACTGGTCAAAGTGGAGCCGCGCTTCGAGGGCAAGCGCGGCAGCGATCAGTTCCGCGCCATTGCGATGGTCGGCTCGACGGGTGTTGGCAAGACCACCACCCTGGCGAAGCTGGCATCGCGTGCAGTGCAAAATGGCGAGGACATCGCGATCCTTACGGTCGACACGTATCGAGTCGCTGCAGTCGAGCAGCTGCGCGCCTTCGCCGACCTACTCGAAGTGCCAATCGAAGTAGCGTTCACACCGCAGGACCTGCGGCGACTGCTGCAACTGCACTCCCACCGCGACCGCATCTTTCTCGACACGACAGGCAAGAGCCCGCTCGACCGCACTGCCTTACAAACGCTCGCTGGCGCACTGTCCGGCAAAAACTTTGCGCGCCTTCTCTGTATGCCCGCGGGAATGCGGCGCTGCGATGCCGACATGGTGCTCGATTCCTATGACAAGATCGGCATCGACGGTGTGTGCTTGACGAAGTGGGACGAGACCTTGGTGCCTGGCGAGAGTCTCTCGGCGATCATCGAACGGGGACTGCCGCTTTCGCACCTCGCCATCGGTCAAGACGTTCCCGCAGACATCCTCGCCGCAGATTCACTCCAGCTGGCACAGGCCGCATTCGGGCTAGAGCCTACTGAGGTGCTCGCGTGAGTATCGACCACCAGGCCGATGCACTGCGGTCCCGTGCAATGAGGCCGACAGCACCGATGTACGCCTTACTCGGCGCGAAGGGCGGCGTTGGCAAGACTTCGCTCGCGGTCAACCTTGCGCTGCTTACTGCGCAAAGTGGACAACGCGTGCTGCTCGTCGACCTGGATCCTCACTGCGGTGACGTTGGTGTGCATCTGCGCTTGTCGCCGACCCACTGCCTTGATGATGTGCTGCTTCACAAGTGCACCATCGAGCAAGCGCTGACACCTGGGCCGCATGGCATTGCGCTGCTCGCAACCGGTCATGGCAGCGAACTCCTGGGGAATCCCGATGCAATGACCAGCAATCAGGTGTTCGCGGCTATCGCAGAAGCGGCGCGCCAGTTTGATGTCGTGATCTGCGACACCGGTGCAGGGATCGGCGCGCTCACGATTGCCACCGCAGAACAAGCGGACCTCGCGCTGGCCGTGACCACCTCCGATCCGGCTTCAGTGACCGACACGTTTGCGCTGTACAAAGTTTTGCATCGGCGCGGCGTTGCCCTGCCTAGATTGGTAGTAAATGCCGCGCGCTCTTGCGATGACGCGATGCGAACGGCAGCGCGACTTGCCAGAGTTTGCGAACGCTTCCTCGGCACCACCTGCTCACTACTCGCGTGGCTGCGCCGCGACGAAGCGTTTTTGCGCAGTGTCTACCAGCAGCAACCGCTCGCTACTTGCAGCAATGAACCAGCAACGGCTGAGCTGCGCGCGCTGCGTGCAGCGGTCCACTCACTGCTGCCCGCTCTGCCGCACCGGCAACCTGCCCCCCTTCGCACCATTGTGCTCCGACCTGCGGCACCAAAGATCGCCTCGCCAGCACACACTGGCTGATCTCCACAGCATCGCGCTATCCCTCGCATCGGACTCAATCTAAGACCCATCGACTGCCGATAACGGCGGTGGCAAATCATGTCGGCAGGCAGCAAAGAAATGACCCGGCGAGCGGCGGCCCATCTGACCGGGCTTTCGTTCGCAGTTACCTATCTCGCAGCGAGCATGCTCGGTGCGGATGCAATGACCGCTCTGGTGCGTGGCTCCATCGCTGCATTTGCGGCGATGTGCGTGAGTCATTTTCTGTGCCGTGCAGTGGTCGACGTGGTGCTTGATGCTGCTGCTCGCGATGAAGTTGTGCGCGCCGCAGAGCGAGCCAAAGAAGAGCAGTCGTGAAAACCGATTTGCGCAAGCCGCTGCGAAGTCAGGCAGAGCGCGACAAGTTGATTGAGCAATATCTGCCGCTCGTCAAGTACGTCGTCGCCCGCTTGCCGGTCAGCATGCCTGCAACACTCGATCGTGATGACTTCTTCTCGGTCGGTGTGCTTGGACTCATGCATGCAGCGTCGGCATACGACCCGACCCGCGGCGCTTCCTTCAAGACTTTCGCCTACACAGCGATCCGTGGCGCGGTGCTCGATGAGATCCGCAAACTCGACCCAGTGCCGCGCAACCGACGCGATCGCCTTCGCAAACTCGACAAGGCAAGCGCCGAACTGCGTGTGGTGCTCGATCGTGAACCGACCCACCTGGAGCTGGCGGAAATCCTCGGCATTGAGCCGCACGAACTCGACAACGACCTGCAAGCCTTGCACACCGGCAGGGTTCTCAGTCTCGACGAACCCTCTGGTCGTGGTTCGCCTGAGTCACTGGGGTCGATGATTGCCAATCAGGACTCGATCGATCCGACCGCCCGCGTTGCAACTCGCGACGCTATCGAACAGCTGACAAAAGCCATCTCGGAACTGCCAGACACCGAACGGCACGTGGTCGTTCTCTACTTCCACGAGCAACTCTTTTTGAAGGAGATCGGGCAGGTTCTCGGCGTAACCGAATCGCGCGTAAGCCAGATCCTGACGCGTGCTGTCGAACGCCTTCGGATGAAGTTGAGAGTTTGCGAGCAACCAACCGCATGAATCCCACCGCCGCCACTTCAATGGTCGGAGGACTGCGGGTGCCCAACCGGCCCGGCGACGGTCGTAACGGCGGAAAAAGCAGTGACGCGTTCCGCCGAGCCCTTCAGCAGCAAACACAACCGCAAGCGGAAGAAGCCACTTTGGCCGACGCGCCAAAGCCATCGGACCTTCAGCCAAAGGGCCTGCCGCGCCGAAGAACAGAATCCAACACCGCGCAGCATGTCGACGTGATCGCGTGATCGCACGGTGCCCCAAAAGGCCATGACCTCCTCCCCGAAAGGCTCCAACGAAGTAATCCGACGCAACACCGTGCGTCTGGTCCCGCAACCGGCGATGGTCGGCTGCTCTGAGGCGGGCCAAAGCTCGATCAGCGTCGCGCCTTTGATGTCAGGGGATCGCGTTGCTGGCCTCGAAGTGCGTTGCGCATGCGGTGCGCGCGCTGTGATCGAATGTGTCTACCCGACCGCCAAAGAGCCAAATCCATGAGCGCCTTCCGCAACTGCGCGATCCCCATCGCACTGCTCTTGCTGACCGCCTGCAAGTCGCAGGACCTCGTCTATCAGCCTCGGCCTGACGACATGATCGATGGTCGCGAATCTGCGTTGAGCGCAGGCGTGAACACCGAGATGGATTGGGGTCCAAAGCAGGGTCTGCTGCTGCAGGAATACAAAAAGGTCATGAACCGCACGGCGGGGCTTGAACGGGAAGTGGACCGGCTAAAGACCGAGAACCAAACCGCTGGCCTACGAATTCGCAACGAGAGCGAAGCGGTGGCGAAGGAGCGCAGCCTGCGCGTGCAGGCTGAGGCCGAGAGCGAGTCGCTGCGCACCAGGCGCCGTGAACTTGAAGGCCGCGTGCTCAGTCTGAATATCGCGAACGCCAAACTCGAACAAACGGCGCTGCTAAGCAAGATCGCGCTACTGCAGAAGGACCTCGAATCGCTGACCCCCAATCCAGCGGAGGCCGCCGCGCCAACGGCGGGCAAGTGATGAAGCAGCTCGTCACCACACTGGCGTGCTTGCTGGTTGCCGGGTGCGCCATGGATCGCCCGCCGGAGAAGCGGCCGGTCAACAACTACCTCGCAGACAGTCGTGACCTGGCCAGCGTGCGCCGCGTAATGGTATTGCCGTTTGCAGTGGAGCCGGGTGTCGAGGTCGAGGCCGATTCGGCTCGCATCCGCGATGCCTACATCAATGAACTGCAGAAACTCCGCCGCTTCGAGATTGTGCCGCTGCCAAGTAGCGCGCACGAAGCTGCCAAGCTCAATCAATCCGCGCGGTCGGGCCTGTTGTCCACCGATGCCGTGGTGAAGCTATGCCAGCGCTACAGCGTGGATGGCATTGTGATCGCAACCGTTACTGCATGGCGCGCGTATCTGCCGCCGCAGCTTGGAATGCGCACCCAGATGATCTCGGTGCACAGTGGTGCGGTGGTCTGGGCCGTGGACGCGATCTACGACTCTTCGGATCGCAGCACCGTCAGCGACCTGCGGCATTACTTCGAACACATGCAGGAAGATGACGGCAATGAGCATGGTTGGTCCCTCAACCTGATCGCGCCTTCCTACTTTGCGCGCTACGTGGCGCACCGCTTCATCGACACCTGGTCGGACGAGTGAGTGCTGGTGGGTTGCTCCAGCCAGCGAGCAAGCGACCCATAAGCCAGTGCCTGCGAGCCATCACTCAATAGCACAGCCCCTGGGTGAAGCAGCCCGTCGTTAGCGGCACCGATGGCTAGATCGCCAAACTGGCTGCACCACATTCATAAACTGCACCCCCTATCGGGCAGCTTGCGCGCCAAATCTGCCCGTGGCGGCACTATCTTTTCGGCTCAGCTCGCTTTGAAATCTGATTCGATCATTTGGGCGGCGACATCTGCGAACACTGCATTCGAATCGAGGCCGCCGTCCGCCAACTTGCGCGCCGCTTGGGCCACCAAGTCGGCTCGGTCTGGACCGCCAGCCATTGCTTTTGCAATGCGCGCTTCCAGCAACGCGGCGGCATCGCGGCCATCGCTACTGATCGCAGCCAAATCAACCGCATTGGCGTGGCGTGAAGTGTCTGCACGCTTGCCGTCGTTGCGAGCCGTATTGTCCGCGCTGCGGTCGATGCCAACTAACTTGGCTAGGTTGCCGATGTTCATGAAGTTCTCCATGGGGTGCTCAGAACACCCACCAGCTTCTTTATCGGCACACATCGCTGGCGCTTTAGCGCCAAGTCTCAAAAAGATTGCGGCCGCATGTCACGCGCCCCGTCATCGGCATGGTTTGCCAATCCGGCCGATTCTGCCGATGGCCCAACCGGCAGCTTTGGCCGATCACGACCCAACGATGGCGAGAGCAAATAAAAAATGCCCATGGCAGCGGGTGTTCTGACAACGCACTGCAAGTGGCACACGATGTGCATTGGAGAGCGCGGAGAAGGATCGTGATTATCACCAAGTTCGGACGCATGGGATTAGACCCGCTGCAAGTGCCAGAGGCCGCTGCAATGCGACCTGGTGGAACGGATGCGTTTGCCCAGCAGTTCGACGCTGCAATTGCGGCAAATCCCGACAGCAATACGGGTTTTCCCGCTGCGGACGCGAGCTCGTTCGAAGCAGCCTTTGATGCTGACCAAGTGAGCTCGCGCAAATCGCCCAGCAGTGATCTGGACAACGAGACGGATAGCGATGTCACAGTGACAAGCCCCGAATACGACGCGGATACCGATGCGACCGTTCTCATGGCTGCAAGTGAGGCGGCCGCGCAGCAAACTGCATTGCGGAAGGAGCCTTTGCAAAAAGACTCCGATCCAGACGCTGCGCAGAATGCCCCCGCAGGCCTCGACAACAGCGCTGCCGCCAAAGCGGCCGGTGCGGCCACGCTGGCATCAGCTGGTCAAACTACCGCGACCCCTGGCGCCGCAGCGAGCGCCGCTGGCGTACGCGTCGGCGGCTCATGCCTCACTGGCAGCGTTGCGGGCACCTCATTATCTGCCAGCAGCGCCGTCACGGCAAAGGCTGTCGCTACGGGCTACCGCACGCTCAACAAGCATTCCGCAGAGCTCACCGAACAAGCGCGTGACTCGGTCTTCCGCCAGATCCTGTTCAAGCTCGGCAAGGACCGCGGCGAAATGCGCGTGCTCCTCGATCCGCCAGAATTCGGACAACTCGATCTGCACATGCAAGTGGAGAACGACGGCCGAGTGCGCTTGTCGATCGGCGCAGAGCGTGCGGATCTCGCAGCGCTCCTTCAACAGAACCTCGAACCTCTGAAGCTGGCGTTGCAACAACAGGGTTTGCAAGTCACGCACGCGGAAGTTCACACCCGCACAGATTCGGACGGCCGCCGCCGCGACAGCGCCCAGCACGGCCACCGGAACCCATCTCACAACTTTACTGACGAAGCTGGCGCAGCAATCGCTGGCACCGGCATCGGCTACGTCACCGCAAACGGCCTCGACTTCTGGGCCTGATACGAGAACCGAAAATGACCACCATCGCACCAAGCTCAGCCTCTTCGAAAACCAACAGCGTGTTGTCCACCCGTGGCGGCAGCTTCGGCGAAAACCCGTTCCTCAAGCTGCTCACGGAGCAGCTGAAGAACCAGTCGCCGCTAGAGCCAGTAGACAACGCCAGCTTCATGAACCAGATGGCGAGCTACTCGTCGATGCAGGAGCAGCAGGACCTCAACAAGAACATGATGTCGCTGCTCGACTACCAAGGTTTGCTCGCGCGGATGCAAGGCCTGAGCCAGGGCAGCTCACTGCTCGGCAAGCAAGTCTCCTATCACGACGAGGCCGGCACCGAACAGAACGACACCGTGAAGTCGGTCTACGTCGCGGACAACGGTGAGGTTCATCTGAAACTCACTGCCGGGAACGACATCCCGCTGCGCGCCGTCAGCGGCATCACCAACCCAGAAGCTGTGGCCTGAGCGAGGCGCAAAGGAGAACACCATGGTCAGCACTGCTCTTTACACCGGACTGTCAGGCCTGCGGCTACACCAGAACTACATCGACGTGATCGGCAACAATCTTGCCAACGTCAGCACCGCAGGCTTCCGCGGCTCGCGGCCAACATTTAGCGACCTGCTGAGCTACACCGCCCGCAGCGGCACTGCCGCGAACGGTTCGCTCGGCGGCCAGAACCCGATGCAAATCGGGCATGGCGCCATGATGTCCACGGTCGACATCGACACTTCGCAGGGCACGTTCCAGGACACCGGCCGGCCGCTCGATGTCGCAATCCAAGGTCACGGCTTCTTCACGCTGACCGACGGCAACCAGCGCTATTACTCGCGCGTCGGCACATTCGGCATCGACAACGCGCACTCGCTGGTCGACCTGCGAACTGGCATGCAAGTGATGAGCAGCAACGGCAGCACGATTACCGTGCCAGTCGGCGACACGCTGCCAGCACACGCAACGACCTCGGTCTCGTTTCAAGGCAACCTGCCGGCCCGAGTCAGCGGTCCGCTCGAGGAGATCATTCAGTCCAGCAGCGCTCTGAAAGAAGGCACTCCCGCGCACAAGCGCGCCACCGGGACTGCTGGCACTGGCAATCAGTTCGACCTCACGGCGTTCGCCGGCAAGACCGTGCTGGTGCGAATCGGCAACAGTGCGCAAACCACAATAACTTTCGACGCCGCCACCTTTGGCGCTGGCCCAGTCAACGCATCCACGGTCGCTGCGCGCTTCGCCGTCGCGGGTCTCTCGGTAACCGCCAATGACGCCGCGGGCACGATCGACTTCGATACCATCGAGCTTGGCCAAGCCGCGAAGCTCAAGTTTGACGACGGCTCGCAATCAACGGGAATGCTGGCATCACTGGGACTCTCGGCGACCTTGGTAACAGGTACGGAGAGCACCGCAACGGCGGCCAGCAGCCTCAATGCGCTGACTGCACGCACGACTCCTTACGCGCCTGGCGACCAGATCTCGATCCGCGGCACCAACCCGGACGGCACTGCATTCTCGGACACGTTCGTCTTCGGCGCGGCCAACAATGGCACGACTCTGCAAGACCTCGTCACCTTCATCAACCAGACGATTGACAACACTCAGGCGACCGCCGAACTGACCACCGACGGTCACTTGCGCCTCGTTGCCACCGACAAAGGACCGGCCGAGATGTCGATGATCATCGGCGACGCCACTGGCAACTCGGGCCGCGTCGACTGGAGCGATTTCCGCGTGTCGCAGAACGGCTCCGGTCCTGACACCGCCACTACCTCAATCGACGTAGTCGACGCGCAGGGGCTCACCCACAACGTGACGATGACCTTCACGCGCTCAACATCCGACCCGGCGGTTTGGAACATGACCGCTGGCATCGATGCAAGCGAAGGTACCGTCACGCAGCCGACCATCGGTCAGATCCGCTTCAACAGCGACGGCTCCTTCAACGTCATTGGCGGCGGCACCAACTCACTCAGCTTTGCCTGGAACGGCACAGGCGGCACGCAGAGTGTCGCAGTCAACCTCGGCTCGTCTGGCATGTTCGACGGCATCGCGATGCTCGGAGCGACGGCAACGGTCGCCGCTACGGACCAAGACGGCTTTGGCTCCGGCACGCTGCTCAATGTCGCATTCGACACCAACGGCAACCTGAACGGTTTCTACAGCAACGGCCAAAGCCAGTTGCTGGAGACACTGCGCATCTCGGTGTTCGCCAATGAGGCGGGACTCGCTCGCAGCGGCGACACGCTGTTCGTCGCATCCCCCAACAGCGACGACGCGATTTCTACAACCGCCAACATCGCCGGCGCTGGCTCCATTCGCCCAGGCGCACTGGAGAACAGCAACGTCGACATCGCGCGTGAGTTCGTAAATCTGATCGAGGCCCAACGTGGCTTCCAAGCGAACTCGCGAGTGATCACGACCGCTGACCAGATCCTTGCCGACCTCATGAACATCGTGCGCTAAAGATGACCGACTACGCACAAACAGCACTGGTGAGCGGCCTGCGCTTCCTTTCGGAATCGCAAGCGGCGATTGCCAACAACCTAGCAAATGCCGAGTCATCGTCATTCAAGCGCAGGGACGCAATCGCCACCGAGGGCAGCGCATTCGCGCAGCAACTCAACGAAAAGCTGCCCACGGTCGGCGTTCGCGAAGGCATCGACTGGCGGCCAGGCAGCACGCGCGAGACCGGCAACCAGCTCGACGTGTCGCTCGATGAAGGTGCGTTTATGCGCGTTCAGGATGGCAACGGCGGCACCTACTACACGCGCAGTGGCAAACTGCAGCTCGATCGCGAAGGCAACGTCGTCACTCTGTCTGGTATGCGCTACCTCGATAGTGCCGGCAACCCGATGAAGATCGACCAGTCCGAGTTGACGCTTACGTCGCTCGCGATCTCACCGTCCGGCGAGATGTCCAACCAGACCACCGGCCGCAATTTCGGCCAGCTCGGCGTGTTCAAACTGGCGGACACCACAGGCCTGCGCGCGGTCGGTGCCGGCATCTACCTCGACAGCAAGAAGCAACCGCCAACCCAGTCGCAAGCCGGTGTGCGCCAGGGCTACGAAGAAAACAGCAACGTCGACAGCTTGCAGGAGATGGTCCAAATGATCGTCGTCCAGCGCAGCTTCGCCGCCACCCAACGCGCACTCGGCAGCGTCGACCGCATGCATGACCGCTTGATCTCCAACCTCAACCGCTGATACCAATGCTCAAGAGCCTCTACACAACCGCTACCGGCATGAAAGCCCAGCAGACCATGCTGGACATGATTGCTAACAACATCGCGAACGTGAACACCGCGGGGTTCAAGCGCTCGCAGGCATCGTTTGAGGACTTGCTCTACGTGACTCTGCAGTCACCTGGCGCCTCACAGGGCTCGGGCAGCGCCGCGCCCGTCGGCACACAAATCGGCTCGGGAACACGCCTCAACAGCACGACCAAGGTCTACACACCGGGCGTTCTGGAAGGCACCGATCGGCAGCTTGACGTAGCCATCGACGGTGAGGGCTTTTTCGCGGTGACACTGGCCGATGGCGGCACTGGCTACACGCGCGACGGAACGTTTCACACCAACAACGAAGGCAAACTCGTCACCGGCCAGGGCTATGTGATGGTACCCGAGATCACCCTGCCGCAAGACACGCTGGAGATCACGATCGACCAGCAAGGCCACGTGCTCGGCCGCACCGCAGGTAGCCCAGATACTGCGCAAACGTTTGGCCAAATCAACCTCACGCGCTTCGTGAACCCATCGGGCATGCTCGCGGTCGGCGGCAATGTCGTGCGACAGACGGATGCATCCGGCGCACCCATCGCATCAACGCCAGGCACCAACGGCCTCGGCCTACTAAAGCAGGGTTTCGTCGAGCGCAGCAACGTGGTGATCGTCAATGAACTGGTCAACCTGATCGTTGCACAGCGCGCCTACGAAGTGAACAGCCGCGCGATTCAGGCTAGCGACCAAATGCTGCAGACCACCACCAACATCATTCGCTAGCCACTGGCTCCCCCAAATAACAGCCCTCCTCATGCACTTGCTCGCAACGATCAGTTTCTTATTCGCCGCGCTAACCAGCGGCGAGGATCCCAAGAAGGCACCATTCGAGCTCACGCTCAAGCAGAGCGTGCTCGCGCGCGGCATGCACGTAGCGATCGGCGACATCGCCGACATCTCGCCAGCAAATACAGAATCCCTCGCCATCGCAAAGCTGCGTTTTGGTCACACCCCGGTTGCCGGCTTTGCCCGCGCAATCACGCGCAGCGAACTCTTGCAATCACTGGTCGCCGCAGGCCATGTCGCAGGTGAGTTCCAGTTCAAGGGCGCAAACGAAGCGCTGCTGCAGGCCATCGTCATTGAAGTGTCACCCACCGAATTAAATGAGACAGCGACCATCGCGCTGCAGGCCGTGATCGGTCTCGAGGCCGACTGCGACGTTGAGTTTGAGGTCGGCACCAAAATGCGCGCGGTCCAAGCTCCGCCAGGCAACCGGAGCCAGGAACTGCGGGCCCGCGTCCGCGGCAACTCAGCCGGCATCAACTCAGCAGTCGTCGACGTAGAAATCCTGGTCGATGGCGAGTCATTCAAGACCGTCCCGATCACCTTCAAGCTGTCGCGCTTCCGCCAAGTCCTGAAGACTGCCGGCACGCTGCGCCAAGGCTCACCGCTCGGCCCTGAAAATCTGGTCCTAGCACGCGAGAAGGTCGCGCAGGCAACCGGCATGTTCCTCGGCTCGATTGAGCAAGTGCAGGGCATGGTCGCGCGGCGCAATCTCGCGTCAGGCCATCTTCTGATGCTCGGTGACGTAGCGCCGCCCGCACTGATCCATAACGGCGAAATCGTCACGGTCATTCTCACGCAAGGCCGCGTGAAGCTCACCATGCGCGCAATCGCCAATCACGACGCTGCACTGGGTGAACCACTGACACTCACCAACATCACTTCGCGCGCCCAAATCCAAGGCATCGCCTCGGCTGCAGGCACTGCGGTCGTCCCAACGGATCGCTGAGAAGAACCATGCGCCACGCCTTCCTCATCGCGCTTTTGTCCTGCAGCGGGATCACCGCACAGAACCCGTACGTGCGCAACAATGCGCGGATCGGCACAACCGCCGACCTGCGTGCGCGCAACATTGGCGACATCCTGACGATCACGATCGACGAAAAGCACACCGTCAAGAACGACGACAAGGTCGAGCGCAAGCAGGACTCCTCACTGAAAGCCAAGCTCGACACTTTCACGCTTAGCGATTCGACATTCTCCACCGGCTCGCTGCCGCATGTCGAAGTCTCCAAAAAGCAGGACTTCACCGGCGAGGCAAAGCAAGACCTGGGCTCTGAAGTTCGCGCCAGCATCGCGGTCGTAGTGATCGACGTGCAACCAAACGGCAACCTCGTCGTCGCCGGTCAACGCACTGTCACCGTCAACGATGAGGTCAAGACCCTCAAGGTCAGCGGTCTCGTTCGCCAGATCGATGTCACCTCGCAAAACACTGTCGGCAGCGCGCTGGTGGCTGACGCTCGCGTAGCAATCCAAGGTGAAGGCGCCAACACACGGACCACCACGAAGGGCCCGATCGGCCAGTTATTCGACACCCTGATCTGGGCCGTGTGGCCGTTCTAAGAAGACGACTAGTAGAGCCATGCAAAAACTTCTTCTGTTCACTGCGTTCGCACTGCCGCTCGCCGCGCAGGCACCGGTCGACACCTCAACGGTGCAGACGTTGACCAATGACGCTGGTCCCGTGCGCGTTGACCCAATGGCTGGCATCGCAAATATGGGCGCGCCAGTCGAAGTGCCGATCCGCAACATCACCAATGTGCGCGGTCTGCTGCCGCACATGCTGACCGGCATTGGCATCATCACTGGCCTACCAGCGACCGGCTCCAGTGATCGCCTCACGCGCCAGGCGATCCTCAATTTCATCAACGCCAACAACATGAAGGCGTCGATCGCTGAGATCAACGGCGGCAACATTGCGCTGGTCTCGCTGACCGCCACGCTGCCAGCGTTTGCCACCGAAAACGCATCCATCGAAGTGCAGGCGCAGAGCCTTAGCGATGCAACCGCACTGCGCGGCGGCACCTTGCTGCGCGCAGAACTGCGCGGTGTTGATGGCTTGACCTACGCCATTGCACAGGGCCAGGTGATCGTCAGCAGCATCTCGGCCTCGGGCAGCAACGCATCGGTAAAGACGAACCCATCGGTCAGCGGGATCGTGAAGAATGGAATCGTCATCCGCCCGATGGAATCAAACTATTTTAGTGAAGCTGGCGCGCTTGAGTTGCAGCTACGCAACCCCAGCGTCGCCGACGCACTGGCCATTACTCAGCGCGTCCAGAAAGAACTCGCGAACGATCCATACGAGATCGAGACGGTGGACAGCGGGCTGATCCGCATCCAGTTTCCAGACAAGCTGCGCACCAGCACCAACGCGCTAGACGTTTTGTATCGCATCGGCCGCATGTCGGTGCCAGTGGAGAGCCCATCGACAATCGTCGTGGACCAAACCTCCGGCGTCGTCATCGCCGGCGCTGGTGTCTTGATCAGTCCATGCGTGGTTGGCCTCAGCGACCTCACGATCTCGGTGATCAACGATGAGGATGTCGTTCAGCCAAACCCATTCGCCAACGGTGACACCGCGCGCATCGGCCGCACGCACATCGAAGTGAAGGGCGAACACAGCGAACTCAAACCACTCGCCGGCGGCACCACTGTCGGTGACCTGCTGCAAAATCTACGGTCACTCGGTCTCACGCCCGCACAGTTGCTGACCGTCTTTCTTGAGCTTGACCGCGGCCACTACCTGCACGCCAAACTCGAGGTCCGCTGATGTCCCCGCTAAAGATTGGTGCCTTCGACAAGGCTGCCCAGAAAATCGCCGACCCTGGAACGCAGAAGCGTGCCTCCGCACTGAAGCTTGCGAAGCAGTTTGAGGAAATGTTCGTGCAGAACATGGTCAGCGCACTGCGCAAGACGTCAGAGGTTGGCGGCGAGGACAGTGGCATGTTTGGTTCTGGCCCCGGTTCCGACACTTACGCGCAATGGTTCGACCAAAACCTTGCGGAACAAGTTTCGAGCAGTGGACGCCTTGGCGTGACCGACTTGCTGATGAAGGATTTTGAGCGCAATGGCGAAATCCCGCCGGCACCAAAAGTAGCAAGGCGAATGCTGCCGGATGCACTGCCAAAGATTGACACCGCAACCATGCGGAACGGAGCCATCGATGTCGATGCGTGAAATCGCGGATCAGTTGATCCAGTCGTTCGATGTGTCGACGCACTTGCTCGATGCAATGCGCGTTGAACTTGAACAACGCCGGGCGCATTGGGTATCGGCACGGCCGAGCACGCTCGCAACACCTGCACAAATGCTTGAGGCCAGCGCAAAGCAGCTTGCGACTGAAGATGTGCGTCGCGGCAAACTGCTCGCTACCGCCGCTTCGCTGCTGCCCGCACTCCCTGGCCTCGACGCAGCACAACGCCGCGTCACGGTCTCCCGTATCGCACCTGAATTGCCGTTTGGTTTGGCCGCGCGGCTACGCCAATCAGCAGCGATGGCAACCAAAGCAGCGCGCGCAGTGAGGGGCGAGGTGGCACTCGGCACACGCCTGCTCGCATTCGCCGCACGCGCAGAAGACAGCATGCTTTCTGACCTCGCAAAGCAGCAGGTCGACACCAATGGCTACGACCGCAACGCGCGCCGCGTTTCAACTGCGCTGGTCACCGGAACCACCCCCGCCGGCAGACTGATCGACGGACGGATGTGAAGGACCCACGACAATGAGCCTAGGATTTGGACTCGGAGCTGGCCTGCGCGCACTGACTGCCGCACGCATCGGCATGCAGACTGCTGGCAACAACGTCGCCAATGCGAACACCCCCGGCTACACGCGGCAACGCGTCGAACTGGCAAGCTCGATGCCCTTCATGGTTGGGCGCGGCATGCAGGTTGGCAGCGGCGTCGATGTCACCGGCATCACCCGCCTTGCCGATGGCGGGCTTGAGCGCCGGCTGCAAATGCAACTTGGGCTCGTCGGCGGCGCCGAGGTCGACTACTCGCGCTACAATGAGCTTGAGGGCCTGCTTGGCGAACCCGACAGCGGCCTCAGTTCAGGCCTGTCGAGCTTCTTCGGCAGCATGGATCGACTGCGCACCGACCCTGCTGATCGCGCACTGCGCGGCGGCGTTGTGCAGTCTGGCAACGAAATGGCGCAGGGTTTTCGTTCGCTGCAAAAGCGACTTGGCGAACTAGCTGGCGGCACGTTTGAAGAAGTGCGCGGCCTCGTGCGCAAAGTCAATCAGCTCTCTGCTCAGGTAGCAGGGCTCAACGAGCAGATCATCTCGCTCGAGGCCAACGGCAGCACTGCCAACGATCTCCGCGACACGCGCGAGCAGAACGTGAAAGAACTTTCGAGCCTGATCGACGTGCGCGCGATCGAGCGCGGAACCGGTTCACTTGACCTGCTGGTCGGTGGCCGCCTGCTGGTCACAGGCACCCGCTCTTCACAACTGAGCGTCGGCAAGTCGGGCGCGGAGACCACCGAGATCCGCATCGGCAATGAGCAGGCGCTACTGAATCCAGCAGATGGTCGCATTGCCGCGTTGCTGCGTCAGGAAACTGGCGACCTGCCCGGCTACGGGGCACGCCTCGATGAGCTGGCGCGCAACATGATCCTCGAGGTCAACCGCCGTCACACGACCGGCATCCCGCGCTCGGGACCATTTCATTCGCTCGACTCGTTCTACGGCGTTGGAGATGGCAACAACGACGGCACGCGCGGCAATGAGTTGTTGTCACAATCGGGGCTGCCGTTTGACGTGCTGCAAGGCGAGCTGTTCGTCAACGTCACCGACAGCACAACCGGCGCAATGACGCGGTCCCGTATCGCGGTCGACCCCGAATCCATGACCCTGCAGGATCTCGCGGCGAGCCTTTCTGCGATCGACCATGTCACCGCCACGATCGATCCGACCGGTAGACTCCGCATCGCGTCGGACAATGGCTACGGCTTCGACTTTTCGCCACGCGTCGATCCCAACCCCGACAACTTCGACAGCTTTGGCGGCAGCCGTCCGAGCATCGGCGCCGCTCGAATGGGCCCCTTCGATCTGTCGGGCCAGACCTTCCCAACGTCATTCACAGTGACGACCGGCGGCATCGCGACCAACGTCACACTACAAGCCAACGAGTTCCTGAACCCTGCAGCGGCAACGGTGGACGAACTGGTCACGGCAATCAACGCCGACCTGGGTTCGGCGGGAGTAGCTGCAAAAGTCGGCGGCCGACTCGTGATCCGCAGCGCTGACTCCGGTGCTGCTGCGTCCTTGACCCTGGCCAATGCCGGCGCGAGCACGACTCTCAGTGCACTGGGCCTCGCCACCACCACGGCCGTTGGCGCGGACACGCCGGTCGAAGTGACGCTGGAAGGAACCTACACCGGCAGCGACAACGGCACGCTGGTGTTTGCGCCAAACGGCGATGGGCAGATCGGTGTATCGCCAGACCTTCGCGTCAACGTGTTTGATGCCAATGGTTCACTCGTAACGACCCTCAACGTCGGCAATGGCTACGACCCAGGCACGCCAATCTCGCTCGGCAATGGCGTGAGCGTTTCGTTTGGTTCAGGCGTGGTTCACGGCAGCCAAGGCAACGTCTTCGCGGCAGAGATGCTTGCCGACAGCGACTCCAGCGATGTGCTTGCGGCGCTCGGACTCAACTCGTTTTTTCATGGCAGCGGCGCCTCGGACATCGAGGTCAATCAGAGCCTGCTCGACAACGTCGACTCGTTTGCGGCAGGCATCGGCACTGCCTCCGGCGACGCGGGCAACCTGGTGCGCTTGCAGGGACTGCAGGCAACCCAGCTTGACCAACTCCAAGACAACTCACTCGAAGACTTCTGGGCCACTGTGGTTGGTGATGTTGGTTTCGCCACCGAAGGCGCCAAACGCACTCTGCAAGCCAAGGACCAGCTGCTGTCGCATCTCATGGACGAGCGCGAAAGCATCAGTGGCGTCAACCTTGACGAGGAGATGCTAGACATGACGCGCTACCAGCAATCGTTTGAAGCTGCCGCGCGCTTCCTCAGCACGGTGCAATCCT
>BJHM01000041.1 GCA_014192625.1 Planctomycetota bacterium
GCACCGCAGGGACCGCGCGATTACCGCGATCAAGGCGACCAACGCGATAACCGCAATCAGCGTGCACCGCAGGGACCGCGCGATTACCGCGATCAAGGCGACCAACGCGATAACCGCGATAACCGCGATAACCGCGACAACCGCGATCAGCGTGCACCGCAGGGACCGCGCGATTACCGCGATCAAGGCGACCAACGCGATAACCGCAATCAGCGTGCACCGCAGGGACCGCGCGATTACCGCGATCAAGGCGACCAACGCGATAACCGCGACAACCGCGACCAGCGTGCACCGCAGGGACAGTTCGATCAGCGGGATTCTCGCGAAGACCCACATGGCGGCCGCCAGCAACCGCACGGAGAGGCTCGCGGCCCGCAGCAAAACCGCCACCATAGTGACTATGGGCAACGCCGACTGCAGCGCCACGACCGGGACCAAAACGACCGTGCGCAGCACAACCAACCTCGCCCCTCGCAAGCAGAAGTTCATCCACCAGTAGCACCCACCACAACACAGCACGCGACACCGTCACAGCGAGTCGGCATCGTGTTGGACTTTGAGGCCTTGAGCACTGAAGCGCGCGCCCTCGGCGGCGAAATCTCATTCCGCAAACTCTTGCGCAACATTGCTGGCAAGCGCGCCATCGTGCGCGCGACCTGCTACATCGAGGCTCACACCCCGCCGTTTGCGCGCACGGCACTCACTGCGAGCGGTTTCAGCGTGCTGGTAAAAGACGAGCAGGCGGCGACCACCATGGCGACCGATGCCCTTGCCCTTATTGAGCAAGTCGATGCTTTGGTGCTGTGCCCTGCTAGCCCTTTTGAAAGCGAACTGCTGCTCCGCCTGGCAGAACATGGTCCATGCGTCGAGGCTGCCAGCTTCGATGGCACCGCACCAACCGGCACGAGCGCGCGGATCCTTGGCAAAGAGTGCATGTTTACCCCCTGACCGAGAATCGCGTTTTGGCTCTGCGGTCAATCCGCGGAGCCTAGTTTGCCGAAAGTAAAACTTATGCTGGTCCGTGTTCTAGCTGGTTTACTCATCGCTGCATCGATGGTGTCCCAATCGGCCACTAGCGGCACCGGTATCGTGACAATCGGCACGTATTCCGAGTCCCAGAGTCGCGCGCTGTTCGCCGGTTGCGATCGCAACGGTGACGATCGAATCGATCTGTTTGAGGCGCTCGCGGCGGTCCAAAACATCACTGGCCGCGATGGCTTTCGCCGGATCGACAGCGACCGCGATGGCTATCTCGACTGGCCCGAGTTCGACGTTTGGTTTCAGTTCATCGTGAAGGGCGGCGGCTCGCTGCGCCTGCAACTCGCCAACCTGCCACCGAAGGTCACTAGCGTGCAGGCCGATACGGCGCCACGGCAGCCAATGCAGCAGGCGATCGCGGCTTTCGATCAAAACCAGAATGGCGCGCTGGAATCAGACGAGCTTGATGCCCTGCTCCGCGAATTCCGCCTGCCACCGGCATTCGGTGCACAGCTGCGCTCGTTTGATCACAACCACGACGGGCGGATCGACGAAAGTGAGCTCGCGCCCGTGCTGTCGCAATTGCAACTGGTGGCGATGTTCGCGCCGCGCGCAACCGGCAAGCCAGTTGCTGCACAGCGCGTGGCAGCAACAACCAGCCTCGATGCCGACGGCGACTCATTGGTGACGCTCGAAGAACTCACCATCGCCCTGCGCCGAGTCGATCCCGCCCTAGCCCGCTGGGCCACAGTGATCGCCAAGGCAGCGGACCGGAACGGCGACGGCAAGCTGTTGATCGGCGAGCTAATGATGCCTGCAGAGATCCGCACCGCGGGCGCCAAAGGCATGGCCGAACAAGCCGTCCCGCGCTAAGACGATGGCGTGATTTGGCTCCTTGCTCGGCGTCTTTTTCCATCGCTGTTCTGTGCCCTTGCACTGACTGCATCGCTAAGCCTTCGCGCCCAAGATAGCCCGTTGACAGAGGCGCTCGCGGCAAAGGCACGCGGCCATGATGACCGCGCCGCGACCTTGTTCTGCACGTTGGCCGAGCAGCTCGCGCAAAATCCCGAGGCCACGATCAGCGACCGAATCGCCTGCGAGGCTGCCGCCGTTTTGGCGCTCACCTTGCACACCCGCAGGCCAACCGATGCGCAACTGCCGACGCGCGTTGCACTGCTGCGAACCAGTCCGCTCGGGACTCGCTACAAAGACCTCGCCGATCAAATCGGTATCGCACTGCTCGAACAAGCGATCCAAAACGGGCACGGAAAAACGCTGGCGAAAGAGCTCGGCGCGCTCGACAGCCTTTGGCTTTGTGGTCCATTTGAAAACGAACGCGGTGCCGCCTACAGCCGCAAGCTGCCGAGCGAGGACCCCCTTGACCTCGACGCTAACTACCAAGGCAAGCTGCACGCGGTGGCCTTTCGCGAGCTCGCGCATGCGGCACCAAACGGCCGGCTTGATCTCTTCAACATCTTGCGACCCAACACGCAGGTCGCATGCAGCCTCGCCACCACGCTGCTCGCCGCTGAGGACAAATTCATCGCACTGCACATCGGCAGCGCGGGCAGCTTTCGTGTGACGCTCAACGGCCGCGAGGTCGGCGCGCGCGATGTCGACCGCAGCTTTGCCTTTGACCAGGACGTCCTCGCGTTGCCGCTGCAAAAAGGTCGCAACCTGCTGCAGCTCAAACTATGCCATCAAGAGACCGGCGACTTCCAAGTGGCACTGCGGCTGCGTGAACTGGACGGCAGCCCACTCCAAAACGTTAACCAAAACAACGACCGCGCGGAGTTGCTCGCCGCTGCCACAGCGATCGATGACCGCACACCTTGCGATCATCTACCGCCAATGCAAGGTGCGCGCAGCTTGTTGCTGCAGAACCAAGCAACCGGCTACGACGCACTGTGGCTCGGTTCCCTGTTTTTCCTGCGCGCCGCCGACGGCAACGTCAATCGCCGCGACCATTTGCTGGCCTTGCGCGCGGCACGGGATCTTCCCGAGGTCGCCCAGGCACGAATGCTGCTCGCAGCTACGCGCATCCGCATGGCAAAAGTCAGCGCCGAACTCGACGAGAACGCGCGCCGAAACGACTACGAGTCGATCCTCGCAGAAGACCCGCAGCACATCGAAGCGTTGGTCGAGCTGGCGCGCATGCTGCTCGGCAACACCGGCCTAGTAGCGCGCGCCGAGCAACTTGCGGAGCAGGCACTCGCTGTCAATGCAGACTACATCGCGGCGCAGGTTCTGCGGGCGGATGTGCTGCAGGCACAAAAGCAAACGGCGCTGTCACGCCGGCAACTCATGACTGCGGCAAATGCCGCCGGCGCGCCGCTTTTAGCGATCCTGAAGGCAGCGGCGGTGATTGCCGATGATCAGCCCGCACTTGCCGAAGCGCTCTGGCAGCGCATCGAATCACAAACTGCCGGAGCTTTCGCGCTCGCAGGCCGCATCATGCAACTGCTCGGCCGTGGCGAGCAGGAGAAGGCACTCCTACTCCTCGCGGCGATCGAACAGGATCAGCCGCTGCATCGACTGCGCTTGCTGCGCGCCGATCTCGCCGAGGGCAATGGTCACTTTGCCGACGCAATCGCTGAACTCGGCAGCTGGCTCACTCTGTGTCCCGATGATGACGAAGCGCTGGCTGCGCAGAGTCGCTGCTACGGCCTGCTGGGTGATCGCGAGCGACAAATCGAAACGCTGCGCATGGCGATCGAGTGCAATCCAAACCGCCGCGACGACCAACGCTACTTGGAGTTCCTCGCCAAGGACGCCACGCCGTTCTACGCCGAATGGCAACACGATGAGGCGGCACTCAAAGGCACTGCGACGCCCGAAACCTCGATCACCGGCAACGACCCAACCTTCACGCTGCTCAACCAGCGCGTGCTGCGCGCCAACAAGAATGGTACCACCAGCGATTACCGCCACTTCGCAGTACGAATCCTGACCGAAGCCGGTGCGCGCTCGTTTGCGAACTTCCGCCTGCCGTTCTACGGCGACGAGCAGAGCGCCCAGTTGCTGTCGTGCGTGATCCGTAAGGCGAACGGCAAAACCGAGCAGCCCAAGTTGCGCGGCCCGTCGATTGCGCTGCCGACCCTGCAGCCCGGTGATGTGATCGACATTGAGGGCCGCATCGACGACCGCGCACCGACGTTTTTTGGCGACTACTTCGGCCTCGAACACCGATTCCCCGCCTACGACGGCGGTGCTTCGCAACGCTCCGAACTCGTGCTGCTCGCGGGATCCGGCCGCGACTATCGCTATCAGTCACGCAACGGCGCGCCAGAACCAAAAACCCGCACGCTGGCCGATGGCACCACCGTCTACGAGTTTGCCATGCGCGACCTGCCGCGCGATGTTGCTGAACCACGGCAGCCCGGCAGCAAGGAGAGGCAACCGCTGGTGCGCTTCACCACCTACCGCGACTGGAATCAGTTTGCGAGTTGGTATTGGAGCCTGATCAAGAACCAGATCGAAGTCACCGCACCGATGCGCCAGAAGGTGCAAGAACTGACCGCCACCTGCGAGTCCGTGAGCGACAAGATCGCCGCGATCTATCGCTTCGTCACCACCGACGTGCGCTATGAAGCGTGGGAGTTTGGCGTGCACGGCTACAAGCCCTACAGCACCTCGGTGGTCTACGAGCGCCGCCACGGCGACTGCAAGGACAAGGCGCTGCTGCTGTGTGCGATGTTGTCCGAGATCCAAGTCGAGGCGCGCCCGGTGCTGATCTTTGCCGATGCGGGACGCAGCAGGGACGACCTCGAACTACCTCTGGTGCAACACTTCAATCACTGCATTGCGTGGCTGCCGGCACAGCGGGGCTTGGCCGCGCAGTTCCTTGATGGCACCGCAACATGGCATCCGCCGGCGACCTTGCCCGACATGGACCAGGGGGCGAGGGTCTTGGTGGTCGGCAAGGGCACTGCCGAACTGCTGGTGGTGCCGTGGACCACGCCAAAGGACAATGGCGAGGCGGTCGAATACGCCATCGCACTCAGCACGGACGGCACGGCCAAGATCGACTATCACAATGCCCCGCGCGGCAACGCGGCGGTGCCGTTGCGCAGTGAACTTGCGGCCGAACCAGCGCGGCTCAAGGAACGTCTGGAACGCATGCTGCAGCCGGTGTTCGGCGACGTCGTCATCGGCCTTGTGCAAGCCAGCGACCCGACCAGCCTCAATCAGCAAGTCGATCTGCGCATTCAACTCTCGGTCGCGCGAATCGGCCAGCCCGGCGCCGATGAATGGCAACTGCCATCCACGCTTGGCGAAGATCCCATCCTGACGCTCGACGCGGAACCCACGCGCCACAATCCACTGCTACTCGGCATCCCGTCCGAGGACCGGCAGGTTGTGCGATACCAACTGCCAGCCGGAATGCGACCAAGCGAGCTGCCCGCCAAGGCCGAGCAAACGTCGCCGTTCGGCGCGTTCTCGGTGAGTTGGCGACTCGATGGTCAGCAAATCGTGATCGAGCGCACGCTGACCATCGCAAAAGACCGCGTGACCGCGACGGAATATCCGATGTTCCGAGAGTTCATCGCCGCACTGCGCACCGCGGACAGCCGCCGCGTCGTAATCCGCCGCACCGAGGACCGGAGATGATCCTGCGCCCAATGTTGTCTGCGCTGCTGTTGACGCTGTTTTTGCCAGCGCAGGATCCCAACCTCAAACTCGCACAGCGACTGATCACTGCCTTGGTGCCGGCACGCGACTCGGCCGATGCGCAGACCCGGTCGCTGATCGAAGCTGCACTCGACGGCAAAAACTCACCCGCTGCGGCACTGCTGGCGGCGGAAGTTCGTTCGCGCGCCGAAGAAGTCACCGACGCGCCTTTGCTGCGGCAGCAACTAGCCGAAGGGATCGCACGCGCAAAGCCGGTGGGGCTAGTGGCGCAACGACTCGCCGAGTTTGATTTTCGCTTGTGGCGACGCACCGGTGGCGTAGCTCCGGCCGATCCGTTTGCCAGCTACGCGCGCAGCGTGACGATCCTTGGCCCATTTGGCAGTGGCGATGGACCGTGGCTCGACGAGCCGTTCCCGCCGGACAATGGCTTTGCCAGCGGCAGCAACCTACGCGGCCGTTATGGCCCGGTTGTCTTGCGCACCCTGACCCGCGGATCCGAGCGCCACACGCTGTCGCTGCTTGATCCTGTGCGGCAACAGCAGGGGGCTCACTTCGTGCGCTGGCAAATCGCCGTGCAGGTGGAGACCACCGGGTTTATCGAGGTCGAATACGCGGGCAGCTATCGCCTGTTGTTCGATGGCTATGAACAAGGACGAGTCGATCCGCAGCAACAGCCAGGGTCCGCAGTCAAACGTTTTTGCGTGCACCTATTGAGTGGCGAACATGCCGTCGTTTTGCGCACCGGCGACAAATCGCAGGCAGCGCTTGCACTGCGCATCGTCGATGCCTTGGGCAGTGCGTTGCCGCAAGTAATAGAGGTGACCAACGCAACTGCACAAGCCACCAAAGCCGCCGTGGACCCGCTGGAGCCGAGCACTTTTGCAGACGGCCTAACCTCGCTCGAACAGTCCGCGAAGGCGCAAGCAGGCACCGACGCAGCATTGCTCCGCACCGCGGCGGCATGGGCAGCGCAACGGCTTGGCGAAACCGACCGACTTCTGCAGCTGCTATCCGAGCTACAAGCCGAACCGCCGCAGAGTGCCGACGCGCAGTTGTTGCTTGCCGATATCCTTCGTCACACGGACAGCTATCCCGAAGAGCTACGCAACAGCACTGCACGCGAGCTTGAAGATGCCGCTTTGAAGGTGCTACCGCAAGATCACCTGCGCGCGATGCTCGTGCGGGTGAGCCAACTCGAGGATCAGGATCACGGCGAGGATGCGCTGCGGATGCTGCGCCTGTCAGTCGACGCGGACCGCGCCGGCCCCATGACGTTTGCGGCGATGGTGCGGGTCTGCCTTAGGCTGAAGTTTGCTGCGGAGTTGCAGGTGTTGGTGCCGCAGTGGGCCAAGCGTTGCCCACAAGACCCACAAGCACACCTTGCGCTCGCCGCCCGCGCCGCCGATTTGCGCTGCCCACAAGTTGCGCTGCAACACTTGCAGCGCGCGCTCGCACTAAAGCCCGCCGATGCGAATCTGCAGCGCAACGTGCTGCAGTCGGCGCTGGCACTTGGCCAGCACGATCTTGCCCGCACAATGATCGACCGCATGTTGCCGGAAGATCTCCTCGACGCGCAGCGGTCGTTGTTCCGCGCCCAGCTGTTCGCGCAGCTGGCGGCAAACATGGGCGACCAACTGGCCTCCTGCCAGCAGCTGGACGCGATCGCTGCCCACCCGCTTGCGACACCTGACGACTGGCGCCGGCTGTGCGATCGCTGGCTCGCGCTCGGCTTTTTCGGCAAGGCGCTCGCGGCGGCGGACCAGAGCCTCGCGCTGAGTCCTGGTCAGGCGGATCTACTAAACCTGCGTGATCGCCTCGGCGGACCAAAGACCCTTGGCGCCGACTTTGCCCGCTTCCGCGTCGATGGCGACGCGCTAATCCGCGCATTCAAGCCAGGCCCACTCGATGCAGAGGCACCGACCAGTCTGCTCATAGATCAACGCATCGCTGAACTGCTGCCAGATGGGACCGTTTTGACCGAGATCCACGAACTGCGCCGCATCAATGACCAAACAGGCGTTGAGAGCATCGGCAACGCAGAAGCGGCGGCGGGCGCCGACGAGTTGCTGCTGTTGCGCACCATCGACCGAGCGGGCATCACGTATGTGCCGACGCGGGTGCAGGACGGCTTCTCGATGCCGCACCTGGAACCAGGCGCGTTTGTCGAATGGCGCTACCGCACGCTGAGTCGCAGCCCTGGCGCAAGCCCGCTGCAGATGGACCCGTTCCTGCTCGCCTCAGACTCCGAGTCGCTGCATCGCACGGAATACGTACTGATCCTGCCGGCAAAATGTCGTGGCGAGCTACGGCTGCGCAACCTTGCCACGCCGCCAATCGAACAACCACTCGACTTGGACCGTCGCGCACTTGTGTTTCGGCGCGAGGCAGTAATGCGACTGCCAACCGAAGCCAACTCGGAGCCCGCCGAGGAACGCGTGCCGCTCGCCGAGTATGGCGAAGACACGCCCCTGTGGCAGAACCTCCGTTCGCTGCGCGCGGTGCTCCTGTCACGCTCACGGCCCACGCCACCGATCACCGCATTCGTTCGCGAACTGCTCAATGGCTGCGCCAGCGACACAGAAAAACTTCGCAAGCTCCACCAGTTCTGCCAGGCAGAAATCGCGGAAGGCAATGCGAGCCAAGCTTTGGAAGTGCTGCTCACCCGGAAGGGCAATCGCTTCCTGCTGATGCTCGCGATGTTGCGCGCGGCCATGCTCGACGTGACGCCAGCCGCATGCCGCCCGCAGCGCGCCGAACTCAACAGCACCGCCGAACCGCTGTTTGCCAAAGGCGACACCGCGAGCCTGCCAGCCATCTTCGTGCAACCGCGCGACGGCAAAGAGGTCTGGTTGTTTGCCGATACGCCGCGCTATTTGCCGCTCGGCATGATCCCAGCGCAGCGCGGGGGCACCGAGGCCTTTCTGCTGGCCAAGTCCGGCGCTAGGAGCGTGTCGCTGCCAGCAGCCACCGCGAGCATGCAGGACATCACCTTCACCGGGACGGCCACGATTTTGAACGACGTACTCGTCGCCAAGGGCCGATTGCAGCTCGGCGACGTGACGGGCTATGGCCTCGCGGATCAGATTCGCCGCCGCAACAAGGACGTGCGCAGTACCGCTGCGCGCCAACTCTGCCAGCAAATGTTCGAAGGCTGGCGAGTGCGGACCGCGCAGGTTGCCGAACTCGATCCGCCGGGCAGACCGCTGCTGCTCGACTGCGAAGTGCAAAACGCTGGCGTGCAGCAGGACGGCACGGATCGCTTTTTGTTGCCTGTGCCACTACCGCTCAGCAAGGCGCGTTCGTCCTTCGGCGACCGTGACCAACGCACCATGCCACTGCGCATCGCGCAAGACATCGACTTCCGCAACCGCATCGTCGTTGAGCCATCCGAGAACCTTGAGTTTGCCGAGCCGCCGCCGCCGATGCTGTTGTCGTTCGGCCCACTCGACTACCAGCTGACGTTCAGCCTCGATGGGCGCACGATGATCGTCGACCGCCGCTTGCGAATCAGGCCGACAACGCTGCCCTCTGCGCTCTACCCAGAATGGTTGCGCCTGCTGTCGCGCATCGACGCTGCCGAGCAGCAAACGTTGTCGCTGCACAAAAGAGCACACTGAGCCATTGCATGAACTGGCTCGCGCACCTCCGACTCGCACCCGACGACAAGGAAGTGCGCCTCGGCGCACTGCTCTGCGACTTCGCGCGCGGCGATGAACTCTTGCAGATGCCGCCGCGCGTTAGCCTCGGTCTAGCACATCACCGCGCGATTGACCGCTTCACCGATGCGCATCCGATCTTTGCGCAGAGTCGCGCGCGTATGGCCGCCCCACTGCGCCGCTTCTCCGGCGTGCTCGTCGATGTGTTCTACGACCACTTCCTAGCACGCGACTGGCAAGCGCACGGGGACGGCCGCCCACTGCGCGAGTTCACGGCCGCGCACTATGCGCTGCTCGACGAGTATGCAAACTTGCTGCCAGCCACCTTGCGCCGCATCGCGCCGCAGATGCGCGCTTATGACTGGCTCGCTTCGTATGAAACGCTTGCCGGGATCGACGATGTGCTGCAACGAATGGATCGCCGCCTGAAGAAGAGCGGCCCCATAGCGGCGGGTAGTGCAGAGCTGCGCGCCAACTACGAAGGACTCGACGCGGACTTTGCCGCGTTCTTCCCACAAGTGCAGAGCTTCGCCAAAACGCCGCTCGCTGCTACTTGATCTTCTCGTGGTAGAGCGAAGCGAGATCGGCCAAGACGGCACCGTTCTCATCGCAGCGCGCATAGCTGTCGGCATACATCCCGGCACTGCCGATCTGGCCCGCCTTGTTGATGGCGTAGAACTTGATCTGAAAGCTTGGCCGGCCCTTGTCATCTAGCAGCCGCTTCTGCTTTGTCAACCGCACGACGCGCCGCACAGCAGCCATGCAAGCATCGGTCGGTGTGATACCAAGTGCCATCTGCTGCACGATGAACGCGCCACCGTTGGCGATGATGTTGGCTTCACCGCGACCGGTGCCACCACCGGTGCCGATGTCATTGTCGCAGTAGTTGCCACTGCCGATGATCGGCGAGTCGCCGACGCGGCCGGGGATCTTGAACGCAAGCCCCGAGGTCGACGTGCAAGAACCGACATCCCCGGTTGCGTTGACCGCGCCAAGGTGAATCGTGCCGGTCTTGTGCTTCCACTGGGTAAACCACTCCTTGCCGCCCACCGTGTTCTCGTCAGGGTGGATCCACTTATCCAAAGTGCCGCGACGCTCGCGCCACTCTAGCCACTTCTGCCGCGACGGCTCCGTCAGCAGATTGACCTCCGGAAAGCCGTAGCTCTTGGCAAAGCGCAGCGCACCCTCGCCCACCAACATCACGTGATCGGTGTGGCGCATGATCTTCAACGCCACTTGTGCTGGGTTCTGAATGTTCTGCAAGGCACCAACCGCACCCGCCAGCCCAGATGGTCCATCCATCACGCACGCGTCGAGTTCGACCACGCCTTCCTCGTTGGGCAAACCGCCAAGCCCAACGCTGTCATCGAGCGGATCATCTTCAACGACCGTCACACCAGCGACCGCGGCATCGACCGGTGCATAGCCAGCGATCATCTTCTCAACCGCAATTTGCACGGCGAGCTTGCCGTTCTCACTCGCAACGGCAACCGGCGACCGCACGCGCCCGGTATGCACGGCGAACGAAGCCGGGAACGGCGCTTTGGCAGAGGGCGCCCCTACTGCCAGCGACGACGTGGCCACCGATGCGGCAGTGGCCTGCAAAAACCTGCGGCGTGATACATGGTCGGTCATGTTGCAGATTGTGCTTTGCCGACCCGCACTGAGCCATAGCGGGTTGGCGATCTGCTCTGCCAACCGGCAGGCAAGAGAGGATCAAGGGTCAGCTGCTGGCTAGAGGGACGCGGTTTTCTGCTGCGGCTGGAACGTTTCCCACCGGCAAAATCCGTGCGCCAAAAGCGCGTGCAAACGGTGCCCTCTGGGGCCGCGCAAGTTGCGGGACGAGCAGCTTCGCTGGTAGCAGGGCAACCGGCACAAAAGCAATCGCGCCTGGCAAGCACTCACGTGAGCCAGATCAACAGCAGGAACCACGCGGCAAAGGAAAATAACAGGCTGTCAACTAGGTCGAGCACGCCGCCGTGCGCAGGCAGCAGCTGGCTACTGTCCTTAGCTCCGCAACGGCGTTTTAGCAGCGACTCGATCAGATCGCCCGTCTGCGCAGTGAAGTTGAGCAGTGCGCCGATGCCAATCGCAACCCACAGGGCAATCGACAAGTCCTCGACCAGCGAATCGCGCAGCAGCACTGCAAGCAGGATCGACACCGCAAGACTGCCGAGCGCGCCGGCAAAGGTCTTGCCAGGGCTCACATGCGGAATCAACTTCCGCTGGCCAAGCAGTCGGCCCACCACGTAGGCACCAATGTCGCCGCCCTTGCAGATCAGTACTACATAAAGCAACGACGATAGATGCCGCAGACAGATGCCCTGACCGAGATACATCGGCCATGCGACAAACAAAAAGCCGAGCAGCGTGCCGCCCTGCAATTCGAGTCCACGCGCCATGTGATCCTTGCCCAGCGACCAGACGGCCAGCGGAAACAGCAGCGCCATCGTCAGGAAAATCAGCGGATAGAGTTCGCGATCGAGCTGGTGCCAGCCAAACGGAAATGCCGCCACATGCAGCAGCGCAGTGGCGAGCAGCAGCGGCCAACGCGCCACGGCGAAGCCTTGCTTGCGCATCATGTTGGCGTATTCAAGTGCGCCGCCGATGCCGAGCAGGCCTAACAGGCCCGCAGACAACGTGCCTTGCCGGCCAAAATACGCTGCATGATCGAGCCAGTAGATACCGCCGATCAGCAGCAACATCGTCGGCGCCAACACCGAGCGGATCTGCAGGTCACTCGCCATCACAGCACCTCGCCATCACAGCACCTTGCCATCACAGCACCTTGCCAAACTTGCGGATGCGCTGGCCGTAGTCGACGAACGCCGCGTGCAATTCGCGCTTGCCAAAGTCGGGCCAGCAAACGGGAGTCACCCAAATCTCGGCGTATTGAATCTGCCAGAGCAGGAAGTTGCTGACCCGCATTTCGCCAGCGGTGCGGATCAAGAGATCCGGATCCGGCAGCGTCGGTTGGTAGAGCCGTTCTGAGATCGCCGCCTCGTCGATGGCCTCGCGCGCAACGTGACCGGCCGCGATCTCTGAGGCGAGTGTTTTCACGGCATCCACGATCTCTTGGCGGCCGCCGTAGCTGATCGCCAAACACAACACCATGCCGTGATTCGCCGCCGTCAACGCAATCGTCGCATCCAGCAACGCGAGCGTCTTCGGCGACAGCCGCGCCCGCCGCCCGGCATGCACAAGGCGAATCTGGTTGGCCATCAGCGTGGCACGCTCCTGCGTGAGAAAGCGTTCGAGCAACTTCATCAGCAGGCTGATCTCGCTCTTTGGCCGATGCCAATTCTCCTCGGAGAACGCATAGAGCGTCAGCGCAGAAACGCCAAGTTGCGCACACTCGGTGACCGTTGTCCGCACCGCTGAGATGCCCTTCTCGTGGCCCTTGATGCGCGCAAACCCTGCCTGCTTTGCCCATCGACCATTGCCGTCCATGATGACCGCTACCGAGCGCGGCACCACGAGGCCCTTGCTAGCCGCTGCCTGCTCGGGCGCGCGCTTCACCGCAGGATCACTTGGTCGCGCTCGGGGCCAACGGAGATGGTCGTCACTGCCATGCGAGTCTGTTGTTCGAGGAACTCGATGTAGCGACGCGCCGCGAGCGGCAATTGGTCAAACTTGCGGATCTCGCGCAGGTCCTCGTGGAAACCGGGCAGGGTCTGAAACACCGGCTGCACGGATTCTAAGTCGAACGCGGGAAACGTGGTGGCCATCGTGCCGTCCGCCAGGCGATAGCCAGTGACGACCTGCAGCGGGTCAAAGCCCCGCAAGACATCGAGGTTGGTGACCGTCAGTTCGCGCGCACCCGACAACTCGCCGGAGTAGCGCACCGCCACCGCGTCAAACCAACCGCAGCGACGCGGCCGCCCAGTGGTCGAGCCAAACTCGTTGCCAGCAATCCGCAGTCGATCACCAATGTCGTTTGTTAGTTCGCTCGGGAACGGCCCCTCGCCGACGCGCGTGGCGTAAGCCTTGGCGATGCCAATCACGCGCATTGCGTGCGGCGGCAAGCCGGTGCCCGAGAATGCACCCCCGGTTGAAGCGTGCGAACTCGTGACGTACGGATAGGTGCCGTGCTCGACATCGAGCAGGCAGCCTTGCGCGCCTTCGAGCAACACCCGCTTGCCGGCCTGATGCGCCGCGCGCAGGACACCACCCGCATCGCAGATCGCGGGGCGCAGTTGTTCGCCAGCCGTTGTGAGCAGGTCAAACAGCAGGTTTGCATCGAGCGCCTTCAGGCCGATGGCGGTGAACATCGCGTTCTTCTCGGCGCACAGTCGCAAAAGGCCCGCCTTGAGCAGGTCTTTACGCAGGAGGTCGCCCATCCGCAGGCCAATGCGCGAGCAACGGTCGGCGTAGGCCGGGCCGATGCCGCGTCCCGTGGTGCCGATGCGCCCCTTGCCGCGCGCCTGCTCCGCCCATTGATCCTGAATCCGGTGCGCTTCAAGAATCACATGCGCGCGTTCGCTGACCAACAGGTTGCGCCCCGGATCAACGGTCAAGCCGCGATCGCGCAGACGCTGAATCTCATTGACGAGATGAATCGGATCGACCACCACGCCGTTGCCGATCACGTTGACGACATGACGATGCACAATTCCCGAAGGCACCAAGTGCAGGACGCATTTACCGCTCGACAGAATCAGCGTGTGGCCCGCGTTGTGGCCGCCACCAAATCGAACGACGTAATCGGCATCCGCGGCGAGAAAGTCGATGACTTTCCCCTTCCCTTCGTCACCCCAGAGGATGCCGACGACACAGGTAGTGGGCATGAGTTTGGCCACGAAAAAAGGCGGGAGCATAGCACCGGGTGCCGTGTGTTTCGCAACGCACGTCTGCGGATTCATCTGTGGCGAACTTCCCCGATTGCCAATCCAGAACGTAAGACGCGAGCTGCTGCCATGAATCCACCCGGACTAATGCCTGTCGAACCTGAGCCCGCGGCGCTGGCGCTGGCCGCCACCTTCACACGCCACCTGCTGGGCAAGGCCATCAGGCGACTCGCCAACCGACGCGGCTATGGCCAGCGGTGCCAGCCCGAACTACTGCACGATGTTCGGCAAGAGATCTGCCTCGACGCGCTGCAAAATTCAGCGTTGATCGTCGCTCTCTCACTGCCGGATCGGCACCAACGTTGGTTTCGGCTGACGGAGCGCTGGATCTACCACCAACGGCTCAGCCTCGATCGCATCCAACATCCGGAGTGGCTTTTGGCCAAAGGCGATGAGTCAAAAAACCCCGAACTGGCAACCTGCCAACTGCCCGGCCTCGGCTCGAATTCAAACCACCTACAAGCCCTCGCCGCACACAGTAAATCGCACGCCAGCGGCAAGGCCAACCTTGCTGCGACGGCAGCACCACTGGGTATCGACCCACGCCGCGTGCGCCGCATTTGGGAACGGCTCGCCAAAGAGCTCGGCTACGACGAAGAATTTTTGCGCTTCTGGCGGCGGCGGCTTGGCGAAGCGCTCACCGGCCTCGGGGCCGACCTGTTGCGCGACCGTGGCGAGTGCTGGCTACTGCCACTGCAGCATCTTGCCCCAGACCCAAAGGGCCGCCGACAGCGCATCGCGCGCATTCGCAAAGTGCTCAATGTGCGACCATTGCCGAGCGACCTGCGGCGCGCCAGCGGCCACAATCTCGCGGGCAGAGGGCGTATTTGGCAAGACCCGCATCAGGTGCTCTCGTACGCGACTGCGCTTGCACCAAATTCCGCAGCGGCATGGCTATGGCGCTTTGAAGCTGCGCTGGCAAAGCGCGACCTGCGCGATGCCTTAGGCAGCGTGCGACAAGCCCACCGTTTAGGCGCCGACTTCGTGACACTGCTGCTCGCGCGCGCGCGACTGCGCGAAGCCGCTGGCAAGTTGGCGTTTGGCATCCGGCTGCTGCAACGACACAGCCAGCGGCCGGGTCGCGACGGCGTGCGACTGCGCGCGGCACTCGAAAGCGCCACGGCGACGGTCACTCAGCGCGACGGTGGACCTGGCGCGACTACTTCGACCGGCACGGAAGCCGACAGCGCCGCGATCAAAGCATCACCCAAGTCATGTTCGAGTGCATTATCCGGTCGCGGTTCTGTCCAGCCCGGCAAAGTCGCAAACCAACCTTGACGCAGATAACGGACCTCGACGATCAGGCCGAGGCCGAGCGCAGTCCGAAAAATCGTCGCGCGCTGCTGCGCCATGACACTGCTCCGCTCGATCGGCCCCCAGTTGGTCTGCAAGCGAAACTCCCCCGCATCCGCTTTGATGATCGGCAGTTGTCTGGCGACGAACAAATCGCAACAGCGAGCAAAGGCATCACCCGGCAGGCCGTGCAAAGGCGCCACCAAGAATGGCTCGTAGGGCCGCACCATGCATCCCGCAAAGAGCAGCATGACGAGCGCGCTGCTACGTACGACCATGCCCGCCGCCACCCGGAGTAAAGACTTCGAGCACCTCGCCCGCGGCGAGCTTTAGCGAGCACTTGCTGGGTAGCCGTTTGCGGCGGCCGCGCACCTCGTGCCACAGAGCACCGGGCAAACCAGCAGAGCCACCCGAAGCTCCTGGCGGGCCATGCAGATGACGTTCGCCAAGAAACGTCGCCGTCATCGCCTGCATTGCGCGCAGCCGTTTGCGAATGCCACAGCCACCGCGCCGTGCGCCCGCACCACCGCTGAGCAGACGCACCGTCAACGACTCGACGCGCAGCGGATAGCTTTGCTCAAACTCCTCCACCGGCGTGTTGCGCGTGTTGGTCATGTGCGTCTGCACCGCCGAGCGACCGGCACGCATGGGACCAGCGCCAGCACCGCCCGGCAGCGTTTCATAAAACGCGAACGCAGCATGAGGCCCCTCACTGCTGCCCATCGACAGGTTGCTCATCGTGCCCGCAGAGCACGCGGGCATCGCCAATGGCTTGGCCTTTGCGAGTGCCTGCAGACAGACATCTACGAGCCGCTGACTGGTTTCGACATTGCCCGCCGCCACCGGTGCCGGCCAGACGGGGTCAAGCAGCGTACCACGCTTGGTCACCACCTCGATCAGGCGGAACAGTCCCTCGTTGGTCGGCAACCGCTGCGGACAGAGGCAGCGCAGCGCATACACGCAGGCAGCCATCACGACGCTGCGGTTGGCGTTCACGGGGCCGCGCGCTTGCGGACCAGACTTGGACCAATCAAACCGCAAGCGCCGGCCATCATTGTTGAGCGACAAGCGCAGCGGCAACGGCGCGCGACTCAGCCCGTCGTCCTCCATTGCATCGACGGCGAGAAAGGTGCCGCGCCGCAGCCCGCCTAACGCAGCGCGACCAAGCCGCTCGGTGTAGTCAAACAGGTGGCCTTGGTAGCGCTGCAGTTGCCGCGCGCCAAAGTCCGCCGACAGCATCGCGAGGCGTTCGGCAAGCAGTACAAGGCTTGCTTCTTGCGCTGCGAGATCGAGTCGCCGTTCGCGTGCCCCGCGCACGTTGTTGAGCAACAGTCGCTGCACATCGTGCTGCAGGCGACCGCGGTGGCGAAAGAGCACCGGCGGGATGATAAAGCCTTCGCCGTAGATATCGGATGCGATCCCCATCGAGCCTGGAGTCCCACCGCCGACATCGGCGTGGTGCGCACGATTGACGAGAAACCATTCGGGCTTGCGGCCCCTGCCAAACACCGGCACCACCATCGTCAAGTCCGGCAGATGCGTGCCACCCTGGTAGGGATCGTTTAGCAACGCAACATCGCCGGGCGCGAATTGGATCACCCGACAAGCCGCCGTCACCGCATCGGCGGCGCTGCCCAGGTGCACAGGAATATGCGCCGCTTGTGCGACGAGCCGCGCCGCACCGTCAAACAACGCGATTGAAAAGTCGCGACGCTCACGAATGTTGGGACTCACCGCGCTGCTTTGCAGCCGCATTCCCGCCTGCTCACATGCTGCCGCGAGCAGACTGTGGCAGATCTCAAGCCGCACTGGGTCTGGCGCCTTAGCCATCTGCGCATCGTGCAGAGGCTACGGCTTACATACAATGACGCGGCCCCGGCAACCTACCGAAGGAAGCCGGGGCCGCAGTGCGCTAGCGAATGAGCCGCTCGCGATCAGTCGCCGCCGCCGCCGTTGCCGTTGCCGCCGCCAGTGGGAGCCGGACGCTCGCCGCCATTGCCGCCGCCGCCGCCATTGCCGCCATTGCCGCCGCCGCCGCCAGTGCCAGCCGGACGCTCGCCGCCATTGCCGCCATTGCCGCCGCCGCCAGTGCCAGCCGGACGCTCGCCGCCGTTGCCGTTACCGCCGCCGTTGTTACGGCCACCTGCGCCAGCGGGACGCTCGCCGCCGCCACCGGGGCCGCCGTTGCCGGGGCCACCGGGGCCGCCGTTGCCGGGGCCGCCGGGGCCGCCGCCGCCGGGGCCGCCGCCGCCGGGGCCGTTGCCGCCGCCGTTGCCGCCGCGACCGCCGCGCGGCATCGCTTCACGGATCTTGTCGAGGGCCACCTGTGCGGCGTCGAGCTTGTTGCCATCCAACGCCGTCTGCAGAGTCTTCATGCCGTCTTCCATCGCCTGCGCCTGCTCTGGCGCGCGCTCGCGCAGCATGTCGACCATGCCGGACATGCGCTCTAGGCCACTCTTGAACTGATCGAGTTCTTCGGGCGTCATTTCCGCCAATTTTTTAGTGCCGAACATGCCACCGCGACCACCGCGGCCACCCTGGCCACCCTGGCCGCCCTGGCCGCCTTGGCCGCCTTGGCCGCCAGCTTGCGCCATGCGCTCGCCGCGCGCGATCTGCTGCTCAAGCTGCTTTACCTTATCGGTCTCGCCAGCAGCCTTGGCCGCCTCGAGTTGCTTCTTCATCTCGGCAATCCGCTCCGGGTTGGCACGTGATCCTGCACCCGGCGCGCCACCCTCACCACGCGGTGCGCCACCCTCACGCGGCGCGGCGACCGGCGCGTCACCACGCGGCGCGGCGACCGGCGCGCTCACTGCCACGTTGCCGAGCAACTTCGCGTGCTGCTTTGCAAACACCTCGGCATCTTTCTGCTTGCCGGTCTTTTGCAGCAACGCAAACTGAAACTCCGCCGCGTTCTTGGCCAGCGGATGCTCCGGTGCGTCCTTCAGGAACTGCTCGTAAAGGGCCATGGCGCCGGCGAAGTTGCGTTCGCCCTTCTCCATCCAAAAGGCCTTGTAGAAGTTGGTCTCCGCGTTAGCGGGGACTGAGGTTTGCGCCAGCACCGGTAGTGCGAGGGCGAACAATGCGGCAGCGAAGCGGGTGTTCATTGATTTTCCTTGGCAGATACGTAAGTCGAAAACGATAGGCGCTCGGAACGCTGACTCAACGGATTCCCCACGTAACGGATTGGTCACCATTACCCCGGTCTCGCATCAGGGAGGCATGAAGAACCTGCCAGAGCCCCAAATAGCCCCCCGCCAAAAGCCCCGTCATGAAAATCTCAATGAGGGCTATTTCGCTGCGGGCGATGCGGCTTCTGGCTTGGTCATCAAGGACCGGCCTCTGGTGACATCGCCAAAGCACTCACCAAACCTCGTCGGTGCAATCCTGCGGCAAGCACCCCGCTGGCAGATCCCGACCGACCCACCGCGCGTCTAGCAAAAGACTAGCGCCTCCCGCAGGTCGTGCCCCCGCAGGCAGCGATCAGACTCGCTGTCGAGCGCGTTCGATCAGCCGAGTGCGCACCATCGTGCCAAGTTCCGAGCACATGTGGGTGCCAGCCTTTAGGTTCTTTATGCGGCCAGACTGAATCAACTCGGCAACCGTGCCTTCGACGGCCTTCGCCGCGGTGACCTCGCCTAGGTGCTCAAGCAACATCGACAACGCGAGGATCGTGGCGAGCGGGCTAGCCTTATCGGTGCCTTTGTATTTGGGCGCCGAACCGTGAATGCCCTCAAACATCGACACCTTGCCCGGATGAATGTTACCTGAGGCGGCGATCCCCATGCCGCCGATCAGCATTGCACCGAGGTCCGTGATGATGTCGCCAAACAAGTTGGTCGTGACCGAGACATCAAACCACTCAGGGTTCTTGATCATCCACATGCACGCCGCATCGATGTAAGCGTGGTCGGTGACGATCAAGGGATACTCCCTACTGACTTCAGCAAACGTGCGGGTCCACAGGTCCTGGGCGCGCACCGCGTTGGCCTTGTCGATCAATGTGACCTGCGGCTTGTCCTTGCCGGGCTTCGGTCCGCGCTTCGTCGCCAGCTCAAACGCGTAACGAATAATGCGCTCGGTGCAACGGCGCGTGTAGACCATCTCCTGCAGCGCGATCTCGTGCTCAGTACCTCGCTTCGTGAAACCGAAGATGCCGGCATACGCATCTTCCGTATTTTCCCGGCAGAAGATCATGTCGATGTCGGCTGGCATTTTGCCCTTCAGCGGGCACAGCGCCTCGTGATACAGCTTCACCGGACGCAGATTTACGTAGAGGTCAAGCTTGTGCCGCATCCCAGCGATGATCGCGAACTCGAGTTTGCCAACTTCAATGCGCGGGTCGCCGATCGCGCCAAAGATCACCGCGTGCAGGTGACGAATGCGATCGAACGCCGCCTCCGGCATTGTTTCACCGGTCTTCAGGAAGTGCTCGGCGCCGTATGGCATCACCTCGCGCTTGGTCTGAAAACCAAACACGTCCTGCACCGCGTCGAGGACCTTCAGTGCTTCGCGCACCACCTCTTCGCCGATGCCGTCGCCGGGGAGAACACCAATGTCGTAGACCTTGCTCATGCTGCTAATGCCAAAATGGGCGAAGCAGTATGCCGGCGATACTCCCGCAGCGAAAGAGTCCGCTGGAACCTTGGCGCGCATCGGCCAACATGCACGCATGGCGCGCGCACACGGCATCGCAATCATCTTGGCTATCGTCGGCGGCACAGGCTTCTGGCTCTATGACGCACTGACGCCGGAGCCGATCGCCCCGCCCTTTACTGCGCTGCCGAGCCAGGCAAAAGAGCAGGACCCTCGCGTCGATAAAGCGCAGGCCATCAGAACCAATCTGCCGACCGCGGAGCCGGCGGCGGTCGAGTTGGAAACCCCACCTTCACCACTCCCGCCCACTACACCACAAGTCACCACCTCGGTGCCGATCACCGCAAAACTCATGGTGACCGACACCGGCACTCGCAGCGCCGTGCTGGCGTTTCTTTGGCGCTTCCGCAGCAGCGTAGCCGGCGCGGCAGATGTCCGCGGCGAAGGCAAAGCTGGCGTGGCGGAGCTCAGTTTAGCACCGCTTGCAGAGGGCATCTTGCTGATCGAAGCAAAAGGCTACGCGCCCGAGCGCACCAACCTCGCCCTGCCAGCGTTCAGCACATTCCCCACGCAAATCCTCGTCGCCTTGACTCGCAATCAAGAGCTCGTCGGCGCGATCATCACGGCCCGCGACGACCAGGGTGTGGCAATCGCGCGTCTCCGGCTCGACCTCTGGCAACTGGCACCCGGCGCCAACGACCCAGAGCGCAATGCGGATCCGATTGACAAGCCACTATGGTCGCGGCTCGGCACCGGCACAGATGGAGTATTCCAGCTACCCGAACTGCCATCGGGCCGCCTCGCACTGCGCGCCCAGCCAGTCGACGACCGCGGTGACGCGCAACCGCTGCTGCCGTGGCGGCAGGTGTTCTCATTTGGCGGCAACGAGTCGGTGCCGTTCGCCGTCGACTTCTCGCAAGGCATGGTGCTCGTGCTGACCGCCGATCCCAACGGCGGCCCCGGCTTGGATCTCGCGTGCACGCTGCGCCGCTCCGGCGTGATCGTGCCAAGCTTGTGGCGCAGTCGCAGCACGGAACAAGCGGTCGGCAGCTTAGGCCAGGATCTCATCACGCTGCCTGGCCGCGCCACAACCGCGCTTTCGGTGCCGCTCGGCGACTACGCGATCGAAATCTCACAGGGTGCTTTGCAGCTACCGGTGACCTTTACCGGTGGCGATGGCCGCATGCAAAAGTTTTACGTGCACCTGCCGCGATGAGGCCAGCGGTCAGGCCTTGAAGCCGCCGCTGCGCTTCATCGCATCGGCCGCCGCTACCAGATTGACGAGGTGCACCGTGAGGCCAAAGGACGCGCAGATGCCGAGTTGAAAAAAAAGATCGTCGGTGTGCAAGTTGGGTAGCACGACCAATAGGCCATAGGCCACTGCAGCGCTGCCCACCTGGATCACGCGTTTGCGCGGAAAAAACTGCCAGCTGATGCCCGTGATGCAACCAGCGATCGCCATCTGCACAAAAGCAGCGAGTCCACCTGAGATCCACAGCGGGATGCCGGCGAAGAAGAAGATGACGTAGGCGACCCAGATGGTCTCAAGGCGATCGCTCCGTTGGTGCGCGTCGCGCAGATCGTGGACCTGCTTTTCCCTCTCCCATGCAACGTGCAGACGTTGCTGTTCTGCTAACGGCAAGCTCTGGAACAGCGGATCGTCCGCCCGACAATCCCGGCCCTCGGTGTAGACAACTTCCGGCGGCAATGGCGCGACCTGCACTGGCACCGCATCTACCATGGCAGCCATCGCCTCCACCACGCGGCGGCGTTTGCTGTCACGCTGCACCATCATCTTTGCGATCGAAGTCACTGGTATCGGTGCCGCTGCCATGCGCTGCTGCAGCGCAGCAAGCATCGCGTCCGCATCGGGATCGGGCTTTGGTTTTGACGCCAAGTCCACCTCGGCACCGAGCAACGACGAGAATGACAAGGGCGCATTCTCTTGACTCTCATATACCGCCATGCACCAAGCTTCGTCGCAGCGCGCCGGCTGCTAAAGCTACTGGGTCCCAACGCGAGATCTAGGTAGTTCGCCGGAGCGCCATGGCCACCGTTAGCACCGCCGCTATCGTTCCGCACCATGACTACGGTAGACACATCCTCGCCGCTCGGAGCGCTGCGCGAAGTGCCCTTCATGGGCGTTATTTTTGTCGTCCACGAAGCCGTCAAGCTCGGCTACCACAACGGCCATCCCGACTGGAGCAACCTCGGTCAGGGACAGCCCGAAGTTGGCCCGATGCAAGGCGCGCCCGAGCGCTTCGACACGATCACGATCGAGCCCAGTGACCACGCCTATGGCCCGCTCGAGGGCATCCCCGAACTGCGCAGTGCAATCGCCGCGCACTACAATCGGTTATTCCGCAAGGGCAAGCAGAGCCAATACACGGCGAGCAACGTCGCCGTAGCGCAGGGTGGCCGGCTTGCACTCACGCGCGCGATGGCCACGCTTGCGACGGTCAACGTGGGCTACCAGCTGCCCGATTACACGGCCTACGAAGACATGCTAAACACCCACCTCGCGCGCATTGCGACGGTGCCGGTGCTGACGCGCGAAGCGGATGGCTTCCGCCTCACTGCCAAACGATTTGCCAGCGCAGTGCAAGAGCAGGGTCTGTCCGCGTTTTTACTGAGCAACCCGTGCAACCCGACCGGCAGCCTTGTCCAAGGCAAAGAACTCGCGTCGATGATCGACATCGCGCGGCAGCAACACTGCACGTTGCTGCTCGACGAGTTCTACTCGCACTACATTTATCAGGTCGGCAAGGATGGCATGGCGAAGCCGGGCAAAGGCCCAGTCAGTGGCGCGGCCTACGTCGACGACGTCAATAAGGACCCGGTGCTGCTGATCGACGGCCTGACCAAAAACTACCGCTACCCTGGTTGGCGACTTGGTTGGATTGTCGGACCGCAGGCGATGATCGAGACCATCGCGCGCGCCGCGTCGGCGATCGACGGCGGCCCGTCGCGCTGGGCACAGCGCGCGGCATTGCAAGTGCTAGAGCCAAAGCGTGCCGACCAAGAGACCAACGCGCTGCGCAAAGTCTTCTGCGAAAAGCGCAACGTCATGGTAAAGCGGCTGCGTGAGTTCGGCCTCAAGTTCGCAGCAACGCCGATGAGCACGTTCTACTGCTTTGCCAGCCTGAAAGACCTGCCCGCACCGTTCAACGACGCGATGCACTTCTTCCGCACTGCGTTGCAGCACAAGGTGCTAACCGTGCCGGGGCAGTTCTTCGACATCAACCCAGGTGGTTTCCGTCCTGCTCCCTCACCCTACAAGCAGTGGATGCGGTTCTCATTTGGCCCGTCGATGGACAACATGCAACAAGGTCTCGACCGACTGGCACAGATGCTCGGCAAGCACGAAAAACCGCAGCGCAAGCGTAGGGCGTGAACTTCAAAGCGGGGACTCCGGGGCACGACCTGCCGCGAACAGCGAGGTGGCTGCGCATCGCGCTCATTCTCGCGTGCACCGGCGCGATCATCACTACCAAGTGGCCTTGACTGCGACTGTCGCTGTCCGCCACTGATTTGGCACCTGGCTACCGCTCGCGCATAGGCAGCACGTGCCTGATCTCCTGCATCCTGTTATTGCTTTTGACCTCGATTGAGACGCGTTCCCGCCGCGCGCGCGAGGCCGTGCGACCAGCAACGGCCTTCGTCGCCGGCGTCACCGCGATCGCGTTCGCAATCGAAGTTTGGCAAGGCCCCGAATACAGCAGCGGACTCAAAGCCAACTGGACCGCGTGGTTTCGGTGCGCCTTTCTGTGCCTGCTGGTCGCTACCGCAGCACAGTGTTGCGCATGCCGCGGCGACAGCAGCTGCCGCCGAACGACGCACAGTAACTACGGCGAATGGTGGCAGCGAGAAGGCTTTTTGCGGCTCAGTATTCGCCGACCCGCAGCACGATGCCGTTGCTCAAGGTGATCCCAGAGATCGGGCCCAAGTTGCCGATCACCAGCCATTGGATGCGCAATTCAACCCCAACGAACAGGCTTATGTTGGGGATCGCCATTGGCGCGACCGCTTGACCGCTCGCATCCGTAAACGCAGAGATCACGAGGATCTGTTCGGCAAGGTTAAAGATGTGGAAGCACGGCGGCAACGCGACGAGAGCCGGAGTCGTGCCAGGGGCGTTGAACTGCGCCAGTGCCGCTGCGGATGCGGTTGGCTCACCGCCATTGAGAGTCAGCAAGAACAACAAGTTGCCAACCACTGGCTGACCGATCGTCGATGCAATGACCGGGAAACCAGCACAGCCCGAACCGATGACCGTTGTCACATTCTGCGCACAAAGGAAGCGCAGCGTGCAGACCTGCGATGTTGCGCTACGCGTGACCGCCATCTCATCGGTGTCGCATGGACTGGCACCCGTGCTGCCAATCGGCGACAAGCGAATCGTCGCCAACTGCGTGCCTGTTAGCAGACAAGATCCCGACTGAATGCTGTCCGGAGTGCTGCCGGCGTTGTAGCCGTGCACGAGGAAGACTTGGCCATCGGCTGCCACGAACCCAAAGTCCGGCTTGCCGTCGCCATCGAAGTTGCCTGCGGACACCGCCACTGCCGCCGTGTTGGCGACGGTGTTAGCCGTGAACGCAGGCGTCTCCAGCACCATGACACCAGCAACGGCGGCAACGATCACATCCAACTTGCCGTCACCGGTGAGGTCTCCGAGCGCCAGCGCACGCGGGGATGTAGCGCACGAAAACGGCGCACCAAGAACCAATCCCAACGAAGCGGAATCAAACACCGACACCGCCGAAGTGATCTCGTTCGCAGCCACAATCTCTTTTTCGGGCGAGCCAACCACATCTCCCACCAGCACGTCAACGAACCCGCCAAAGGCAAAGGTCGTCGCGATGCCAAACCCACGTTCGCCTGCGAACAGGTTCGCTGCGTTGGTCGAAACTAGAAGTCGGCCGCCGATGACGCTGCCAGCATCATCGACGATCACCAAGTTGGGCAACGCGCTGCCAGACGTAGTAGCGGCGGCCACCGCAATCGGACTACCGCCAGTCAGAATCGACACCACTGCGGGGAAGCCACCTGTGCCGTTGCCATAGAGCACTGTCACAGCACCGGAGCGATTGGCCACGGCGAGGTCGACAAAACCATCGAGGTCGAAGTCTGCACTCGTGAGCCCGGCAGCACCTGCACCAGTTGCAATCGGAGTCTGCGCGACCAAAACGCCAGCGCCGTTATTTAGCAGCACCTGCACACCGCCATCGACCGTAACAACCAGGTCTTGCCCAGCCACCCCGTCAATATCCACCGCGAGCGAACGCTGCGGTGCAGGTGCCGTGCCGACACAGGTCGACTCAATGCCCGGATCCGAAGTCACGGCGAGCACCGCGCCCGCACTCGTCAACGAGCCACACGCGTTCACGACCAACACGTCGTAGGTGCCAGAGTCGGCAGCCTGCGCGCTCAGAATCGTGTAGCTCGCACTGTTGGCGCCACTGATCGGCACAAGGTTCTTGCGCCACTGGAAAGTGGGCGCAGTGCCGGTGACGACAATTGCAAACGTGACGATCGAGTTGAGACATACCGCTTGTGAGACTGGCTGCGAAGCGATCAGTGCCGCCACGTTGATCGTGAGCACCGCCGCATCGCTGGTGACCGAGCTGCAATCATTGGTCACCACCACGTCGTAGCTGCCAGCATCAACAGCAAGCGTCGAGGGGATCACGTAGCTCGCGGCAGTGGCGCCACCGATCGGTGCGCCATTCTTCTGCCACTGATACGTAAACGGCGCGGTGCCGATCGCCGTCACCGAGAACGAGGCGCTGCTGCCTACGCACGCGGCGGCACCAACCGGCTGCGACGAAACCGAGGGCGCCACGTTGATCGTGAGCACCGCCGCATCGCTGGTGACCGAGCTGCAATCATTGGTCACCACCACGTCGTAGCTGCCAGCATCAACAGCAAGCGTCGAGGGGATCACGTAGCTCGCGGCGGTGGCGCCACCGATCGGTGCGCCATTCTTCTGCCACTGATACGTAAACGGCGCGGTGCCGATCGCCGTCACCGAGAACGAGGCGCTGCTGCCTACGCACGCGGCGGCACCAACCGGCTGCGACGAAA
>BJHM01000042.1 GCA_014192625.1 Planctomycetota bacterium
AGGCAGGCCAGCAAAAGTGGCAGCATGGCACAAAGCCAAAGACCGTCAAAATCACGCCGAGTGCGAGTTTGGGTGTTCATCGTTGGTAAGCAGGGTTCCGGCTGGCGGTTGCCAGTCGGGTCTGCGCGAAAGGTGCGAGTCAATCGAGATCGGAGGGCTTTTGAAACCTTACTTGTGGGCCTGCATCATGCAAGCGAGCAGATCGAGCGAAATTGTCGATCCCATGGCTGTCCTGAGTCCCGCCACACTGGGCTTACTGAGCAACTGTAGTGCCAGACAGGCCTCGAAAGCGCACCGCCGCCCCCTGAGCCACAGCTACTGCGTGCCCACATGGCCAGCTTTTGCGGCGCTCAACTAGGCGCCACTTGGCATGCTTTTTTAGCGCCATGCACAGCCCGTGGGGCCTTGCTAGCGCCCTTTCGATCCTGCGGAGGAGCGGTTCCGCGCATCGGTCCGCACGCAGCCAGGTTTTCGTTCAGCGGTTGATCAGGAAGGTGGCGATGTCGCCGAGGAACCGTTCGAGGTAAGCCGCAATCTCGGCAGACACTGCCTGCTCGTGCACCGAGGCCATCATCAGTGCTAGCCAGCGATCGCGCGCCGTGGCATCAATCGCAAACGGCATATGCCGCCCCCGCAACCGAGGATGGCCGCGCAGAGCCAGATAGTCAGGCGGGCCGCCGAGCCGGTAAACCAGGAACAAGCGCAGTCGCTGCTCGGCGCCATCGAGGTCATCCTTTGGATACATCGGCCCAAGAATCGGGTCCTCGGGCACGCGCCGATAAAAGCCTTGCACGATGGCCGTCAGCTTGGCTTCACCGAGCAAATCGAAAATCGGCAACTCCTGATACTCACTCACACAATCAGCATGGAGTGGATCGCAGCGGCAACGCAACTACCATCTGCCAACTCACCGATGGTCTTCCACGACACCAAAGAACCCAACGAGGCCGAATTCGATCGCAGCTTGCGACCGGGTTCCTTCACTGAATTTGTCGGCCAGGATTCAATCCGCGAAAATCTGCGGATCGCAATCACCGCCGCGCGCGGTCGCAACGAACCCCTCGACCACGTGCTGCTGTGCGGGCCGCCCGGTCTTGGCAAGACCACGCTCGCCCACCTGATCGCGCACGGCATGGGCGTCGATCTGGTCATCACTTCGGGGCCGGCCCTCACCGCGCCGCGCGATCTGGCCGGCACATTGACACGGCTCAAAAGGGACCAGGTGCTGTTTATCGACGAGATCCATCGACTGCCGATGGTGCTCGAAGAATACCTTTATTCCGCGATGGAGGATCACGCGATCGACGTGGTGCTCGACTCGGGCCCAGGCGGTCGCTCGGTGCGACTCGGCGTGCAACCGTTCACGCTGGTCGGTGCAACCACGCGCGAGGGATTGCTGACGGCAGCGTTCCGCTCGCGCTTTGGCATCGTCGAACGGTTGGAGCCATATCCAGCCGCGGACCTCGAAAGCATTCTACTGCGCGCGGCCAAGCGCTTATTGATCAACGTCAACGAAGACGCGGCGCAACTGCTCGCCGAACGTAGTCGCGGCACGCCACGAATGGCCTTGCGGATCCTGCGCCGCGTGCGCGATCTGGCCCAGGTAAATCAACTCGCGGCGGTCAATTGCCAGATCGCCGCCGAAGCACTGGATCGGTTGCGCATCGACGCACTCGGCCTCGAAGAAGTGGATCGCAGACTTTTGCGCGCGCTCGCCGACCGAGGTGAACCAGTCGGTCTAAAGACCCTCGCGGCGATGATCGACGAGGCCGAAGACACGATCGAAGAAGTCGTCGAGCCACACTTGCTGCGCTGCGGCCTGCTCGCGCGCACGCCGCGCGGCCGCACGCTCACGGCGCGTGCCTACGAACACCTCGGCAGACCAACTCCCGCGCCACGCGAAGGCGAGCTGCCTTACTCCAGCTAATTTTCCCGTGACCGCCTTCCGCTTCGAGTTGCTCGGCCAAAACGGCAAACTGCGCCGCGGTCGCTTTCACACGCCGCACGGCACATTTGAAACGCCGTGCTTTGCACCGGTCGGCACCTACGCGACCTTGAAGGGGCTCACGCCCGATCAGGTGAAGGCGACCGGCTCAGAGTTGATTCTCGCCAACAGCTACCATCTGCATGTGCGCCCCGGGGCAGAGCGCGTCGAGCGGCTCGGCGGCCTGCATAAGTTTATGGGTTGGGACGGCCCGATTCTCACCGACAGCGGCGGCTATCAGGTCTTCTCACTCGGCGGCAAGGTCAAGATCGACGAGGATGGCGTGACCTTCCAATCGGTGATCGACGGCAGTGCCCATCGCTGCACGCCAGAATCGGTGCTCACCTTTCAGCGGCAACTCGGCCCCGACATTGCGATGGTGCTCGATCAATGTCCGCCCGGCGATGCGGACCTAGATACCCAACGGCAAGCGCACGAGCGCACGCTGCGCTGGGCCCGCACGGCGCGCGATCTGCACGAATCTTGGGGCGGCAGCGCGCGCGGTCAGGCCGTGTTTGGCATCTGCCAAGGCGGCATCAATCCCGAGCTGCGCGCAGCGAGTGCGTTGGCATTGTCCGCGATGGAGTTTGACGGTTACGCGATTGGTGGACTCAGCGTCGGCGAGACGAAGCAGCAGATGGCGGTCGGGCTCGATGCCTGCGTCGATCGCCTGCCCGCGAACAAGATCCGCTACATGATGGGAGTAGGGATGCCTGAAGATCTGCTGGCCGCTACCGCGCAAGGCGTCGACATGTTTGACTGCGTGGTGCCCACCCGCCACGGCCGCAACCACACCGCGTTCGGCGCCAACGGCACCTCACTCAAGCTGCGCAATGCGCAGTATGCCGACGACCCGCGCCCGCTCGTCGAAGACTGCGGCTGCTATTGCTGCCGCAAGTTTTCGCGCGCCTATCTGCGCCACCTCGCCATAGCCGACGAGATGCTGGCTGGCATTCTACTGTCCATTCACAACGTCCATTTCCTGCAAGACCTGATGCGCAAGATTCGCGCGCGGGCCGAAGGCTCCTCATGACGCACGCACGACTCTGGTTTAGCTCACTGCTGTTGATTGGTACCGCGCTCGTTGCGCAATCGGTCACCACCCAGCCATTGCGGATTGGCACTTGGAACCTTGAGTTCCTCGGTGCGCTAGGCGATTTTCGCAACAAGCTGCCGATGCGCGACGAGGACGATTTCCGCAAGCTCGGACAAAAGGTACGGGAACTCGGCGTCAGCGTGCTCGCGGTGCAAGAGATCTCCGGCGAAGCGCCGCTGCAGAAAGTGACGGCGGCCGCGGGACCAAGCTGGCGCATGGTGCTCGGCACAACTGGCATCTGGGAGAACAGCCCCGTCTCGCAGAGCATCGGGTTTCTCTACGACACTGCGCGCCTTGAGCTGCTCACCGCCGAGGAGTTGCTATTCTTGCCGCGCGAACTCGAAGGCGTCCCGATCTTCCATCGCGTGCCTGTGACCGCGACCTTCCGCGACAAGGTGACCGGCTTCGACTTTCGCCTCGTCACCGTGCACTTGAAGGCCGGCCAGAAGGAACCCGATCTGAAAAAGCGCGAGCTCGAAGCTCTGCAGCTAAAGCGCTGGCTCGACACCTTGCTGAGCGACGCGAACGAAGACCAGGACATCGCGGTGCTCGGCGACTTCAACAGTAGCTACGGCGCAAAACCACAGCAGATTCTGGAGCAAGGCTCGCGGCTGCACTACCTGGTGCCGAAGGAGCCTTTGCCGACGATCATGCACTTCCCAGAGCAGATCGATCAGGTCGTGTTTGCCGATGGCTTCAACGAACTGCGTACGACTTCGTTCACGGTCGACGGCGACTTTGACGGCATGCAAAAGGAAGCGTGGCGCAAAACCTACAGCGATCACTTTCCGGTGACGGTCGAGATCGCTTGCACGCGCGACGAGGATTCGCAAGCGAAGTTCTGGCGCGGCGAGCCGCAGTTTGCATTGCCCAAAATCGGAGCGCCCAATAGTGGCGGTGGCGCTAGAGCGCCAAAGGTCGAGACCGTGATAGATCCGGCACCCGATCCAGCGCCAAAACAATCTGTGCGCACAAAAGCGGCCGCGTGGCCATTCGTTGCCGGACAAATGGTGCAGGTCAGCACCATGCAGAACAACTACGTGGGCCTGCTGAAAGCCGACGTGCCAAAAAATGGCATGGGTTGGGTCGTGCTCGAAGTTGCAGGGCTCGGCCAGATCACGATCGCCTGCGCGCAGGTGACCCGGATGTCGCAAAACTGATTCACTGCCGCGCGCTTTACCCTCACCGCCGCAGCGCGAACCAAGCGAACACCGCGATCACGATCACCACGATCACGATGAACGCCTTCGACTTTGGCGGGTTCGGCACGCGCCCGGAGTCCGCGTTGCCATAGCCCTCGGGCAGATCGAGGCTCTGGTAGTCGATTTCTTCGGCCGACTGCCAGCCCGTATTCGCGTCGCTGCCGCACTCGCGGCACACCACCGCTTTTGCCGCGACCTCAGCGCCGCAGTTTGGGCACGCGCCCATCTGCCGCCGATGGTCCTGCCGCTTACTCATCGACCTGCCTCGGCAAGCGCAACACCCACCGCACAACCGCTGCGCAAAATGCGGGTGCAGCGCAACTCCGAGGATGGTTCGCCAGCTTGCCGGTACTGCATTCTCTAGGACGATGCCGAGTTCCCGCTGCGACTCAATGCCCTGCCAACCGAAATCCAACGCCGCAAGACCACGCAAATGAATCGCGCAGCAAAGTGCAATGCCCCGCGGATTGGCAGGCATTGGTTGTTAACTTGCGAAGTAGCGAATTTGCAAACTGGCAGCAAGCCCATTTGCCCATCTAACCGTCTACCCATTTGCCGCCTGCTTCTCGCCGCAGAGAAACGAGGTCCCGCTCCGGCAAGTGCCAAACTAGCACCACATTCTGGTGGGAAACGAACGCCGTCGCCGTTGCCCGCCCGCCAAAATAAACGCGCCTAGGAACCCCACGTGCCAACCATCATGAAAACCCTGCTCGCACTGGCGACTGCAGCCTACTTTACGACGCAGAGCACCGCTCAGGGGCCCGTCGGCGGCGACCTCGAAATCAAAGCACAGTTTGACCAAAACGGTGATCACCAGCTCGATGCCTCGGAGCGCACCCTGGCGCGCGAATGGCTTCGGCAAAATCGGCAGCAACGCGGTGGTCCCGGTGGTCCCGGTGGCCGCGGTGGTCCCGGTAACCGCGGTGGTCCCGGTGGCCGCGGCGGTCCCGAGAACGCTGCAGATGCCACGCCAAGGCAGGGCGGCACAGTTGCGGTCGCCGATGCACCGATTTTTCCAGGTGCTTCGTTCTACGACCCGGACGTTTTGCGCACGCTATTCATCACCTTCGAGCAAGCGGACTGGCTGTTGGAGTTGGCCGACTTCTACCGCACCGATGTCGAGGTCCCCGCCTCGCTCGTGGTCGACGGCAAGACCTATCAAGGGATCGGCGTGCACTTCCGCGGCAACACCTCTTACCAAATGGTGCGCGGCAAAAAGAAGTCGTTGCACCTGTCATTTGACAACGAGCACGAAGCGCAGCGCGTTTTTGGTTACCGCTCGACCAACCTGATCAACGGCAACGAGGACTCCAGCGGCATCCGCGAAGCACTCAACGCGTTTATCGCTGGCCGCCATGCGCCGGCACTCAAAGCCAACCTCGTGCGCGTCGTGATCAACGGCGAAGACTTTGGCATCTACGTAAACCTGCAGCATTTCAACAAGGACTTCCTCGACGAGAACTGGAACACCTCAAAAGGCAGTCGCTTCAAGGTGCCACCCGACTTCTCCGGCAACGGCGCGCTGCGGGATCTTGGCGACGACGATGCGGATTACCAACGCAACTACGTGCTCAAGTCGGCCTTCGAGCCAACCGCCTTCGCGCGGCTAAAACAGCTCTGCCAACTGCTCGAACACGGTGCGGAAGCTGAGATCCTTTTGGAGTTGCCGGACTATCTCGACATTGATGACGCGCTCTGGTTCTTGGCGATCGACAACGCGATCCTCGATGGCGATGGCTATTACTCGCGCGGCAGTGACTACGCGCTGTGGCTCGACGCGAAGGGTCGGTTTCATCCGGTCGCACGCGACGGCAACGAAGTGCTCGGCAGCGGCGAAGGCGGTCCCCTTGGTCGCTTTGGTAGGTCTCCCCGCGGCGCTCGCCCTGCACCACCGCCGGACTCTCCCGGTGGCAGTCAGCCAGACGGCCCACCAAAGCCCAACGACCTGCCGCCCGTCGGCGCAGGTCCCGCAGGTCCCGATGGTCCCTTTGGTAGGTCTCCCCGCGGCGCTCGCCCTGCACCACCGCCAGACTCTCCCGGTGGCAATCAGCCAGACGGCCCACCAAAGCCCAACGACCTGCCGCCCATCGGCGCAGGTCCCGGTGGTCCGCGGTCGCCAAGCGTGCAGCAACCGGCTCTGGCGATGCTCGATGAGGCGACGCGGCCGTTAGTGCGCAGGCTGCTGGCAGTGCCCGCGTGGCGCGAGCGCTATTTGTTTTATTTGCACACGATCACGGAGCAAACACTTCGACAAGAGGTGATCCTGCCACGCCTCACCGCCTGGCTAAAACTCGCCGGCGAGTATGTAAGGCAGGATGTGCACTCCCTTACTGGTTACGACGCGTTCGTGCGCGCCCTAAGTGAGCCATCGACCAACGCCGCCGAAGCGAAGCGCTCCCTGCTCGCCCTGGTCGAGGCGCGCGGCAAGGTATTAAAAGCCGATCTCGCGCTGCAAGGGCCCTGGCCAACCATTACAGAAGCTAAAGCCACGGTCACCGGTGCGCCGTTACAGCACCGCTTACAAGTCACCGCAAAGAGCAAGGGCAGCTCCCGCATGCTGCTGCACATTGCCAATGGCAAAGTTGGCGCTTACGCCATCATGCCGATGCTTGACGACGGCAAGCACGGCGATGGCGACGCGGGCGATGGCGTGTTTGGCGCGACGAGTGGCATACTCGGCAAAGATCGCACGACCCGCTGGTTCGTCGAAGCGGCATTGCAAAGCGGCAGGGTTGCCTGTCAGCCAGATTCGGGCGGCAGTAGACCGTTGCTCTTTATCAACCCGGACGTCAAACCAGAGGCAGCAAAAACTGCCCCGCACAAGTAACCAACGCGCTGGTCACCACTGCCGCCAAAAAAGCCTCGGAGCAGGCTTACAAAATGGCGCCCCTAAAGCCTGCAGCAGATAGCCGCAATCTTTTCAGCTGGCATTAGGATCGGCCCCTTAGATGCCCTCGCACACTGGGTGACGAGGAAATGAACTCGGCCAAAGTCGCACCTGCGGACAGGACTGTCATTCGGGATTTGTTTGCGCCAGCAACGGCAGCGCGCGCAATTTTTTTGCCGTGCCCAGCGCATTTGCGCATGTGACGCGGGATGACGCGACCGAGGGCCTGCACTAGCTTGCGTCTGCTAGTCGCATTTGCGCCGCACAGTGGGTTTCCCATGCGCCGTTGTAGCTGTGCAAGGCTTTCTGAAAAGCAAAGTGAGACGCGAATCAGACAACTGCGCGATCCCGCGCCAGTATGCTGTGCGCCTCTTCGTCCTGCAGGAGCCTAGGAATGCACTGTCTCTTTGCACTCGCCGCATTGTTCGCCCTTAGTCCAATTGTCGCTCAAGAACCTGAGAACCAATCTGAAGCAGCGCCACCACAACCGGTGGCACCGCGCGAGCAGCCGGCCGAACAAAAGCCGCAGGATGCGCCGGTCGCCAACTTCACGCAGGCAATGGTGAATGACCTCGTATGGCGCAATCTCGGGCCGGCCAACCCGATGGGGCGCGTCACGGATATCGAGATTGCCCAGCAGGCACAAAGCACTTGGTATGTCGGCACCGCTGGCGGTGGCGTGTTCAAAACCAGCAACGCCGGCACCACGTGGCAAAACGTGTTCGACAAGTATGGCAGCGTGTCGATCGGCGATGTCACCGTAGCGCCAAGCAATCCAGCAATCGTCTGGGTCGGCACAGGCGAGGCGAACCCGCGCAATTCTGTGCAATGGGGTGACGGGGTCTACAAGTCCACCGACAGCGGCGCTTCGTTCGTGCATATGGGCCTGCGCGAATCGTTCCAGATCGGCCATATCGCAATCCACCCAACCAACGCAGACATCGTCTACGTAGCGGCGCTCGGCAAGCTCTGGGGCGACAACCAGGAGCGCGGGGTCTTTCGCACTAAGGACGGCGGCACGAACTGGGAGAAGGTGCTGTTCCTCGACGCGCAGACCGGCTGCGTCGATGTGCGCATTGATCCGCAGGAGCCCAACACGGTGTTTGCCTGCATGTATCAGCGGCAACGCTCGATCTTCGACGACAATGATCCGTCCGTGCGGTTTGGCAAGAGCGCCGGCTTGTTCAAGAGCACGGACAACGGCGCAAACTGGCGCCAGCTGAAAAATGGCCTGCCCACCTGCCAATGGGGCCGCAGCGGCATCGACATCTCTGCGCAGAATCCGGCGACCCTGTTCTTGATCGTCGAAAGCGAGCGCAGCGGCTGGGCCACCGGCACCACGCAGCGAACGGCGGACAAGCAGCCGGAATCGGGCAACAACCCGCCGGCCAATGAGAGTGAGACTCCTGCCGAACAGCCCGCCGAAAAAAAACCCGGCACGCCGGCAACTCCAGTTTCGCCGGAGGCGACGAACCAAGGTAATCCAGCGGCGCTAGTGCCCCCGGGTGGCAGGGGCGCAGGCCAGCGCGGCGGGTTGTCGCCACGCGGCTCGGCAATCCTTGGCATCGGCGGCGAAGGTCAGGGCAAGGACGGCGACGCAACGGCACCGGGCGCAATCATTGTGCAGCTAACCGAAGGCGGCCCAGCCGCAACCAAAGGCCTGAAGGTCGGCGATCGCATTATCAAAATCGATATCGAGGACGTGAAGACCTACGCGGACTTGAGCGAGATCCTCGCCGACTCGCGCGGCGGCCAGACGGCAAAGATCCGCTACGTGCGTGGCCAAGAGACGCTGGAAGTGGAGCTCACCTACGGCTCGCGCGATGTGACCAGCGGCATGGGCAACTTCGCCAGCGCCGACTTCCCCAACGGCGGCCGGCTGTTTGGCCAGACTGAAAACCGGCAAGCGCGGCAAGGCGCGGCTGGCTACGAAACCGGCGGCGTGTTCAAGAGCGATGACCACGGCGAAACATGGACCCGCGTAAACAGCCTCACCGAGCGGCCATTTTACTACTCAGTGATCCGCATCGATCCGCAGAACGACAAGAACGTCTACTGCGTCGGCACCACGCTTTGGGGCACCAGCAATGGCGGCGAGAAGTTTGCGCTGATCAACCGCAGCATCCATGTCGACTTTCATGCGGTTTGGATCGACCCCAATGACAGCGACCACCTGCTCGCCGGTTGCGATGGCGGCGTCAACGAGACGTTTGATCGCGGCAAGTCCTGGCAGGTGATCACGGGCTTCTGCGCGGCGCAATTCTACGACATCGTTGCCGACAACAGCGTCCCGTACAACGTCATCGGCGGCCTGCAAGACAACGGCGAATGGATCGGGCCATCGCGCACGCGCAACCGCGAAGGCATCACCACAAAGGACTGGCGAACGCTATGGAGCGGCGACGGTTTTGGTGCGGCAGTCGATCCCCTCGAACCATGGATCCTGTTCCTCACCAGCCAGAACGGCGGCCTTGGCATGCTCGACCTGCGCACCGGCAACCAAGTCAGCATCACGCGCGAGCGACCAAAAGAGGGCCGCGCCGATTTCAACTGGGACGCACCGTTTGCGTTGTCACCGCACAACCGACTGATGCTGTGGAGCGCTGGTCAGTTTGTCTACCGCAGCGACCGCTACGCCCACTTGGACAACCGACAGAACCGCGACGACCAGGGGCCGCTAAAGAACCAGAGCGGCATGAGTGCACAGATCGTCTCGCCGCGACTGCCGCTGACCGAGAAGGGCACGGCGACGGCGATCGCCGAATCGCCGCTCTCGCGCGGCCTACTCTACGTCGGCACCGATGACGGGGCGCTGTGGCGCGGCGACCTCGAAACGCATGACTGGCAGCAGATTCAACAGAACCTGCCACTCGCCCATGGGCCGCGCTACATCAGCGACATCGTGCCTTCGCACCACAAGGCTGGCCGAGTCTACCTGACGCTCGATGGCCATCGCTTCGACGACTTCCACACCTATGCATTCGTGTCGGAGGATCGTGGTGCCACGTGGCGTTCGCTCGCGGAGAGCCTGCCGCTGCAGGAACCCTGCTACGCGATCATGGAGGATCCGCGCGCCGAAAACCTGCTGTTCCTCGGCACCGAGTATGGCTGTTACGTCTCGCTCGATCGCGGCGACACCTGGCTGCCGATGGGCCGCGAACTGCCGACCGTTGCGGTGCGCGATTTGTTTATCCAAGACCGCGATGCCGACCTCATAGCCGCAACGCACGGCCGTGGGGCGTGGGTCTGCGACCTGCTGCCACTGCGCGAGTTCACCGGCGCGATTGCGTTGCAGGATTCGCATCTGTTCCGCCCGGACAACGCGATCTTGTGGCGCATGACGAGCCTTGGGTTCAGTGGCAATCGCGAGTATCGCGCCGCCAATCCGCCCTACGGCACCACGATCTATGCCTACCTGAAGAACCTGCCTGAAAAGCCGCCTTCCGTGACCATTCACGACGTGACCGGCAAGCAGGTTGCGAGCCTTACTCTAAAGGCACAGAAGGGCCTGCAAGCCGTGCAGTGGGATGCGCGCATCGGCAACAAGCTTGCCGGCAAGGGCAGCTACTCCGCGCGCATGACCTATGGCGAGAAGACCTCGAAGCAAGTGTTCGCGCTGTATGAAGACCCGCAGACCAGCGCTCCAAACGACGATGCCACAAGCCCAACTGGAGGCCAGAAGTGACCAAAATGACCACGCGCACTGCCTTCGCTGTTGCCGCGCTCTACGCGGCCTTCCCGCTCGCTGCACAAGCCACGGATCAGGAACACCTGCAAAAAAACGTGTTCGCGCAAATGCGTTGGCAGGAACTCGGTCCGGTAGCAACCGGCGGCCGCATCGTCGACCTCGTTGTGCATCCGCAAAACCAAAACATCTGGTGGGTTGCCTCGGCAAACGGCGGCATCTGGAAGACCGCCAACAACGGCATCAGCTTCACGCCGCAGTTTCAGGATGCCTATTCGATCTCGATCGGCGATCTAGTGATCGCGCCGTCCGAGCCAAGCACGCTCTACCTCGGCACCGGTGAGAGCAACAACCAGCGCAGCTCCTATTGGGGCAACGGGGTCTACAAGTCGACCGACGGCGGGACGACCTTTACGCACATCGGCCTCGAAGGCACCGACCACATCGGCAAAATCGCGGTGCACCCAAAGAATCCGAACGTGCTGTTCGTAGCAGCGCTCGGCGCGCTCTACAAAAGCAACCTCGATCGCGGTCTCTACCGCAGTAAAAATGGCGGCGATAGTTGGCAGTGCGTGAAGCATCTCGGTGCGGACACGGGCTTCGTCGATGTCGCGATCGACCCGAACAACCCTGAGGTGATCTATGCCGCCTCCTATGAGCGCAGGCGCCGGGCTTTCAACTTCACCGATGGCGGTGTGGGCAGCCGGATCTACAAGTCGATCGACGGCGGCGACAGTTGGGAACAAGTATCGGGCGGCCTGCCAACAGGCGTGCTTGGCCGAATCGGCATCGAGCTATTCCCCGCCGACAGCAAGACCCTCTACGCCTGTATTGAAAACCTAAATCCGAACACTGCGCTGCCGCCTGTGGAACCAAAGACCGAGAGCAACGGCGAGCCAGCGGATCAGTCGCACAAGGCCGCACAGCCGGATGCGGAGACGTTGGCGGATCCGCTCGCAGCCGCAGAGTTTGCGCAACAGGCAGAACCGCAGGAAGGCGAACGCGCGCCGCGTGGCAAGACGATTGGCGGCGAACTTTGGCGCAGCGATGATGCCGGCGCCACTTGGCGAAAGACCAACAAGGCCTCGGTCGGTGGCGATCCGTTCTACTACTACGGTCAGGTCCGCGTGGATCCGCAGAACAAAGACACCGTCTACGTGTTGGGCGTGCAGGTGTCGCGCTCAACGGACGGTGGCAAGACTTGGGGCCGCGGCCGCAGTTCGTTTGCCGGCAGTCTGCACAGCGATCACCACGCGCTCTGGATTGATCCGCGGGATGGCCAACACGCGATCCTCGGCAACGATGGCGGCCTCGGCATCACGCACGACGGCGGTGCCAACTGGGACCACGTTGCGCGCTTGCCGATCGCCCAGTTTTACACGGTCGCGGTCGACATGGCAGAGCCTTACCACGTGTATGGCGGCCTGCAGGACAACGGCACATGGGGCTTTCCGATCCGCACAAAAAACAGCGGTGGTCTCACTGCTACCGATGCCTACCGCATCGACGGCGGGGATGGGTTTTACGTTGTCTGTGATCCGAGTGATCCCGACACGGTCTACAGCGAATCGCAGTTTGGCGGCATGAGCCGACAAAATCTGCGCACTGGCGAACGTCGCGGGATCAAACCAACTACCGAGAAGGGTAGCCCGCCACTGCGCTTCAACTGGATGACGCCGATCGCGCTGTCGCCGCACGCAAAGGACACGGTTTATACCGGCAGCCAATACCTGCACCGGTCACGCAACCGAGGCGATAGTTGGACGGTGATCAGCGGTGACCTCACGACCAACGATCCGGACAAGAAAAAAGGCAGCGTGCCGCACTGCACGATCACGACAATCGCCGAGTCACCAAAACGCGCCGGCGTGATTTATGCCGGCACCGACGATGGCCATGTTTGGCAGACGAAGGACGACGGCCAACGCTGGACCGACCTGAGCGAGCGCTTGCCGCTGGCCACGCGCGGACTCTGGGTGTCGCGCATCGAGGCTTCGCCGCACGACGAGAACACCGCGTTCGTGTCGCTCACCGGCTACCGCGAGGACCGGCGCGAACCGCTGCTCTTCCGCACCGATGACGCGGGCGAAACGTTCCGCTCGATCGCCAATGACCTGCCGATGGAGCCGATCAATGTGATCCGACAACACCCACGCAATGCCCACGTCCTGCTCTGCGGCACCGACTTTGGTGCCTATGCGTCGATCGACGATGGCGCGGCCTGGTTCCGGCTCGGCAACAACCTCCCGCGCACGGCGGTGCACGACCTCGTGGTCCACCCGCGCGATCGCCACGTGCTGGTCGGCACGCACGGCCGTGGCATCTGGACCATGGACGGCCGCGCGTTCGACACGCTGTCGTCGGACACGATTGGCCAAGCGCTTTTGGTGTTGCCGCCAAGCGATGGCGTACTGCTGCCGCGCGCCTACAACCAAGGTAGCGTTGGAATGCGAACCTGGTCGGCAAGCAACCCCTACACCGCAGCCACCTTCCGCTTCCACCTGAGTCAGGATGACGTGCGCAAAGTGAAGGTTGAAGTTGTCGATGCAGCAAGTGCGGTGCTGTTTACCCAAGAGGTCGAAGGCAAAGCTGGCTACCACGAAGTGGCTTGGCAAGCGCGCGGCTTTGGCGGTGGCTTTGGCGGCGGCGCTGGTGGCGGCCGCGGCGGTCGAGGCGGCGGCGCTGGCGGACCACGCCCAGGTCAGTTCGCAGTGCGCGTCACGCTCGGCGACACCAGCGAAACGCTGGCGTTCTGGATCTACGATTTGCGCGGCTCCCGCTCGCCACTCGGCGGCACACCTGGTATCGGCGCAGCAGGTGCAGCAGAAGAGCTCGTGGCCGAACGCAGCGAAGCCGAAGCCGAAGCCGAAGCCGAAGCCGAAGAGAATGAAGGGGCAGCAGGCAGCGAACGACGCGGCGGCTACTAGCCCTGCACGGGTAACCGCTCACTGGCAACCGCGCGGCGATTTTTCGCCCCGCAGGAGCGCGCGCGATGTGCGGGTGAGAGGTGCGCGAAGTGCCTGCGAGTGCAGGTCTGCACCACAACTGCACCCCGCCGCGCACAGAACGGCACTTGGAATGCGAGTGCCAAGCGTGGTGGCCGACAGAGGGCTAGCCCCACTCATGGGCAGCAGCACAACGGTCCAACGAAGCTTGCTGGCAACGCGCGGCCTCGGCGCAAGAACCGTCACTCATTCGCTCGCGGCCGCATCTGTCTGAGGATCCTCTTCCTCGCCATGGTCCACTGTACCGAGCAGCACCTCCTGCATTCCGGCGAGGAAGTGAATGCGCGCCACGGCCTCAGCCTGCTTTGGCGTGCAGATTTTGAGGCCCTTTCGTTCGAAGTGCGCGGCGGTCATTTCGTTGAGCACAAAGAGTGCCAGCCGAGCAGCATTGAGCGTCGCCAGCCAAGCATTGACATGGCTGTCGGGGATCATCAGCACAATGCCGCTGTCGTCGAAATCGAGCTGCCGCATCGCCATCAGGTCTTTGCGGACAAGGACGGTGCGCGCGACAAACAGGCGCTCAAGCTCAGGCGCCGCATGTGCGCGCCAATGCGCTTCGGACTCGTGATCTTCGTAGGTCTCGGGCAGCAACCGAGCGCGCACCCGCTCATCCTCGGACTCGATCAACATCGGCACCCCGCGCAGGGTTTCGATGCAACTCGGCGTCAGCGCGCCAAACAGATAGCCCTCCGCTGCGCGCATAAACCACATTTTAAACGTCCGTCACTTCGAGCGTGGTCAACAAGTGGTGCGCTTGCAGTTTCTGCGCGTAGACCTCGGCATGTTCGCGGGCACCTGTCCAGACGATGCTGCGCCCGGTCTTGTGCACTTCCATCATCAACCGGTGCGCCTTGTCTTGCGCGTAGCCAAAAACCAACACAAACACGCGCGAGACGTAGGACATCAACGTGACCGGATCATCGTGCACAATGATGTTCCATGGCGCAGCGAGCTTGGTCTGCGGCCGAGTCTTGGTTTGCTCCTTGGTTGCTGCGCGCGTCGACAATGCCATCGGGATAGATCATAGCGGCCATTTCCAACTCGGCCATTCCCGACACATCCTCACACCGCCATGCCCGTCCGAATGCGGCGCAACCACGCCTCGAAAACCAGCCGCGCAATCGCCACCTGCATTCGTCGACCAACGTGCTGACCCCACCGTTGTGATCGACCTCATGGCAGCATCCACTGCCGCACGCAAGGGCACGCAGAAACCCGGCTGTCTCGGCCTGCTGAGGGTGGCTGGCCTGGTAAAAAGCTAGGCCGCAGAGCTCGGCAACCAGGCCTTGCAAGGGTCGCGCGCGCGCGTGGCAAAAAAGCTCCAGAGACCACTACTATGCGGCAGGATCCAGCGGCCTGCAGCGGCAGCGAGCCAAAAGCAGCGACCGCACAATGCAAGTCCTCGACGGCTTTAGCAGGTCACTTTGACACCGGCGAGTGCCACGATCGCAAGCCACTCTGGTTTCGACACCGGCTGCACCGACAACCGGCAACCGCGTTGCAGCAGCAACATGTCGCGCAACTCGGGCACGGCCATGAGGCGCTCGCGCACCAACACTGGCGACAACGTGACCAGCGGCTCGATGTCGACCATGAACCAAGTCGGCGCCAGTGGATCCGAAGCCGGGTCGTGATGTGGGCTCGCCTTGTCAAACGCCGTCGCATCGGGGTAGCCCGCGCGCACCACCTTGGCGATGCCAACAATCGCCATCGGCACCGCATTGCTGTGATAAAACAGCACGCCATCGCCGCACTGCATGTCAGAGCGGAGCATGTTGCGCGCCTGGTAATTTCGCACGCCGTCCCAGCAAGTGCGGCGATCCAACAGCAGCTGTTGCCAGCCGTAGACGCTGGGTTCCGATTTCACTAGCCAATAGCGCTGCGCCCCGGCAACGGCGTTTGCCTTGCCCTTTTGCGCTGGCTCTGACTTCGATTTGGACTTCGACTTCACCATTGCTACGAAGCTATCCGACGATGCGGCGGACAACCACGGTAGCCGCGGGACACGCGGCGCACGACTCGCGTCAGTCCTGCCAGAGTTTGCGCAGCATGTCGCTGTGCAAAGCAGAGATTTCAAAGGCCAAGTCGGGACGGCTATCGACGCAGACGAGCAATGGCTTGCCCAAGCGATCCCAGCACGCCAGCTTGACAAACACATCGCCATTGTCGCGGCAAAGCGCGAGGCTCCAGTCCGTCTCGCCCAGTTGTTCACTGCGCACACTGAGCGCGCGTTTGCCTTGCAGATCGCGAATCTCGTCAACGATGTCGCCGGTATCAGGACGCACTGCGGAAAGGCCATCGACGACCCACCCCTCGGCCTTGCGCCGCAGGACCCGCGCGGCAGCAGTCCCGCGCAAAAGGTCCATCCGCAGGACCGGCTGGTCGAGTCGCACAATCTCGAGGGCCACGTAGGTGAGCCACTTAGTGCGCACCCGCTGCACCGCGTCCCTGGGCACCGCAACCACCTCGTTTGGCGTGTCCGGTCGAACTGCGTATGTGATCTCGTACTCGCCGTCTTTGGCATCGGCACCGAGTTTGATAAATATCGGCTGCTGCTGCTCGCGGCCTTGCACGCCGAGTTGCAGCGCACTTTGCGCGAGACCAAAACGCGGCTCGTTTGCACCACCGGGATAAAACTGCAACGCGCGCAGGCTGTTGATCGCAGAGATGAGTTCTTGCACTGGTGTCGGATCCGCCGGACTGACCACGGGTTCGATGATCGACCAGTTCTCTTCGGGGGAGTTCCGATGCAAGACGCTCCTTGGTGAAAGCTCCTGCCCTGGGTCGATCACTATGGTGAGTAACTCGGTGTGCAGGTTGCTAAACGGAAACAGCACGCGCGCGCGCAGTCGATCGGTGCCAGCACTGAAGATTGCGTTGAATTGCGACGTCACACAGCCAAACGTGATCTTGCGATCTTCGAGCCGGCCAAACAGGTTCTTCTGCTCATCGAACCACATCGGCACAATCAGCTGATTTGATCCCATGAAGAGCGTGATCTTCAGGTCAGGCGCGCGGTCCGGCAGGCGCACCACGGACGGCGGAAACTGATCGATGTGCAGCCCGAGAACCTGCATCAGGAACGAATTGGCGGCCTGCGGATCGGCGCGCGCGACAACGGGCGCCGTCAGTTGCCAAGTATCTCCCGTTCGCATGAGCGTGAGCACCGAGCGATTTTCGCCCATGATTTGATCCATCGAAACGCCCGTGACGTTGGCCGATTCAACGGACAACACCGTGCGCTCACGCAAGTCATCCTGGCGGATCTGCAACGAGGACCAGAGTGCCAAGCCGCCGGCGTAGATCCGGCCATTGCGGCGCACATACATGTCGTCGCCGATGCGGCCCTCGCTGCCGAGTTCGAGTCGCTCTTTGCTGCCGTCCTCAAACTCCGCTGCAAAATACATCCGCGGCTCGTCGAGGCCGAACCTCTTGCGGTTCACCTCGTTGTCCTCAAGCTGCTGATCCGAAAGCTGCGCCGAGTCATAGGTCTGCGCGATGCTGCGCAGTTGCGCGAGCGATGCGAGGTCGTCCAGTGGCTCCGTGATGCGGAACGGACCGCCCGGAATGCGGTGAATCTCAAACGGGATCTCGCCGCGCGCCTGCCAACGCAGTTTGGTGGCTCGATCGAGTGTGTGCCCGCCTAAGGCCGCAACCGCGACGCTGCCTTGATCGCTCGGTTTTTGATCCGTCAGGTAGAGCGCGCCGAGGAGCAAAAGCACGATCAACAACAAAGCCACGGTCGTTCGCAAACCCATCAGATCCTCCGCCGGATAAAAAACATCGCGACACCAAGCAACAAAAACGTGCCCGGCGCAAACACCACCAGCAACCACTTCACGCGCTGCGACTGCGCCTCATTCATCTGCAGGTAGGTCGCTTTATAACCGCTGCCTCGGATGTCGAGCAGCACCCGGCGATCGGTCAGCCAGTTGCAAATGTTGAGCGCGAGGTCGCCGTTGATCGAGATCCCCATGTTGTTGCAGAACACGCCCGACGTGACCACCGCGATGCCGGTCGGCGCCTTGTCCGATTCCGGAGTCTTTGTGCCGTCGAGTTCGATGGTCATGCCAACCGTGATCGGCCGCAGCGCATTGGGGATGCGCGGTGCGGAGAGATCCCAATCGCCATCCTGCTTTTGGATTGCGAGCCAACCCAGCCCGCCGGTCGAGAGCAGTTCTTCGCGGCGCAGCCCCTTCGGCGCATCGGTGCGCAGGATCAGTTCGCGCGCAGCGTCAAACTGCAACAACTGCTGCCCCAACCAGATTCGCTGCGTGATTGGGTGCTTCTGGTTGACCATGAGGTCGATTTTTTGCACCTTGCGACTGCCATCAAAGCCCTCGCTCGAGCCGTCGTTCACGCGGTGGAACACCGGCTCACGACCCAGCTGAAAACCGAGCGCGCGACCGAGCGCACCGCCATCAGAGTTCCAATCAGGGTTGCCCGAAAATGAGTAGCCGAGGAACAAGCGACCGCCACGATTCAGATATTCCGTGAGGGCGCGAACCTCGGTATCCGCGAACTCGCGGCGTGGCTCCATCACCATTACGAGACTCGCGTCCTTGGGCACAACGCCGCGCGAGATCGTCAGGTTGAGTTCCTTCACATCAAAGCCATTGCCGATCAGCATCTTGTGCAGCTGGCCATAACCATCGCCGGTGTTGTCGAGCCACGACAGGCCGAGCGAGTTGCCGTTCAGCATGTAAATGACCGGTGCGCCTTGGACCAAGAGCCCCTTCAGCGCACTCGACAGCGCGAGTTCCCCCTTGAAGTCCTTCAAGATCGGCACCTTCACTCCCGGCACCGGCAGGTTGCTCTGTTTTAGTTCGGGCAAGTCGAGCACTGCGAAATCACCTTCGAGCGACAGCTTGCGGGTGCGCGCGGCCTTGCCTGGCAACTGCACCGAGACCACCACCACATCCGGATCGGTGGTGCCAAACCGTTGATGCGCCTCCCGCTCGGCGTTTGGGTCGCTGTTCTGGTCATGCAGGAACACCTGCACCGCGTCGCCACCGAGGAAATCGTATTGCCGCAGCAACACGCGCGTCAGTTCTTGCAGCCGTTGAAAGATCCGTAGTCGCTGCGCCTGATACTCGTCCTGCGGGTTGCCGCCCACGGGTGTCAAGAACGCGTGGATCTCGACCTTCACGCCTTCATTCAAAAGCCCGCGCAGTAGTTCTTGCGTCACTGGATCGACGCTGGCGCGTTGCCCCGGTGTCATGTCGATCAGCGTGCGCAACCGCGGCCGCTCTCCCAGCCACACGAGCAGCACCGCAACCGCGAGCATCAGCGTGGCCGACAAAGCAAGGTTGAACCAGCTGCCGAGCGTGCGCCATTGCATGCGGTTTTCGACTCGACGCGCCGAGAACGATTGCACACACAGGAACAAGAAGAACGTCGTCGCACCGACGTAGAACCAGATCTGGCTGGTATCAATCAAGCCCCGCGCAAACCACTGCTGGAAATTGCCGTTCACGTCGAGCTTGTCGACGAGTTGCGCTAGATACGGGTGCTCCTTTGGATCGCCGATGTAGCCGCGCAACAAAGATGGCACCTGCAACAGCGCCACGTTGAACAGGATCGCAAGGATCGCAGCGAGCAGCAGGTTATCGGTCAAACTGCTCGCGAAGCAACCAAACGACAAGAGCAGTGCGCTCAGCAAAAACATGCCAAGGTAGGCCGCAAACACCGGCCCGAATGCAAGGTCCGCATTGAGAAACGGCGACCACGTGAGCAGCCAAAGCAGCAGCACGGTTGGCAGCCACAGCAGCAAGAAGAACGTCACCGCAGCGAACCACTTGCCGAGCACCACGCCGAGGTCGCGCACCGGTGCAGTCATCAGCATCTCGATCGAGCCACTGCGCCGTTCTTCGGCGAAGCAACGCATCGTCAGGATGCCCGGCACCAGAAGCACCATGAAGAACGTGCTGGACAGGCCGTAGCTGTAGGTCGGAAACAGTTCTCGATCTGCCTGCGCACTGGCGAAGGACTTTGCGAGGTTGGTGACCAGGGCGCCGTGCCACAGGTAGAACACCACCGCGATCAGGTAGCTGACCGGGCTATAGCAATAGGACTGCAGTTCCTTGCGGAAGGTGACAAAAGCGCCGTTCATAAGGCCTCCTCGCCCTGCCGCGCAGCGATCTCCTCGCTGCGATCCGCGCCCTCGGTGACGGCGAAGAAGTATTCTTCCAGCGAAGGTTGTTCGATGCGCAGTTCGCGCACCAAGACCTGCTGCTGCAGCAACACACTGGCAACCGCATCGCGCGGATCCGCGTCCTTGTCGATCGTCGCAACCAACGAGGCAATGCCGAGCCCCAGGTCCAGCACTTCGACGATTTGCAAGCCCGGCAACGCTCCAACGCTGCTCAACAGCAACGCAGGATTCGCATGTGCTTGCAGGCACAATCGCCGCCGCGCATTGCTAGCCACCAGTTCCTTCGGCGCACCATCGGCACGCAGGCGGCCGCGATGAATCAGCAGGATGCGAGAGCTAACGTCCTGCACTTCAGCAAGAATGTGACTGCTAAACAGGATCGTGTGCTCCTGCGCCAGTTCCCGAACCAACTCCTTGATCCGCAGTCGCTGATTGGGATCGAGCCCGGAGGTCGGCTCATCGAGAATCAAGATCGGCGGGTCGGCGACCAGCGCATCGGCGATCCCCGTGCGCTGACGATAGCCCCTGGACACTTGGCCGACGAGTTTGCGCCGGACTTCAACAACGCCAGCCTTCTCCATCGCACGGCCAACCGCACTGCGCCTATTCCTATGCGGCACACCCTTCAGGGCGGCGCGATACCAGAGGTATTCCTCGACGCGCAGGTCTGGGTAGAGCGGCACGTTTTCAGGGAGATAACCAATCTGCCGGCGAACTTCGAGCGGCTGCGTTCGCACGTCAAACCCGCCCACAATGGCAGAACCGCCCGAGGCGACATGGAAACAGGTGAGTACGCGAATCGTCGTGGTCTTGCCCGCCCCATTGGGGCCAAGGAAGCCGACAACTTCGCCCTTCGCAACGTCGAAGGACAGGCCATCGACGGCGATCGTCGGGCCGTAGTTTTTTTGCAGTTGACGAACGGAAATCATGCGCATTTTGACGCCGCCGTGAAGCGGCGCTCAGTGCCTTGCCAAAAACCGACTTTCAGGCGAGCCAAAGACGAGAGCAGCGATAGCCCGCGTCGGATCCGCTCGTAACCACCTGCAAGCCACCTAGTAGGCGGTGGCACGATAAAGACGCGACAGAGAAAGACCAGAATGCGGCGGGCAGTCGCACGCGGCGGATAGCGCTGCGAAAGGGGGACCCGCGCGTTCGCGTTCGCCCCTTGGCATGGAGAACTTGCACTCGGCAGAACAAAAAGAGCAAAAACCGCCTGCTAGCGAAAAAGGTGCGCGCAAAAAACACCGGTGAAAAAGCACGCGCGGCGCACAGACAGAAGTGTTTGGCTCAATAACAAGGGGCGAACCTCGCTATTCGGCACAAAGAAAGTCCGGCACCGCTGGCAGGCAAAAAGAAATTCGCAAAGCCGCTAACAAAGCCCGCAATAAGACCGCCAAAGCACATGAATGTCCGCTAAAAATATCAATGGTTTGTGCGTGATGCTCACTATCAAGGTACATTGACACTGGGCATGGACTATTTTTTAGCAGTGCGCTCCGCCCCGAGCATAGCTCAGCACTTTGCCAATGTATTATATTATGTCCGAGCTATGCACAAAGACAGTGAAGCATAGCGGCAACTCGCCTGCGACCGCGCCAATGACGCTATAAAGCGCGCCGAGCATTATATAGCACCTAATTATTGCCCTCATGAAGAACGTTAAAGCACGATCCGCCTGTCTCGTCTTTTCTCTGCAGGCGTTGGCAATAGCGCAGTTGCCGTTGACTTGGAGGCAAGCGGCAAACACCGGCCCAATCCCCCGCACTGCTCCGGCGATGGCCTTTGACAGCTCGCGTGGCAAGTCAGTGTTGTTTGGCGGTTTCAACAATAACTACAACAACAACTTCGGCGACACTTGGGAGTGGGACGGCAGCACTTGGGTGCCCCAGCTTTTTGCCTCTGGGCCGACCGCTCGCTACGACCACAAAATGGCATACGACAGCCAGCGCCATCGCACCGTGCTGTTTGGCGGAATCAATACCACCCTATTAGGCGACACTTGGGAATGGAGCGGCGCAGCGTGGACACAAGTCAGCACAAGTGGCCCAAGCGCACGCAGTTCTCCAGGGCTCTGCTACGACAGCGTGCGCGGCAAAACCGTGTTGTTTGGCGGCTATAGCACAAGCTTCCAGAACGACACTTGGGAATGGGACGGTGTCACGTGGACACAGGTTGCACTAACTGGGTTATTACCCGCAAGACGCTTTGGCCTAGGGATAGCATATGACAGCAACCGCGCCAAAACGGTGATGTTCGGAGGGTTCAACAACATCGACAATTACCTCAGCGACACTTGGTGTTTTGACGGCGTTACTTGGGCGCAACTGGTGCCGAGCGGCACTCAGCCAAGCGCTCGATACTGCCACGCGATGAGCTACGACAGCAATCGCGGCAAGGTGGTGATCTTTGGCGGCTTTGGCGGCACCTTTTTAGGCGATACATGGGAGTTATTCGGCTCAAATTGGCTTGAAGTTTTTGTTGCAGGACCGGATAAAATCATTGATCCAGCGATGGCCTATGACAGTAATCGCGAGATGACCGTGCTGTATGGCGGGCTTGGCACACTTGGCTATCCCACGGAAACATGGGAATGGCAAGGCACCAGTCTTTCCACCGAATATGGCACCGGCTGCGGCAGCCCGCCCTTGACACTAACCCAAATAAAAGCCGCATACCCAACGATCAACAATACGGCAAAAGCATCACTAACTAATATCCCAGGTTCACTAGCCTTCATCTCAATAGGCTTATCAAACAACAACTTTGGCCCATTCCAGCTCCCCATCACTCTGGTCGGATTAGGCATGCCAGGTTGTGACTTACTACAATCAGTCGAACTAGCAGCACTACCAACAATCACAAACGGTGCTGGCTCAGCAACTTTCTACCTGCCACTACCAAACTATCAAGCCTTGCAAGGAATGCATCTTTACATTCAAGGTTGGGCCATTGCGCAGGGGTTCAACCAGGGTGGCGCAATCGCTAGCAACGGACTCGACTGGCTAATCGGTTTTTAAAAAAGCAGGTTTTTTTCACCGTGCTCCCGCATTTTTCCTCGGCTTTGCTTTCCAAACTTGACTCCGTTCTAAGCCAATCGCTCCCACACTCGCGCCATTGAGATCCTCCCGCTCAATCGCAAATGCGCGTCCCACCACGATCCTGACAATAGCACTAAAGCGTCGCTCGCAATAGCCATGCGCATCGCTTGCCTACGCTCGTGAGGTGACAAAAGCCAGCACATCACTTAATGCAATAATCCCGAAAAGTCACAGCGCCAAACCAAAGCACCACAGATCTATAGTGCCGCTCCAAGACTAAAAAAAGCTAATCTCAGCCCCCTGTTGCGGAGCCTCGCCTTCGCTACTATCAGCGCCGGACGTGACTCGCTGCCGAGCGCGAATCGCAAAGACACCCAAAAACTTTTCCCGCGACGTTGCTTGCTCGGGCCCCCTGATAAAAAACCGAGATGACTCATTCGATGAAACAATCTTGGCCTGTCGATCAATCGGTCCTTACCTCACTTTGCAGAACTCGCCGCGCAGGCGCGCAATCTCCTGCACTGCACGCAACAAGATCGCTTGTGCTGCTGATCGCTCTGCAGGCCACCCTGCCGTGTGCGTTACAAGCACAAGTTCCGGCTTGGAGCTGGACGCAGGCCGCCGCGACTGCCCAAGGGCCAGGAATTCGCTACAACCAAACAATGTCGTACGACAGCATTCGTGCAAAGACCGTGATGTTTGGGGGATACAATGGCAGCTACCTCGGCGAGATGCGGGAATGGACGTTGTTGTTTGCGTAAGTCCCAATGCGAATGGGCGCTCGCGCGTTTGCGCCGTGATGGAAGTCAGGAAAGGTAGCAAATAGGAAGGTCGGCGCAGCGCGACGCTCGAACGCCGCGCGGTGGGGTATCCTCGTTCCATGCAGCAGCCGGCCACTGACTGGAGTGCCTACATTCTGCCTGTCGACGAAGCAACGTATCGGCGCATCGACAAACTGATTGTTGAGTGGCGCCAGGCCACCGGATGGAGGCGCAGGCACTTCGCGGAGGGCCTTGTAGACCTCTTCCTGGGCGATGGAGGGCGGCAGGTGATCTGGGATTACTCTGGCGTGCGACTGGTCAAGTGCCTGACCATCCAAGACTGCGACCTCGAAGCCACCGTGGCATGGGCAGAGAACCCGCCAAAGGACGCTCTCAAGGCGCCCAACACCAAGCGCGAGCACTGCACCAGCGGCGGCTCGCACTCGCCATGCGCTCAACGCAGCACAACGGGAAAAATACTTCTGCGGCGATTGTCGGCCTTGGCCGGCGCTGGCCGGTCCTGGCCGGCATCGTTCCTGCGGGGACTTCACAAGTGCGCCGTGGGTGCTGGACTGGGCAGGCATGGATTAAGAAACACATGAACGCCTGCTCGACTTCTTCGCCTGGGTCGAAGCATGCCCCGACGTTTCCCGGCGCGAAAACGACGAACTGACGCGCGCGGTAGCACAGCTCATCGAGGAAAACCGCGACCACCCTCACCTATGGTTCTTGGTCTGCGTCTACCGCACTGTGGGCGATGCGGAGTTCGTCGAAGAGATCCTGGTGCCGGAATCGAACCGGTGGCCCACCAG
>BJHM01000043.1 GCA_014192625.1 Planctomycetota bacterium
TCCAGCTGAACATCCCAGATCTGGCAGCCGCGTGGTATCGGACCGGCTCGATCAATTACCCACCGATGCCTGTGGGCTTTACGCCAACAAGTCCCATTGCTTGGGGAATCACAGTCACCTTCGCAGTCCTGCCAGCTCCCAAGGGTGACAAGTTTATTGGGCTTGGCCTCCCGCAACCAGCCACCGGGGCATGGCCAACTGACGGCCTATCTCCACACTGCACTTTTGATCTCAATATCACAAACACCGGAACCAATGCGCTAGATCGCGTCGGCCCAGGCATAACAAGCATGTCCGCCGGAAACCTGTCTTGCAACGTTCCCACGATCGCCAACTTGCCAAGCGGGCCTGCCGTTTATCCAGCGGGCACGACCGGCCTCCGCCGCCAAATACGGCTCGAGATCTTGGCAAATTGTACCGGCGGCGTGGCTGTGACCCAGACCGTGCAGACTCGCTATCCGTCGAGCAACGTCTCGCTCGCCAACACGCAGGTTCCACAAGGCGGCACAACCAACTTTCTGTCGGGCCTCAACCCTGACTTATCCGACGCCAACCTCTCGACGCCACCGCGCGCAGACAACATTGGAATCCTGATCACTGACCCCAACTACCCGAACAGCGCGGTCTTCATTATGACTGCGATATTCGCGAGTCCGATCGGCAGCCTGCCACTCGCATCGCTCGCCGCTGGCACAATCACCAGCAACAGCACTGGCAATGTCTGTATCGACTTCACCACTGCCAGCGTCTCGCTCAACTTCACGAACAGCACTGGCGTTTGCCAACAAATGATGACGTTTCCGCCAGCCGTGCGCACATTGCTCGCCCGTTGGCGCCCGCTTGAAATGTTCTATCAAGGCTTCATTCTTAATTCGGCCAACACCACAGGCATCGAGTTGCACGGCACGGGGTGCGTAAACCAGCACCTGTGAGCCACCCGACCACGGTTTCATTCTGCGTGCTGCTTGGAGCATCCCTGACGGCTGCGCTAGTCTTTGCGTGGCCGGCCGCTGCGGCGGCGCCAAAGATCAATACGCAAGCAAACGCGCCGTCGGCAATCCCCGCTAATACAGCTGCGATCCTCGCCGCTGCAACCCCGACCACCGCAAGCAACCAGCCGGTGTTCACCGCACAAAAGCCAGCCGACATGGGCTCGGTGCGTTATCCCGACGGGTCCAAGAAGCCGGCACTCAACAACGTTGCGCAGGAAGTCAAACTCAACTGGGGTGTCGGACCTTTCACTCCCATTGTCAGGGTCGTGGACGGGCCCGGTGGCTGGCAGTGGTATGTGCACGAAAACGGTGCCCATTCGACAACTGCCATGGTCGAAATGAACGGCGTGCCTCAAGCGATGGGTTTTGTCGCTGAACCGCACGACACCCTGCCGGTCTTTGATGATTCGTTCGCAAAAACGATCCAGCAGCAGAGCGGCGCGGCAGCACGCCGCTGATTTGCAGTGCCGAGCCCGGCTGTTGAGCAAACATCGGACCTAGCGCATCGAAAGGCGACCACCGGGACGCGCCGCAGCTCGCACGGTAAAGGTGCGGCCTTTGGTGCATTCCGTTCCGCTTTCATCCGCGATAAAACTTAACTGCGCACTGCGGGTTGGCGATCGTTCGCAGCACTAATAAAGCAGCCGAGCGGCGCGGCAGCACGCGGCTCCATTTTGCCGCTCCGTGCGCAGCATCCCCGCACGACTCTGAGCCGCGCGGATCGCCGCCGCAAGCGCAGCGATGATCCGAGCAACCGGCTCACGCGAAACCTGGCAGCTCGCCTGCTTCAGCGTGCAAACATTGGTCCTTGCTCATCGCCACGCGACAATAAGAACGCGATCAGATCGCACAGCTCAGCTTCATTTAGCGGCGAGATCAAGCCTGCTGGCATCAGCGAAAGTTTACTTGGCTCCACACTGGCTACCTCGGCGAATGGGACGGTGATGCGCTGCGCTTCGGCAGTTGCTTTGATGCCAGTGTAGACATCCTTGCCATCAACCTTGCTGCGCACAAACCTGCCAAACTCCGTGCTGCCATCCGTCTTCTTCAGCACCATGCCTGCGTATTGATCACTGACGACTTTGCTCGGCTGCAGGATCGCTTCAAGAACATCGGCGGCACCAAACTTGTTGCTCAGCGAGCTTAGGTCGGGACCGACGTTGCCGCCTTCGCCGGCAAAGCGATGACACACAGCGCAGCTGGTAGCGAAGTAGAGATTGCGGCCGCGCTGAAAATCGCGACCGACAAGGCCACCCTTCACCAGCGCGGCGGCTTCCGCGAGCTGCCAGTCACGGCCCGGCCCCTTTGGCGGTGTCGCACGAAACGGCGGCGGCACAGGAATCTTTTCGCCGGCGACCGGTGTTAGTGCCACACGCTCGGCAACGGTGCAACCAGCCATGCTGTCTTGCCAGATCCGGCCTAGGTATCCGCCATAGCTGGCATTGCCTACCTTCTTGCGCGCGGCCGCCAAGAAAGTGAAGTAACTCTCGCGCTGTTCCAGGGTCCAACCGTGCGCCACGTTGCGCAGCGAAAAGGCGAGCTGCAACTGTGGCGCTGGCGGCATCTCGCGCATCATGCGCACGATCTGGCCACCATAGTTCGGGTTGCGCGTAACGACTTCTGCCCACGGTGGTGGCTTTGTCACATCGGTGCGCAAGAGCAACGGCATCGCCTTCTCAACCACGGCAGATTCGTCCAGTGCGCAAAGCAGCGCGCAAAGCTCTTGGTCAATGCGATCGCGCCCCGTCGGGAACAATGCGAGCAACATGGCCACCGTGCTTGTGCGCACTTCGAGCTCCGGCTTGCCAAGGCGGATGAAGGCGAGCGCGTGAATGCGCGCCCACGCCACCTGCTGCAACAGATCCATCTGCGCAAACGGAATCCGCGCGAGCGCCACGAGCAGCGGTTGAAGGTCCGACGCATTGCCTTGCCGAGCGAGCGCGAGCAGCGCCGTCAACGAAGCCCATGTCGACGAACGCTCGGCAAGCGCAGCGGCTCGCCACTCGGCAACCGGCTGCCACTCGATGGCGATCCGCGCCGCGTGACGCACAAACGCATCGTTCGAACCAAGCGCGGGAAAGGCAGCAGCAACAGCCTTTGCGTCGGCCCGGCCGTGGAACGCTTCCAAACTATGACGCTGCGCACGCAATGCTAGCTCAGCGGCAACCGGCGAATTGTTGGCGCGCGGCGAGTCCTTTGGTGGGTTGAGTAAATAGAGTGAAGAGGGCAATCCGCGACCGCCTGTGAGCACGTATAGCGAGTCGCTGCCTGGCACCTGAACTGCATCCGTTAGCGGCCACGGTTGCCCAGACGCAATCTGACGCGGCGCTGCTACGGCAGTGGCACCCGAGTTGGACGGCGTGACTTCGTAGAGGGTGCCAAAGGTCCAGTCGAGGCAAAACATGCCGCGCCCCGTCGTCACCAAACCAGTCGGCGAGCCGGGCCCGATGTCGCAGACCGGCGGCAGCGAATCTGGATAGTCGGCGGGCCACTTGCCTGAACCATTGCGCCAACCAAAGTCGGCACCGCTCACGCAGTGACAAATGCGCGTCGGCCGATACCACGGCAGACCCATGTCATATTCCATGTCAGCGTCGTAGGCATAAATCTCACCGTTGCTGGCTACCGAGAAGTCGAATGCATTGCGGAAACCAGCGGTGATGAGTTCCCAGTCTTTGCCGTCGCGATCTATCCGGCACAGATAGCCACCAGGCGCCATCACGCCAACGGCATGACCATTTGGATCGTCGATACGTGGCAGCAGCAGGTCCTCGCCCCAGTTGAGCGGCAGCCGACTGTTGGCAAGCTTGGGCAACTTCGTGTGGTTGCCGCAAAGCACCAGCAAATGCTCACGATCCACATCCAAGGAAATGGAATGCGGACCATGTTCGCCTTCGCCTTCGAGAGTGCGCAACAACTCCACACGATCCAAGCGATCGTCGCCGTTGCTATCGGTGAGGCGATAGAGGCCTGAACGATTGCCGTTGACGACCGCGTAGAGGCAATCGTGCGCCCACAGCAAACCGTGACAGCCATCGAGATCCACTTCGACGCGCTCGATCGCAGTGACTGAGAAATCGGCGCCGAGCGTCAAGCGATAGAGGCCAGCACCCTGATCACTTGCGTAGAGCCTGCCATTCGGATCCTTCGCCAAAGAGACCCAAGAGCCCATGCTGCGCGGCACGCGCATGAGTCGCTGCGCCGTCCAGCCTTTGGCCAGCGTGAGCTCGCTCGCCGGCTGCGGCGCGCCCAAGCCGTCTTCGATTTCGGCACCATCAAAAGATCCGGCATCGAGCGAAGCAGACCAGGGCGCACCCTGCTCACCAAGCAAAGCAACCGCGCGCGCAGTGGCCCAGCTCGCATCATTGAAACCAACTCGATCCCAGCCATCTGGGTCATCCGAGTTGCAGCGCCAAGTCGCGTCGCTCACCACCACCCCGCGCTTGCCATCCACACTCTCCCACCGCATTTGCACGCAGAGACCGGCAATCGTCCCTTCGTTCCAGCCGTGCACTGCAAGCAGGTTCTCGCCGCTCTGCAGTTGCTTTTGCACATCCACCAGCAGCGGCGCTTCCCACGTATCGCTCTGACCGATGCGCTGGCCATTGAGGAAGACGCGGCAGTGGTTGTCACAACTGATCGCAAGCCGACCGGCCTTGGGCGCGGCAGCGAGCGTGAACGCATGGCGGAAGAACAGTTCCTCGCCGTCTTCAGCCTTCTCGTCCCAGATCCATCGTGGTTTCGCTGCGGACTCCGGTGCGACCTTTGCGATCTCCACCGTCGGCAGTCGCTGCAATTTCAGCTCGCGGAATGAAACCCGCATCGGCACGCCGGCGTGCACCTGCAGTGCTAGCACGCCAGCGCGACGCGCCTTGGCATACTGGTCGTCGCACTCCATGGTCACTACGCCATCAACCTCGTGCACAAGCTTCGTGCCGCGCGCCGTGACCTTATACCGATGCCACTCAGCGAGTTTTTTGGGGCTCGGTTCTGCGAGCTTGCCGATGACCCGAGGGCTGCCCTCGCTGTTACAGACGATTTGTTGGCCGCACAGGGCAAGGATGCCACGACCACCTTCCTCATAGAGCTGGCCGAGATACGTGGGCTCCGAATGCACGTCGAGCTGGTAGCCAATCACGGTGAACGACTTCGCATCTGGCCGCTCGCTGCGGTATTGGATGCCTGAGTTGTTGTCGCCCTCGACGCGCACTTCGCACTCGAAAATGAAGTCCGTGAGCTCGCCGCCCTGCCAGATCAAGAACGTGTTGCGCTCGATTTGGGACGCCATCGAGCTGCCGACGATGCAGCCGTCTTTGACCGACCACACGCCGGGCGCACCATCCCAGCCCGCCAAGGTTTTGCCATCGAAGACTGAAGGCTCCTTGCCATCGGTCGAAGGCGATTGCGGTGCAAAAACAAAACAGAGAGCGAGCGCGAGCGATTCGAGCATCGCCTGATTGAAACCCTCCAACCATCGAGGTCAAGCAATGCAAGTCGAAGAACTAGCCACAAAAGGCACGGGTCGTGGGATAATCTCCTGCATGCATATTCGCCCCTTGACCGTATTTGCCATCTGCGTGTTGGCCACCGTCGCCAAAGCCGACAAGTTCTGGCTCGGCTCAGCCGAGCCCAAAGGCCAGGCGCAGGGCAGCTCCCCGGACTGCATCGATGGCGTGCTGCTCGATGAATCTGCTTCGCACTACCACCTGCGCGTGGTCTTTGGCGAAGTGTGGCTCGCCAAAAATCGGGTATTGAGCATCGACAAGAACGACCTCAGCGTCGAAGCGATCCAAAAACTCGAGCAGAAAGTAACGGCCGAGCAGGACGCAGCGACAGCCTCACAGGTCAAGGTGCAGGAAGCGATCGCAAAAAGGCAGGTGGCCAAGGCAGTGGAAGCTGCAATGACGGCTCGCAAAGAAGCGCAACAGCCAGAACTCAAATATGACCCCGTGCTCCACGTGATGGCACCAGTGCAAATGACGCCGATCTCACGCGAGCAGCAATTGCTGCAGGAATATCTCATGACCGGCAGTGCTGAAGTGCATAAGCAGCTCCGCCGCGTGCGCCGCGGTCGCACCGAAAACTAGCACGATCACAGTTCGCGCCTCAAAAACCCCACAGCTTCACTTCAGGTTCGAGGTAGACGCCAAACTTCGATTGCACGCGCTTGCGGACTTCCTCGAGCAATGCCAAAAACTCGCGGCACGTGCCGGCGCCTGAGTTGATGAAGTAGTTGGCGTGCATGCCGCTGACTTCGATCCCGCCAACCTGCAGCGTCTTGCAGCCGGCCTGCTCAATGAGCCGGCCCGCAACTTCGCCAGGCGGGTTGCGGAATACACAGCCAACGCTGCGCTGACTGACGGGCTGACTCGCATTCCGCCGCTTCAAGGACTCGGCGAAGCGGGCAAAGATAGCGTCCGGGTCGTCCTCGCTCAGTTCCCAAGTTGCCTGCAGCACAATGCGATCCAACAGACCGCCATCGCGATACTGCGATCGGAAGGCTGACTTGCCGAGCACTTGCAAGTTGCCCTCAGCATCAAGCACCGAAAGCGAGACCAGCGTATCGAACGTTTCACCTTCACGCGTTCCAGCGTTCATGGCGACGATGCCACCAACGTGACCGGGGATGCCGCAGAGTTTTTCCATCCCTGCCAAGCCGAGGCTCTTCGTGGATCGAATCAGACTCGAAAGTGTCACGCCTGAGCCGGCACTGATGCGCTGACCATCGCGCACCATGCGGTTGAAGGACCCAAGGTGCAGCACCGCACCACGCACGCCATCGTCAGAAATCAGGACGTTGCTGCCGCCACCGAGCACACGCAGCGGCACAGAGTTCTCGCGGCAGACTCGCACAGCGAGCGCGGCGTCTTCATCCGCGAACGGCTCGATGAACCAGTCCACCGGACCGCCGACCCGCAGGTGCGTCATCGGCGCGAGCATGAAGTTTTGCCGCACCGCGCCGCGCATGTTGCGCAGCGCGAGCTTGAGATCACATCCGGGCAAGGATGCTCTCCATTGATTTGTCGATGTCGCCAGCACCAAGCAACAAAACAACATCGTCCGGCTTGCGCAGCTCGCTCAGCACGTGCGGCAATTCGCCGATACTGCCGCCAGGCTCACTCTTGCTCATCAGCGCACGGATCGCACAAACCAGATCGTTCGCCGAGACTGCGCGCTTCATTTCTTCGCTCTCCCGCGCACCGTAGATGTCGGCGACCACCGCACAGTCGGCACGCGAAAGTGCCTCGGCAAAGTCCTGCAGCAGGGCGAGCGTGCGCTGGTGCTGGTGCGGCTGAAAAGCGACGAGCAACCGACGGCCAGGAAATCGCCGGCGCGCAGTTTCGATCACGGCGCGGATCTCAGCCGGGTGGTGCGCATAGTCATTGACTAGGGTGCCGCCAGATTTACCCGCGTGAACTTCGAAGCGGCGCCGCACCCCCGCAAAGCCCGCGAGGCCATTTGCGGCAAGCGCCAAGTCAGCGCCAGCGATCTGCGCCAGACCGAGCGCGAACAACGCATTGTGCATGTTGTGCCGTCCAACCAGTACGAGTTCGATCCGCGACAATCGCTTGCCCTGCACCATCGGCGTGAACGAAAAGTGACCAAGGCGCTCACTGACATCCAAGGCGCGGATATCAGCAAACAATCCACTGCCCACAGTCAGGATGTTGACATCGCTACGCAGACTCGCGAGCACAGCCCGCGGCACGGCCTCTTCGAGCAGCACGGAGCCGCCCGGTCGGACACGCGCTAGGTAGCCAGCAAATGCCTCGATGAGTTCTTCGGTCGACGGGTAGCAGTCGAAGTGATCGTGATCGAGATTTAGAATCGCAGCGCCGAACGGGCGCAAATTGTGAAAGCTGCGATTGAACTCGCACGCCTCGACAACGAACTCACTGCCTAGCCCGCCATAGCCATTGCCGCCGAGGCCCGGCACCTCGCCACCAATCAAGTGCGACGGGTCAAGCCCTGCACCGCGCAGCGCCGCCACCGTCAATCCAGTCGTCGTGGTCTTGCCATGCGAACCGGCAATCGCAAGCGTGCGGCGACCTTCGCTCAAACGGCCAACCGCCTCGGCATAGAGCAACGAGGTGAAGCCGCGGCGCACGCATTCTTGCACTTCAGGATCGGCCTGCGGCACGGCAGCACTACGGATCACGTAGCCATCTTGACCTTGAATGCGGTCGGGCAAGCAGCCGACCCAAACGTCGATGCCGAACTCACGCAAACCATCAAACACCGCACCGCCGGCGGCATCGCTGCCAGAAACGGTGCTTTGAAGCCCTTGTAGAAGTCGCGCAAGACCACTCATGCCAGACCCGCCGACGCCAACCAGATGGAATCGGTGTGTGGCAAAACTCATTACAGACCGCCCTGACTTTGCATGTCCGCGAGGATCTTTGCTGTCGGGTCTACCGCAGCCAAGGCACGCGCTGCCTGCCCCATGGCAAGAAGTCGCGCCGGGTCATCGAGCAACGCAGCAACCACCGCCTGCAAATGCTCCGCGGTCAGTGCCGATTCTTCGATCACGATGGCCGCGCCCTTTTGCTGTAGCACCGTCGCGTTGCGCATTTGCTGCCGATCCTTGTGGTGCGGATACGGCACGATGATCGAAGGGCGGCCCACCGCCATCAACTCAGCCACCGTCGTGCCACCGCCGCGACAGATCACCAGGTCGGCCGCACCCAGCATGCGATCCATGTCCATCGCAACCGGCCGAACGGTCGCTACCGCATGCGAGTCCCTAACGACCGCGTAGCGGCGACGAACGTCTTCGTCGGCACCGAGTCCGGACAAATGCAGGACCTGCACCGGCCGTGCAAGCGCGGTGAGCGCTACCGGCGCCATGGCGTTCAGGCTGCTCGCACCCTGACTACCGCCAGTAACGAGCACCACCGGATGGTCACTGCGCAGGCCTAGCTCGGCACGCGACCGCGCCTTGTCGAGGCAATACAACTCGGGGCGCAATGGCGTCCCGGTAAACAACACGCGCGGCGAGTCGAGGCCGGGTCCAGGCAACCCCAAATACATGCGCGCGGCAAACGGCTTGAGCCACCGATTGGCGCGGCCCGCAACCGCATTTTGTTCTAGCAAAAACAGCGGCTTGCCGAGGCTCCTGCAAGCGAGGCCGACCGGCAGCGAAGGACGGCCACCGGTGCTGACCACGCAGTGCACGGCGCGCTCGCGCAACAGTGTGCGGGCACGCAGAGTGCTGCGCAGCAGCCAACTGGGCAACGCCAGCAGGGACGGACGACCTGGCAAATCGAATGCGTCGATGCCGCCAGTCTGGCGCTGCAGAAATTCCTTCTCTACATCTCTTCCCTCGGTCACAAGCAGCGGGTCATGCCCCCGCTCGCGGAGTGCGCGAGCGAGCACCAACGCGGGCATCAAGTGCCCGCCGGTGCCACCACTCACAAGGCAAACGCGTGCGACCATTGCGATAGGCCTACTTGGATGGCAGGTTGATGACTTGGCCGGGTCGCAAGCGCGTCGGGTCAATCGATGGGTTCAGCGCCTTGAGTTCATCCACTCGCTTGTCCGAGCCGAGCAAGCGCTTCGACAGCCCCTGAAAGGTGTCGTTCGGTTCGATCTTGTGCGTCCGTGGCGCGGTGCTCACGAAACCAGTGCCCGCCTTCTGATCCGGCACCTTCTTCGCTGGCGCTGCGTTCTTCGCTGGCGCTGCGTTCTTCGCTGGCGCTGTGTTCTTTGCTGGCGCTGTGTTCTTTGCTGGCGCTGTGTTCTTCGCTGGCGCTGTGTTCTTCGCTGGCGGGACATCCTTGATGGGCTCAATGACGACCGGCTTTTGCGCCTTCTTCGCCTCGAGCTGAGCCTTAGTCGGCAGCTGGATCTCATTCCCGATCTGCAGCCGTGTGGGTGGCAGCGTCGGGTTCATCTCAACAAGCATCGAAGCCAACCGCGCATCACCTAGCTTTTTGCGCGCGATGGTCTCGTAGTTGTCGCCTTCCTTGATCAAGTAGGTCTCAGACTTGGCCACCACCACCGGCTCGACCTTCTTGATTTCGATCGGCTTAGCTTCGATGACCTGCGGGTATTCGTGAATCACCGGGGCATCGGCAGCCCTGATCTTTTCCACATCCGAGATGGGATCGGCAGCCCTGATCGTCACCACATCCGGGATAACTGCCGGACGCACCTTCACCGTGTTGAGGTCGATAGGCGGCGTCACCGCAAGCTTGGCAATGAACGGCTTTTGTTCAATGCTCGCAGCTGTCACGGGATCACCCCAGATTGACACGCCGACGATGAGGAAGATCAGCAGGCAGAGAACATAGAGACCGTATTTTTCGAGCTGGCCCATCACACACTCCTAGAGGATGCAGAAATCTTCGGGGAACCGCTGAGATCGGTGCGAGCAGCATTGCCCATGACCCCGACCGCGGCGAGACAGAAAAAGAGACTTGTGCCACCCGTACTGACGAACGGGAGGTCGATGCCTTTAGCCGGCGCGCAACCGCTCACAACGAGCAAGTTGATCGTTGCTTGACCAAGCAGCAAAATGGCAAAGCCGCAGACGACGAACCGCAGAAAGCTGTCCTGAATGCGACCAATGAGGCAATAGCACGCGATGCCGAACACGCTGTAGAGCGACAGCACCAGCATCGAGCCGCAGAAGCCGAGCTCCTCAGCGATGACGGAGAACACGAAGTCGCTGTCGGCTTCAGCGACAAACCCCATCTTCATCCAGCCTTCGCCAAGACCTCGACCGAACACACCACCAGACGCAATCGCAACCAACGACTGGCCGACTTGCGAGTCTGGCTTGATGTCGAGAAAGTTCTGCACCCGACCGGTCACGTAACCGTGTTGCATCCCCAAGTAGACGAAGAGCGGCAGACCGAGGCCGCACCACACAATAAAGTGGCGAACGCGCACGCCAGCAACCAGCGCCATGGCGGCCGCGATTGCGATTGCAAGCAGCGCACTGCCATGGTCGGGCTGCAACATCAAACCACCGGCGAGGAACGCAACCGCGCCCATCACCGGCAAAAACCCATGCCGGAACGTGAACACTTCACGACCAGCCTTGGCCAACAAATGCGCGACGAGGATCACGAGCGCAAACTTGGCTCCCTCGACCGGCTGAAACTGAAACGAGCCAATCTGGATCCAACGGTATGCGTGGTTCCACGGCACCGCGATGAACCTGGTAGACCAACACGCCAGTCCAATCAGAACAAAGCCTGGCAAGGCCAGGCGACGCATGAGGTGCATCGGCGTGACTGCCGCGAGGATAAATCCCACTAGGCCGATGAGCAGTTCGATCCCCTGCTGCTTGATGGCGCGCATCGGACCAAGGCGGCTGTTCGGGCCAAGCACCGAGACGGCCATGACGAGGCCTAGGCAACAGAGTGCGACCACGGCGAGCATCATCCAGTCGAACTCGCGGACGTGTTTCTGTCGTGGGGAGACCTGGGGGACTTCGATAGCTGTCATCAGCGCACCTTGAAGATCGCAAGACTGGTCAATGCAAGCAACGCAGACACGACCCAAGTGCGAACTACCACGCGCGTCTCAGGGATGCCACCGAACTGGAAGTGATGGTGCAGCGGCGCGCAGCGAAACACGCGCTTGCCACGAAACCGGAAAGACAAAACTTGGATGATCACGGACAGCACTTCGGCGACGAACACGCCGCCGACCACAAACAACACCAACTCTGTGCGGCTCACTAGCGCCGCGTAGCCGAGCGCGCCACCAAGGCCAAGGCTGCCGACATCGCCCATGAAGACCATGGCCGGCGCCGCGTTGAACCAAAGAAATCCGAGCGCAGCGCCGAGCAAGGCACCCATCATCACCGTCATCTCGCTCGCACCTGGCACGTGCGCAATCAACAGATACTGCGACATGCCGGCGTGGCCGACGAAGTAGGTGATGCCGGCATAGGCGACCGCGGCGGTGGCGATGCAGCCCGTTGCGAGGCCGTCGAGACCATCCGTCAGGTTGACCGCATTTGCCGCGCCAGTCAGCACGATCACGCTCAACACGAGAAAGGGCAGGCCAAGCCATACTGTCAGATCGAAGGAAACATCCTTTAGAAACGGCATGTAAAGGTGCGGCCCATTCGCGCCTTCGAGCGCTGCTGGACCAAGCAGCCAGAGTGCGACCAAGAGGGCGAGGATCGTCAGGCCACCTTGCTTTTGCCGCTTGCTGATGCCCCGCCGCGTTTTATCCGTGAGCTTGATCCAATCGTCCCAGAACCCAATCGCGGCGAAGCCCGACACCAGCACGAGGCCCGGCAGCGAAAAACGATTCTTTTCATCGAAGCGCTGCCAGAGGATGCAGGAAACAATGATGCTGGCGATCAAGAACAGGCCGCCCATCGTCGGCGTGCCGCGCTTGTGCCCGTGCAGTTGCTCAAGTTGGACCGAGCCGGTGCCGTCCGTGCGCTCTTTGATGCCGACTTTGGCTAGCCAACGAATGATGCGCTCCCCACTGGCGACGGTCAGCATGAACGCCGTCAGCGTTGCACCCGTGGCACGGAACGACACGTAACTGAACAGCCGCGCGAAGTCCTCACCGAGAAACTGCATCAACCAGTGGAGCATGAGCCGTTACCGCGCTCCCCCATTACTTGCAACCGCGCCGCCGCCGAGTTCGGCGAGCAGCCGGTCCACAAGTAGATCAAGACCGACCTTGCGCGATGCCTTGCAGAGGATGCGGTCCAAAGGCCGAACTTCGTTCAACAGCAACTGCAGGGCATCCTCGATGCAGGCGGCGCGGTGCACGGTTTCTGGCTTCATGCCAGCCGCGATCGCGCCAGCAGCGATGGGCTCTGCAGCACCAACCGCGATGAACATGTCGAGGCTGGAGCGCGCGACCTCGTGGCCTAGCAATTGATGCAGCACATACGAGTCGCTACCAAGCTCACGCATCTCACCAAAGACCACGATGCGCCGGCCTTTACCCGGCATGCCAACGAGCGCTTGCAAGCCAGCATGCGCTGATGCTGGGTTCATGTTGTAGGTGTCGTCGAGCACCGTGACACCCGCCTTGTACTTGGGCTCCAGGCGGCGCGCAGCGGGCGCAACATTTGCCAGCGCCTGTAGCACAGCATCCTCGGACATGCCGAGTTCCGTGGCGGCCGCGATGACGAACAGCGAGTTGTAGACACTATGCGTGCCGACACCAGGCACGGTCACCGGGCGAGTCCCTTGCAGCTTGAAGGTCGTGCCAAACGCGTGATGCACAAGGTCCGTCGCAAACCAATCCGCCTGCTGGTCGATGGCGATGAACTTTACCCGGGCCCGCGTGTTGCCCTGCATGGCACGACATCTCGGGTCGTCGCCATTGAGGATCGCAATACCGGACTCATCGAGCCCCATCGGCAGCTCCCCCTTCTCGCGAGCAACCCCTTCAATGGAGCCGAGCCCTTCAAGGTGCGCCGGTGCGACGCAGGTTACGATGCCAATGTCTGGCCGCGCAACAGCAGTGAGCATGCCGATTTCACCGGGCGCATTGGTGCCGATTTCGACCACCGCCGCACGCGTTTCGGGACGGATGCTAAACAGCGTGAGCGGCACGCCGACCTGATTGTTGAACGAGGCCGGCGAACGCACGGTCGACATTCCCGTGCTCAGCACTTCGCCGAGCCATTCCTTAGTCGTCGTCTTGCCGCAAGAACCGGTGATGCCAATGACCTTGGCGCGATTGCGACGGCGATGTTCGGCGCCGAGTTCCAGCAGCGCGCGGCTGGTATCCGACACGCGCACGACAAACGCCGGGCCCGAGCGATCCATCCCGGGGATCTCGTGCAGAGGCTTGCTGACGATGAGGCCGCGCGCACCCTTGCGAATCGCGTCCGCGACGTGGTCGTGGCCATCATAGTTTTCACCGCGCAGGGCGACAAACAGCTTGCCTGTGCAATCACCGCGCGAGTCGGTGGTCACACCGTCGCCACTGCGACCGCGCTGGACCAGCTCGCCATTGATCGCCTTGGCGACGGCGGTCGGCGTGAGCCAGGTGCCTAAGGCTGATCGAACGCCGCGATCACCACCAGCAACCAGCCGAGCATTCGAGCGTGGGTTCAATGGTGCAACCATCCGGCCTCCTTTGCGGCGAGCGCGCGCGATGCCTCGAGGCGGTCGTCGAACGGCACAACGCAGTCCTTCATGACTTGGTGGTTCTCATGTCCCTTGCCAGCGACCAGCACAGTATCCAAAGGCTGCGCTTCAAGAATCGCATTGCGAATCGCATCGGCGCGATCCGTCACTCGGAAACTGCGAATGGTGGTGCCGCGCAGTCCCTTCTCAACTTCATCAAGAATCGACTCGGGATCCTCCGATCGCGGGTTATCGCTGGTCAAAAACGCCACATGCGCGTGACGCGCGACCGCAGCCGCCATCGGCGCGCGCTTGGTGCGATCACGATCACCGCCACAACCAAACACGACGATCAGACGGCCTTCACTGAGTTCGCGCAGCGTGCCGCAAACTTTGTCCAGCGCGTCCGGCGTGTGCGCGTAGTCGACGAACACCCGAATGCGCGAGGGGCGGCCGAGCGGTGCCTCGACCAGCTCTAGGCGGCCCGGAACTGGCCGACAATCTTCGAGCGCAGCCGCAGCAGTCAACTCGCTGACACCGAGCGACAGCGAGGCCGCCGCCGCCGCGAGCGCGTTTTGCACGTTGTGCAGGCCGCAAAGGCGCAAGAACAGTTCGACGCGCCCATTTGGCATCACCAACGTGAAGCGAGTGCCATCCGCCGTCAGCTGAATGTTCTCGGCGCGCACATCTGCCATCGCCGATAGCCCGAAGGTCAAGATCCGCACGCCACGCGGCGCTGCGTCGCGCATCAGAGAAAATGCCGGATCGTCGAGGTTGAGGACCGCCGTCGTAGCGGGCTCTAATTGTTCGAACAGCCGCGCCTTGGCGCGCGCATAGCTCACCATGTCGAGGTGGTAGTCGAGGTGGTCCTGCGTGAGATTGGTAAAAACGCCAACCGCAAACCGCACGCCGCGCACGCGCTCTTGATCGAGACTATGACTCGACACCTCCATCACGCAGGCACTGGTGTAGCAGTCCGCCATCTCGCGCAAGTAGCCCTGAATGCGGATTGCGTCGGGCGTGGTGTTGCCCGCTGGAATGCGACGGCCGCCAAACTCGTAGGCAATCGTGCCGAGCAGGCCGACGTTGCGCCGGTCCGCCTGGAGGCAGCCGCGCAACAAGTGCGCGGTCGTCGTCTTGCCGTTTGTGCCGGTGATCCCAATTACAGCGACGGCGCGCGATGGATCGCGATAGTAAAACCGCGCGGCATCAGCGAGTGCGGCGCGCGCGTTCGGCACCACCATCACGGGCACGGCAACGGGCAGCGCTTCTTCAGCAACCACCGCAATCGCGCCACGCGAAACAGCCTGCTGCGCAAAGCCAATGCCGTCTTTGTTCACGCCTTTGATGGCAAAGAAGACATTGCCTGGCCGCACTTCTGCGGAATGGAATGCCAATCCGTCCACCGGGAGATCCCGGTAGCGGAACACTTCACTAGGCCGCAAGCAGTCCCGCAGTTCGCGGAGCCGCATACGACCTTGGCCGGACGGGAGTCCGGATGGGAAAGCCAAATCTGTCATTACCGCCCTACCTGACTTGTCTCCGGAGCTTGGTAGCTCCGGCCTGATGCACCAGGAGACGCACTGACCTGCGGCTCTAGGCACAACCGACGTCGTTCCTCAAGGCGCATTGCCTCGAGTAACAAACGTGCAGCTGGGGGCGCAGCATAGCTGCTCCCATAGAACGCAGCACCATTGTCTTTTTGCAACACACACACCACCAAGTAGCGCGGCGCAGCTGCCGGCGCGAAGCCGACGAAGCTGGCGTTGCGCACCTCGACAGTGCCTTTGCCCTTGATCGTGCTGCGACTCGCAGCAGTGCCGGTCTTGCCGGCTATCAGACCGTTCAACTCGATGCCTTCCTTGTGGAAGTTCTGCACGAGGTATCTGCAAGTCGCGTGCTCTGCATCGCTGACCACATCCACCATCGCCGCACGAATCGCATCGACCACGGGCGGATCGAGAAAGCGGTCGCCGCTTTTCACCGCGGCCGCTTGCAAGTGGCCGTCAACTTCAATCGATCGCACTAGCCGCAGCTCGCGCTTGCAGCCGGTCAACATCGACAGAAACGCGCGACCGACCTGCATCGCGTTGACCTGCATCTCATAGCCAAACGAGTAGGAACTGCCGGTCCAGCGCTTGAACGCTGCCACGCTGATGCGCGGCGAAAAACTTTTCTGCACGATACCGCCATTCTGCTCGTGCGCGAGATCGATCCCGAGCGGCTTGCCGATGCCGAACACATCGAGGTAGTCGCGCCATTGCTCACGCGTGATGCGCGACCCGACTTTGACGGCACCAATGTTGGAGCTGTTGACCAGAATCAGGTGCGGTGTCAGCTCGCCGCAGCGGTGATCGTCGCGCACCAGGCGCCCGGTCTCCTCGACTACACGATGGTTGTCGCCCCCCACGGACGAGCAGTCATAGACGTGATTCCAGTCAAGCCCCGCATTCTGCAGCGCGTAGGCAAGTACCAGCGGTTTTACAATCGAACCCGGCTCGTAGACCAGCTGGTACGGCGCGCAGGCAGCACCCTTTGGCGACTTCGCATCGCGATGCCACGAAGCGGCGGCGAGCACGTCGCCAGTCGCCATCTCGATCAGCACTAAAGCACCCCACTGCGGCAGGCTTTTGCCGTTCACGCCGACTGCGTTTGCCTGGTCTTCGAGTAGCCGACTGGCGATTTTCTGCAGCTCGAGGTCGATCGTGGTCACCACGCGGCTTGGCATCGCCGCCGACTCACGGGGACCGGCGTAGTAGCGCCGACTGCCCGAATCGACATGGAAAATGCGTTCGCCAGGCTCGCCAGGATGCAACGCCGCGAGCCCTTCGAGGCCAAGGGACGCAACCGGCTGGTAGCTGACCAGCGCACTGTTTTGCGGGTCGCTCACCAGCTTGTCGGTCATGTAACCGACCAGCCCGTAAGTCAGCTCGCGCTCGGGATAGGTGCGAATATGAATGCGCAGCATTTGCAGGTGCAGCGACGGTTTCGCTTCATCGAGGTCATCGAGCGCCTCGATCACACTGGGCACTGCGACTTCGCTATCAACCAGGAACTCACCCTTGCGGTGAGCACCCTTTGGCAACTCCCCAGAGGCCGGGAGAGCGTCGAGCCCGAACGCCTTGTTAACTCGCTCCTGCAAACAGGCGCGTTGCCGCTTTTTGTTTAGCGCGCGGTCGGCGAGCCCCGGGTCCCTGCTCAAGGCATCGCTCAGTTGCTCGACGAGATCGGCGAGATACAGCCGCGCCTCCTTGCAACCATCCTCGGCCTTTTTTGGCCTCGGCAGCTGGACATCCGCACGCACTTCAAATGCATCGCTGTCGATCGCCAAGGTCGCGCCGTGCCGGTCGAGCAGCGTTCCGCGCGGGCTCGGTAGCGAGTCCCGTCGCTCCCGTTGCAGGTCGGCGGCGCGTGGCGTGAGCCGCAACGGCGAAGTCCTACCGGGCCGGTTCAGCTCGCCTGCCTGCAACACCTGCAGAAAGCCAAGTCGGCCAACCAAAAAGATTGGCACTAAGCCGAACAGGCCGAACAGGAAGGCACGTAAGCGACGTTCGCGAATCATCATTGCCACGCCCGCTCCTGCTGACGTTCTGCCTGCTTCAAGATCCTGCGCAGGTTGACCACCAACCGATCTGGCGTGCCGCGCTCGAGCGCTTGCACCGACAGTCGCTGCAATTCCAGCTCTCGGAGCTCGATTTTATGCTGCAGGCGATCAAGCCGCTGCCGCTCGCGAATGTTGTCCGCGCGAATCGATGCAGTGACAATGGCGACCACCACCGCCAGCGCGAAGGAACTGCCGCACAGGAGCCACCTCATGCGGCCACCTCACGCGCGATGCCACAGCGCAATCGTGCGCTGCGAGAACGCGGATTGCGATCGACCTCAAGCGGTGTCGCCTCGATCGGCTTCTTAGTGAGAACCGCGCAATGCTCGCGCAAGAAGTGCTTCACAATGCGATCCTCGCCTGAGTGAAATGAAATCACCGCGAGCCGGCCTCCCGGCTTGAGGCAAGCAAGCGCGGCGGCGAGCGCAGACTGCAACTCGGCAACCTCGCCGTTCACCGCCATGCGGATAGCCTGAAACGAACGGGTCGCAGGATGGATGTGGCCATGCCGGGCACTCATTGGCAAAGCGCGCACGATCAACTGCGCCAGCTGGCGCGTGGTCTGCAGCGGCGATTGGCGGCGCGTCTCTATGATGGCGCGGGCGATGCGGCGCGAATAACGCTCATCGCCGTAGGTAAACAGCACCCGGGCCAACTCTATTTCATCCACGCGACGGAGCCACTCAGCCGCTGTGGGCTGTGCCGTGGCATCCATACGCATGTCAAGTGGACCATCCACCATGAACGAAAAGCCTCGCTCTGCCTTATCGAGTTGCAGGGAACTGACCCCGAGATCCAGCAGAACGCGATCGCACGCCGAGCAGCCAACATCCACGAGCGCGTCCTTCATTTGCGAACTGGCAAGATGAAACAGTGAGACCCTGGGCTGCTCGTGGGCGTCCTTCTCCGTCGTAACGAAGGCCGCCCGCGCGCAGTCCAGGATCTCACTATCTCGGTCGAGTCCAATCACATGACCAGTCGGCCCCAGCGCTCGCGCAATTGCCCTTGCGTGACCACCAGCGCCCACCGTTCCATCGACGACGACAAGTCCTGGCCCCAGATCCAGGACTAAGAGTGTCTCAGCCAGCAGAACTGGAACGTGAACCGGTTGCCTAGACCCGTCCCCGTCCTGATCACTGACCGATGTAGCCACGCTCAACTGCCCCCCCTAAAGACCGCCCGGCAGCAGCAGTTGAATGCCAAACATCCTGACCGAAGATGTTTGTTGACGTCACGCCAGAGGAGGCGTCGACGGTGTGGTTGACCCGACCAATTGTGCAAAGAGCGACTCTTCCTCCGGGCTAACTTCGGCAAGGGTGCTACCAAGCTGTTCCGGCGACCAGATCTCGAGGATCCGACCGGTTCCCAGCAGGACAGCAGCCTTACTTGGCGCGAGCCCGGCGTAGTTGAGGAGCGGATCCGGAATGCGGATCCGCCGCGTGTTGTCTGGCACGACCTCTTCCGCGTGACCGAGGAACCGGCGCAACAGATTGCGGTGGGCGCGCCCCCCAGGGACGCCCGCCGCCAGCTTCGCCAGCAACTCATTCCACCCAGATTGGTCGTACAGCAGGACGCAACGGTCGAGCCCAGCGCAGAGGTAGAACTTCCAATCGGCCTTGGCGAGCTGGTCAAGGATGCGAGTCGGCAGGGAGATCCTGCCCTTGTCATCCAAGCCATGTTCTGTTGAGCCGAAGAAGGTGACCATTTACGTAAGGCCCGGAAGCTGTTGCGCCCCGGACTTTGGAACTTACTCATGAATTCGATACTGTCAACCACGTAATACCACGCAATACCATCAATCACCCCCATATACCACTTTCGACCACCACAGCAGGTTGATGTCAATGGCTGTTCCGCGACTGGGAACCCCAATCTATGGCAAATCCACCCAATCCTTGCCGGCGCAAAAAAATCTGCGGCCACCGCGCAAATCATCCCTGCGCAAGTGCAGGATTACGGGCCGCGGGCACAATGGCGGGCTAATCTGATGCGTATATACACCGTCTGCGCGGCGATCCTTAGGGCCTCCATTACCGAGTGCGCCCTAGTGACAAGACGGGTCCCTTCGATGAAAGCGCGCACGCAGCAAAGCTGGCATACGCGGCTCGCGAATCGGCTCAGCCTTCTGCTACTCTGCTGCGCTCCTGCCTGTTCGGGTTCAGAGCTGGTCGGCGTGCACCTGAAGCTCGAAAAAAATGGCTCCGGCACCATTACCGCTCGCGCCTTACAGGCAAGCACTCAACAAGGCCCGGCTGAGGCCAAGATCAGCGGCGTGCGCTGGCAACTGCGCGCCAGCCTGCTCTCGTCACAGGGCACGTTTGAAAAGGTCGACGGCCTAACGTTTGGCAACGGCGAACTGCGCTTTGTGCTGACTCAAGAAGAAGCGCCACACCTCCGGGTGATCCTGCAGCGCCACCCAGAGCTCGCCTGGGTAAAGACCCTCGTCCCCGATCCAGCGACGCGGCGCTCGCTCGTGCGGGTGCACGATCCACAGGGCAAGCAGCTGGAAATCGGCGACATCATCCGCCTTGAAATCGAACTTCCAGGCGACGTGACCGCGGCTGGCTGCTACCCCGCCGCGCGCAACGTCGAAGCGCTGCGGGAGCGCAATACCGCACAACTGATCCTGCCGGTGACGGCCTTGCTGGAGAGCGGCGAGGACCTGATCTGGGATATCAGCTGGCGTTAGCTGGCGAGCCATCCTCAGGCTCACTCGCGCCGTCGTCCTCACTCATCGCCGCCAGTAGCTCGTCCTTTACAGCACCGAGGTCGGCGAGGTCGATGGCTGGCGCAAACAAACTGATCGGTGTCATGTCCTTGATCTTTGGGTCGACCACGACGAGGTCGGCGCGCTCTTGCTCTTGGGTGCGCGCGGGCACCATCCGCAACACCCGCTTTCGCAGCAACAGCAACGCACAGAAGTAGCGCAGCGAACGAGCGCGATCATCGGCCACGTTGCCCAGCCGGTCGAACAGGATCCGCAGCGATGCGAGATCGAGCACCGGGTCCTTGCTGCCCGGCTTCGGCCGCATCGCCCGCCAAAACACTGGCGGCTCAGGGCTGCGGCGTTCGATGTCGACAAAGCAGGCATCGCAGACTTCGCGCCGCACGCACAACGGAAACTCCAAGACCGCGATGTATTGCTGCGACGACGGCAATGGGCAGCCAGGCCGGTCACAGCCCTTGCGGTCGCGCGTGATCTTCCATTCTTCCATCGAAAAACCTTTATTGAGTCGCCTTGCAAGTCACTTGCTGTCCTGCGAGCCGAGACTCTGCGCGAACAGGCGCCACTGGTCCAGCGTGCGGGGCCCGCGAGTTTTGGCCATCTGCTGCAGAGCCTCCTGCGCCGCGCGCTCGCCGCGCGAATCCCGTTCGCGCATGCTACGGGCCAAAAAATCCGCCACCGCCAAAGCATTCTCACGATTCTGATGACGCGCCAGCCCCTGCGCAGCAAGCCGACGCACAAACGGGTCAACATCATCGACCGAGCGCTGCCGCAATAGCAGTTGGCTGTTTGGATCCTGCTCGCCGAGCACCTTGATTGCGGCCGCGCGCACCGTGAAGTCACCATCGTCCGTCGCCATGACCCGCAGCGCGGCAAACGGCACCAGGCTTGGCGCCATAAAACCAAGCGCCTGCGCGTAGGCCCGGCGACTGACAACCTCTGGACTGGTTCGCAGCGGTTCGATGAGCGGCAACGCCTTACTGCCAAGCCGGCCCAACAACTCGCAACCAAGCTGGCACAAGAGCGCCTGCTTGTTACTCGCCAGATCGTGCACGATGCACGGCACCGCCGCAGTGCCAAGTGCATCCAGCTGCATAAACGCTGCCACTTCGATGGGATTCTTCACCTTCGCTACGGCGCGCAACAACTGGTCATCGCTCGACCCGGCATCTTGACGCACTGTCTTGCCCACCTCCGCGACCGCCACAGACTGACTGTCCATAGCTTCCTCGCGACCGCCGCGCACCTTCACCAGTTGCACAACGAAAATCCGCGCCAGCCAGAACGCCGTGACCGGGTCTTCCGCAAGCGCGTCGCGCAGCCCGGCAAAATCCTTCGCATCGGCAAGGTAGGCCTTCTCAGCTTGCTGCAAGGACAACCGCTGCGCGTTGGTTAGTTCGGGAGGGAGGCCCGCGGGCGACCTGGAGGACGCGCAGGCGGCAGCGAGCAGCACCGGGAGCAGGAAAGGATTGGGTCTTCTCATGTAAAAAGCCGTGCAGCGAAGCATTGAGCGAAGGTGCCAGCACCGCCACCATATAGATCTACCCGAATGCCAGCTCCCGAGAAAAGTCCGCTGCCCGCACTCAGCATCCGGCCACTGCGGCAGCCGGCGCGTTTTCTCGATCTGCAACGGCAGTTTTATCAGGACGATCCGCACTTCGTGCCGCCGATGACATTCAGCGAGCGGTGGTCCGTGGATCCGCAGAAGAACCCATTCTTCGCACATGCCGAAGTGGAACTGCTCGCCGCCTATCGCGGCAATCGCGCGGTTGGCCGCATCAGCGTCGCGCGCGATCGACTGCACGATGAGTTTCATGGTGATCGCGTTGGCTGCTTTGGCCACTTCGAGGCTGCCGACGAAAATACGGCGCACGCCTTGCTCGCCGCCGCTGCCACTTGGTGCAAGGCACATGGCGCCACCGCACTGCGCGGGCCGATCGACTTCTCAACCAACTACCGCTGCGGGCTGTTGATCGAGGGGACACTAGGTGCGCCAGTGATGATGATGCCGCACAACCCGCCGACCTACGCCGCATGGTTCGCTGCGTTCGGCCTGCACAAGGCAAAGGACCTGCTTGCTTTGTGGGTCGACGGCAAAGAACTCGACCGGGAGCGGATGGACCGCATAGCCGACCGCGTGCGCCAAAAGTCGCGCGCGGTGCTGCGGCGCATCGATCTGAAGCACTTCGATCAGGAGATGGCAATCCTCTGGGACCTATACAACCGCATCTGGGAACGCAACTGGGGGTTCGTGCCCATGACCCATGCGGAGTTCGCTGCGCAAGCCAAGGATCTCAAACAGGTCGCGCATCCGTCGCTCATGCACATCGCCGAAATCGCCGGCGCACCGGTCGGCTTCATCGTGGCATTGCCCGACGTCAACCAGGCGATCCGGGCCTGCAATGGCCGGCTACTGCCGTTCGGCTGGTGGAAGTTCCTGCGCACCCTGCGCAAAGTCGACAGCGTGCGCGTGATCACGCTCGGCGTGGTGCCCGAACACCGCAAGCAAGGCATTGAGATGCTGATGATGCACGCGGTCATGCGGCAAGGCATGGACAGCGGCTTCACTCGCGGCGAAGCAAGCTGGATCCTTGAGGACAACCTCGACATGCTGAACCCTCTGCAAGCGCTGGGCTACGCGCCCTACCGCCGTTACCGCATCTACGAAAAAGCACTCCACTGATGGACTACAAAATGAAGGGTGGCATGCCCGGCATGCCGCAGATTCCGCAAGGCTTGCCAATGATGATGATGGCCATCGGTGCCGGTCTCATTGGCTTTGGCGCGCTGCTGATCGCCAACGAAAAGCTGCTGATCTACGTCGTGGCCGGCTTGTTCATGTTGTTTGGCCTTTTGCTGATCTTTATCGGCATGCGTGCGAAACGCATGATCGGCTGAGCCGCGCAACAGCTTCTGGTCGCTGACTTGCAGATCCAGAAGCCCGCGGCCGACGGCAGAACTACAAGCACCAGCGTTGTGCGATTGGCACACGGACCGCACCTAAGGTCACCTCGGCATTGCCCACGCTTGCCCCCAACACAGCGACCTTGGGGCGTTCGTGCGCGGCGGGGTGCGTGCGCGGCGGGGTTCGTGCGCGGCGGGGTGCGTGCGCGGCGGGGCGTGCGTGCGCGGCGGGGCGTTCGTGCGCGGCGGCGTGCGTGCGCGGGGCGTGCGTGCGCGGCGGGGTGCGTGCGCGGCTGGGTTCGTGCGCGGCGGGGTTCGTGCGCGGCGGGGTTCGTGCGCGGCGGGGCGTTCGTGCGCGGCGGGGCGTTCGCATTCATCCTGTGAAAACGCGGCGTGGAATGATTTGCCTGTGCAAGTCCAGCGGTGCCGGTCGCTGCCCGCCCCCTCGCTCACTCGATCTTGCCG
>BJHM01000044.1 GCA_014192625.1 Planctomycetota bacterium
CAGGTTGGCGAAACTTAGATCGTTTGGCAGCGGCAGCTCCTTGATCGCCGTACCGCGCAGGTCGGCGCCAAGAAAGGTAACCACCAGGCTAAGATTTGAATCCACCAGCAACGTGATGCCAGCAACCGGCAACGCCGCACTGCCAAAGCCGAGCACCAGGAAACCAAAGCCGTTTACCGGAGCCCGCGTGCCCAGCAAGGCAAACGAATTGTTGCCGAGTCGCGACTCACTATTGGCAGCAATGCCTGGCGATGCGCTGCACCCAGCAGTGCTAGCGCCGTAGCCAATCGCCGCTTCATCGCCATCGAGCAGGCCATCTGCATCACGATCGAGCGCGCTGCGCAAACCAGTGCCGGGCGCCACACCCTCAAACGTCAGAGCGGTGTTGCTATTCTGCAGAAGAGTGCGCAATTGAGCGAGCGTGAACGGTCCACTGCCAGTGACGCTGCTGCTGAACAGCTGCGTAACGACGCCAAACTTGAGGCCTTGGCTAACGCCATTCACAACACCGAGCGCGATCAAGTCGATATCCGCTATTGGGGTCACGCTGGCGCGGGCAACCATCAGGTTGAGGTCACTGGTTACTCCCGGGCTGGCAACATTCGCCGAGCTCACGGTGACTTGAAAGCCGACCAGCGGTGCGGTGCCGGTGTCCGCAGCTAGCACAAACGCAACGATCGGAGCCATCACGCCGGCGCCGAGGGCACTACGCCACGGGTTGAAAACCGGCTGCGCCAGGAAGTTGGTCAAGTTGTCGAGCGAGCCGTCGTGGACATAGCCAAAGCCGATCTTCTGCGGCCCTGCGGCACGGTTGAAGCCCACCTTGCGATACATGTTGCGGATCTGCGGCACCTTCATCTGCTGCGGTTCCTGCAAGAGCGAGCCAGTGATAATCTGCTTGTTGGTGCCGCCATTTGACAGCAGGTGGCAGATATTGCAGCTGAAGGAGAACCCAGGAATCAACTGCGCGGTCGGCGCGTTGTAGGACAAAAAGCCCTGCGCGAGGACCGGATCCGTCGGCAGGTTGCCTGGCTCGTAGCGGGTGTTTTGCGGCTGATTTGGATTTGGCGGATACTGAATCGAGGTCGCAAATTGCGCATAGAGATTCATGTCGGCACCCGACAGGAGGCTGCCGCCCATCAGCGAGTTGAACGCGCCGTTGAACGCCTGAAAGTTAGCGCGGTCCGCGCGCCAATGCAGCGGCGCTATGCCGGACAGCCCCTTGAAGGTCTGCGTCGTCATCGACCCCTTCATTGGATGGAATTGTGTGAACGTGAAGTTGAGTAGGTTGAACGGGGACAACGTATTTGGCGGTGCAACAGTCATGCTGCCTGCAGGATCGCCAAGGTCCCATGCAAGGCCATCCAGATCGCCGTCGATATGGCACGAGGCGCAGCTCATCGTGCCGTTACCCGAGAGCTTTGCGTCGTACAGAAACTTGCGGCCGTCGCGAATGGCAATCGGCGTCGGGTCGAATGAGCCGACTGGCACCTCATTGACCACCACGTTGGCTATCGTGTTGATCACGCTGATCGTCGAGGACAGCTTATTGAACACGTAGAGGCGACTGGTGGCAGTGTTAAGGGCCAGGCCACGCGGGCCGCGCTTCTGCAGCGTGTTTACTATCGCTCCCGGCGTGCCGCCAACTTCGATGCGCGCAAGCACGACACCTGCCTGGTCCAGCACGCCAATGCGGTCCGTGCCCTGCGCAGCTACAAAGACCCGGCCCAGCGCGGCATCAATCGCAACCCCATATGGCTCGGACAACGCCGTCGTTAGCGCCGCGTTGTTGGGCAGCAGGTTGTAGTTTATGCCTTGGTTGAGATCGAACGGCGTAACCAAGGGGGTGACGCCGGTGGTGATCTTCGTGATGCGGCTGTCAATCGCATGACCGCGCAGCACCGGCTCAAAGTGAACGAGGTTGCGCGCTTCGGTGTTGGCGACAAACAGATCGCCGGTCACCGTATTTACTGCGATACAAGTGTTGGTCGTGCCAACCGAACGGAAGTAGCGCGACACTGAAAGGCCCGCGACATCGATTTCAGCGACATCGTTGTCAGGCAGCGTGTAAGGAATCTGCGCTGCGTATGCGGGGTCCGTGGCCAAAACGATGCGCCCGCCGAACGGTGCCGCCGCTAGCGAAGTATTGGTCGGCGCCTGCTGTGGCAGGTTGGGGACCACCGTGGTGCCATTGCCCGATCGCTGCACAACGGCGTAGACCTTCGTGCCGGCAGCGTTGACCGCGAGGTTGCGCGGGTCTTTGCCAAACACAGCAACCGTGCCGAGTGGGGCGCGGGTTACCGCATCGAACACATATACCTGGTCACTTGCTGCCGCAGTAATGAACGCCTTGCCGCCAGCGAACACAATGTCGGATGGCTCATCCTTCACCCGCAACGTCTCGATCACGCGACCTGCCGCCAACGACACGATGCTGACCGTATCCGACAGATGATTGACGACCCACACTTCGTCGTCGTTGCGCGCCTTCACTGCAACCGGTTCAAGCCCGACTGGAATCTCTTGGAGCAGGACCGGCACATTCGGATTCGCGATGCTATAGACGCACAGCCGGTGGTCCGCGGTATGCGTGGCAAACATTCGCACACCGTCCGCCGACAGGCTGATTGGCTGCACCAGCGGACTTTCATAGTTCTGGTAGGCCTGTGCGGAGGCGGCTACCGCAAACAATAAAAACACTGTGCCGCTTGTTAGCAATTTCATGGGCCTGGGTTCCTGCAGGTAAGTTGGAGTGAGAAGTATACTGGCTCAACTACGAGATCGCAGCCGCAACCAGCCGGAGTATGAGATAGCTCGTTGGCACAGCCAGATAACCGGGGACAAATTTACCCCGGCCAGTATTCACACCGCATCCGGTGCTGGCTCAAACCACGCTTGCCACAGGGCAAACGGGACGCAAACTATGGCGCAATGCCACCGCCCGCCCCCCACACCGTCCACGTTCGCATCAAGGGCATCGAGTGCTCGTTCGAAACCGGCAAGATCGCCCGCCAAGCGACCGCCGCAGTGGTCGGCCGCTCGGGCGACAACGTGGTACTCGCAACGATCGTCGCTACGGCCGAACCAAAGCCAGGGCAATCGTTCTTTCCACTCACGGTTGAATACCGCGAAAAATTTGCCGGAGCGGGGCGCATTCCCGGCAACTTCATGCGGCGCGAGGGCCGCATCAGCGACCACGAAGTGCTCGTCAGCCGCCTGATCGATCGCACCTTGCGATCGCTGTTCCCCGAGGACTATCGCTGCGAAGTGCAAGTGCAGGTGCAAGTGATGTCGTCCGAGCCGACCAGCGATATCGAGAGCCTGTCGCTTTTGACGGCGGCGTGCGCGCTGCACATCAGCCCGATCCCCGCGAAGGGTCCCGCAGGCGGCCTGCGCGTGGCGCGGGTGCAAGGCCAGCTTATTCCGTTTCCGAGCGCGGCGCAGCTCGAACTGGCGGACCTTGAGATCACGGTTGGACTTGGTCCCGACGGCCCAGTGATGATCGAGTGCGAAGCAGACGAAGTGCTCGAAGCCGATTGTCTGCTGCTTTTGGCAGAGGCCACCACCGTGGTGCAGAAGTTTCAACTCGCATTCACGGAACTTGCCGGGCTCAGCGGCACGGTGAAGCTCCCCGTGCCTGCGGCGGCGCTCTTGCCCGCGGTGCCTGATGCCACGATCGAAAGCCTCCGAGCCGCATTGCAGATCACTGAAAAACCGGCGCGACGCGCAGCGATCACAGCGGCCCGCAGCGCTTGGCTGCCGACCTTGAACGAGCACGAATGCGACAAGGCCAAGGCGGCCTACGAACTCGCCACATGGACTCAGATGCGCGATCTCGTACTCAGCACCCGGTCCCGACTCGATGGCCGCGGCCCAGCGGACATCCGGATGATCTGGTCCGAGACCGGCTTTCTACCGCGCGCACATGGCTCGGCCTTGTTCACGCGCGGCGAGACGCAAGCGATTGTGACTTGCACGCTCGGCAGCACTGAAGAAGGGATGCGCAAGGACGGGCTCGCCACCAGCACCAATCTGGAGCGCTTCCTGCTGCACTACAACTTCCCGCCATACTCGGTTGGCGAAGTAAAGCCATTGCGCGGGCCCGGCCGGCGCGAGATCGGTCACGGCGCCCTCGCGCGACGCGGCCTGCTAGCGATGCTGCCCGACATGGTCGACTTCCCATACACGATCCGCATCGAGTCGGAGATCACGGAAAGCAATGGCAGTTCGTCGATGGCCACGGTCTGCGGTGGCACGATGGCGATGCTGCATGCCGGCGTGCCAATGTTGCGCCCGGTCGCAGGTATCGCAATGGGTCTGATCACCGACGGCCAACGCAGCATCGTGCTGAGCGACATTCTCGGCGACGAAGACCACCTCGGCGACATGGACTTCAAGGTCGTCGGCACAGAGCGCGGCATCACCGCGATCCAGCTCGACAACAAAGTCGGCGGGCTCACATTTGCGACTCTGTCAACGGCACTCGAACAAGCGCGCCAAGGTCGCCTGCACATTTTGGGCGAGATGCAGAAGACCATCGCCGAACCAGCCCAGCCATCACGGTTCGTGCCACGGGCGCTGCGAACCGCGATCCTGCCCGACTCGATCGGCGCGTTGATCGGTGCGCGTGGCGCCAACATCAAGGGCATCACTGAGGCAACCGGTGCCAAGGTCGCAGTCGGCGATACTGGCGAAGTGCTCGTCTATGCCACCGACGCGCACGCCAGCAATCGTGCGATGGCAATGGTACAGCGCTCCGCCGGCGTATTGAAAGTCGACCGCTGCTATCGCGGCGTGGTGACTACGGTGAAAGACTTCGGTGCATTCGTGCGCCTGAACGCCGTGAACGAAGGGCTCGTGCCGATCGAAGAACTCGACGATCAGCCAATCCGCCACGCCAGCGATGTGGCGCGCGAGGGCGATGAAATGATTGTCTGCGTGCTTGGTGCCGATGATCGCGGACGACTGCGCCTGTCACGCCGAAAAGCAAAGGGTGTTGGCGACGATCAGATCGAGTTTTGAACCAGGGCTGAGCGATTCCTCCTCGCCCGGCAAAACCTCGGGCTATTTTTCGCCACCATCAGGCGCAGCGAATCACGGTCACCCGCCCACCAAAAACTGGGCCCCGGGCAGTTTTTTTGCTGCTGCAGATGAGCTCTCAGCAACTGGCGCGCGAAGATAGAACCATGCTCGCGTTCCTGTTGCTGGCCCTCACCTCACCGCAGAGTCCACCCTCACTGTCGCATGGCCCGTTCCGTGGCGCCAACGACCTGACTTCGCTGCGCGTCTGGGCGCGGGCCGCGGCGGCTGGCAGTTTTGAACTGCACCTCCGCACAACGGAAGACGTGGACCTGCCACCGCTGTCCGCGCAGGCAAGTCCCTTGCACGACCTGACGCTGCAGTGGCATGTCACCGGACTCAACCCGGGCAGCGCCTACGACTGGTGGATAACACAAGGCGAACGCATCATCGTAGCAGCTGGCGGCGCCCCGCTCTTGACCGCGCCGCGCGACGCTTCGACGCATGCGTTGCTGGCCTTCGGGTCATGCAGTCACGACCGCTTAAAACCAAAGCAGCCCGTGTGGGGCGAAATCCTTGCTCACGCACCGCAGGCCCTCGTGCTGCTCGGCGACACGCCATACATCGATCACGGCGCAACCGACCACCGACAAAAGCGGCACCGCGAGTTCTTCGAATTCGCCCCCGTGCGCGCCGCGCTGTCTGCACTGCCGACCTACACGGTCTGGGATGATCACGACTACGCCAAAAACAACCAATACGGGGCGACCAAAAACAGCACGAATGCGCGAGCGGTATTTTTAGACTTCCATGCGCAGCCGGTCAGCAGTGAGAAAGGCATCTATCTAAGTTTTCGCCGTGGCCCCATCGAAGTGTTCTTGCTCGACACCCGCACCTTCGGTGACACCGAGCCATGCCCGTTCGCGCCGGCAAAGCGCACGTTGCTCGGCGTAGAACAGATCAGCTGGCTGCAACATGGTCTGGCGAACTCAACGGCACCATTCAAGCTGCTTTCATGCGGCATGGTTTGGAATGGTGCCGTGCAGCCGAACAAGAAGGACTGCTGGGGCAACTTCCTGCATGAACGCGATGGGCTGCTGCGCTGGATCGGCGCGCAGCAGATCCAAGGCGTAATCCTCATCGGCGGAGACGTCCACCGCAGCCGCATGATCGTGCATCCAGTCCAAGAACTCGTCGGCTACGACGTGCCAGAACTGATCACCTCGCCGCTGGCACAAAACGTGATAGCAGAAAACAACGTGGACCTGCCCGGCCTGCGCTTCGATGCCGGCGAGCCGGAAGCATTTTTACTGGTGCAAGCCGATTCGTCGCCAGGCGAACCGGTGCTGTGTGCAAGGTTCTGCACGGCCGATGGCCGCGAGCTCCATGCCTGTCGCTTCACGCTGGCGGCACTGACTTCGAAAAAACCACGGTGACCGGGAGGCCTCGGGCTAAGAAGCGCACGAGCACATAGTCCCGCTTATGGCTGCCATGCGATCTCGATGCCAACGACGAAAGGTTGCCGATGCACATTCCACGAAAGCCTGCAACGCCCGTAGCTTCGCTGCGCACTATCCTTCACAGTCGGTTGTCCGTATTTCCTACCGCCAATACCCTTGTTCTATACCAGCCTCCGCCTGCGCTTGATCTTGGCCTTCTCGGCAATGGTCTCGCTCATCCTGTTCGTCGGTGTGGTGACCTACCGCATCAATGAAGACGTCCGCAACGACGTGGCCGGGCTACGAGCCAGCAACTTCAAGGATCTGCGGGGCCAGGAACTCAGCCAGATCGGCCTCGAGATCGAAGGATACTGGAATAACAACGGCACGTTCATGGCCACGAAAGTGACGCAAGAACCAATCCCGCGACGACCGCAACTGCGAGGCGCCATTCAGTCCGTGGCAAGTGCAACGCGCGTTATCAGGATCTACGGGGTCGATGTGCAGGTTGATGACGCGACCGAGTCCGCAGACGAAAGCGGCGCCAAGGTTGATTTCAACCAGCTGCGAGTCAACGCCCGGGTCGAACTCGCGTGCCGCATCGACGAGCAAGGGCGCTGGATCGCGGTGCGTATTCAGCAGAAAAACGTCAAGCTCAGCGACAAGGTCAAAGGCACGGCAACTGGCCAAAGTTCGGATGGCGAGGCTCCATCGTTTATCGAAATCCAGGGCTTGAAGGTGATGCTCGAAGCTCAAACCGAGCGAAGCCCGGACAGCGCGCTTGCTCGCATCGACAGTGGCGCGCAGATGATGCGTGTGCTGCAAGATTGCCGAACCGCCGCACATGCCTATGTCGCCGCGACGAAGCGAACAGACACCCTTTCCACAGACACAGAACCACCGATCACCGGGCCAGAAAGCAAACGGGTCGACGATGCCGCAGTGAGTTTTCAACGCATCCTGCAGAGTGCGCGCAGCGGTAACCAAAAGGAATCCGCGCAATCCGGCGATTTCCAACAGCAGTTCGAGGAACTGGAAAAACTGGCCAAAGAACTCGACTTGCACACCGATGCACTGAAGGACGCGCGCGGCGAAGGCCTGATGGCCGCTCGCGCCTACCTCGACGAAAGGTTCGAGCCGTTCCTCGATAGGTTGTTCAAGTTCGTCTACATGTTTTTGGAGAAGAGCAATGAAGAACTACGCGACCAGCTGCGCGATGTGCAGGTCCACGTCGACACCACGACGGAAGTAGCACTGAGCACCAGCGCTGTCGCCGTTGCACTAGCACTCATGCTGGGCTTCCTCGTCTGGCGCTCGATCATGCACCCGATCCGAGCACTACAGGTGGCCGCAGTGGCACTTGGCAAGGGACGGCTCGAAACCCGCGTTCTGGTCAACTCGCGCGACGAAATTGGAGTGCTCGCCACAGCGTTCAACCGCATGGCTGGCGAACTCGCCTCATCGACTGTCTCGGTGAAAGGCCTGGAGAGCATGTTTGAGTCGATGGCTGCAGGCGTGATCGTGTGCGACCAGAGCGGTCGAATCACCAACACAAACCGCGCCGCGCAGTTACTCGTCAATCGCACACCAGCAGAACTCGTGGGTAGCATGTTTGAAACGATCTGCCGCCTGCCCGCCGCCGCATTCAAAGTAACTACCGCAGTTGATTCGATCAGCGCGGAACGAACCTTCGTACAAAGGGGTGGCTCCGACCTGCCGGTTTCCCTGTCGGTTGCGGAGCTACGATTGGCGGACGGTCAGCTGCAAGGCCACGTCTTCGTCGCGCAAGATCTGACGCCGATCAAGCGCATCGAAGCACAGCTGCGCGAGTCGCTAGGCGAAAAAGAAATGCTGCTGCGCGAAGTCCACCACCGGGTGAAGAACAATATGCAGGTGATCTCGAGCCTGCTCGCAATGCAGAGTGCCGGGGCGGACCCGCAGGTGCTCAAACGCCTGGAAGAAAGCCAAAACCGCATCCGCACAATCGCGTTGATCCATGAGCAGCTATATCAATCGACTGAGGTGTCAAAAATCGACACGCGCAGCTACCTAAGTATTCTGTCGGCTCATTTGCTGCAGTCGTTTGGCATGGCGGACCGCGTGACCATCGTACAAAACGTCGATAAAATCGACTTCGATCTCGACGAGTGCCTCGCCTGCGGTTTGATCGTGAACGAACTGCTCACCAATTCGATGAAATACGCGTTCCCGAACGAACGCAGTGGCACGATCCGTCTGTCGCTGTACCAATTGCCCAATGGGGTTGGCATCCTCGAGGTTGCCGATGATGGCGCCGGTATTCAAGACCACGATTTGTCGAAACCCACGCACAAGACGCTCGGCACCAGCCTGATCGCGAAACTCGCTCGGCAGCTAAAAGGACGAGTCGAAACAGACAGTGTCGACGGCATGACCGTTCGCATCGTCATGACCCGGAGCACCGCTGCAAAACAGGTGAGTGTATGAATCGCAAAATCCTGATTGTCGAAGATGAGATGGTTGTGCAACTCCATTTGTCACGCATCGTCGAGGAGCTTGGCTATGAAGTAGTCGGCACTGCCGCCGACCAGGACGAGGCACTCGAACTGGCCGCGCAATCGAGGCCCGATCTCGTGCTGATGGACATCCACCTAGCGAGCAACACTGACGGCGTCGACACCGCCGCACAGCTGGTGCAAAAATACGATTGTGCTGTGATCTTCATTTCGGCATATGCGGACCAAGCGACTGTCGACCGCACCGCGCATGTGGGAGCCGCTGGCTACCTGGTCAAACCATTCACCCAGGCCCAGGTTCGCGCTGCGATTTCGACGGCGTTTGCCAGCCACGGCCGTCTGCAAAAAGAGCAGCAACGCACCTCATCCCTAGCGGCACTTCTGCAGCGCGTTGGCGGTGCGGTCTTTGTCATTGATAATAAAGGCCGCATCACGTTCGCCAATCAAAGTGCCGCCGAGCTGACTGGCTGGCCGGTCTACAAAACCTACGGCCGCGACTTCCTCGAAGTGCTCGGCGCGGACCAAGAAAGCGACCGGATGCGCAGCGCAATGGCGCAGGCGCTTACCTGCAAGGAAAGCCAGTCCACGGAACTCGAAGTCATCGATCTGCAGGGCAAGCGGCGGGTCTTTGAGGTGGCCATGGAATCGCTCGGCGATGCTGGGACCGCCGAGGGCGGAATCTTGCTTCGACTTGGACAGCGCACTGATTCGCCCAAGGCGGCACAACCCACCATTCCGGCCATTGCCGTGCACGGCCCCCAGCGCCTGTTCGGCAAGGGCACGCGCATGGTGGTCTACTCACACGACACCTTTGGCCTTGGCCACCTGCGCCGTTGCTCGGCATTGATCAAAGCGGTCTGCGCACGCCATCCGGAGGCCTCGGTATTGCTAATCACCGGTTCGCCAATGGCGCACCGCTACGGCATGCCGCAGGGCTCTGACTATGTGAAGCTGCCGGCACTCGTGAAAGTCGAGGCCGAGCGATACGAAGCCCGCTCGCTGCAGATCTCGAGCGAGTCGATTCAATCGCTGCGCAGCAACCTGATCTTGCACACGATGCGCGATTACCAGCCCAACGTACTGCTGGTCGACCATTCGCCGACCGGCAGCAAGGGTGAATTGTTGCCCTCGCTCAAGTACCTGCAGGAGCGCGGCGGCTGCCAGCGCATCCTCGGCCTACGCGACATCATCGACGCTCCGGCGGCGGTGACCTCTTTGTGGCGCAAGACTGGCGTCTACAAAGTGCTCGAAGATCACTACGACCACGTCGTCATCTACGGCAATCGCGCGTTTTACGATCCGGTCGTGCAATACGAGTTGCCGGCGTCGGTGGCGCAGCGAACGCGCTTCCTCGACTACGTCTGCAACGAACCTGACAAGGCCGAAGAAACCGTTTCGGCACGCGACCCACGGCCAATGGTGCTGGTCACCATTGGCGGCGGTGATGGCGGTGCGGACACGGTCATCGAACCGTTCCTTGCGATGATGCACCGCTACCGCGACCGCATCACCTTCCGCGCCGAAATCCTGACTGGGCCGTTCGTCGATACAGAGTCGGAGCACCGGCTAAAAACGGCGGCCGAAGGACTGCCCGTGCGCCTCCAGACCTTTATCCCGTCCACTGCCGCACTGCTAAAGGAAGCCGAACTGGTGATTGCCACCGCTGGCTACAACACCACCACCGACCTGCTGGCGATGGCCAAACGCGCACTGCTGATCCCACGAGTGCTCTACCGCGAAGAACAGTGGCTCCGCGCGAGCCGCCTGCATGACCTGTCGCTCGCAACCTGCCTGCACCCCGACAAGGTCAATCCCGAAACCCTGCTGCAGACGATCGAATCGATGCTGCAAGACACGCCGCTCGTCCACGCCCGCAAAAAGGGGTTGCCACTCTCCGGGGCGCGCAACTTCGCCGAGTTCTGCGCCACGCTCCAAGTAACGGGCTGACGTACAAAAGCGAGCTCGCTCCTAGCCGCGCGGTGCGAACACGATGCGTTCGGGTCGCAAGCGAAACACGCGGCGCGCAAGCTCAGTGGTGAGGAGCCGGTAGTCGTGCGTGCCACGCGGGCCGTTGCGCACGATGCACAAAGCCCCGCTCTGCACTTGCTGCGCATCGCGCGGCGACATCTCTAAGTACGGCAGCGAGCCATCGTCCGTCTGGAAATAAAACTTGGCCGGTCCGGGGGACGGGCGACGGCACTCGTTCGCGAGGATCGCTTCAACCGCTGCAGCTTCATCGCGCAACTTTTTCTGCGCCTCGATCTGCTGCTGCTCCTTCGCCGTCTTGTCACGATCTGAAGTCTGCAGACGCACCAGTTCTTGTTGGTGCTGCTGCTGCTCCTTCTCGATCTGCTGTACACCCTTGTCGGTGCGCTCGACGCGCGCCTCGTGCGCGAGGCGACGAGCGTCCTTATCGGAGATGAGATTGGCCTTCTTCAACTGGTCGCGGAGGCTCATGTCAGTAACGACCATACGACCCTTTGCAGCGGCGCGGAAGGGCCACCATGGAGTCGGGCCATCACTCGGCCATTACCAGGCGATCAGCCAACGAGCGGCTTTTGGAACCTGACTGCGAGGCCGATGCAGCCGTTGCCCATCGATTCAAGGCGTATCAACTCGGCGGGCACAGACTGGTCGCGGCCTTCGATTTTGACCTGCACGAGCAGCGCACACTTGGTCGTGAAGTAGAGCCCTTGCGTGGAGATGTTTTGACCGGAACCGAAGATCTCGTTGGTTGCAAGCGTGATCGTCACTTCGCCGGCCAGGGGTATGCGAGCATCATTGCGGACTTCCGAAGCGACCTTGGGATCTCCAGACTGGTTCATTTGCTTGCCTCTCTCCGTCACCATCGACAGCCTAGCGGCGCTGGCTAAAGCCCAGCGGCACTCCGCCTCTGGCGCGAAGTGGTAGACGCCCTACCATCCGCCTGTGGATACGCCTTATCGACGCGAACCAGGCTACGCCGAGCGCTACCGCGACCGCCGGTTTAGCCTTGCGCATGGCCCGCGCACCGACCGGCGCGAGCGCGCGGCGATAAGATCATTGTTGCAATCAGCGGCAATCCCACCCGGCATCTGGCTCGATGCGCCATCGGGCGCCGGCCGCTTGTCCGACGAACTTCCGGGCAGTGTCGTGCGCCTCGATCGTGATCCGCAAATGCTGCTCGCCGCGGGACCGAGCGCACAAAGGGTGTGCGCGACAATCAGCGCGCTACCGTTTGTGAATCGCTCGTTCGCCGGCGTGCTTTGCTGTCGACTTCTACAACACATCGCCTCGGCAGCGGAACGCCGCACGATCCTGTGCGAACTTGCGCGGGTGAGCCGCGGTCCAATTCTGATCTCGTTCTTCGACCGCTGCAGCCTGCAGCACGCGCGCCGCGTTTTGCGCCGTGCCATGGGTAAGACCCGATCAGGGCGCGAAGCGATCCAACGCCGAGCATTGCTCGCCGATGTGCGCGCCGCCGGCCTGCAACCGGTTCGCTTTTATGCTGTGAGCCGATTTATCGCTGAGCAGACATTCCTGCTTTGTTCGCCGCAGCCGAACTAGTCGAAAGGTCGCCGCCACACTGGCGGTTGCTGCACGAATGGTTCAACCGCGGCACGCCTACAGCCGATACCTGCAGTGCAAAGGAATCGGCATGCCCAGCATTGAATCCACCACAGGTTCCGTTCTTCGGGGCCAACATCAACGCAATGTGCAGGCGACAAAGCGCGTGCCCGTCGCGCGAATCCTGCTGGTCGAAGATGAGCCGGTCACCGCCGAAGTGTTTGCCCGCGCACTTGCCAACCAAGGCTACTTTGTGCACGTGGTGCGCGATGGCATTCAAGCACTGCACGCACTGCGCGACGCACAGCACGACTTGCTGGTCCTCGATCTAGGCCTGCCGACCGTCTCCGGCATTGAGGTCCTAAGGCGACTGCGACAGGGCCCGAACGCTACTTTGCCGGTAGTGGTCGTCAGCGGCACTTCGCCACTTTCCGTGCAGAGTGCCAGCGAACTTCTGCAACCAGGCGTATGGCTAGAAAAGCCGCTGCGCCCGCGCGAACTGATCGCCGCAGTCACCCGACTGCGCGAGCAGTAATCACGGCCAACTGCGCGGCCCACAACTTCGATGCTTTGCGCGGCCCTTTGCTACTTTGGCAATTGCAGCACGTCGCGCGCAAACGCAGCGATTTCCGGCTTTGCCGCTGCAGCACCAAGCGTCCAAGGCCGCGGAGCTTCTGCAGCAACATCAAAACGGCCCTGCCAATCGACCGGCCCGAACTTGCCCGCTGCCACTGCTGCCGAACGCTGCAACGTCTGATCCGCTTTCGACATTGTCATTGGCACGCCGAGCATGCGCAGGCTGCCGAGTTTTTGCAGCATCGCCGCCGAGTAAGCGCCCGCACCGACCAACACCGTTCCAACCGACTCCTGCATCAACAGGTCGCCGGTAAACGACATCACCACCGCCGCCTCATACTCGAGCACCAACAAAACGCGGCCATCGCACGGCAGGATCTGCCGCAATGCCCGCAGCACATTTGGCAACGCATCCTTGTAGCTCAGCGTGCTCGATGGCGACTGCAGCCAGGCGATCTGGCACTGCGCGCCGAGCCCAAAGTCGCCGAGCCTTTGCGCCACGCAGCGACCTGATTCATAGGTCGGTTCCGCAGGGCGGAGTCCCGACATGTCATAGGAAGGCGAGCTGCCGATAAAACACAGTACCGGCCGCAGCACATTGCCTGCGTTCATGCGAATCACCGCCGACACCGGCTGACCGCCGCCGCCCGGCAGACCGATTGGAATGTCGCCCTTCATGCCATCCCATGGCGCGAGGTTCTGATCGAGCTGACTTAGCGCATACTCAAGGCGCTCCAGATCGGCCACCGCGTCACTGACGCCATCAAACGCAGCGCCGGCATAGGCACGATTGACTTCGAGCAACAGACCCTGAATGAACGCATCGCGCGTCTCATCGAGCTTGCCGCGCAACTTTTCGGCCTTGTCCCGCGCCACATCGGCACGCACCTTGTAGCCCCGCAGCACGAAAAACCGGTGTTCGAGCACCGGGTCTTTTTCACGCGGTTCTTTGCCGTCGAGCAGCGTCCGCACACGCATTTGATAACGGCCATCACTCAGGTCGCTGCCCTTGATCTGACAGGTGGCACGCGCCATTCGCAGATCATCTAGCGAAGTTGCGTCCTCCACCATTCCACCAAACACCTTGGCCCCAGCGCGATCGAAGACCTCGATGGCAAACGTGACTTTGCCTGGCAGCGGCACCGAGTATGGCAGACAAAGCGACATGTTGAGCGAGCGACAGTCCGCGATGTCGAGGCCTGCGGGCACAGTCGGATCGACCACTTCGGGCAACATGAACGCGGTGATCATCGCGCGCAGCAGAAACGCGTCATCGCAGTCGACCGACCGCAACAACGCCAAGGCCTTTGCCGCGGGTCGAAACGGAATCCCTTGGTCAGGTGCGAGCAGTGCGCTGGCGACCTTCGCCATCATCACTGGATCGCGACCTTCGCATTCGCGCTGCACGTGCTGGCGCAGCAGCTGCAGATGCATAAAGGACCACCGCTCGCGGTAGATCGGGCCTTGTGAGAACACACATGCCGACAGGATCAGCGCGGTTCCTGCGGCGAATAGTTTGCCTTCACCCATGTCGAAAATTCAGTGTCGATCGCGATCGGGGTTGTGTTGTAGACAGCCTGCAAAGCATCGCGAGTTGCCTTGCCTGCCTTGATCATGCCAATGAAGGTCTTGAACTTTGGCCCACCATGCACCGTCAACAACCAATCGATCAAGGCGAAGGATTGCGCGTGCTGCGGAAAGTCGAGTTCGTCGGTGTTCTTCTGCGCGAGGGCCGCGAACGAAGTCAGCTTGCCCTCATCAACCATACGCCGCACCGGCGCACGCCAACGCCCACCCTTGAAGCTTGCGGCACCCTGCATCAGCACCTCCTCGTAGCAGAAGTTGGTGCACTTGCCGGTGAGCTTGTCTTCGAACCAGTGCGAGAACCCCTCGTCGATCCAGCCGACGTGCTTGTCGTAGAGGTGTAGCGAAGGCGCCAAGTTGCAAAGCAGCAGGTGCGTTGTGTTGTGGATGATGTTGCGATGCAGCGCCTCGTCATCGGGCAGAGTGGTCGGCTCCTGCCACATGCAGTAGACACTCAGCACTCCCATCGATTTGACGCCAACCGCTTTCCCGCCACCGAGGCCCTGCGTAACAATCGGCGCGAGGTTTTGTTGCCCGAGCTGATCGCGCGACATGAACACCTGCAGCCGCCCGTTGAGTTCGCCATCCTCGGCCCCAAGCAGCTTCATGAACTCTGTCCGGAGAGTCTCAAGGCGCTCGCCGTAGAGATGCATGGCCGGATGCGTCTCAAACTTTTCCCTGCCTACCGGCTGCGGCTTGATGCCGTATGCGAGTTCAAAGTGCGCGGTCTGCAGATGCATCAATGGCAGGCCTTTTGCCACATCGTCGACCTTGAGTTTGCGATCTGCGCGCCAGTCCTGCATGCGCTTCTGTAGCTTCGCGAGTTCGGCCTCTGACTTTTCATTGCGGCACGATTTGCAGTCAACCTGCAGCGTCCCACCGCAAATCTTGCACTCCATAGCGGCGCTACAAAAGTGCACGGAGTGCTCCTTCTCCAGCATCGCCTTGCCATGCGCTTTGCACGGCAGCATGCCGGTGTTCGCACAGACCCTGCAAATAACGGTCTCACTCGCCTGCGCGGGCAGCGCAGCAAGCAGGGCGAGCAGCAGAAGAACGGCGCGGAACATCGGACGCAGAGTAGCAATAACCAGCCGATAGGGAACCGGCCGAGCCTCGCTACGGCACCTGTAGCTGCTTATGCACCTGCGGCAGGACACGGAAATCGAAGCCCGCTTTTTCGGTGGCATCAATGCAGCGCTGCAGCACTTCCGGTGGCAGCTTCTCGTGAACCTCACCGCATGGCGTGACCGGCTGCAGGATCAAAAGCGCCTGCTCGCGGACGCAGTCGAGCTCCGTCAGAGCGTGCGAAAACGCGGCCTCACCGATCGATGCCATCAGCACAAGCTTGATGTCAACTGTGACGCCCGCCCGCAGAGCAATCGCACAGCACTCCACATGCTGACGACCAAAGAACCCAGCGCGCAGCGTGCCGGGCAGCTTGTAATCCGCGGACAAGTGATCGACCTGTGCGATGCAATGCTGCAGTGCAAGCGGATCAAGTGCCGCGGTTTCCAAATGAACGCGAAAGCCAAGTGGCCGCACGCGCTCACCAACCGACTTGATGAAGCCCGGGAAGACCAGCGGCTCGCCGCCAGTGATCGAGACCCGCGGGTTGCGCGCCGCTTTGGCAACAGGCATCCCACACAGCAACTCCGCTGCGCGCTCAGCAGTGACCGGGTTCTGTTCTTTCGGCTGACCTTGAACATCGGCATGCGCGGTCGCCGTGTAGCTGTGTTGCGTATCGCAATAAAGACAGCGAATCGGGCATGTAGCAGTGCGCAAAAACGCCATCGGCACACCGACGAATCGTCCCTCGCCTTGGACCGACCAAAACAGCTCGACGAGCGGCGCGCGCATGCCGAGGTTCACGGCAGTTCTATCGCAAGCTGGTTTAGCGCTGTGATCCCGCGCGCCAAGGTGGCATCGTCCGCGGCGAACGACAAGCGGAAATGCGTATCGCGTGCAGAGAACGCATTGCCCGGCACAATCAGCAGGTTTTTGTCGATCGCATGCTGCAGGAAGTCCGCGCCTTTCTGACCTTTGGGCAACTGCGGGAACGCATAGAACGAGCCTTCCGGCGGCCGCAGCGCGTAGCGCGGATGCAGTTGTGCGGTGATGAGATCGCGGCGACGCTGGTAGTCAACGATGTGCGGCCCCATGTCGACATCAAATGCGGCCTCCAGCAGCGCGTGTTGAAACGGTGCTGGCGCGCAGACGAAGCTGAACTGCTGGAGCGTCTTCATCGCGTCCAAAATCTTCTGTGGTCCGGTCGCATAGCCCATGCGCCAGCCTGGCACGCCGTAGGTCTTGCTGAAGCCGCCAAGCTGCACGCATTGCTCCGCATGGCTTACCGGCGAGTGAAACTCCGAGTCGTAGACAAAGCTGTCGTAGATCTCGTCGCTGATCACAACGAGGCCTCGGCGATTGGCGATCTCGCACGCCACTTTGATCTCATCGAGTGACAGCACTGCGCCAGTCGGGTTGCTCGGCGAGTTCAAGAACAGGACTCGCGTGCGATCCGTGATCTTGGCTTCGATTTCCAAAGCATCGATCTGAAAGCGACCGCCCGGAGTGCGCGGATACGTCGAATAGAAGCGCGGCACCGCACCAACCACGGCAGCGAGGTTGCGATACATCATGAAACCCGGATCGGGCAGCAAGATCTCATCGCCCGGATCAAGCAAAGCTAAAAAGCTCAACACCAACCCGCCGGAAACGCCGGCAGTGATCAAGCAAGAATCAGGCCTGCGACCAAACCGGCGCGCCACGTCGAACAGCAAACGTTGGTTTAGTGCTGGCAGGCCCTGCGTGACCGTGTAGCGATTTTTGCCGGCGCGAATCGCACGACATGCGGCCTCGATCAACGCCTCAGGCGGATCAAAATGCGGCTGCCCGATCGACAGATTGATCGGGTCATCCATGGTCGTCATAAGCTCGAAGATGCGGCGAATGCCGCTCGGCTCAATGCGACTCATGCGCTCAGCTAGCACGTTTGGATCCTCCTGCACGGACGAGAAATTACCATTCATCACCGCTGGACCAATGGCCCGCCGCGGCGATGCAAGGTCACTTCTTCGAAGCTGGCTTGGCGGCTGGCTTGGCAGCAGCAGCAGCAGCAGCAGCAGCAGGCTTCGCAGCAGCAGCCTTGGCTGGAGCACCAGCCTTCGCGCCTGCAGCAGGAACGGCACCGGCGGCAGCGGCAGGCGCTGCTTCCTTCACCTTCTTCTTGGCCTTGAAGCCGGTGCGGACCTTGGGCAAGCCTTCGACCTCGTCACCGTCACTCCACCGGCCTTGCTTTTTCAGCGCGGCGAGACGCTCGACACGGGTCCAGACATTACGTGCGCCAGAACTGGCGCTAGAGACTTTCAAGCTGCTATGGATCGACATGTTACGCAGGCACTGTATGAGCGCAGGATGCGAAAAGGGCGGAGCAGTCTAGCCGGAAGCCAATTTACTTGGCCAGAGATTCTGTGTCTTTCTGAAGTGATCGAAGGTGGCGTCTGGCGAACGAGCCTGTTGCAAGCTCGTCCTGAGCAGTAGCTCATCCGCTTTGGTTTTGCAGTAGGCGACCAGTCCCCACAATGGGCCATCCCCATTCTTTTGTTGCGCGAGCTCAATCGCCCGGGCAGTGCCGATGCCCTGCTCGCGCAGATTGCGCGCCGCGGCCATCGCCAGGGCCTTGTCTTTATAGGCCGCAGCGATCAAACAAATGCCGGTCATCGGCGCCCCATCATCGCCGAGCGGCCCCGGCGCAACCGGCTCTGAACGGGGCGCCGCAGCGCCCGCGGAAAGGGCAGGCATGAGAGCTTTGTCATCGCCACTTCGCCACGGCACAAAAGCAGTGAAGGGGTAGGCATTCCCGACCACGTAGCCCACCGACAGGAGCAACAGCACAACTACCGTGAGGCTGAGGCCTGCGCCAGAGTTGCGTCTGCGCGTCATGATCGGCGAATCGGCGCGCCGAAAAATGCGGCGGAACACCTTCTGCATCGTCGTGCCAAACCCGCTGGAACGCGACCGCCGCGCATTACTACGTTGCGACAGCAGACTCATCAGATCACCGGACTTGCGAACCATGAACATCTCCCCGTGCCGAAGACCGGCGCCGAGCGGACCAAAAATAGCCTTTAGAACTGACAAAACGAGCTTCCGGCGGACAGTCGCAAACGCCTGTTTGGCGACGCTCTATCGCGCCAGAAACAACTTTGGTTGACCGACCAAAGTGGCACGTGTCTTAGCCAGCACTTCGCTCCCGCGCAAGCGCCACTACGAAGGAAGCCAACCGACTCACTTCCGAGTCGGAGTAAAACCGCGCAACAGCAGTAGAACCGCCGGCGCAGCGGTGGCATCTGGGGCCGCCAGATAGCGATCAACCACGAGGCAGCCCTCCGCCTCCCGCCCCAACCGGCGCAGCACCATCGCCCGCAGCAGCACCTGCCGACTGCGCTCGATCTGGTTATGCAAGGCAAACGAAAGGGCGTTTTGCGAGCAACTATCCAACATAAAAAGGTCGGTGGAGTCCTGTTGGTAGAGCAATTGCGCCAAGTGCCAGGCCCCCCAGTGCAGCTCGGGATCGATCTGCAGACAACGACGATACTGACGCTCCGCCTCGACCAACTCGCCGCGCTGCTCTGCATCGATCCCTAGCTGCTCGGCACGCCGCCAGATCGCCGAAAGTTGCATCATTACGGCATCCGTCGTCGCGTCCTTATCCGCCAACGCTACAAAGCGCCGCCAGGCAGCAACCGCACCGTCATCATCTTTACCGAGCATGCACTGGTAGCCGAGGTCGCGCAGGTTGTCTAACAACATGAGCTTTAGGTCCTCGAAGTCCGGCAAGTGCACGCGGGCGCGATCGAGCGCCAACACCGCTTCAGAATACTTGCGTTGCTCGCGCAACAGGCGCGCGCGAACGATATCAACGCGCGGCTCCTGCGGATTGATCTGCAGGGTGCGTTGCATGAGCTCCGATAGTTCCGCCGTTGTGACCTTCGGATCCGACATGCGCACCACAGCCTTGCTCATCAAAAGGCTCGACAGCAATCGCGCAGCATCGCGGTCGAGCGGCTTCTGCTCGACATACGGCGTCAAATGTAAAATCGCATCGTCAAGCCTGCCTTGGCCCGCAAAAGATCGAGCGAGTGCGTGCCGCAATCGGGCATCGGCAAACAGGCCGAACCCGACAAACCAGGCGACACCTTTGCGCGCGTATTCTTCAGCCTCCGCATAAAGCCCAGCGTCGAGACACACCTCAGCGGCACCAAGAAAACTCTCGGCAGCCTCCGGGTCGGCGGTGTGCTGTTCTTGCACGGCATCGATTGCCAACCGGAAGGATCTAAGCGCCGGCAGGCGATTGCCGCGGAGCCGTTCGAGCTTGCCGCTCGCAAGTTGCAGAATTTGCAGGTCGCGCAAAACGAGTTCTCTTGGCTCTTGCTGGAGCGAAGCAATCACCTCATCGAGTCGCGCGCGCAACGAAAGTGCACGCGGATCATCGGCAGCGAGCAACTGCGGCGGCTCTTTGCGCCGCAATTGAGCAGCGAGTTCATCCGCAGCAAGCAACACCGAGACCGCCACCACCGAAGCTGCGTCCGGCAACAGTTCTTGCGCGCGCAGCAAAGCGGTGTTGGCCTGAGCTATCTGGCCACAAGCACGCAGTGGCGTGATCGCATAGAGCAAGGTTTTTACCAGCACTGCATTGGCCGCCTCAGGCTTGGCGCGACCGCTCTGCGCAATCCGTTCGGCGGCGGCAATCGCCTGCTGTGCGAAGCCCGCAGCTGCCTCATAGTCAGCAGCAAACATGGCCACCTGCAATTGCCCTAGCCGCGCTTTTTGTTCGTGCTCTGGATAGCGCGCAGCCTGTGCCGCTTTGCCAAACCAATTGCCCACTTCGGGCAGCGCTTTTACGTCGATGCCGGCACGCGATAGCCGAGCGTTGGCACGGTTCAACCATGCGACCGCGTTGTCGTCATCCTGTGCCAGGCTCGAACGCCACAACACCTCGCTGTTGGCAAAGCAAGGCGCGCGAAACAGCCCGAGCACTGCAGTGACGACGGCTGCGACCACGCTCACTAGCACCGGCCTGCGCGTGAGCAACGCGAGCAGGCACAGCAGTGCGACCGCAGCGAATGGCACCGCGAGATATAGGTAGCGGTCGGCGGCGGCGAGCACTGAGGCCGGATATGCGGTGTTGAATGGCAACAGCGCTAGGACAAAACCGGCGAGGCCAAACCCCACCACGCGCAGTGCCGTTTTGCGCCAGCAGTAGACCAAGCAGCTGGCGAACAGGACAAGCGTGATCAAGCCCGGCAGCAACGCCGCGCGGAAGCTCTCGAGGGTCTGCACTTCGGGATAGAGCACGTTCAACCCAGCTGGCCAGAACATCGTGCTCAGATAGTGAAGCAGCACACCAGGTATCTGCAGCAACCGCACGAACGGATCGCCAGCGACCATCGTGCCGATCGACATTGCGACCGCCTGGTGATGCCACGCGATCGGCACGGCAACGAGTAGCAGCGCGCCGACCCCGTAATATCGCCGCCGATCGCCACCGAGATACCGGCAGATGAGCGCGGCGAGCAATGGCTGCACGACAGCAGTGGCCTTGCAATACATCGCTAACCCAGCGCACAACATCGCAAGGGCAACCCGCCACCAGAGAAAGCGCTCGCACAGACGCGCGATCTGCAGCAACGCGAGCAGCACGAACAAGCCGCTGGTGATGTCCTTGCGGCCACTCACCCAGGCCACCGACTCGCACAAGGCAGGATGCGCCAAAAATATTGCCGCGGCACCGCATGAAATTGCGGGCGCCACGCGACATGCGAGCAGCAATCGAACCAGCACAAACGCTGCCAGCCCGTGCAACAGCGCGCTTTCGACGTGTGGCATCAGCGCACTGCCCATAAACAGCCAGTAATCTAAAAACAGCGAGCCATGCGCAACCGGCAGATAGACGTCGGCGATCCGATGATTTGGATCAATTACATAGCCAAGCCCGGACCAAAAGCCGCCCGCCTTGGCCTGCTCCATGGCGCGCGCAAACACCAAGTTGTCTGGGCCAAAGAACAGGTTGTCATCGAAGTTTAGAAACGATGCGTGCAGAGCGGTCGGCAGATATATGGCAAGGGCAAGCAGCAGGCAGCCAACCAACACGAGCCACTGGGCAACTGGGCGAGCGGCAACAGCCACGGAGTTTTGATCTTTGGTCAACGAGTACATCGCGCAGCTATCAAGCCTACCTTAGGGTCGGAACGACATAGGCTACTGTGCCGCGCGTTCGTTGCCTACGATGCGGCGGTGCCAAGTCCCCTCCACGACCTAGTCGAAATGCCGCAGGCCCGCTTGCTGCCATTGGCAAAACGGCTGCTCGCCTTGCAATGGCGCGACCGTGGTCGCAGCACCTTTGTGTTGCGTCGCCGCGGCATCGAGTTTGGTCATGTGGTAGCAAAGCGACTGCCGTTACCCAGCCTACGCGCAGCGACCGAACGCTGGCGCCGTGCCGATGCCGTCTATCTGCCGGGGATTCTCGGCGCAGGTCCACAACAGCAGCAGGCAGCGATAAAGACCTGCCGGCAAATGTTTGATCGACTGCGGCACGGCGGCAATTTTCTCGACGAACTCTTTGCCCGAATCGGCACGGACCCGCACCTGCGCTACGTTGGCAGCACGCAAGATCCATCGGACCGCCGTGAAATCGAGCAGGTATTCCTGAACGCCGATTGCCACGGCAAGACTGTCGCGCAGGACCTATGGGCGAAGCTCACGTGGCACACCAACGAGGCCTCGGACCGTTCGCTGCGAATCCGTTTTAGCAGCGGCAGGGAGCATCTTGACGAGTGGCAATTGCAGACCGAGGCGACCGCTCGCTGGGTCGATGAATTTGCGCTGCGCGCGTTTCCCGAGTGCCGTGCGATCCTCGAATGCGCGCCGCTGCACGCCATGCTGCAGCAGCTGCTACAGCGGCCCTACCGCATCTCCGAGCGCATTCTCTACAACAACGCGCCAGGCGGCGGCGCAGTGTTCCATCACGATGCCGAGCCTGGCCAGCTCGGGGTCTGCTTTAGTCAACTGCAAGGCCACACCGCGTGGTTTGCGATCCGCAAACGCAAGCTCGCGCGACTGCTGGTGAAGTCCGGCCACTGCCCGACGGAACGACAGGCGATGCGGTCTTTGGACAACGGCAACGACGAGCGATTGTGGCAACTGGTAAATCGCACGCCTCAGTTTGGCAATTGATGAGCGCACACGGCGTGCTCTTCGTGCTCGCCGCAGGGGACTCGATATTGCTGCCGTCACACGGCATCGACGACGTTGCATGGCACTCGGTGTTTGCGCTCGGCGAGCAACCAAGCCTGGCGCACAGCTATGGCATCTTCCCAAAGCGCGCAGGGTATCAACTACCCTGCTTCGAGGCCGAAGCTGCGTCGCACGCTGCACCAAAGCGCCCTCTCGTGCTAAAAAAATCGGCCGCACGAACTGGCAGCAACTTGGCTGTGCGCGCACGGAATCAAAGTCATGAATGACGCAAAGCTAGCACTGCTGCAACATCTCGAGGCCGCGCGCGCAGCGTTTGGCTCAGACCTGCCAATCGCTGTGCCAATGAATGACCCCGCAATGCTGCTGGCAAGCACCAAGGCACGGCAAGCAATAGCAGTGACAACAAACGCCGCGGTAGTGCTAACGGCGGTCGTTCCTACGGCAGGGTCCCTCGCGGCAGGGTCCCTCGCTGCAGGGTCCCTCGCGGCAGGACCCCTCGCTGCAGGGTCCCTCGCGGCAGGACCCCTCGCTGCAGGGTCCCTCGCGGCAGGACCCCTCGCGGCAGGGTCCCTCGCGGC
>BJHM01000045.1 GCA_014192625.1 Planctomycetota bacterium
ACTTCCCCACACTCTGCGCCTAGCTGCTCGACTGCGGCCGACCAAGGTAACGTTCTTGGTCAACCGCGTCGCCGCAGGGCAACGGCGCTCTCATGAATCGGAGCCCGGACGCATCAAGCCAAGCCCAGCCTTCCGCGCGCATCTGCGCGCGGCCCCATTGAAGCGCGACGTTGCGGCCGCACGGGTTCTGCTCTCGTATGCCTTCCGCGCGCATCTGCGCGCGGCCCCATTGAAGCCGCTAGTTACCCACTTCGACGGCCAATACTGCGCAGATCGGAAGCGGCATGACGGCGTGCTGTTCTGCCGTGCCCGCAGCGGGGCGTGGCACGAAGTCCACTGCGTCAAAGTCGCGGGCCGCTTCTGGCACCGAGAACTCGCTCCAGCGAGCGCCCTGATTGAGGTCGGGGACCACCTCAAACTCGCTGCTCTCGACCACTTGGCCGTTGCGGCGAAAGTGCAAAGTGCCAACGCCACCGCCATCGATCAGCAGCCGCAATTTGGCAACCGCGCGCGGCGCATCCAGCGCAATGCGAAGCCCGCCCTCACGCACCACGATTCCATGGCCGTCATACCAGTGCTGATTCGGCTCGCCGGCGCGCAGCTCGCTTTGCCGCACCTCGACGCACGGTGGCGAGCGATAATCGCCGTCCACATAACGCTCCAGCAATGCGTCATACGCGCCAGACTGAAAGCCCCACCACACCCGCCATCGCTCGGCGGACCAGATCGGCGCGCGCAGCAGCACGGCAAGCGCAGACCAATACAAAGCCAGGTCCTGATTGCGGATTTGATTCTCACCAGTCGCAAGCGTTTCGAGATACCCCTCGGGAATACGCCGTTTGAAGTGACCGACGCGCCACTCGCGCAAATCAGCCAGCGGCAAACGCACCAGCAGCGGGTCACACAAAAATGGCTCGACCAAATGCGCGTTGGCGCCAAACAGATAGCCCGGGATGCCTGCGGCTGTAATCAAGATCACCGGCTTTCGCACTCGGTCGGCGAACGGCACACCAAACACCCCGTATGGCGGCAAGGCGCGCGCCTCACTCCAAAGCCCGAGCGATTGGACGTAATAGGCGCGCTCATTGCCGATGCCATGTTCGATATTTGCCGCCTTCGGCACTTGCGAACCGCCTAGCCACGACGGCAACCTGTTACTAAACAATGGAACCAGTAGCGCTATCAGCAGTGCAACCAGCAGTGCGCTCGAAAGCACCTGCGGCAACCGCTTACGATAGCCCTGCGCCACCACCGCGAGCGACAGCACGAACGCCGCCGTGAAAAAGCGGCCTGACATAAAATCGCCGCCAACCCGCAGCGTGTAAAGTATCTGCAGTAACACGCCGAGCGCCGGCGCAACAAACAGCGCACGCCGCGTCATCCCCGCCAGCAGACAACCAAACAGCACCAGCGCGCACGCCGGATCGCGCATCAGCAGATCTTGCAGATACCAAAGCCCCTGCTTACCGATGACGGATAGCGGCAGGTCGAGTGCCATCACCTTGCTGTAACCCGGAGTCGGAATCGCCGTGCCAAAGTAAACGAGCGCAAACAGATACCAAGCAAGGGTAAGGGCTGCGCCCGGCAGCAATGCGCAGAGCAGCGCTTTATATCCGACACCCTGCAACCACAGCGCGCGCAGAGCAACGAGAAGGCATGGCGCCAAAAGCAGCACAAGGTCCTGGCGGGCAAGCGCCAGCAATCCACCGAGCACGCATAACCGCTGCAATGTGCGCGCGCAGCTATCCGGCCGAAACCAGACCAACGCAAACGCGGCGAGCAGCGCATAGACGAGCGCGTTCTCAAGCCCGCAGGTGCCAAACTCAATAAACGACGGCGATGCCAATGTGCCAACAGCGACGATGGCAACTGCGCGCTTACTGGTGCTCGCGCTTTTTACCAGCAGGAAGGTCGCGAGCATCACCAGCAAAATGCTGATCACAATCGTCGTGTAATACAGTTCGCCAGTGCACCACCGAGCGGCGCTGAGCAACAATACCCACAGTGGATGCGTGGCGGTTTGCGTGCGATCGGCGAGGTTCCACCGCATGCCATCGCCCGCGACGAAGTTTTCAACCGTGCGAAAAGTCACCAGCGCGTCGTCACTGATCCACGCCGAGGCTGACACAAAAGCGCCCGTTGCAAGGGCAAGTGCGACCGCCAGGCGAGACGAAGGCGGTTCTGGTTTGGCGGTGGGCGATTGCATGTGACGGGCAGACGGAGATCCTGCCATGCGACCGCAATAGCTCCCACAGTTACTCTGTCGCCAATGCTGCAAGCCGACGCTCATCCAAATGACAGGACTGCGCAAACCGAACTGCTCGCGCTGGCGCAGCAGTCAGGACTCAGGGTGCAGGGCGGCCGGCTACTTCGCACGTCGTCACGCTTTTGCCTTGGCGTCGAGCACGGCGACTACAACGGCACCGAACTGTTTGGCGTCGGCACCGACCGGTTCCTGTGGACCTTGTGGCGGCAAAACGACCTCGGCGTGGTGCGACTGTTTAGCGGCACGTTTGCAAATGAAGGCGTGGTGCAGTTTACCCCGGGCAAGACCCCCGCAAAAAGGTCGCCAGAAGTCCATTCGCGCTGGGCGCGCTTCCCGCTCGGCGTCGATCACGTGCTGCAGCGCGAAGGCTATCGACTGTCGCGCGGCATCGACCTCGTGCTGCACAGCGACATCCCCGGCGGCGGCATGTCGCGCAGCGCCTCGCTTTGCCTCAACCTATTGACCATTTTTCTCACTGCCAACGGGCATCGCATCGACGATCGAATGCGACTCTGCGAACTCGCGCAGCAAGTCGAGAACGACTACGTGGGCGCTTCTTGCGGGCTGCTCGATCAGGTGATGATCGGGTTTGCGCGCGCCGGCCAGGGCACACACTTCGATCCTGCCAAGCGGAGCGTGCAGCACATTGCGCTAGGCAACGCTGCGCCCGACTTCCGCTTCGTAGCACTCGACACCGGCACCGTGCGCAACGGCCTTTTGCAATCGACCTACACGATCCGCCGCCGCGAGTGCGAAGAGCTCACTGCCTTGTTAGCACCGGAGTTTGGCATCCGCTGTCTCGCCGAGGTGCGCGATGCCGCGCTGCACAATCGGATCCAGCTGTGGCTCAAGCCCGAGCACGCGACCCTCGCTGCGCGACTGCAATACCTCTTTGCAGCGCAGCAGCGATTTGCCGCGACGCTCACGGCCTGGCGGCAAGGCGACATCCAGACGATCGGGGCCAACTTTCGCGCCGACGGGATCGGCCTGCGCGACCTCTACCAGGTATCCGGCCCCGAACTCGAAACCATGTGCGACCTCGCGCGAACCGTTGCCGGCGTATACGGCGAACGGATGCTCGGCGGCGGCGACTTTGGCGCATCGGGCGCAATCGTTGCCCGGTTCGCGGTGCCGCATCTGCGCGCCAAAGTGGCCCGCGAATATCCGCGCCTAAAGCCGTTGCTCGCGGATCGATTTGCCGTGCACGAGCTGCAAGTCGTCGAGGGCATCACAGAGTTACCGTCGGCCTGAAACGTCATTCGAAGGCTCTCGCCCTTGCTAGCGCACGCGACCCTGCGACGATGGCACGCCGCCAGTGCTACCCCTGCAATGAAACTATTCGCCCAAGCGACACTCACCGCAATGTCTGGACTCTGCTCGCTGCTCGCAGCAATGCAGGCCCCCGAGTCAAAGCCACCCGCTGCCGCCGATGCGGGCGCGCAATCGGGAAGCATCCACCTGCGCGGCCGCATCGTCTCGTGGGACGGCAACCCAATCGAGGGTGCCGCCGTTGCATTGGCGCCGAGCAAGTCGATGACGACGGACGAACTGCTCGCCAAACCGCAACTGCGCACCACCATAGACGGCGTCTTCGACATCGAAACGACTAGCGATATCCTCCCTTCGCTGCGCGATGGCGTGATGCTGCTCGTTGCCGCAAAGGGCATGGCTTCGATCGCGCGAGCGCCTGGCTTCACGATGGAAAAGATGCAGCAAGCACCCGGCAACCCGGGCAAGCAGCGAGCCCGCGACACCGACCTGAAAGAAATCGTGCTGCCCGATGGGGCGCGACTATTTGGCCGCGTCCGCGACGCGGAGGGCAAGCCGCTGGCCGGGGCAGACGTTGTTGCACGCGACATGCTGGAAGGCCACCGCTCGCTGCAAGGTCCGCAATTTAATTCGTACTGCCGTGCAAAGTCAGACGCGAAAGGCATTTTTCGACTCAACACAACGCTGCCCAACGCGGTCGCGATTGAAGTGTCGCTCAACGGCTACTTCCGCCAATCGCTAGAACCGGTAGCGATCGGCACACCACTCGAGATCACCTTGCAACGCGGCGGCTCGATCTCTGGCCGCGTACTCGACGCAGACGGGCGCGGCGTCGCCGGTGCGAGTGTCATCGCCAACTACGAACTCCGCGGCGGGATCGAAGCGGTGCGCAGCGAAATAGACGGCAGATTTCAACTCAACCTCGATCACCCGGCTCGCTTCCGCCTCACGGTCAATAAGCGCGACGATCGCGAACGCACACTGACGATGACTTCGGCGGTCTTCGATTCCGCCCGCGCCAACCTTGAGTTGCAGTTGCCAAAGCCAATCGCCAACACCGGCAAGGGCGAACTCCTGGCCGTGCGTGCGGTGCAAAAAGTTGGCGGCGAGCCGGTGCCAGAGATCCGCGGCACGGCGGTGTTTGAGGAATACGCCAACCGCAACAGCAACTACCTCGAATACCGATTCTCCGAGCGCTTTGGCAACTGGTCCGAGTCACGCGACGGCCAGCTATTGCTGACGCCACCACAACAAAATGCCCCGACCACCGGGGCAGTGCGCGTGCTTGCTGTGGGCTATGCGCCAGCGACCAGGCGCGACGTGGAATGGAAAGACCTCGAACAAGGCACGGTGCGCGAACCAGTCACGATCGAGCTCGTGCGTGAAGCGACGGTCCGTGGCCGCGTGCTGGATGAGACGACCGGCGCACCGGTCCGGGGCGCAATGGTCTGGGCGCTGCAAAAGCCCGATGCAAGCCAGGGCATCTACGATGCGAACAACCAGGAGGCTCCTGCCAACGCCGCGCTCAGCGACGAGGACGGCAAATACGAACTGCACCAGTTGGGCGAAGGCAACTGGCAAGTGCGGGTGACGGATCCGCAACGGCCGCGCGTCATGCCCACGGAGCTAGATCTAAAGGCCGAGCAACAGCTATCTGGCCTTGACCTCAAGCTCCCCGCAGGCGCAGTCGTCGCAGGCCGCATCACTGGCATGCCGATCCCACAAGGTGCGCGCGCCTTTCTACAGGAACTGCCGCGCAGCCAGTTTGGTGGCATCGGCGGCGGCAACATCGCGCGCTTCAACAGCGGCGGCGCGCTCCCCGAATCGGCAGTCACTCTCGGCAACGATGGCGCCTTTCGTTTTTCCGGCGTGAAGCTGGAAAACTTCATGCTGCTGCTCGTGCTGCCCTCACCGCCACGCTGTGGTGGCACGGTCGTGCTGCCACTCGAACCATTTCGCGTCCGCAAGGATGGCATCCAACGCGACTTCAATGCCATCGAAGACCAACCCGGCACGATCACCGGCACGATCACGTTTCCTTCGGTAGCCGCGCCCATCGAGCAGCTGCTCGTGATCGCCATGCAAGTGCCCGATGAGGGCTCGCTCAACTTCTACCCAGGGATGCAGCTTGCGGGGCCGCGGTCGTTCGTAGCCGCCGGCGGTAAATTTTCGGTGCGCGTCGGCCCGGGCCAGCACCGCCTCTTGCTGCTCGACATCGCAACCGGCGTGGTGCTCGCCAGCTCGGAGAAGGATGTCCGCGTGCGCGCTGGCGAGCACGCCATGGTCGAGATCCATGCGCCACTGGTCAGCGTCTCGCTCAAATTCGTGCCCGAGGAAGCCGGCAAACCGTGCGCGGTTATCGACCGCATCGAAGTGCGGCACATGACGAAGAGCAACGCCAACCAGGGCAACTTCGCAGGCGACAACTACGAGCAGTGCATGTCCGTCCCGGTGGCACCTGGGCAGACCGACCTGACTCTCGTATTGCCCATCGGCATCGCCACACTGTTCGCGCGCAACAATGTCGCAACCATCCGCATCGACGGTCAGCGCAACAACATCATGCCGCTGGGCCGTGCAGAGATTGACATTTCCAACACCGAAAAACAGCGGCTGGAGATCGAACTGAGGATTGGCGCGCCGGTGGAGATTCCTGATCCCAATGCCAACAAAAAAGACGGCGACGAAGCCGATGACGACGGCACTGATAAAGCACAACGGATAAAGAAGGGCTAACGCAATACGCGTAGGATCGTGACTGAGATGCCGTTGCCACAGCGCCCATCGCTAAGACTGTTTGCCATCCTCTGGCTGATCACCATCGGCGCATTTTGGCTTGGCACCATCGTCGCTCGGCGGACCGCCGTGCCAGAACCAGAAGCCACGGCGATGCAGGTGGTGATGCAAGAGATCCTGCGCTCCCACGTGATCGAGCAGGATGCCCACAATTTGGCGGACATCGCCATAAAGGCAATGGCAGGGTTCGATCACTACGGTCAATACGTGCCGCATGACGAGGTGGACAGCTACGTCGAAGCGACCACGGGCAACTACGCGGGCATCGGCATTGCGGTGCTCGCAGTCAACGACCGCTTGCTCGTGCGCTTTCCGTTCTTGAACGGCCCATCTGCCGCTGCGGGCCTGCTGCCCGGCGATGAGATAATCGCAATCGAAGGCATCAAGTTCAGCGGACTCGACTCCGGGGAGCGACAGATGGTCGCGGAAACGCGCATTCGCGGTGAGGCTGGCAGCAAGGTTCGCCTCACCATCAAACGCGCTGACGCGGCACCGCGCGAGGTCGAAATCCTGCGCGGTGAGGTCCACAAATCGGCGGTCAAGTGGGCGCATCACATCGACGCAGGGCTTGGCATCGGCTACCTGTGGCTGTCCGACTTTCATCCCGACTGCGATAAAGAACTGGTCGCTCACATCACCGCATTGACGCGCCTGCCGTGCGGGTTGCACGGCCTCATTTTGGATCTGCGTTTCAATGGCGGCGGCTACCTCGACGTGTGCGTCGCAATGGCCAACCTGTTCCTGCCGCGCGGCGTCATCACAACGGTAAAAAAACGCGGCGGCGTGACCGAAGTTAGCTACTTGGCGCAGCCTGAAAATTGCCAGTTTCCCGACCTGCCACTGGTGATCTTGGTCAACCAGGACAGTGCGAGTGCCAGCGAAGTGCTGACCGGCGCGCTGCAAGACCACGGCCGCGCGTTGGTAGTTGGCGAACTTTCCTACGGCAAGGGCATGGTCAACACGCTGTTCTCCTACAAGAATCTTGACTTCAAGTTGAAGGTGACGACCGGCCACTACGTAACGCCCAATGGCCGCGATCTAGAAGGTCACCATCTGCGCGCGTTTCGCGGCGACCAGCAAGGCGGCATCGTCCCCGATCGCGCTGTGCCACTCGACGGCGAGCCGCTGCGCGTGGTCTTCACGGCACTCACCGATCAAGAGCCACCGCCCGAGCACCGCACCGCCGTCGCCGCGCTATTGCAGCTGCATGGCATGCGTGCGCCAGCCATCCGCTCGCCAGACGAGGACCCGCAACTCGCCGCGGCGCTGGCCGCATTGCGCGCAACCATCGAGCAGGCTGCAGCCGGCAAGTGACCGCATTCAGGATGACGCGGAGCATGCCAATGGTGCGCCAACCTGCGCGCCATGCAACGACTACTTACGAGCCACTGCTGCGAACCGAAACTCGCTGCAGTTGGCGGCCGCGTCGCACTGCGGCCAATGCGCCACCTGGACAAATGCAGCGGCCCGCGCATTGTGAAATGACTTCTGGCATTCTGTGGCCATGACGCAGCTGATCCTTGGCATTGAGACCTCCTGCGACGAAACCGCCGCTGCGGTGCTCGAAGACGGCCGCCACGTGCGCAGCAGCGTGTTGCACTCGCAGATCATGCTGCATGAGCGTTGGCGTGGCGTGGTGCCGGAGGTAGCAAGCCGTTCGCACACGCAACGCATCGTGCCGATCGTGCAGGCCGCACTCGACGAGGCGAAGGTGCGCCCTTCGGATCTGAGTGGCGTTGCCGTGACGCACCGTCCCGGCATGGTTGGCTGCCTGCTGGTTGGCCTCGCTGCCGCAAAGGCACTGGCGCTGCGCTACGACCTGCCACTGCTCGGCGTCGATCATGTGCAAGCCCACATCCACACGGCGTTGCTGACGCGGCAGGACATGCCGCTGCCGGCCCTGTGCCTCGTCGCTTCCGGTGGTCACACAGCACTCTGGCTTTTGCGCGCGCCGCTCGACGCCATTCGTCTTGGCACGACGCGCGACGATGCTGCCGGCGAGGCGTTCGACAAGGGCGCTGCATTGCTCGGGCTGTCTTATCCAGGCGGCCCATCGATCGAACGCGCGGCGCAAAACGGCAACCCAAAGTCGCTCGTGCTGCCGCGATCCTTGCTGGGCCCCGACTCGCTCGACTTCTCATTCAGCGGACTAAAGACCGCACTGCTCTATCACCTGCGTGGGCCAGGCGTGACCGAGCCACCGCCAGTGCTCCCTCCTGCGCGGGTGGCTGACCTCGCCGCGGCCTATCAGGAAGCCATCGTCGATGTGCTGATCCAAAAACTCAGCCGGGCGGCCGAGCGCGTGCCAGTGCAGAGCATCTGCATCGGTGGCGGTGTCGCGCGCAATGTGCGCCTGCGGACTCGCCTGCAAGAAAGCCGCACGCTCAGCGCACTGCAATTGGTGTTGCCCGAACCATCCCTGTGCTCTGACAACGGCGCGATGATCGCCTTCCTCGGCCACCTGCAACTGCAGCGCGGCCTCACGTCGCCGCTCGACCTTGAGGCGGTCGCAACGCCGGATGCTGGCGGCAAGGCCGCGCCGCGATGAGCAATACTCCGCACGATCGATTGCGCGAACTACTCAACTCTGTCAAAAGCGGCCAGCTCTGTGTCGATGCGGCAATGCGCTCACTAGAGCCATCGACAGATCTCGGCTTTGCCAATGTCGACCACGACCGCATCCGGCGCACCGGCATCCCCGAAGTCGTGTTCTGCCAAGGCAAGGAGCCAGGCGAAGCGGCGGCGATCGCACAGGAGATTCTCTCCCGTTCGCCGCGAGTCCTGCTGACGCGCAGCGACGCATCCCACAGTGCAGCGGTGCTGAAAGTACTGCCTGAAGCAATCGTGCACCAACGCGCCCGCTGCATCGTGATCGATCGCAAACCACAGATTCCCGTTGGCCGCGTCGCCATCGTCGCCGCAGGCACCGCGGACCTGCCAGTCGCAGAAGAAGCAGCCGTGACCCTCGCCTTTTGCGGCAGCGCCATTGAACAGCACTTCGATGTCGGTGTTGCCGGGCTGCACCGGCTGCTCGCGCGCATCCCAGCGATCCGTTCTGCCAACTGCGTACTCGCCATTGCCGGGATGGAGGGCGCCCTACCTTCGGTGCTCGCTGGGCTGCTCGACATCCCGGTCATCGCGGTGCCGACCAGCGTCGGTTACGGCGCACATTTTGGCGGGTTAGCTGCGCTGCTGGCAATGCTAAACTCGTGCGCTGCCGGCGTGTCTGTGGTCAACGTTGACAACGGTTTCGGCGGCGGCTATCTCGCCTCGCTCATCAATCGACAATCTGCCGGAAAAAGCCTCATACCTTGACCAAGACGTCGCGCGAAGCCCGCCTCGCACTCGAAGACGGCACCGTTTTATCCGGCCGTGGTTTTGGCGCCGACACCGAGTCACTCGGCGAGTTGGTCTTCAACACTTCGATGACGGGTTATCAGGAGATTCTGACGGATCCCTCCTACCGCGGGCAGACGGTGCTGCTGACGCAGCCGCATATTGGCAACTACGGCGTGAACAGTGACGACGAAGAGTCCACCAAGCTATGGCTGTCTGGGCTCGTGGTGCGCGAGGCATGCGATCAAGCGAGTAATTTTCGGTCGGGCACCGAGCTGACAGAATATTTAGCGCAGCACGGTGTGCCGGGAATCGACGGCATCGACACGCGCATGCTGGTCCGCAAAGTCCGCGACCACGGCGAACTGCGCATCCTGATCACGAGCGACACAAAAGCAAGCAATGAAGAACTCGTCGCGCGCGTTCGCAAAGCACCGCGTGTCGCCGATGTGGATCACGTGCTCGCTGTGACTACCGACCAGCGCTTCGAATGGCAGCGGGGCTATGACAGCCCGTTCAGTCCGCCGGCGCAGATGCTGCAAGGCAAGTTGCCGACTGACGCGAGAAAACCGCGCTTGCGCGTGGTCGCTTACGACTTCGGGGCCAAGCGGAACATTCTCCGTTCGCTGGTTGCGAGCGGCCTCAATGTCACCGTCGTGCCCGCCAATACCCCGGCGGCAGCGGTGCTGGAGATGAAGCCGGATGGCGTGTTCCTCAGCAATGGACCTGGCGACCCCGCCATCTGTCGCTACGCAATCGAGTCAACCAGTGAGTTGGTCAAAAAAGTGCCGGTGTTCGGCATTTGCCTCGGGCACCAGATCCTCGGCCACGTATTTGGCGGCAAGACCTACAAGATGAAGTTCGGCCACCACGGCGGCAACCAGCCGGTGATGGACCTGCAGACCGGCAAGGTGGAGATCACCTCGCAAAACCATAGCTACGCGGTGGACCCAAGGTCGCTCCCAGACGCAGTGGAAGTCACGCACCAAAACTTGAACGACAAGACCGTCGAGGGCATGCGCCATAAGGAACTGCCGGTATTCTCAGTGCAATACCACCCAGAAGCAGCACCTGGCCCGCACGACTCACTTTACCTGTTTGGCCGCTTTCTCGATTTACTGCGCGACAATCGCTGAGCTCCTAACGTCCGCGTTAGCCACTAAGCGCCGCCAGATCGACTGAGCACCATGTCCCTTCGGAGTCAGGCTTAGTAAGCGATCATCTGGCTTCTTCAATACGCATTTGCGGTTGAGCGATTGGCGAGCGATAGCAATATAAAATGTTAGCCAGATAAGACTAGAAGCTATTTAGTTCGCGATTTTTCGTGGAATAAAAGACCCCTGACACGCCTAGGCCGCAAGATAAGATCTCAGTTCATACTTCGTTCTTCATTCTCGGTAGCCCTTCAACAAGTCTTCAACCTCATCACCTCATGCACAAAATACTTTCCTTAGCCGCAGCTACGCTGCTCATTGCAGGCACAAAGGCTCAATCCTGCAACGGACCTGCTCCTGCAGGCATCTTCACCACCAGTTTCGTTGGCGGTGTCTATGCAGGCGCCACCAGCGCAACCGTCGGCGCCAACATGTTCTTCAACCTTGCGACCAACGCTGACCTGACCATCTCACAAGTGGGTGTAAACCTCTACGATGCAGGCTATGTGGCAACGCTGCCAAACCTACTTGCCGCGAGTGGCCCGTTTCAGTTCTGGGTCTGCCCAGTCGGGTGGAGTGGCAACCAAAACATCCAGGCTAACTGGACGCTTGCCGGCACCGGCGTCATGACTGTCGGCAACGCGGGCAGTGGCTCGCAGGCCGTGTTTAGCTCGCCGGTCGCGCTGACTGCCGGCAACTACGGCATAGCGCTCACCCTCCTGCCGGTGACCTCGCCTGGCCCAAGCGGGTTATTAGGCCCGATTCACCCGCTCTACACTAATCCAGTTAGCAACCCAATCCCGACGGTTTACCAAGATCAGTATCTGACGTTTACGGCTGGCGTCGTGCAGCAAACAGCTTGGACTGGCGGCGTCGGCGGAGCCCGAGTGATCAACATGGATATACACTATCAGCCAGGTTTGAGCGCCGGCTACACGCTCAGCTACGGCACAGGCTGCTATCAGCGCCCGCAGTCGTTCTACGAATTGGCGCCCCGCTCACTCGTCCCGGCCACTTGGGACATGCAGAACTCGTCGATGTCGGCGATCAACTCGGGCAGTTTCTACACCGTGATTCCTGGCGGTGGAACCTACAGCGTTCCTGCCGGCAGCGTTCCGCTCACCACCGTGGGTAGCACGTATGACGACGACATCTCGGCACCACAAACCTTGCCATTCTCCTTCCCCTACCCGGGTGGCAGCACGACCGTGATCACCGTCTCGACAAACGGCCACGTCTTTCTCCAGCCCAGCGCTGCCACCTTTGGCTCATACACGGTGAGCGCACTATTCACGGATGCGCCGCGCATCTGTGCCGCGTGGGGCGATTGGGACCTGACGGCCGCTGGAACAATGTCGTATTACGTTGACCCTTCGAACCAGTTCGTCACCGTGACGTGGGATAACGTCCAAGAATGGGCAACTGCCGGCAGCTTTGGCAGTAACTCATTTCAGCTGGTGCTCTACGCCACCGGCCAGATCGACTGGATTTGGGGCCCCGTCGCACACACCGACACGAACTTGGTAGTCGGATTTGGCCGTGGCAACAACACCGCCGACTCGGGCAGCATCGACCTCGATCTAGCGATCCCATTCGCGAGTGGCGACGGTTCGGTCCCGCCGATCCTCAGCATGAATCCCCGCCCCGTGATCGGCGGCACTGCCAACTTCATCACGACCAACATTACCCCGGGCACACTGTTTGGTTTGATCGCCTTCAGCTTCCTGGCACCGCCCCCGTCGCCGTTCAACGACCTCACGTTCTTCGGCATGCCAGGCTGCTTCCAAAACGTCGGCCTGCCAGCAACCACCGCGTTCGCGTTTGTAGTCAATGGCCAACTCACCCTGCCTTTGACGATTCCAAACGTGCCCTCCTACAACGGCATCAACCTGTTTTCACAGGCCGCACCGCTGACGGCTGGCCTCAACACAGCTGGCATCGTCACATCAAATGGGCTCTGCGTGCACATCGGCGCGCAGTGATCCAAGGACGCACGCGGGCAACAGCTCGCGGGCCGATTGACGCGCCAAGCACACGAGCTTTCAGGACATCCTGACGGCTCGCGTCATGTACGGCCACAACGCGTGTTGGCGTCGTCACGGGAAGTGACGTCTGCGTGCAGGTCTGCGTGCGGCTCTGCGTGCACATCGGCGCGCAGTGATCCAAGGACGCACGCGGGCAACAGCTCGCGGGCCGATTGACGCGCCAAACACACGAGCTTTCAGGACATCCTGATGGCTCGCGTCATGCTCAGCGGCGCAAGAACTCGTTGCGCATCTGCTTTGGCAGATAGAAGTCCACCAGGAAGGGGTTCCACGCGCGGTCGTCCTGCGCAAAAGAATCCATCGCCGAGTAGAGCGGCAACAGGTCCGGATGCTCTGACTGAAGGTCTGGCACCACGAGGCGCAGCCCGTTGCGTTCCTCAAACCGGATGATCGGATAAATCGTGCCCGTGTCGCCCTCGTCGCGCCGCATCAAGACCGCACGCGTGCGCCGCATCACGAAGGAGCGGGTCTCCTCATTGCGACGAAAGATGGTCGCCAAGTGCACCGAAAAGATGTCCGACTTGGTGGTGCAAAGGGTCTGAAACTCGGACTTCAGTTCCGGGTCCGGCAGGTTGGCAAAAGCCTCGACCTTTTCCAAATCACCGACCGTGGCGAAGAACTTTCGCGGGGTCTCCTCACCAAGCTGCAGATCACCAAAGTCCGACGCCTGCGTCGCCTTGGACTCCGCTGCGTCCTTCGCTTCAGGGTCTTCCTCGTTACGCCACTTGATGATGGCATCGATGACCTCGTCGGAAATCTTGCCTTGCGGATACAACGCCCGCAGCACCGGTCGCGTCGCAAAGTTGATGTTGATGCGAATGCCCTCGCCGATCGGCTGCGGCAGCGGCGCGGTTGGATCTGTAGCGCCCCCCGCATTCGCAGCACCACCGCTGGCAGCACCACCGGCCTTTGCTGGGGCGGTTGGAGCTACGCCCTGCTTTGCTGCTGTGCGCGCAAGCTGCTCAGGATCGCCCGGATCCATTTGCAGCGAAGTCCAAACCGTCAGCACCGACTCAAGGCCCGGATAGACCTTGGCATCGAGCACCTTGTCGAAGAACAACTCCTCGCTCACTTGCGGCAGCATCAGCAACTCGTCGAGGTGCGTGAGTAGCGACAGCTCACGTTCTTTGGGGTCTTCGCTTTTCTGCGGTGGCTTGGGAATCGAATCGCTGCCGGGCCGCTTCACCCATTCTTCGATTGCGCGCACGATCTGCTCGGCATCACTGGCAGTGATGTCAAACTCACTGTTTTCTCGCAGCGAGTCGATGAGCCGGATGATCTGATCGCGCGCCATCGCTGCGTATTTCAGGTCAGGGCTAAACAGGCTGAGCAGGTTGAGCTTCTTATTTTCGGGCTCAATCCAGAAGTAGGTCGTCAAGTCGTTCTCAGCGCGCGATTGCGGCTGCGCCCAACTATCGCGACTGCTGTCGCAAGTGGCAGCAGGGTCCTGCTCCTCTTCGGCGGGAGCCGCACCCGCGCCACCCGCGCCGCCGCCCATGGCTGGCACCCCGCCAGGCGCTGCAGCGCCGCTCGCACCTGCCGCTGCCGATGCCAAGTCACCGAGCAAAGTCTCGGTGACCTCCGCCATCGTGTATTCCATCTGATTCTGCATGCGCGACATCAGGGCATCGTTCTCGCCGGTGTGCCGTAACATGCGCCCAGAAACCACCAGTTCGGCGACTAGGACGTAGATGAGGATACTAAAGATCAGCACAAGGATCAGCGCGATACCTCGCTGATCCCGATTGCGGCAGACTGGATCCATGTGCTTTGCTTCCTGACAGTGCGCTAGGACGCGCAGATCCTAGCGTCCTTCCCAGCTCTGCCCACACCCCAACAAAAGCTCAGAGATTTTGACCGCGATCGGGAGCTTGGCCGCGGTCGGTGACGATGCGCGGTGTGATCTGAAATGCGACGCTGGTCTCCTGCCGGCTGCTCGACGTTGACCGGAACAGCCAGCCGATCACCGGAATATCCCCCAAGATCGGCACCTTGGTTTCGCTCTCGATCTGTGACACGGTCTTTAGGCCACCAATCAACAGGCTGTGCTGGTTTTTCAAGTAGACGGTCGTCACGGCCGTGCGCTGGCTCGTAATCGGCGTCACGACCGGCTCGGTATTGGCAAAACTGGTCACCGCCGAAACATCGGCGTAAATCTGCAGCAGCACCGAGTCGGTACCGGCGATCACGGGAATGATGTTCATCTTCACACCGACCGGCTTGAACTCGATATCGGTAGCGAGGCTGGTGTTCTGTGCAAAGCGAGCTTTTGGGAACGGGATCATCGTCAGGGTCGAGATCGCCGCAATGCCGCCGTTGCGCACCACCAACTTGGGCGAACTAGTGATGTCGGCGAGGTTGTTGGCCTCAAGCGCAGCTAGCGTGGCATCGAGCTTCCAACTGTCGTGAATGCCACCGAGCTTGAATAATCCAGAGTCTGTAACCGCAGTCGAACCAACGAACGGTGGCCGCAGCGGGAAGCCCGACGTGTAACCCTGAATCAATTGCCCAGAATCGAGGTTCGCAAGGTTGGCATTTAGCAGGTTGGTCTTCACGCCAAATGCGAGCGCATTGGCAGTGTTGTATTCGATGACCTGCACTGAGATCTCGATCTGCGGGATGCTGCTGTAGAACAAATCGAACGCGCCCTCAAACGCAGCCAGCGCTGACGGCTCGCCGGTGACGAGCACGAGCGCTACCTTGGGCGGATTTGGGTCGGATGCCAACTGCGCGCCGGTGAGTGCATTGGGCGAAGCCAACGCCGAACTGCCCACGACCTCGAAATCCTTCAGGTATGCGATCTCCACCTCGCGGCCACCAAGCATGCGACCAAGAATGCTGCGGCTATTAGGGCCACCAACCTTGGTGCCGGGCAGCGGATCGCTTGCGGTCGGCGGCGGCTGCAATTGCTGCGGCGCGATTTCCGCAACCAGCTTCAAGAAGGTTGGCCCCAAGTCGCCAGCAAGAAAGTAGTTCTTGGTAACTCTACCATCGACGCCGATCAAAACGCTGGAGCCAAACTGGGTTCGCAAGCGCGCCTCAAGGCCGGCTCGATCACCCTGCGGATCCTGCGGATCTGACAGCCTAAGGTCTGGCTCAGGCGGAGCAGAGAGCACCAACGGTCCCGCGGATACTCCGTCAGGGACGGCAACACCTTGCACCGACGCCGCCAACTCCAGCTTGTCCGTCCGCTTCGACGACTCCGTCACACAGGCGGCGAGCAATAAGCCCGCCACTGTAATGTGCATCGGGCGCGCGGACGGACGCTTCACAGGCGCGCAATCACATCATCCGTGAGGTCCGTCACCAGACGGCCCTTGCGATCATTGAGGTCACCCGTGCGAACTACCAAGTCCTTGCATGCACTTGCCGCCGCCTGCTTGACCGCAAGCCGAATGCGAATGTCCATGTCGGCCATGAGCAGCATGTAGCGCGCAGAACCATGACGAATGGACTCGGACTCGATGGTCTGCCATTCGGCGGTCGCACGGCGTACCCGCAGTTCATCAATCACGGCAGGAGCGGTGGTGTTGATCGCGCTGCCGGCGAATACCACCGCATCAGGGCGCAAATGAACCTGCGCTACCGCGACCAGAGAAAGGAGCAAAGGAACTACCAGTCTTGCAAAACAACGCATGGAAATCCTCCGGGACCAGTTTGGGCTGCTGCAAGCCAGCCACGAAGACCAATCGAACTGTCTCAACTGCCATGCCAACATTTTCAGCCATGCTGTTGGCCGATTCTTAAGCTCCATCAATAATGGAGTTTGCGCGGAAAAATAAATAACTGGTCAGGCCGAAAAGAAATCGGTCATCGGCCTCATGTGCGGCTCTACGGAACTGGCCGAGGCCAAACTGGCCAATTATTATTTAGCCACTGGCCAATTAGAGGATGGTTGATACCGGGCACCACGGCGGCTGCCGAGCCGCTCCACCAACCCAGCCTCAACGAGCAATTGCAGGTCACGCAAGCCAGTTCGGTGGGAGATGCCTGCTGCGTCCATGTGATCCTTTGTGCCGATCGACCCAGCCTTGAAGATTCGCTGGTAAAGCCGCTGCGTGCGCATTGGCAACGCCGCGAGCGCAGCCTCCCGGCTCGCGGGGACTGAAGCTACGCGTGCGGCATCTTGCAGCTTGCTCTCTGCCAAAGTGGCCGGCTTAGCACTGAGCGCATGGTCCGGCGACAAGGCGGGCAGCGCAAGGTCCTCGCTGAAAGCTGTCAAAGGCACCGGCAACGACTTCAGCGCTGCCACCGGCGACACTTCGGGCCCTGCCGCAGGAGCCACCGACAGAACGGGGTCCTCCGGGGACGACCTGGCCTCGCCAGCAACTACATGCACCGGCCCAACTGGTGCGGCAACTGCGGCAAGCCCACTTGGCAACGCCGCCTGCAGATCCCGCCGATCGACTAGTTCGCCGAGCGAAAGGACCATTGCCCGATGCACCGTGTTGCGCAGCTCGCGAATATTGCCCGGCCAATCCCGCCGGTAGAGCTCGTCCATTGCATCCGTCGTAAAACCGCGCACCCGGCTCTGGCCCGATGCCACCACCTCATTGCGGAACTGCTCGACAAGGGCTGGGATCTCCTGCCGCCGGTCGCGCAGCGGCGGCACATGGACAACCATGCCCTGGAGCCGGTAGTAGAGATCCTCGCGAAACTTGCCCGCCGCAACCATGGCGCAAATATCGCGGTTGGTCGCGGCAACGACCCGCACGTCCACCGGCACCGGGTCAAGGCCGCCGACTCGATCAACCTCGCGCTCCTGCAAAACGCGCAGCAGCTTGACCTGCACATCGAGCGAGATCTCACCAACTTCATCGAGAAAGATCGTGCCGCCGTTGGCCTGTTCAAACTTGCCGATCTTGCGTTTTTCGGCACCCGTGAAGGCACCCTTCTCATGGCCGAACAACTCGCTCGCCAGCAACGCCTCCGACAAGGCCGCGCAGTGCACCTTTACCAGTGGCCCGGCCGCGCGGCCGCTCCAGCGATGCGTAAGGTTGGTGAGCACTTCCTTGCCAGCCCCCGTCTCGCCGAGAATCAGGATCGCTAGTTCGGTCGGCGCCACGCGGCGAAGGGTCCGATAGACCTCGCGCATCGCCGAGCTCACCACCGTGATGCCGGAGCGCTGCAAACTCGCATCAACATCCATCTCGAATGCCGCAGGTGCCATCGCCGAGCCAGAAGCAAGCCGTTCGCGCAATGCTTCAAACAGGAACTCCGCCGATGCAGCCTCTTCCGGAAACATCGCCAATGCCAGCGTCGGCGTCTGGTGATCCAATTCGCTTTCGGGTGCGTTGCGAATCACCTCCTGCCAGGCCTCCAGCATGGTGCCAATCCAAGCCTCAGCGCTCGACCGATCCATGCCCAGCGCGACCATCTGAAACTGGCCCGCGCCAAAATGCCCCAGCACCGCGTTACGCGGCGCGTGCTCGCGCAAAACTGCGGCAAATCGACGCAGACCGCGCGGCCGCATCGAGCCATCGCCAAGCCCAACGCCGAGCAAAGCTAGCGCCACGCCGCGCTGCTGTGCTACGGCAACTTCTTCCGCAGCACGGCGGCGGAAGTATTCGCCGACAAACGTTCCGGTGACCGGATCTTGCACCGCATGCCGGTAGAGCTGCGCGTGCTCAAGAGCTACGGCAGCCTGCGAAACGACGGTGGCGAGCATCTCAAGATCGATCTCGGGCGGCGATTGCGTCTCAAACAACAACAACACCGCACCGCAGCACCGGCCACCCGCCAACAAGGGCAGGCCGACGACGCTGCGAACGGACGGAGCCCACGACCGCACCCCGGTTACCACGGCCTCACTCCTCGCTGGCCAAAAGAGGCAGAAGGATCCTTGGGCGCGCGGCAGAAACTGCAACTCGGGCGGCGGATCGCAGGGCTCCACTGTTGCACCACCATGCACTTCGATTTTTTTCGCCTCGGAATCGAGCACCACGATGCGGACTCGATCCACAGCACAGTGCTGCTCGCAGAAACGGCGCAGCACCGCGAGCGTGTGACCAGCATCAAGCTGCGACGAAAGGTCCCGCAACGCGCGATTTAGTTTTTGCAGATCGAGCAATCGACCTTCGAGATCGGCCGCCATCTGGTTGAAGGTTTTTGACAGCCGCCCGAGCTGCCCACCTTCACGCTCAGGAACGCGCGCGCCAAACTCGCCGCGCAACAAAGACTGCGAACTGTGCTCCAGCAGCTCGACGGGGCGACTGATGCGGTTACTGACCACGAACGCCAAAAACATCGACAGCACGAGCAGCAGTCCTGCGACCAGAAAGAAGAACGCGCGCACTGGAATGCGACCGATCTGGAGATCGAGCATGGCACGCTGGTCCGGTTGCACCAACTCGAGCAGCGCGCGCGGCGTCGCTTGCAGATCGCGCAGCACCTCGACGCCAGTGATCAGGTCCCCTACCGATGACGGCGTGCGCCCCATTGCCGGCACGTGCTGATCGAGCACCGCGGCAAGATCGCGCTCGCGCTGCACCATGACCGCAGGATTGCGCGCGTGCACGAGCAGCAGGTCCGCGTCAAAACGAGCGCCGCCTGCGGTGAGCGGATAGCCGCGGGTGTCGCACAACAACACCGAGTAGCCGGGCGCCAGGGCACCGAGTAGACCAGCATCGATTGGTCGCGTGACCGTGAGCGCCAGAGTGCCGCCGAGCACCAGTGCTTCGCTGCGCACGGCGATCACGACATTGCCATTCTGCACATAGCAGCCAGGCTCGAGACGCGCCGGCACCTCGCTGGCGGCAAGCTGTTCATCGCCAACGAAAATCGCATTCTCACGCGCAGGTGATGCGGCGCCCTTGGTAGGCATCGAACTCCATTCGAGCTTGAGGCAACCAGCGCCACGCCACTCGGGCGGCAATTGACCTTGCATGAGGCCCTTCAGCACGACGAAGTTCTTCGTGGCCTGCTCGCGCTGATCCACCACCGAAACGCTCGCGATGCGCGATTCGTGCTGCAACTTCAGGTCGATGAGCCACTGCTGCGCCGACTGCTGCAACTGCGTCTTCTCTTCGCCGAGTTGCCGCACCGCATTCTCGACCGCCTGCCGCATTCCGGATTGTTGATCCGCATCGTGGCCGCGCTCAAGCACGTTGGCCAACACAAGGGACAGCGCCAGCAATGGCGCTAGCGAAGCTACCGAGAGCACCGCCATCAAACGCAGGCGCAAATTTGCGATCGCCGCGAGCAACTCACTGAGCAACAGCAACAACAATGGCGAACCAAGAAACACGAGCAACAAGCCGAGCTGGCTCGCCGTCTTGCGCGTCCGGTCCCAGTCCGGATCGGTCATCGACACGGACAGCATTGCACCGTCCCAGCCTTCACCGTTTAGCGGCAGGAAGGCTTCCAGCCGTCGTGCGCCAGACGGCAACTCGACGACCAGCGCATCAGCCGCAGTCCCATGCTCGGTGGCGCGGCGTGGCAGTGTCATCAAATCCTCGCGCCGGTCCAGCGGCAGCGTCGACTCTTGCAGTCGGCCATCGCGGTAAACCCCCAGCGCGGCCTTCGCCATCTCGGCAATGACATCGGCACGCAACTGCCGCTCCTGACCAGATCGCTCCAGCGGCGAATCATCAGGATCCTGCGGCGCAGCGGCCTTCTCGGTGCCGAACACAACGGAACGAAACCGGATTTGATATTCCGCAAGGTTGCGGAACTCGATCGATTCGATGCTGGCGGTGGCTGTCAGGTCGGTGACCGGCAGCACGGTGTTCAGGTGACGTTCCTGCTGATCGTCAATCCAAGAGAATGCGATAGCCGCCGGCGAGCCATCGGGCGGCTGATCGCGCGTGTTATGCACCGCCATCTCGTAGAACAGGCTCACTTGGTGCTCGAGGCGCAGCGTGCGCGGCGGCAGTCCGCCATCAAAGTTGATCACGATCTCTGCCACCGTCGCGCCCGGGATCGCAGTTGGAATGCCGGGATACATCGCTTTGTAGAAGAACCACAGTTTCTGTCCCGGCTCCTTCAGCGCAGTCGGAACGAGCACCTTGCGGGTTTCACCTGGACCAAGATCAAGCCCCGCATCGAGCGGATACTGGTTGCGCAGGTCGGTGATCACGCCATCGCGCGATGCCGAGCCTAGGAACAAGGGTTCCTCCGGCTCGCCGCGCCGCACCTGCAGGGATAGACCGACTAAAAACAGCGCGCTGCCGCGCGTGTCTGCGACACTCAGAGTGCGCAACTCGCCGCGCAGCGGCAGACGTTTCCAACTGACTTCATGCAGGTTGCGGCCCAACGGCTCGGCGGGCAGAAACTGGCCATCAAAGATCACCAATTCTTTCTGAGTCGTGCCGTTCTCAAAGCCAAGTTCGAGCTGCAACTGCGGCCGCACAATACGCGGCGAAAACGGCGTGCGCGGTCGCCCGATCACGAAGTAGAGCTCCTCGCCACGCAACGGCGGATCAAAGTGAAACACTTCAGGCCGGCCCGATTCGATCGACACCCAGTAGGGGCGCACGCCGAACGACTCTTCCGGGTAATCGTGCGCTGGCGCGCCAAACTCCGCGGCTCCGTGTTGCGCGAGAAACCGGTAGCTCGTGTATTTCTGTCGTGCGACCGACTTGCCGCCGAGCAGGTCCATCAACGCCCGGTCGCGACTTGCACCGCGATAACTAGCAAGCGTGCCCGCGGCTAATTTGTCGACCAAACTGCTGCTGCTCGTCAGCATCCGATCCAGTTCGCGTTGCTGCGCATCCTCGCGCAAGTTGAGCCACAAGAACGGCAGCACGAGACCGGCGAGAAACAGCAGAGCACCGGCGCCAATTAGCGTCGGGCGAAGCCAGCGCATTCGCGCCTGCCAACGCTTCCAGCCGCGCAGAATCAGCAGGAGACCCGCGACGGCGACCAGCGGCACAATCAGGTAGCTGATGTCGGTGAGCAAGTCGCGCGGCAGCAACCTGTCACTCGGCACGCGGCCACTCAGTGGCCCTTGGCCTTGGAACGTGAGCTTTAGTTGCGCCTCCGCCGCATCGACATCTTTGCCGTTGAGAGTGAGCTTGCTCGACGTGCCAGATTCGTCATCGCGATCGAACAGCGTCACGCTCAGCTCCATCGACGCACTGCCCGGGCGCATTCCAGGCACTTGATGAAATGGCAGCGCGATCTCAAATGCGTAGCCGCCGCTCTCCAGCTTGCGCGTCGCCATCTCAAAGCCCGTCAGCGAAGTGCCCAGTTGACTGACCGCCCCAGTTTTGGGATCGAGCTGGATACAGGGACGGGCAGCACTACAAGGCACGAGCAACAGGCGCAGATCATCTGCCCGGCCAGCCTTTGGCTCTTTGGCAATGATTGGCAGCCCGCCCTGCCCGATAGCGACTTTTTCCGGCACGCCAAAAGCCAACTCCACCGCATCCGCCTTCAAGGGCAGGTTGAAGTTGCCCGGCAGGAACACGTCATCCTGCACGGTTCCGGCTAGGTAGAGACTGTTTGCGTCGAAGGCAAACTGCAGCACAAGCGCAGCATCTTGTGGTCCAGCCCAGCTGTCCGCGCCATTTGCCACCTGCACCTTTTCATTGAGCCGAATGGCGGGTGCCGTTGCTGGCCAATCCGCAAGATCGCCATCGATCTTTGGCCGCACCTGCACTGGCGCCAAGAGCAGGTTCTTCAGCGGTGCAGGTGACTGGGCAGCAATCTGGCCATCGACCGAAATGGCCATAAATGGCCAAATCACCCACGGACAGAGATCTACCCACTTGGTCTGGTGCCAGGCTGACATGGCGGGCAAGTCTAGTCCACCTACCCGCCGCAGCCTAACTTAGCGAATCAAGAAGGGCTCGAAGCCAAGCCAACTTGACCCTATCGAGTCAAATTGGTCATCCCGCGAGAGCGTGCCAGATCCACGCCGAGAGACGGACGCTGCGCGCATTGGCGCAGCGTCAACTTTCAGCTACGACGCGGCGGGCTGCGACGACGACGGCGAGGATCCCCGCCGCCGCCACTTCCGCCGCCACTTCCGCCAGGTCCATCCCCGTTGAAGAGCGAGTCCGCGTCCTCTAGGTCCCCTACAACCGGCCCACTAGCCACCGGCTTTGGCGATGGAATCAAGTCCTCATCGGTGGTGTCAAACTCAGCCATCGGCGGAGTCCCACCCCGACCACGGCCAGCTGGCGGACGAGGGGCAGGTGGACGGGCAGCGGGCGGGCGGTCCGCATCAACAGGACCACGGTTCGCTACCGGACCGCGATCTTCACGTGGACCACGGTCAGCAACTGGACCACGGTTCGCTACCGGACCGCGATCTTCACGTGGACCACGGTCAGCAACTGGACCACGGTTCGCTACCGGACCGCGATCTTCACGCGGACCACGGTTCGCTACCGGACCGCGGTCTTCACGCGGACCACGGTCTTCACGCGGGCCACGATCATCGACTGGACCACGGTTCGCTACCGGACCACGATCTTCACGCGGGCCACGATCATCGACTGGACCACGGTTCGCTACCGGACCACGGTCTTCACGCGGGCCACGGTCATCGACTGGACCACGGTTCGCTACCGGACCACGGTCTTCACGCGGGCCA
>BJHM01000046.1 GCA_014192625.1 Planctomycetota bacterium
CGCCCGCACCTTTGCCCGCACCAGCAACGCAGCACCCTGTGCCCGCACCTGCGCCCGCACCTTTGCCTGCACCAGCAACGCAGAACCCTGTGCCCGTCGTGGACGTGTTGCTCGACTCGGAGGTGCAATCGTTGCAGGGCAAGCCGATCAGTTTTCTGAGCGTGCTGCAACTCGATTCGAAGAAGGGGCCCTTGCCGATGTCTGCGGACGAGGCGAAGGCGATTACTCGTGGGCTGCTACTGCGAGCGGGGCAGCCTTTCGAAGCTCGCAAGGCAAAAGCCGATACTGAAAACCTCTGGCACGAGCGTCGCCTCGCGATCGATATTCGCGGTCAGCTCACAGGGGATCAGGTCGAGATCTATCTGTTCGTGCTGCGCGAGGTGCAGGTGTTTGAGCGTCTCGAGTTTCAAGGTCTTGTGCACCTGGAACGGTTTGATGTGGATGCGCTGCTAGGGCTCTATGTGGACCGTCAGGTGACGAGTGTCGAGTCGGTGGCCATGCGCAACGTGCTGGTCGCGCGTTACCGGCGTGATGGCTATGCGTTTGCTAGCGTGACAATCGACGAGCGCGACCCGCTGGTCGGGGAAAGCAGCAGCGACCGATTGCGCAAGGTGGCAATTTTTCGCATCGATGAAGGTCCCAAGGTCACGATCCGCCGGTTGTCGTTCCGCGGCAACGTGTCGTTCCCATCCGAGCCGGTGCTGGGCTTGTTTGGTGCCGGTGATTATCTCGCGCGCGACTCGCACATCCTGAGCGATCCTGCTGGGACATTTGCTTCTGGCGGGGCTTATAGCCGCGAGTTGATCGAAGAGGATCTCGATCGGCTGCGCCTGTTCTACCGCGCTCGGGGCTTCCTTGATGCGAGCGTCACACTTGCCGACCAGAGCTTCACGACCGACCGCACCCAGGTGGACCTCGATGTGCAGGTGGTTGAGGGAAAGCAGTATCGTATCCAATCCGTGCGGGTCGTGTATGTCGATGCGCAACAGCGAGAGATTGCTGCGGGCGCCGAGCAATATCCGATGGCCGATGTGGTTGCGGTCCTGAAGGCCAAGGCTGGCGCGTTCTACAACTACGATCAGATCCGGCGCGATCAGCGAGCGATCGAGGAGTATTACGGCCGCCGCGGTCACCCAGCCATCAGCTTTCCGGGGATGGACAAGGTCGTTGGTGCCTTTCGGGTCGGCTGGCCGCGCGAGCGCTACACCAGCGATGCGAAGGTGGAAATCACGTTTGAGATCTTCGAGGGCACGCCAAAGTCATTGCGCGAGGTGTTGATTCGCGGCAATCAATACAGCCGCGACAAGGTGATCCGGCGCAAGGTCTATGCGATGCCTGGCGAGCGCATCGACATGAGTAAGGTTCAGCGCTCGATCAACTACCTGCGAGATACGCGGTTCTTTCAGGATCCGATTTCATTCGAAGGTCCGCGCTACGAGCTTTTGCCGGTTGGTGACAACAGCGATGTCCTCGATCTCGCGATCGATGTGAAGGACGGACAGACCGGCGAGTTCCGTTGGGGCATCGGCATCTCGACGGGTGCTGGCGTGTCCGCATCGTTCGAGTTCAACAAGCGCAACTTCGACATCTGGAATCCGCCCACCTCGCTCAATCCGGTGACGATGTTTGACGAGATCCTGAGCAACCGTGCATTCCACGGCGGCGGCCAGAATCTCACCTTGCTCGCAGCACCAGGCACCCAGATCAGCCAGTTTGCAGTTGGTTTCATTGAGCCGGATCTATTCGGGCAGCAATTTGACACGATCTCCCTCAGCGTCAACGGCCGGAAGCGAACGCGCCGCTACGGCAACGAAGGCTATACGACGGATACCCTCGGTGCAGACGTCGAGATCGCGCGCAACTTTACCGAAGAGTTTTCGACCGGCATTCGACTCCGCGACGAGACTGTCGATACGTCTATCGATCAGCCCAACGTGGTGCTGCCGGTCGTCGATGCGGAAGGTTCGTCGGAGTTGCGCGGGATGCGATTTCGCACTGCCTATACCGATTATGACAGTCGGCAGCGGCCAACAGCCGGTGGTCAGCTGGCCTTGACGTTTGAGGTCTTAGGCGGCCCGTTTGGCGCGGACCAAAACATGTGGAAGGGCACGGCGTCGAGTCATGTCTACACGCCGGTTCGGGAGAATGAGCTCGGTCACAAATACATCCTGCACTGGGAGCAGTTTTTCGGTTTGGCGCAGGCTTACGCCGACACCGACGACGTGTTCCTTACGGAGCGCTTTTACATGGGTGGCGGCGACCTGCGCGGCTTTGATTTTCGCGGTGCCGGCCCGACTCAGTTTGGCCTCCCCTATGGCGGCGACGCGACCTACCGCTCCTCGGTCGAACTCTCGATTCCGCTGGTTGCGACCCGGATGGAACGCGATCTTCTGGACCGCGAATTGCTGCGCGGGGTCCTATTTACCGACTTCGGCCTACTCGGCCTGTCACTCTCGGACCCGACCTTCAACGAACCGCGCCTGAGCGTCGGTTTTGGTTTGCGTATCGAGGTGCCGGTCCTAGAAATCCCGATCGCGATCGACCTAGGTTGGCCGATTCTCTTTGAGCAGACCGACGATCGGCGACAGTTCTACTTCAGCATCGCCCGCTGAGTCGTTACCTTCCTCGGCCGCATGAACTGTCCCTGTTGCAGTGGCAAGGTCTACCAATCCTGTTGCGAGCCGGTAATCCGCGGCCAGCGCAAATCTACAACGGCCGAAGAGCTGATGCGATCGCGCTACTCGGCATACGCGCTCGGCGAGTTTGACTGGATTTACGAGAGCCAGTCGCCGGAGGGCCGTGAATTCGTGGATCGCGCGGCCACCGAGGAGTGGTCGAAGCGTGCGACTTGGAAGTCGATGCAGGTGCTGGAGCTCAATGCTGGCGGTGTAGACGATGTCGAAGGCTTTGTTGAGTTCAAGGCCAACTACGAGATCGCCGGTGAAGACATCAAGCACCATGAAGTTGCGAGCTTTCGCAAGGAGGACGGCGTCTGGTATTTCGTCGATGGCCTTGAGGTGAAGCCGCGGCCCTTCAAGCGCGCGACGGCCAAAGTTGGACCCAACGACCCTTGCCCGTGTGGCAGTGGCAAGAAGCACAAGAAGTGCTGCGGCAAGATTGCTTGATTGGATGCCGTTCGCGCCTGCGCGCGAGACGGACTTGCCCCGTCAATCACGGCGCACTTGCGAGCCTAAGCGAGGGTAATAAGGTACCTACAATGACGACGACGAAGATGACGATGCGTGCCGCCTGGTTTCTCGCGCTCACCTTTTGTGCTTGCAGCCATGAGCATGGGCTTGCGGGCAACTGGAATCTGGAATCGCCAAAAGACGCGCGCATCAGTCACATCGAATTTGAGGATGGCGGCAAGCGCGCCCAACTTGGTGTCACCAGTGATCAGCAGGGGCACGGTCACGTCCTTTTGGAATACGCTGAGGCCAATGGCACAGTGGTCCTGAACGGCGCATGGGAAGGGCATGATGTGCAGTGGACCGGCAAGTTCGCCGATGACCAGTTGCTTTTGCAGGGGCCGGGGGGCGAGATGGTTTTTCATCGTGGTGAGCACCGGCACTGACTCGATTTTCGCTGTCCCGAAGGGCAAGCCGCAATGGGGCACTCGCATCGTTCCCGCGGCGCTTTACTATAATTTTCTCCACCTGATCTCGTTTTGCCCTCATGGCCAAGACTTCGCATTCTGAAATTGTCACTGATGGCATCCGGATTCACGCTGCTGCGCAGTATCTGCCGCAGGAGAGTGACCCGGGGTCCAGTCGCTTCGTGTTTGCCTACAAAGTCACGATGACCAATGTGGGCGACCAACGTGCGCGGTTGTTGGCGCGGCATTGGATCGTGCTCGACAGTCAGGGTCGTCGTGAAGACGTGCGCGGGCCAGGCGTGGTTGGTGAGTATCCGTCACTCGCGAACGGTGAGAACTACAGCTACATCAGCTACTGCCCGCTGAAGACTTCGTGGGGCACGATGGAAGGCAGCTACACGTTTGAGCGGGAAGATGGCAGCCCCTTCCAGGTGAGCATCGGCCGCTTCTTCTTGGTGCCCTCCGCGCCGCCGTTGAGTCTCGAACAGCAAGCCTGAGGCACCCGGCGCCGAGTCGCTGGGGTTTGTTCGGCGTGTGGTCTCTTGCGGTGTAGTTTGTGAGCTTGGTTACGAATGTCTTGCTGTGCCGCGCGCACACCAGCTCGCCAATATCGTCGGTCACCGTGATGATGTGGCTGATGGACCGACCGCGGGAGTGTTGAGAAAAGGGGTGCCACCGCTAGGTTCAAAGCCTTGGCGATGCGAGCACCTGCGCCTAGGTAATGACGCTGATCGCAGGCAGAGCAGCTCTGTCCTGCCTTGGCTTTGGGCCGCCTTGTGCTGCGCGCGCTTGTCGCAATCCGCTGCCTTGGCTACCGTCGTACTCGTGCCCACGATCAAGCTCGGTGAACGTCCACTCGATCTCGCTGCTCTCGTTGCCTTGAGTGTGCGCGGCAGTCGGGTGGCTCTCAGCACCAACACGAAGCAACGGGTTTATCGCTCACGCCAGGTGGTGGAGAGTGCTGTGGCGACTGGTGCCACGCTGTATGGCATCAACACTGGCTTTGGCAAGCTGGCTGGCGTGCGCATCCCCGACGCGCAACTTGCCTTGCTGCAGCGCAACCTGTTGTTGAGCCACGCCACTGGGGTTGGTGACGCACTGCCGCAAGCGACGAGTCGGCTCGCGTTCGCGTTGCGGATTCACAACCTTGCCTTGGGCTACTCCGGCGTGCGCATGCAGTTGCTCGAGCAGGCGATGGCGTTGTTCAATCACGACCTCGTGCCGGTGATCCCAAGCCAGGGCTCGGTTGGCGCATCGGGGGATCTAGCACCGTTGTCGCATATGGCGCTGCCGCTGATTGGCTTTGGCAATGTGCACGACGGCACGCGCGTGATCAGCGGCAAGGCCGCGCTGGTAAAGGCCGGCCGCAAGCCGCTTGCTCTGCGTGAGAAGGAAGGCCTTGCACTGATCAACGGCACACAAATCATGACAGCGATTGGCCTGCTCACATTGCATCGCGCGCTGTTGTGCTGCAAGGCGGCGGACATTGCCTGCGCGCTCACGGTCGAGGCGCTGCGCGGCAGCGAGAAGCCGTTCCAGGCGCGGATTCATGAGCTTCGCAAGCACCAGGGCCAATCGTGCACGGCGCAAAACCTGCGCAGCTTGCTGCACGGGAGCAAGGTGATGAAGAGCCACGCGCATTGCGCCAAGGTGCAGGACGCATATTCGTTGCGCTGCGCGCCACAGGTGCACGGCGCGAGCAAGGATGGCATTCGTTACGCGCACAACGTGTTGCTGACCGAGGCCAACTCGGTGACCGACAATCCGCTGGTGTTTACCAATGGCGATGTGGTGAGTGGGGGCAATTTTCACGGCCAACCAGTTAGCCAGGCGATGGACTTCCTAAAGATTGCGGTCAGCACACTCGCCAACATCAGTGAGCGTCGCATCGAGCAGATGGTCAACCCGGACATCAGCGGGTTGCCGCCATTCCTCGCTAAGCATCCCGGACTCGAATCCGGCTTTATGATTCCGCAGGTGGTTGCAGCTTCGCTTGCCAGCGAGAACAAATCACTCGCGCATCCGGCCAGTGTCGACACGATCCCGACATCTGCAAACCGCGAAGATCACGTATCAATGGGCGTTACCGCCGCGCGGCACGCGGACATGGTCGTTTACAACACGGCGAAGGTGCTCGGCATTGAACTACTGTGCGCGGCGCAGGGCATCGATCTTGGCGAGTCACTGGCACCTGGCAAGGGCGTCGCTGTGGCGCACAAGGCAGTGCGCGCTCGGGTAAAGGGGCTAGAAGGCGACCGCTACCTTGCCCCCGACCTTAAAGCCGCAGAATTGCTGATCCTCGATGGCTCGCTGGTTATTGCGGTGGAAGCGGCGGTGGGCGAACTCGCGATCTGAGAGGGACAGCGGCTGTCCGCGCCAGAAGCTATTGCTTTGGTTGCATTGGAACTTCGCCCGCATCCGTTTGCTTGGCTTAGTTTTTTGCTGGTGGTTCGCTGCGTGGTCCAGTTTCTCGTGGTCCCAGTAGTTGCATCGTCGCCTGCGCTCCGTCACGCTGATTAGATGCCAGTTGAATACTTCCGTGCTCCTCGCGGTCTGCAACTCACCTGCGCCAACTGGCAGATCGAAGCTGCCTATCGAATGGTGCAGAACAATCTCGACGCTGACGTTGCTGAAGATCCGGAGAACCTGATCGTTTACGGCGGGCTCGGCAAGGCGGCTCGCAACCATGAGGCTCTGCATAAGATCCTCGCCACGCTGCGGCGGTTGCAGCCCGATGAGACGATGCTCGTGCAGTCGGGCAAGTGCGTCGGTGTGATGAAGCTGCACGAGGATGCGCCGCGGGTGTTGCTCGCCAACAGCAACCTGGTTGGCGATTGGGCGACGTGGGATGAGTTCCGAAGGCTCGATGCGTTGGGCCTGATGATGTATGGCCAGATGACGGCGGGCAGCTGGATCTACATCGGCAGTCAGGGCATCGTGCAGGGTACCTACGAGACGTTCGTTGCGGCAGGTAAGAAGCACTTTGGCAGTGACCTGCGGGGCAGGCTGGTCGTCACTTCGGGTTTGGGCGGGATGGGTTCTGCGCAGCCGCTTGCAGTGACGATGGCGGGTGGTGTGTGCCTTGGCGCTGACGTGGAGCGCAAGCGCATCGAGAAACGCGTGAAGACGCGCTACCTCGACGAGATCATCGATGATCCAAAGCTCGCGCTAAAGGTCGCGCTCGACAAGAAGGCAAAGGGCATCGCATGGTCGATTGGCGTGCCGTGTAACGCCACGGAGTTGCTGACGGTGGTGCGCGATAGCGGTGTGGTGCCGGATATGGTCACCGACCAGACCTCCGCGCACGACATGCTGGTTGGCTACGTGCCCGACCAAATGACGGTTTTGCAGGCCAATGAGTTGCGCGCGCGTGATCCGAAGGCCTACCAACGGGAGTCAGCACGCACCGTCGCAAAGCACGTTGCTCTGATGCTCGATCTGCAAGAGCGCGGCGCGATCACGTTTGACTACGGCAACAACATTCGCACCGAAGCCCGCGCGGCTGGTGTCGGGGAGGCGTTTCGAATCAAGGGCTTCATCCCTGAATACATCCGGCCACTGTTCTGCGAAGGGCGCGGGCCGTTCCGTTGGGTGGCATTGTCGGGTGACCCGTCTGACATCGCCTGCACTGACGCGCTCGCACTCAAGATGTTCGGCGACAATGTATCGTTGCGGACATGGATCGAAAAAGCGCAGCAAAGGATCGCCTTCCAGGGCCTGCCGGCGCGCATTTTGTGGCTTGGATATGGCGAGCGGGCGCGTTTTGGCCTTGCCGTCAATGAGCTGGTTCGGAGCGGCGAGTTGAAGGCCCCAATCGTGTTTGGCCGCGATCATCTCGACTGTGGTTCGGTGGCCTCGCCGTATCGCGAAACCGAGGCGATGTTGGACGGCAGCGATGCGATTGCCGACTGGCCGTTGCTCAATGCGATGGCCAACGTGGCAGCGGGGGCGACCTGGGTATCGATTCACCATGGCGGCGGTGTCGGCATGGGTAAGTCGATCCACGCCGGCCAAGTGACGGTTGCCGATGGTTCCAGCAATGCGGCACGTCGAATCCAGCGGGTTTTTACCTGCGATCCGGGCTCCGGCATTTTGCGTCACGCCGATGCTGGTTACCCTGCTGCCAAGTCCTTCGCATCGACCAATGGCGTCGATTTGGGCGGCTAAAAGCCCCGCTATTTTTGCTGATTTGTGCTGCCGATTCATAGGACCGGAAAAGTCTTGGCCTACTGCGGACCGAAAAGGAGATGCTAGACACTGTCATGTTTCGAACCCGCAAGAACCAACAGGCCGAACCGGCCCCGGCACTGCCCGACGACGTCGTGGTGATTGTCGATCGTGCCGTAAATCCCTACCTCGTGCTGTTTCACGAGCCAGCAGGTTTCATGGCCGAACAGGTTCGTGGCCTGCGTAACCGGCTTTTGGCGATGAACCCGGATGGCGAGCCAAAGACGCTGGTTGTGGCGTCGGCGGTGCGCGGTGAAGGGCGGACCGTAACGGCGCTCAATCTGGCGATGGCGTTTTCGGAGTTGGATCGTAACGAGACTTGCATCATTGATGCAGACCTGCGGCGGCCCTCGTGTGAGCAGTATCTAAATCTCAACCCGCAAGTGGGCATCTCCGATGTGCTGCTCGGCACCGTGTCGATCGACAAGGCGCTGCGGGACGTTGGTCAACGCAACCTCAAGCTGCTTTCGGCCGGCACCCAGACTGCAAGCCCTGCCGATGTGCTTGGCACGAGCCGCATCGACGAGTTGTTTGCGCGGCTGAAGGAGCGCTTTCAATACGTGGTGATCGACACGCCGCCGGTGCTGTCGTGCACCGATGCCGGCGTCCTCGCGGCACGGGCGGATGGCGCGTTAGTGGTGCTGCGTCTGGAGCACTCCCTGAAGGGCCAGTCACGCGAGGCGGTGCGCAGCCTGCAGAATCTTGGCACCAACGTTCTCGGCTCCTTTGTCTGTGAGTTGCGTGGGCAAGATCCGGGCTCCAACCCGCGATTGAGCTACGGCGAGCCGGAGGCCTGAGCGGGCGATGGCGTTGTTCAAGGATGCATTGAAGCAGGCGGTTCGCGCGCTTGCGTTCAAAACCTCGGTCGACAAGCTCAAGAAGCAGGGCATCGAGCAGGTCAGTGTGCTTGGCATGGATCGCATCGTCGGCTTGATCGAGGAGTCGGTGCATCGGAGCCTGAAGAGCCGCCTCGTCGGACTGGATCGTGAGGCGGTGGCGGAAGCGACCAAGGCTGAGTTTTTGCGGCTGCTGCGCAGCAACGAAGATTTGCGCCGCGAAAAGAGCGAGATCGAGCAGCTGAAAGAGCAGGCCGAGGATGAGATCGATCAACTGCGCCGCGAGCTAGCGAAGGAGCAGCGGGCATTGGATCTGCGCATGCAGTCGAATTCCGTCGACGATGCGGCTGAGCTGTTTGGTGCTCAAGAACTGCTGGCGCAGCGTGTGCGCGAAGTATTTGTGCTGCTGCAGCAGAGTGGCGAGGTGGTGCCCGCGGCACTTGAGCAGCGAGTCCTCGAGCTCGTTGCCGAAACTGTCGGTGCTGAGCGTCGCAGTGGTGATGCCGCGCGTCAGGCGTTGCGTGACCGTGAGGTCGAAAACTTGCAGCGCCGCATTCAAAAGCTCACGCAGTCTTTGACGGTGACTGAAGACCGGTTGAGGCATGTCGCGGCGATGAAAAACATCGAAGACGGCATTGCTTCGATCTATCGCGATGTCCAAGGGCTCGACGGCAGTGATGGCCAGCGCGAGCGTAAAAAAGAACTCATGGCGGGAATCTTCGCAGCCAATCTCAGGTTGCAGAAGGGCTCGCCCTCCTAACACTTCTAGAAGTCAGGATCAGTCATGACCAGCGACAACACTATGGATACGGCTAAGAAGGACCACGGCGTCCTCTACATCGGAATGGACCTAGGCACTTCGCGCACCTCAGTGTCCGCGAGCAATGGCATTCGTGAGACCGTCTATTCGATGGTTGGCTACCCAAAGGACGTCGTCAGCAAGAAGTTGCTGAAGCGCGACGTCTTGTTTGGCAAGGAAGCACTGGAGAAGCGTTTGTCGCTCAGGCTCTACAAACCGCTCGAGAAGGGCGTGCTCAAGTGCACGGGCGAGGGCCTCAGTGATGAGGCCAAGCTCAACATGAAGGCAGCGCAGGACCTGATCGGTGAAGCGGTTCGTCTTGCCAAGCCGCGCAAGGACGAACTGATCTACTGCGTGATTGGCGCGCCCGCTGAGGCTTCGATGAAGAACAAAGAAGCGATCATCGAGGCGGCCCGCGAGCACGTGGACTCGGTGATGCTCTGCAGCGAACCGTTTTCCGTAGCGTATGGCCTCGACTGGCTCGAAGACGTGTTGGTGGTCGACATCGGTGCAGGCACCACCGACCTCTGCCGCATGCACGGCACGATGCCGGAGGAGAGTGATCAGGTGATGTTTGATACGGCTGGCGATGCGGTTGACGCAGAACTCGAACGGCTGATCAAGCAGGCCTGCCCGGGTGCTCAGGTGACGATCCACATGGTGAAGGAGATCAAGGAGCGTCACGGCTATGTCGGCGAGCCCGCAGAGCGCATCATGGTGGACTTGCCGGTTGACGGCAGGCCGACTGCATTTGATCTCACCGATCAGATCCGCAAAGCCTGCGGCGTCTTGATTGACCCGATCTTGAAAGGCATCACGAAGTTGATCGCCTCTGAGGATCCCGAGTTTCAGACCAAGTTGAAGAACCGGGTGCTGCTAGCCGGCGGCGGTTCGATGGTGAAGGGACTCGACACGGCGGTTGAGCGGGCGATGCGTGAGCGGCTCGGCAGCGGCCGCGTGATCCGCATCGAGGAGCCGATTTACGGCGGCGCAAACGGTGCGCTCAAGCTCGCGCACGACATGCCGGCGGATTACTGGGAGAAGCTGAAGTAACAGCGTGCGGAGCGCTTGCACGAGCGCTCAGAGGATGTCGAACTGCTCGCGGAGGATCTGCTGCAGTTCAAAGAAGTCGCGGACTTCGAAGTGCGCTTTAGTGCGGCCATTCTCGTTTGCATAGCGCCCGCTCCGACGCACTCGCACCGTATTCCATCCCTCTTGGTTGCAAGGGTCGATGTCGTGGGTGGGGTTGTCGCCAACGTAGAGGCAGCGACTTGGATCAAGGCTCATCCGCTGCAACACGCGCCGGTAGAGCTTTGGGTTGGGCTTGCTAAAGCCAACCTGATCGGTGAAGAAAATCGCCTGGGGGCTCAGGAACTCGAGCAGCTTGAGCCGCACCAGTTTCTCCGCCTGCTTGATCGTGATGCCGGCGGAGATGATGCCGCGCACCAGATTTTTGGTCGCGAGCCACTGCAGGACCTGGTAAGCGTCGTCGTGCACTTTTAGTTCGCGCCACTTGGTGTCGTGGTAGGCGACGACACCGGATGCGACGATCACCGCCTTGTTGACCCCGGCCGAGGCTTCCGCCGGCAATCGGTCGACGACCTTGTCGAAGTGACCGCTGTAGTTACTGCTGAACTCGGCAAGCACTTCGTCCAACTCGCGCAGCGCCGAGTCGTGGTCTGCGCGCAAGCCCGCGCGGAGCATGGCGTCGATTGCCGATCGACGGGCCTGCTCGGCGAACAGCGTGGTCGAAAACAGTGTGTCGTCGATGTCGAAGAATATGGCGTCTAGCAGCTTGCTCACGGATAGGGATTGGGTCAGAAACGACTGCGGGCCGATGCGAGAGTTAGTTCTCGCATCGGCCCGCAGTATAAGGCGCAGGAATCAGCAGCGGTCTAATGCCTTCAGCAAGAGGCTACTGCCGAGAGGATCATTTGGTTTCTAGGTCGCGCACATCGGTGATGCGAGCAGTGACCATAATCATCAGGTTCTTGTTCTCGTCGGCCACGCCTTCCTGCTTGAACAGGAAGGAGATCAGCGGCAGCTTCGCCAGGATCGGCACTTCAGCGCGTCGCTCCTTGGTCAGAATCTGGCGCAGGCCACCGAGCAGCACCGTGCCGCCGTCTGGAATGCGGGCTGTAGTTGCGATGCTGGTCACGGTCAATTGTGGCAGCTGCAACGTGACGGGCAGGGTCGAACCGGCGAGCGAGGTGGTGAACGTCGGGATCGGGCGGGTCAGCTCGGCGATCGTTGGCGTCAGGTTCATGATGATGAACTTGCGGTCCTGCTGGATGATCGGCTGGACATCCAGCACGATGCCGTCTTGCACAACGTCGACCTTGGGGTCGGCGATGAACGATGCCTGCGCGACTTCGACATCGAAGTCGCGGACGAACGCGGTCTGGTTCAGCACTGCGACGTGGCCGCGCTCTTTGTCGACAACCGACAGCAGCTGGCTATTTACGATCTCCACGTCTTCCTGCTTCTCCACCGCGCGCAGGATCATTTGCAACTGCGAGTCGTTGATGAAGGTCCAGCCAGCCGTCATGCCGCCCTTCGGCGTCAGCTGAGTGCCAAGTTCTGAGCCGAAGATGTTTTCCGTGCGGCCGCGCACGTCACCGTCGGCACCGTCGTTGTAAAAGAAGCCCGACAGGGGGCTCGCGGCAGGATCGGCAGTGCCACCGTTGTCGAGTCCGCGCGACGCATTGTTTTGCAGACCGTTGGTCACGTCATCGAGGCTCGCCGGGGTGCCCTTGTTGCCCGCGCCACCAAGACCACGGAAGTCGACGCCGACCTCCTGGAGGAAGTTGTGCGAAATGGTCAAGAATTTGCTGTCGATCGTGACCACTGGCGTGGCAAAGCGGCGCATGTCAGCCAATACCTTGGTGACCTGCTTATGCATCATTGGGCTGGCCTTCACGATCAGGTAGCCAGTCTCCTCGGTGCGGATCTCGATGCCTTCGCCTTCCCAATACTTGGGATCGGTGGCTTCTTTGATGTTGGTTGCTAGGTCGGCGATTTCGATAAACGCCACCTTCTCGTCGGCCTCACTGCCGGTGGTTGGCGTGTCATCCTTCGACGAATCGCCGCCTGGCAGATCGCGAATGCGCGGCGGTAGGAACTGCGTGCGCTTGAACACCAGGTCCTTCACTGTTTGCACTTCGGTGGTGAGTGTGCCGGATGCTTCCGACTTATTGCCGACGATCACCACGCCATCGCGGATGGTAAAGGCCAAGTTTTGGCTCTTCGAGACCATCAGGTTGAGGAAGCTTTCGAGTGGGATCGGGCTCACTAACTCGATCACCATCTTGAGGCTTTCGCTGGCGATGACTTCCTTGCCCTGCGGAGTGACGATGATCGAAACACCGGTGGTGGTGTTTTGCAGGTTCTTTAGGACCTCGAAGTAGTCGCCGTTCTCTTCGGTGTAGGAACGCTTGCCGACCATCTCAGTGCGGATCTTCTCCCACAGCGCCTGGTCCCTCGGATCCATTTCCTCGGACACTTCGTTTTGCAGCGCCCGGCGCTGGGCACGATCCCATGTGGTCTGATCGAGCGTGAGGACGCTGGTATACGGCGTCTTCAGTTCTTCCTGCGACTCAAGCATCTGGCGAAGTTCCCTCGCCTTGGATTGGTAGTATTCCTCAGTCGACTTGTCGCGCGCGGCCTTGCTTGCAGCGCGGACGAGTTCTTGGGCGATGGTGTTGCTCGGATCCAGCTCTTGCGCCTTCAGTGCCAGTTCTTGCGACTGGCGAAAGCTACGGATCTCGAAGGCCTTCTCAGATTGAATCAACAGCGTGTCCACCAGGGCACGCTTGCTCATTTCCTGTTGCACCCGCTCCTCGCGGACGCGCAGCGCAAACTGCGAAGCTTCCTTCGTCTGCTGGGCCTTCGACTGCTCAGCGAGCGACTGTTCGGCATTTGCCAAAGCTTTTTGGATATCGGCTAGTTCAGTGCCCCAAGCGACTTCATCGCGAATCTGGATCGCCAGCAGTGCCTGCTTCAGTTCCGAGATCGCCCCGGCGAAGTTTTTCTGCAAAGACATCGCTTTGGCGACCTGCTGCTTTTTCGTCACTTCTGAGCGCGCGCGATCTTCGGCAATCTGGCGCTGCCGTATCATCTCACTGCCGTAGTCAATGACGCCGCCAATCGGAGCACCTTGTTCCGCTCGGATCGCAGTAATGACATTGCGGACCGCTTCGTTTTCAGGCGAGAGCTCCTTGGCCTTGAGCAACTCGTATAGCGCGGCATCGAGTTTGCCCTCTGTGCGTAGCAAGTTGCCGACTTCGAGATACTTCTCGACGAGTGCGGCTCTGCGCTGCTTGTCAATCTTGGTTGTGTCCTGACCCTGACCCTGACCCTGACTAACCTGGGCCGGAGCACCAGCCGTCGAAGCTGCGGGCTTCTTGCTGGACGCCGTTTGGGGCTGGTCGCCGTTATCCGGAGTGGTTGGTGTATTGCTCGAAGTCGAGCAGGAGGCGCCGGTGAGAGCGGCGGTCAGGGACGCAGCGAGAAGACGCGGATGTTCGAGGGCCATCGTGTCACGCTCAATACATGCGGTGGGAACAACCGCAGTTGGGACTGTTCCGATACAGCTTGAGTTCCCAGTGGATGCGGACGGAGGGGACTTCGTCGCGCATGTTGGAAGGGGTCTTGCAGATCGGGATCGGATGCCGGACACACCCCCGACCTACGTGTCGGGCTAGCTCCGGCGGTGCAAGAAACTAGCCATGGTGAGGAGGTCGTGCCAGCGGATTTCCATCGGGAATTCCTGCATAAGTCGAACAGCGGTCGCGCCGCCTCTGATTGTTACCCCCCACGTTTGGTGGCAAACTGGTGCGCTCCCTAGGGGAAGTTCGAAAAGTCTGCTTTTCGGCGCGCCAGCTGCGCGGTGGGATGCTGTTTCTCAGCGATGTTTTTTTCGATGATTCAGGCGCGGATTTCCAACTCCGCGGCGGATGTTTTTGCTGGTTGAGGGGCCGTTGCATGGTGTTCGCCGTCAGCGCCGCAGTATGCGTTGTGCAAGGACCGCGAATCGGCCATCCGGGTCTTCGTGGATTGCCGCATAGAGCATGGTATTGGCGCGCAGTTCAAAGCTAGCTCCTGCGTTGACCGTGCCGGGGGCGAGCATGCAGAGGGCTAGGTAAAAAGGCGCACTTTGCCGAGGTGCCGGTGCTGCCTAGCGCCATGCTTTTTACCAACGCCAATGCGAGCTGCGCTTTCCGCAGGCGAGTTTGGTCGGAACCCGCGGTGAAAAACAGCCGCGTGGCTGCGCCGCATCGGCCAGCAGCCGCGATTGTTGAATCCGGATCCGCACTGCGCACCGTCAAGTGGACTCGTGCGTCAGCGGTGTCACCGGTTGCCAACGCGGCCTCCCCGGGCCCTGCTTTGGCGCGCCCGCACAGCTCGCGCCAATCCGAAATTTGCAGCGGGCCGTTTTCTGCGCCGAGCAGTTGCGCGGCTGGTTGGCATGCTGGTTGTGTTGGTTTGGTCGAAATCTGCAGGTGCGATGGCGGCGAGTTCGAGTTTGCCGCGCACCTGCCAGACGCACAGTTCGGGCAGGCTTTGCAGGTTGCCTGGTTCGCGCGATGCCGCGCGCGCGGCTGCGTGGTTGCCTTTTCTTTGCCATGATGCCGCCGATGGGAGGAGGGCTTTTGGGCGGTGGGAGTGGTTGCCAGGAACTTGCACGAATGCCTGCAAGGACTCTGCTGCTGGCAGTGCCAATGGCCTGCTGTTGCAAAGTCGCAGGCGGGTCTTTTCGAACAAGAACGCAATCGCCGAATCGATCAACATGGGTGCCGGACGAAAAGCGAGCAGTTGCAAAAGAGCGCCTTTGCCATCGTCATTGGCAAGGGCCCGTAGTCCCGGTTGCAGTTGCGGGCCTGCATCAAACAGCACGCGGCTTGCTATTTCGTCTACCGACCAGCTGCGATCGCCCGTTGTCGTACGGATTGTGATTGTGGTGAGCGAAGTGGCGGCGACCTCGATGCCGCGCAGTGCCCAGTGGTTTTTTGTGAGCACTAGATCGCGCCCCAAAAGCTCGGCCGGTTGTCAGCTCAAAAAGCAGGCAATGCTGCAACGCTAGGCGGTGCAGATGCTTTGGCGGGGCAGGTCAGCGCAACAGGTCGAAAAGGTAATACAAGCGCTCGCCAGAAGGACCAAGCGTCTTCAGCGTTGCGAAGTCGTCCGTCGATTGCGCGGTGCTGAAAATCGCATTGGCGCGGCGGCGATAACGCTGGTCGGTGCGTCCAGCTTGGCGCAGAAACCAGTAGGCCTCGAAGTGGTAGCGATACCATTCGAGTCCAAATGGCGCGACTTCGCGGCGCAATGCAAACGGCCGATACTCGGCCTGATACTTGTCGGCCGCAGCCTTGCTCATGGACAGACCGGTTTGCTGAACGAGCCGGCCTTGCGCATCGAGGGTGCACTCGCCGCAGAGGCACAGGCAAATGAGCCGCTTCACCGCAACGTTGCTCGGCGCGCGCCGTTCGGCTTCGAGGAGCACTGCGAATGCTTGCGAAAACAAACCCTGTCGCCGCAGGGCATCGCCGAGCAACGGGCGCAAGTGCTGATCGACCTGCTGGCGGCAGGTTCGATCTGACGTCTGCTCATAAAGCACTAGCGCCCGATTCAAGATGGTTACCGCCACTGCGGAGTCGTCAAGTTGCAGGCTCGCCTCGGCAGCTTGCAGTAGCAGCGACAACTGCGGCTCGGGGACTCGGTAGCAGTGTTCCATGCCGAGGGTCACGAGTCTCTGGCGCGCGCGTCGCAGGTCCTCGGTGAGTTGACGGATCGCTGAGGTGGAGCTCGCCGCGGGCAGGCTCTCGGTCAGTTCAAAAAGTAGATTGCCAGCATGCTCGGAGAACGCTGCAAATACGGCAGCGTCGAGTCGGGTGAAGCGCTTAGCAGCGAAGCGATGGAGTCGCTCGCAGGCATCGTCGGCGAGCGCAAGTTCGCCGCGGTCCGCGTGCAGCAGGCCGAGTGCCTCGGTTGCTGCAAACGTGAGTTCGTCGTCGCGGTCACTGTCACTGTCACCATACGTGCCGAGAAAGTTGCGCAATGCAGTGATGGCGGCGGCGTACTGGGCAAGATCCTTTTGCCGAGCGAGCCGTTCGTCGCCGTAGGCGAGGAGCCACTGGAGCATCGCGGTTGCAAGGTCTGCCTCGCGCCGTGTGGCATAGTTGTCCTGCGGGACAGTGGGTGGTTTGGTTGCGAAGTTTACCTGCAGTTCACTCAGTGCCCCGCGCGCTCCCTCGACATCGCCTAGGGCAATGAGCGCACGCGCCATGCGGGCCCGCGCGAGGTCATAGTGGAGGTGGCCGGGTGCGATGGTTTTGAACGCCAACAAAGCAGCCTTTGGATTGCCATTCTGTAACGCTTCGTTGCCGGCGAAAAATGCAACCTGGTCGCCATCCATGCGGCAAAAGCGCATGGCGGTGCCGTGTGCCGAAGCGAGGATCGAAGCGAGGATCGGGCCTAGCATCGAGTCGCAGGAATACGTGCTATTGCATGCAGCGATTGCTCGTTCCAACTCGTCTGCTGCTGCCACAGTGGAGATTTTTGTGGAGCTGACTTTTTGCGACAGCACCGTGTGCAGCAAGAGCACGGCTTCCAAGTTGCGGTCGCAAAGGTGCAGCGCCTGCGCCAGCAGTGTCGCTGCACTGAGATCGCCTGGGTTGTTAGCTAAGACGCTGTGGCAGTTGGCGATCGCTTTGTCGTAGTCCTGTTCTCGCAAGTCCACGGCAGCCAGTAACAGCCGGCTGTCATCGTTGGTTCCTGCATCGGTCGCTGGCAAAAGTTTGCGCAGCAGATTGCGAGCACACAGTGCTGTGAGGTCATTGCCGTGCCGGGCTTCGATGTTGCGCGCCAGCGTGATCGCGGACTGGCTTCTGACGCGGTCTCCGTTTTCGGCGGCAAGCTCTGCAGAGAGCAGCAACAACAGGTGGCCGTGGAGCGGCTCCCAAGTGTCTAGCTCTGCCAACGGCGACGTTGCGTTCTGCAGCTCTTTCGTGGCGTTGATTCGCTCTACTGCGAAGCCTGGCTTGCCCATGGTGATCGCTGTTTTTGCGATGTGATACGTGATCTCTTGCAGCAAGAAATGGAGGCGCTTTAGCTCGTGCGCAGTGGTGGTCGTGTGGCGCTGGTTTTTCGCGACGATGTACGCCGCAACCTTGTCGGCCACGGCAGTGCAGTCATCGGTGGTCCCTGCTTCCTTGCTTTGTTCCAAGCACAACGCGAGCTCATATTCTGCGCGTTTCTGGAGCACTGGGTCAGGGTCAGTTGCTCGGCAGAGGTCCTGCAGGACACCAACTGCGCTGGCAAGCAGCCAGCTTTGGTCCACCGGCGAGCGGCACGCTTGTTCGCGAAGCAAAACGCCGTGTTGCAGCGCAAGGCAATTCCATAGGGCGCACCGTTCGGGCGAGTCTTCGGTCTGTGGACCAAGTTCGCGCAGTGCTGCGCCGCTCGAAGTGATCCCATGGATTAGGGCGCGATCGAGTTCGGCCATTCGATCGGCTACTTGCGAACTGTTGAGCGGCGGTGCGAGGCGCAGTTCGTGCAAAAGGCAGCTTCCATACTCTGCCGCGATGGTGGCAGAAATCGGGTGGAGTGCTGTTTGTGCGCTGGCATCGGCACGGGTGCTGAGTTGGATCGCTGCGGTCAATGCCGCGCGGTAGTTTGTTCGTTGCAGGATGTAGTCGCTCTGCAATCGGGCCTGCTGCAAGGCGACCTCTACGAAGGCGACGGCGATCTGATCGAGGTCCGCTTTTTTGTCGCACTGCTGCTGCAGTCGTGCCAGCTCATCTTGTGCCAATCCTGGCGCTGCGAAGCGCACGGCTAGGTTGCGCGAAAAAGACAGGTCTTGTTGCAGGCGGTCCTGCGCAAACAAGCCAATTGTCAGCGCCAGAGCGGCAGCGATTTTACGTGCGCAGAATGGGATTCCCATGGTGGGTGGCGTGCCGCACTGGGTCGGCCACGGCAACAACGGCGCTTTTGTGTGATGGGTTCAGATGCGCATGCGGTTTGCGAGGTGCCCAGTACATGACCGGAGCCAGACACTGTTGTCCGGCTCCGGAAAGCGCGCAGCGGGGCGTTGGCAACGCCCCGAAAAAATCACTTGCTCGATAGGCTCGACTCGTCGCTCACTGCGACTGGCAGCAACTCTTCCATCAGGATGATTTTGGCGCGGATCATGATGAGGATCTTGCGATTCGACATCGAGGTGCCGCGGCGGCTAAACAGGAATGACAGGATGGGGATGTCCTTTAGGATTGGCACACCCGAAGTAATCGTCTGGCGCTCGGCCAGGCGCATGCCGCCAAGCATCATGGTGCCGCCATCCGGCATCGTGACAATCGTGCGAACTCGCTGCAGATTGACCACTGGGAGCTGAATTGAAATCGGCTGACCGACACCCAGCGTGGTGGTGAAGGTCGGGATTGGCAATTGCAGCGTCATGACCGTCGGCCGCAGTTCCATCGTGATGAACTTGAGTTCGCTGTCGACTACCGGGCGAACGTCCAGCGAGACACCTTCATTGATCGTGCCGATCACCGGGTTGGCGACGGCTGCGGCCTGGGCGATTTCGACCTCGAAGTCCTTGATGTAGGAAATGTTCTTCAGGTGACTCATCGCTGCGCGCGTGTTGTTGTAGATCAACAGGCGTGGCGCATCGATCGTCTCGCTGCGCTCCTGCTTGCTGACGGCGCGCAAGATCAATTCGACTTGGGTATCGTCGAGATACGTGTATTGAAGTGACAGGCCGCCCGCGTTGGACAAGCCGCCATTGCGGCCGCCCAGTGTGCGGTCGAACAGATTTTCGACGCGCGCCATGGCGTCACCATCGCCACCGTCATCGTAGAAAATGCCAGGTTCCGTGCCGGTTCCCAGAAGGCCAGGGCTGGCAGGGTTCTGGAGCTGCTTTGGGCCGAAGTCATCGAACCCGGCGTTGGGCCGAGTTTCTAGGCCGCGACCTGGGACACCTTGCGATGCCTGATTGCCTAGGCCACGGATGTCCACGCCTACGTCCTCAAGGAAGTTGTCTTCCACTTTCAGGAAGCGTGCTTCGACATCGACTTGAATGCCGACGTGCTTGCGCAGGTCGTTCAGCAGCTTCTGGATTCCGGCGTGCGTCGCTTTGTCGGCGCGCACCAGCAACAGGCCCGCTTGGAAGTTCATTGTGAACGGGCTGCCGTCCCACTTGTTGGGGGAAACGGCGGCCTTCAACATCTCTTGCAGGCGGCCATCATCGACAACCGGCGGCGCGGCATCTTCGCTGACCTCAGGAAACAGCGGCGAGTCATCGGTGGGGGACTTCAGCTTGAGGTCTGGGCCACCCTTGTCGCGGATGCCGATGACGAGGTCCGAGACCACGTGACGCTCCAGGTAGAGTGCGCCGACCGCATTGTCAAGCGTGGTCAGTTGAACGATGCCATCACGGATGCGGTAGGCAACGTTGGTCTGCGATTTGATGACATTCAATGCGTCGGCGACCGAGCGCTTGGACAGGTTGAAGTCGTTGAGCGTGGTTGCTGCCGCGTCGAGCGCCGCAACGTCCGCACCAATCATGAAGGTGATATTCGTAACCTGCGCGTAGTAGTCCGCCCAGTCCTTCAGCGTGGCGCTGGAAAAACGGTGTTCGAGGGTGGTCTCCTCGAGCCGCTTGAGGACGGCGCGATTTTCAACCGAGTCCAGTTCGGTGGGCTGGGTGTAGCTCGCCGGCTTGCGCTTAGAAACCTCGGCCCAGCGCTGTGGATCAAACAGCACCGACTCCGTCTGCGGCACGTTGGCTTGCTGCAGTTCGAGAATTGTCGCGTTCCATTCTTGGCGCCAACGCTCACGTGTGACTTCCAGTGAGGTCGTGTGGCGGGCGCGGTCAGCAACATCGCGGAGCGCGATGGCCGCGGCATTCGCTGGGTCCAATTGCAATGCCTGGTCGACCAACTCGACAGCCTCTTGAAATTGGCCGGCCTGGAAGCGGCGATTGGCAGTTTCAATCAACGTGCTGACGCGGCTTTTGAGCGCCTGCCGCTGGTCGCGGGCCATCGCGTCGAGCTGTTCTTGCGAACTGGCCGCTGCTTGGTCGAATTGCTTTTTATCGGCCGCGAGTTTTGCTTCGCGGGCATTCTTCAGTCGCAATTCGCCTTCGACCCGGAGCGGATCGTTTTGCTGAAAGAACTCCGAGAGCCGCATCGTCGTGACGGCATGATCGAGACGCTCGATCGCTTGGTCGTAGGACTGACGCCCCAGCATCGCCTGCGCTATCTGCATGTCGTTCTGCACGAGGTTGCGTTGGCGTTCCAGGGCGATGCGGTTTTGCAGAATCTGGTCGTTGAAGCGTCCGCCGGTGCTGGTATCGCGGTCGCCGAGCACTTCATTGCAGCGGCGCAGGATGTCTCTGGCCTCGGCATTTTGGTTGTCCAGTTCGAGCGCGAAGGCCGCTTCGTTGCGGGCATCCTGAAAGAGGCGATAGCTCATCGACTCGCGCGCCTTTTTCATCGCCTCCTCGACCATTCCCTGGCGACCTTGGGGCGGCGGGTTTTGCCCCTGTGGGTTTTGTCCCTGCGGGTTTTGCCCCTGCGGGTTTTGCCCCGGGTTTTGTCCCTGCGGGTTTTGCGATTGAGTTTCACCAGCGGGTGCTGGGTTACTCGCAGTGCTGGTTTGCGAATGTTTTTGGGTCGTCGGCGTGCCCGAACAAGCGGTCAGCGCTAGTAGGGTCGATACGCAGAGGCCAGAGAGGCGCAGGGTCTGAACCTTGATCATGCTTTGCCTGCAGAAATCTGATGGTAGGAGGCTTTCGATGCAACCGTTTGCGAGGGGCGGCAAACGGCGTGCGCAAAAAATGCCTGCAAAAGTGGCGAGCCACCTTGCAGCGCCGCCGGACGGTAGCGGCGGGTTCTGGTAGGGTCAAGATTGCAGAACCCTGTCTCGAAGAGGAATCTGCACTCGAACTGGCAGCGCTCGAGTCAGCTCTCGGTTGGCCGCTCGGGCGGCACCTCGGGACGGCCAAGCAATCGGTTCACCCGCTTGATGTCTTCCCAGGTCTCGCGCTTGCGCGATGGGTCCTGCAGTAAGAATGCCGGGTGCCACGTAACCACGACCGGAATGCCCGCAAAGTTGAGTTCGCAGCCGCGCAGGTCGCGCATCGCCGCATTGGTGCCAAGCAGACTTTGTGCCGCACCGCGACCTAATGCGACGATGACCTTGGGGCGCAGGATGGATACTTGTCGCGTGAGGAAGGGCATGCAGGCAGCCACTTCCTCAACAGTTGGCGTGCGGTTGCCGGGCGGACGGCATTTGTTGATGTTGGCGAGATAGATATCGGCGCGATCGAGGCCCATCGCACCTTGCAGGATCTTGTCGAACAACTGGCCTGCAGGACCGACCAAGGGTTGGCCGGTCTGATCCTCGACGGCGCCAGGTGCTTCACCCAGGAACAGCACTTCGGGGGCTCTGTTGCCTTCGCCAAATACCACGATCCTGCGGCTCTCACACAAAGCGCACAGCCGGCAAGCGAAGGTCTCGGCACGCAGTGCGACGAGCGGATCCGCCTGGCTGCGTTCGTGGCCGTTTGGCAGTGGGGGTGGTAGTTCTGCAGCGGCAACCAACTGGGTGCCTGGCTTCGTGGCGGGCTGCGTTATTGCAGTGGCAATCGCGCGCGACGGATCGAGTGCCGGCGGTATCGCCTTGGTGTCGCTGCGGGGTTCTTTTGCTGCTGCTTCTGCCGGCGCAGCGGCTGCTACTACTGCCTGCAAAGGTCCTGCCGCGAGGGACCCTGCAGCGAGGGACCCTGCAGCGAGGGACCCTGCAGCGAGGGACCCTGCAGCGAGGGACCCTGCAGCGAGGGACCCTGCCGCGAGGGACCCTGCCGCGAGGGACCCTGCCGCGAGGGGTCCTGCCGCGAGGGGTCCTGCCGCGAGGGACCCTGCCGCGAGGGGCCCTGCCGCGAGGGACCCTGCCGTAGGAACGACCGCCGTTAGCACTACCGCGGCGTTTGTTGTCACTGCTATTGCTTGCCGTGCCTTGGTGCTTGCCAGCAGC
>BJHM01000047.1 GCA_014192625.1 Planctomycetota bacterium
AAACCCTTCACTTTGAAGATTTTCGATCCAGTGTCTAGTCCTCCCATCCTTGCGGATGTAGGACCGGCTGGAGCCAGCGCCATCGCTGACTCTACGTTCACTCACACGCTTAACTTCGAGGCCACCCGGAATGTCAAAGATCGCACGCCAACGAGGCCAAAGCCTCAATGGCGGGTGGGGCACCGTAGCGATCTGCTGGAGTTCGTCAAGCTCGCCGACTAAAAAAGGGTTCTTCTGTGGCCACCTTTTTTCTCGCTCGTCCCAGATTGTTCCCTGCTGGATCCGTTCGTTGCGCGCCTGCGCTTGACTGGGTTGCCCTTTTCCGGCTCCCTCATGGTAAGCCCCCTCCCACGCGCCTCCGTGTTGGCGCACGCCCCGCCATGGCTTTGCTGCGACCAAGCAACCAAGTAAAGCCCCGCTGTTTTTAGCCAAACCGGCGCCTAGCAAAACCTGTGGTGGCTTCAGTCTGAGTCGCGGACGAGCACCTTTGCCTTGCGTGGTAAAAACTTGTAGAGCTCTTCGATGTCCTTGTCATACATACGGATACACCCCATCGACGACATGGTTCCAATCGTCTCAGGCATCGGTGTGCCGTGCGCGCCAAAACCGCTGTAGCTGGGGTTTGAGAACTTGATGAAGTACTTGCCCAGAATATTTTTTGGGTCGCCGTAAGCGAAGACCTGCCCATCCGGGGCATACCAAGGTGGGTTTGCGATTTTGTCGGCCACTGCAAACTCGGTGACCGGCGTCTTGTCGTTCTCGCCGTGCCCGACCCAGTAGACGCGCAAGAGCAGTTCCCCCACGTAGACCCCAAGCAGGAAGCTGCGTTTTTCGAGCACTGCAAAAATCGGATCGACTGGTGCCTTGACGCGTTGACCAATTTGGATCGCGTTGGGGTTGTGGATGCGGTTCAACACCGCCAGCGTGCCGTCCTCCACTTGCAGGCCTTCCTTGCGGAAGCGTGCGGCGATCGCCTGTAGGCTGTCTCCATTGCCAACGGTGAGGCTGCGCGCTCGGGCGAGGTTTGCCGGGTCACAGATGTAACGGTCAGCGCGGATGCGATATTGCGCAATCAGCTGATCGACGGCTTCGTGGGCAGTAGTGTCCTGCTTCTGGATCGGGCCACGCATGCAGCGCTCCAGCAGGTCGGTCATGATCGGAATTGCCTGCTCGTCGCTCATCGATGCGGTCAATAACAAGGCGCGCCTTGCAAGCTCGCGCCCATCGACCGTGTGGAGGAATGCGTTGTTTTTGCCAAGGCGCACCAGAATGGTGGGCAGGTCATTTGGCAATACCTCGACAACCGCAGGCTTGGCGACAACCTCGACTGGCTGCGGTTGCGGACTCTCGCCCGGTTGCAAAAGCCCGTTCTGCAGACGCGCGCGCAGGTCCTTTGGCAGGTCAGCACGGGCAAGAATGCGCTGCGCCTCATCGCGCGCAGCAGGCTCGTTTGCCGCAAGGCGAACCGACAGCCTTACCAACGCCTGCTCAAGCAGCGAGGCTTCGCTGGCCAACGCGGGGCTGGCCAACGCGGGGCTGGCCAACGCGGGGCTGGCCAACGCGGGGCTGGCCAACGCGGGGCTGGCCAACGCGGGGCTGGCCAACGCGGGGCTGGCCAGCGGTTGCGGTTTTTGGTCAGCACTGCGCGGCGATTGTTGCATGGTGCCGAGGTCCACAAGCTCACCAGAGTCCGAGGCGTTTGCAGGGCTCGCGCCATACCACCAGTAGCCACCGACGACGATTCCAGCGATCAACAGGGCAAACACGAACTGACGCATACCAATCCTCCAACTTGCGCAGAGGCTGCGCGCTATTCCACCACGATGTGCGCGATCCTGACCGGGACCACGCCATCGGCACCGTAGCAAACGAAACAAAGAAGTCGAGAGGCTCCACACCACGAGAACCGTGGACGCTGGCGATGTTGAACCCTTGGGTTCAGGTGGGGACCCCCCGGATGATTGGGACGCGGGCGCTGCAGGCCGCCCGTATCCGCCTCGTTCCTAGGGTCGGCCCCCGGCGAATGGTCATCGGCTCAACTTTTGGTGCCAGCGTGCAGCGCGTGAACCGCAGAGTGAAGCCTCGCGACAAAGCACAGGCTAGCGATTGGTGCGCCGCGGCACAAACGCAGGGTTCAGTCCCAACGATTGCGCGCGATCGCTGCGATCACCTGCTCCGCTGCTGCCAGTGCTGCAACGCCATCCTCGCCACTCACCAGAGGACGACTGCGATCTCGCACGCATTGCAGGAACGCAGCCAGCTCATCGCGCAGCGGGTTGCCTTCGTCAAGCTTGTATTCGTGCAGGCTCAGCAGTCCTTCAAACACGAACTTCCACAGGTCGCCAACTTGCGCGCGATCAATCTTGTCGATCTCGAGTTTTTGCAGATCCCACCCAGGCTGCTTCTTTACGACCATGCCTTGCGCCGCATGGAAGTCGAGGCTGACATAACCATCGGGCGAGAACACGCGCATCTTGCGCATCGCCTTCAGCGCCACACGATTGGCGGTGAGATGCGCCACCGCCCCGTGTTTAAACTTGATCACGGCCGAAGCCATGTCCTCGGCGGGCGTGAAGACCGCACCGCCAAAGGCATCGACACTGACGATCTCGTCTTGCACCAATGCCAAGACCAGGTCCAGGTCGTGGATCATCAGGTCCAGAACCACGCCGATGTCCGTGCTGCGGAACGAAAATGGCGCGAGCCGGTGCGACTCGATGTAGCGCGCGTTCTTGCCGATGTCGGCGATCCCCTTCAGTACCGGATTGAAGCGCTCGACGTGACCGACCTGCAGAATGCGGCCATGCTTTTTGGCCAGCGCGACGAGTTCCTGTCCTTCGACCAAAGTCCGCGCGATTGGCTTCTCGGCCAATACGTCGACCCCATTCTCTAGAAAGAACCCAGCGACTTCGCGGTGCAGGCGCGTCGGCACCACCACCGTGACCGCATCGACGCGGCCGATCAGGTCGCGGTAATCGGCAACGACGTCGATGCCAAACTGCGTCATCGCCTGCTCGCGCGCCCGCTCGTCGGGCTCCGCTGCAGCGACCAGGTTGCAGTCGAGTTCTTTGAGCAAGCGAACGTGATGGCGACCGAGATGGCCAACGCCAATCACCGCCAAATTTGAGCGCATCAGGCGTCGACCAAAGTGAACTTCATCTCAGCTTCTGCGACCAGCTTGCCTGCGACCTTGCAGCGTGCGCGAACATGGCCAACTTGCGGTTTAGCTCGAATCGTCTCGACCTCGATCCGCAGTTGATCGCCGGGCACCACCGCACCGCGCAGTTTGACCTTGTCGATGCTCCAGAGCACTGCAAGCTTGCCGGTGTTCTCCAACTTGCGCAGCAGCAACACGCCCGCCAGCTGCGCCATTGCCTCGAGCTGCAGGACGCCCGGCATGATCGGCTGATCGGGCCAGTGCCCTTGGAAAAACGGCTCGTTGATCGTGACGTTCTTGATTGCAACCGCGCGCTGAAAGCCATCGAGTTCGATGACTCGATCAATCATCAAAAACGGATAGCGATGCGGCAACAGACGCAGGATCTCGCGGATGTCGAGCCCGGTTTCGCGCGGGATCTCACCATGTTCCTGCTCGAGCTCCATCGCCTTCGTGAGCTGCTGCACGAGCGCCATGTTGAGGCCGTGCCCGCTGCGCGTGGCAATGATGTGTGCGTCAAGATCGGCGCCAAGGTTGGCAACGTCGCCGATCAAGTCGAGGATCTTGTGCCGCGCCAATTCATCCTCAAAGCGCAGCGTGTTGTCACGCGGGCCACTGGGACCGACGACCAAAGTATTCTGCGAGTTAGCGCCCTTGCCGAGGCCCGCCGCACGCAACGCTTCGACCTCGTGCTCAAACACAAACGTGCGCGCCGACGCGATCTCGCGTTCAAACGACTCGCTGCTCAACTCAAATCCAACGACCTGCCGCGTCGGCTTGATGGCGCTGCTCTTGGCCCCATACTCGAGGTGATACTCGACGGTCAACTTGCCGGAGCCGGGCAACGCAACGATGCTGGCATTACCTTCGCGCACATAAATCGGCGCCTGCACCGAAAACATCGGTCGCGGGGCTTTGAGTTCGACGCTGCCAGCCTTCTTCAGGCCCTGCAAAAAATCCGCCGCAGCACCGTCCATGCCCGGCACTTCTTCACCATCAATCTCCACCACTGCGTTGTCGATGCCGAGCGCGTAGAGCGAAGCCAGCAGGTGCTCGCAAGTATAGACCTCGGCCTTGCCATCCTGAATGCATGTGCGTCGCTGACGCGCCTTCAGATTGCTGCCTTGGGCACGAACCTCGGGTTGCCCCTCGATATCAGTGCGGATGAAGCTCACGCCATTGCCGGCTTCGGCTGGACGCACAGCAACCCTGATCTCCTTGCCGGAGTGCAGGCCAACACCGCGATACTCGACGGGCGAACGCAGAGTGCGCTGCGAGCGGGGCGCAGGAGTCGATTCGTTGGGCAACACGCGACTATTTGCCGCCTAGTTGCTTCGCGGCGTCGGCCTTTGGTGCGCTCGCGTCCTTCGCGGCGTCGGCCTTTGGTGCAGCGACGTCAACCTTTGGCGCAGCGGACTTACTAGTGTCGACCTGTGGCTCCTTGATCAACGGCGGCAGTGGCACCTGAAGGAGTCGGATCACAAAGGGCGTGATATCAACCTCGGCACCGGCATACCACACCGCACGCTGCTCAAAGATCGAGACTTTATCGCGCGTGGTCTCACCGTTGTCGGCGAGGATTCGCAGCACGATCGAGATGCCACGTTCCTTTGCCACGATCGCAATGGCCCGCTGCGCGTCCTCAAACCATGCGACCTGAAGATCCTCCAACTTCATGCGCATCTCGGTCTCTAGGATCTTCTGCAATCCTTCGAGGCGCGACATCATTGCCTGAATCTCCAGCTCCTTGATTGCGCGATTGGCCGTGTTCTTTTTTTCTATTTCGAGTCCCAGCTTCAGGTCTTCGACCTTCTTTTTTTCGTCGTCAAACATCGTCCTGCGCTGTTTGCGAAACTCATCATACTGCCGGCGATCCTCGGCAACGCGCGGGTATGCCTCGAACAACTTGACGAAATCAATCACGCCAACCGCGATCTTTTGCGGTGCGGCCTGCGCAGCAGTTGTGGCAGCAGGGGCCTGAGCACGGACAGGGGTCGCCAATGCTGAAGGGCAGAGAACAAGGAAGGCTACGAGGAGTCGGTTCATGGGCTGGCCTTTGCGCAAGCTAACGCGTGCGGGCAGCGCATGCCAATGTCAGCCGAGGGAGTGACGAATGTCGGCGAGCAAACGCGGCGCGCCTTCGAGCCCGACCGCGATGCGCAATAGCCCGTCTTCGATGCCAGCCTCGTTTCGCTGCTGCGGCGTCAACGGCGCGTGCGTCGAATAGGCCGGCAACGAAGCCAGCGACTCAACACTGCCCAACGACGGGGCCCGCGCAATGACCTCAAAACGATTGAAAACCGCCTTGGCGCCGATCAGACCACCCGGCACCACGAAGCTCAGCATCGTGCCGCCGCCCCCCATCTGCCGCAAAACCAGCGCGCGATCAGGATGATCGGCGGCGCCTGGATAAATCACGGTTTGCAGACGGCCCGACGCAACCTCCGCACGCAAACCAAGTGCGATCTCTGCGGCTGCTGACTGCGCTGCGGCGATCCGCAAATCCAGCGTTGCGAAGGAGCGCAGCAGCAGCCAAGCCGGGTCAGGTGCCAAAATCCCGCCCGTGCGGCGGCGGAACGCCTCGATCGGCAGAAGCGATGCGTGCGCGCCGGCGACAAACCCCGCCAACACATCCGAGTGGCCGCCATAAAACTTGGTCGCGGAATGCACGACCATATCTACGCCCTGGTCGAGGGCTCGTTGGATGGGTGGCGGCGCGAACGTGCCATCGAAGATCGTCTTTGCCTTGGCCGCCCGAGCGAGCGCCACGATGGCGTCGATGTCGGCCACGCGCAGCGTCGGATTGATCGGCGATTCAAACACCACCAGCGCCGTGGGTTTATTGAGCGCAGTTTTCAACGAGGCTAGGTCCAGCGACGAAAAGCGATCGACCGTCACGCCAAACCGCACGAGATCCTGCAGCGCAAAAGCGGAGGTGCCGCCATAAATCTCCTGCGCAATGAGCACGCGGTCGAAGGCGCGCACGTGAGCTAGGATCGCAGCACTCATCGCCGCCATCCCGCTGCCAAACGCAACCGCACCATCCGCACCTTCGCGCGCAGCAGCAAGGCTCTCAAACTGCCAGCAGTTTGGGTGGCCAACGCGCTGATAAAACTCACCCTTGCGCTGACCAGTGCCCAGCAGCCGAACCGTTTCGGCATCCGGTTGTGCAACCGTCGTCGCACGATGCAGTGGTGCTGACAGAGGCCCGAGCGGTGTGCAGTGCGCGTTTTGAGTGCCGTATAGCGGTTCGTTCATGCGAGCTATTCAGTATGCCGTGCGATCACCGGTTGTTCCCAGCAACGAATGCGCGGCGTGGGCCATTTACCAGATCTATCAGCACCGAGTCGACCAAATCGACAATCTGCAACGCCGCCGCCACCTCGACCCGCTCGGGCACATCGCTGGGTCGGTGATACTGACTGTGGAGGCCCGTCGTAAACAACAGCGCCGGCGTTGCGTTCAATAGGAACACGGCCTGGTCGGCCCGATAGCTAGAACGATCGCGGAGTTCGATCGGCAACTTGCAGCGTTCGGCGTGCGCGGCCACCAGCGCCGCAAGGCCAGCACCGGATCCGGTGCCATAAGCCACCAGCGTGCCGGACTGACCGCGACCGATCATGTTGAGATCGATCATCGCGGCAACTTTGCGCGGGCTCGTCAACTGATCCACAAACCAACGACTGCCGAGCTGGCCTAGTTCTTCGGCACCAAACGCGACGCACACCAAGGTCCGATTGCCCGGGCCGCGCTCGCGAAAACGTTGCGCCAGTAACAGCATGCCGGCGATGCCGCTCGCATTGTCGTCCGCGCCGGGATGCAGCTGGCCGATGCCCTCTGGGCCCGCGAGCGACGCAAACCGGCCCATGCCGATGTGGTCATGGTGTGCCCCCAAAACCACCAGCTCGTCGCGCTGTTCGCCGCTGCCGAGTAGTTGGCCAACCACATTTGCGGTGCCAAGCTTTGGCCGGTGCGAGGCGGCGATACAGAGCTCGAGGTGGACATCGCAAAGCGCAAGCAAAGCCTGCCCCTGATCGAGCGCGTGCTGCGCCGCCAACAATCCGTCGCTGCCGCCAACGAAGCAGCGGGCCACCGTCGCCCGATCGGCAAACAGCATCGGCACCGCACCAGCACCGGTGGTTTGGTTTAGCGACGCGAAATCGAGCGGGGCTGCTTTTTCATCCGCGCGGTCGACGATCCACAGTGCGACCGCCCCCAGCGCCGCCACTCGCTCGGCCTTTGCCCGAAACGACAACTGCGGCAAATACGCGCGGACTGCGGCATCGCCTGCGCGCCACCGCGGACCGCCGCGCAACGCCAATACGACTTTGCCGCGCACCGCGAGGCCTGCGAAGTCATCGATCCCGAGTTCGGGGATCGCCAGCGCGTGGCCTGCAAACACCACTTTGGCGGCAATCGTGCCCTCGACTGAAAACGGGAACGGCGCCCACTGCTGATTGATTTTTAGTTCGCTTTCGTGGCCATCCACGAGCACCTTGCATGAGGTCTTTGGCAACCACTGCGGCGGTTCGGGGTCCTTGGTCGCAAACGGTTGCCGCAACGAATCCGCCGCCATCGGCAGGAGCCCTAGCGCAGCAAATCGCCGCGCCAAAAATGCAATCGCCTGCTCGCCGCCAACCGTGCCGGAAACTCTCCCCGCATGTTCTGCCGAGCAGAGCGTCTGCAAGACCTCTCGGTATGCTGCGCCCTCAGCAGCATGTGCGTCCGGCTTTGGCTCCTGTGCTGTTCCAGTGCACGGAATGCACACAATTGCGGCGCACATTGCGACAGCGAATAGAGGACGGATGAGCATGGAACAAAAGACCACGAAGGATGGCGAAACGATAGCAATGAGAGCGCCAGCGCGCTGCAACCCAAGTCGCGATGAAGCGTGCGAACGACAGGCCTTCCGTTCGGTTCGCTGCGCTAGCAGAATGCGCCGACAAATCGCGGCCGTGATGCGCGCGGCACTGCCGGCAGAAGGCGTGGCAGCACTGTTTGGCTGGCGCTGCGGTTCGGTATTGCACGTGCTCCACATGCTGCCGCTGCACAACCTTCGACAATCCCCCGACCGGTTCGAAGTGACACCGGCGGCATTTGCGGCGGCACTGGCGGGCTGCCCGCCAACCGCCACGTTCCTTGGGTTTGCTCACAGCCATCCAACCGGCACCGTCGCGCTATCGCCCACCGATCGACAAGCACTCTGGCCGCACTGCCTGCACGCAATCTTCGCGCCCGTGGGGAACCGCTGGCAAGCGGCCTTCTACTGGCACGACGGGGAACAGTTTGCCGTGCTGCCGCGCAGCGGTCCCGACGCACGAGCGGCCAAAGTGACCGCAACAAAATCGACTGCCTGCGACCAGCAGGACCCAGAACCGCACCGCGATTCCTAACGAACGGCTGCGCGCCACAACGAGCGCGATCCTTGCCGCAAGCAGGAGCGGGCTCGCTGCTTTGTTTGTGCTGCTTTGTTTGTGCTGCTTCGTTTGTGCTGCTTCGTTTGTGCTGCTTCGTTTGTGCTGCTTCGTTTGTGCTGCTTCGTTTGTGCTGCACTACGAACGGGACGGGGCGCAATCGCCCGACAGCGTCCGCGCCGTTGACGAACTATTTTGCGCGGCCTGCGGCAATGCGTAGTGGCAATGACCGCGGCGGTTGCAGTGAACATCAAAGTGGCACGGGGAACCGTTGTCGGTGCCGCGCGCACGCGTGGCGCCACTTATTCGCACCCGGTACCTGCATCGCGTGCCTGTCTCAGATCGGGCACTCAACGATCCTTGGTGCGGGGATCAAGGCGCTGGGCTTGCAACACCGCTGTCATCGATCTGGGCCAACGCCGCCGCGAACGAGCAACGAATATCGCCACATTAAGAGACTCAAGCACCTCCCTTGGCGACCCGATCCCGCAGATCTAGTGATGCAGCATTCCACAGCAGTCCTGATCGTCGGTGCGCTGACTGCACTCGGCGCTTGCAGTCTGCCGCGCGAGTCCTGCGCACCGGCAGATCATGCAAGTTCGCTGCCGGCCGCGGTCGTGGCCTACCTTTGCGCTGATGCCTGCCGGATCGCGTTGCTCAATGCAGACCCGTTGCCCTACCACGCTGGTGCGCCGGCGTCAGCAGCTGCGGACGGCAGCTTTCTCATTTGCTTTGAACAACGCGCCGATGGCCATTGGACAGCGCGAGCATCCGGCCGCCTGTGCGCAAATCGGTCCTCGGATCTAGCGCACGTGATGACCGTCGAGTGGCTGCCGGCCACCGAGTTGCGCGGCTTCAACAACCCGTGCGCAGCCTTGCGCATCCTAGTGACACCCGAGGCAGACGGCTGCCGCGTCACAAGCGATATTGCTGGCATTGTGCCAGACAATGTGCTGCTGCATTTGGCTCAAACGCTCCGCTTTTCTGATCGCCTTTTGCAAGCAGAACAGCTGCCGCCGTGCTGCTCACAGCATTCGCGCTGGTTGTCCGTGCCCTGGCTGCGCCGCGCCTCACACTGTGAAGAAATTGGCGAACTGATCGACGCACGAAGAGCGCTGCACAGCGCGCGGTCGTTTGATCAGGGCCTACCTGGCATCGATTACCGCATCGGCCAACTCGACGCGGCACTCGGCCAGGATGAGGCGGCGGAAAAGCGCTTGCGCGCCGCAGCCTTCGCCAGTGCCGACCCGGGTCTGCGTGCGGCGGCAGCGCTGCGCGCGGCAGACAGTCTCGCGCGCCTCGATAGCAGCGTGCGCGGTCAACGATTGCGCCGCGATGCCCACCGCCGACTGACTGCGGGCGACACCGCCTCGGCCCGAGCGTTGGCGTTGCAGGCGGAAGCCGAAGCACCTGAGCCGACAGCGGACCTGCGCCTGCGCCACCGCCTGCAACTGATTTTGGCAGATGCTCGCGGGGCTCTTGGGACCGCCTTGCTGCTGCGTGAATATGAGCCAACACAAAGCGCCGATCAGTTGCTAGCGATTGACCTTGGACGCGTGGGCTGCATCGAACTCGCGAAGCGCGCAGAGTCACGCGTGACCGGTCGAGCACTGCCATCAGCCGAGTTGTTTGCGGCACTCTCAAACTACGGCGACTTCGAGAATGCCACGTATCCTGACAAGCTGAAGGCGACCCTGCCGTTGCAATCACCCCTGCACAAGCCGCCTGCCGCAACCCCGAACGCAGCGCCAATCCGCTAAACGCGCCTCAGTAGTCGTGGGCAGTAAACTGAATCGCGCGCAGCGACATTCTCTGCAACGGATAGGCAGTGAAGTTCCACGCCTGCTGCGGGTCCAAGCTAACGGCGGCGTCCTTGCACAATTCGACGTTGTCGAAAAACACCTGCGCGGTTGCGCGTGTGCGGTTTGGTGAGGCTGAGATCGACAACCGCAACTGGTGCTCGACATTTGGCAGCACGTGCGCATGCACCCTGCCATCCATTGCAAGTTCCTGCACCCGCAGGCTCGCCTCATGCACTGCGGCCTCGCTTTTTGGATCGCCCTTGATCGTGACAGCTCGCACATTGTCGTCGGCGGTAACCAGCATCAAGACGAAGACGCCGCGCACCTCAAAGACATACTGGCGGCTGCCAACCACATTGGGTGGCAGTGCTAGGTTGATCGCGCATTCGACTGCGAGAACCTTGTCCGGAATGCCGCTGCGAATTTCGAGACGGCAGCGCACCATGTCCGCCACTTGTGCACTGGTAACGCTCGCGCATTCGACTGCGGCCGCAGCCTTATTCCAAACCCAGCTATCCGTAGCGCCGGCCAGCAACGGTTGCCCCGCAATCCGCACGGATGCCGAGTAATGAGTAGCGTCTTTTCTGGTCACCGGCGTGAGCTCAACTGTGGCACCTTTGGGCGCCCGGTCGCGCAGGCCATTTTGTTCCTGCATGCGCGTGCGCTCCGAGCCGCACCAATCCTTCATCACCTTGATACGCGCGCGATCCGCTTCCGTCTGGCTGTCTTTGAATCGAGGGTTTTCAAACGCCCGCAACGCAGCTTCGAGCTCTGGCAACGCTCCTTCGGATGGGGCCCCTGCACCTTTTTCTGCTGGCAGATTGTCGCCCCTGCTGGCGCGAGAAAACGCGTCTTCAATTCGCGCCAAGGCAACTGCGTAGCCCGTGACATGGCTCGCATCTCTACTGCGCATTTTTTCTATTCGCAGCCTTACCTCATCGCGCAAAAACGGGCTGAGGAGCGGCTGCAACAACGCGCCGCCATTACTGAGGTCATCGCCAGCGAGGGCCAGCACCGCCTGCCCAAGTGCACGCTCATCTTCTGGGACATCGAGCAACTCTCCACGACCGGCCAACTGGTCCCACAATTTGCCAAACCGGAACTCCGTCACTTGTGCATTCCAACGCAGCCCCGAGGAGTCGAGGGCAATCAACTGCAAACCGTTGTCGTGTGCAACCGCAGTGAGTTCGACACTCAGCGGATCACCGCCGCTGCCCGCGGCCAGCCGCACAGGGCCGCTTTGCAGCGCCTTTACCATGGCGACCGCCACGCGGCTGCCCGCCGCGAGCGCCTTGCGATGTTCGGCCAACAGGGCTTGCTGGCGTTGGTCGGCAGCAGGCAGCTCAAGGGGCAGCGTCTGAACAGCAACTACCGGATCCTTGCCAAACGATAACCAAGCGAGATCGAGCAGGCGGTTTATGTGTTGGCGCTCTGCTTCGGCGGCATTCAACGTGAGCTCGCGATCGCAGGCATCGACCCAACGTTCGACCTCGCGCCAAGGGTCTTCGTCGGCGCGAAACCTGCTGGACGCAGGGTAGGACCGACCAAGCTCGGCGCGCAGTCGCTGCAGTTCTTGGCGCAGCAATGCCGGATCGAACTGCAAAGCCATGCGCTCTTTCAGCAGTTGAATCCCCGCACGAGCCTCGTCTTTCAACGAGGCAGCAGTGGCTTGTTCGGCAGCTTGCAGAGCGGGCAAGCCACGAGTGCCGTTCTTCGCCGACTCGAAATCTTTGTTGGCCTTGGCTTTTAAGGACTCGGAGACCTTGTCCAACCTAGGCTGCAAGCGGCCGTCGAAAAACGATTGCAGCCCATTGCGCCAGATCTTGTCGGCTTCGCGGTAGTCCCCGTTTGCAATGCGCTCCGTCGCGCGCAACGGTAGATCAACAGCCAGAAAGGACTGCCAGCGAGACAACAGCTCATGGTCGCGCAACTCGATCGCGCGCTCGACGGCGGCGCGCAACGATGCCACGCTCGCAGCATTGACCGACTGCGGCAGTTGCTCTGGCAGGAAACCGGTGCGATCTAAAACCAGCTTGCTGATGCGTTCTCGTTCGAAGTCGATCAGACTCGGCCAACGTTCGGGATTTACAATCCAGCGTTGCGTGGTTGGCCAACTTTCCCCCTGCAACTCGACCACGGCCGCGGCTACTGCCTGCTCGATCAAAACCGCGATGCCACGCCTCTGCGCCTCGATGCCAGGTGCAGAACCAGACGGCGCCTCCGGCTCGTTCTGCAACAGCTGCTGCCACTTCGCCTGCAGCGTGGGCTGGTTAGCAAGTTCGCTGCTGAGATCACTTAGAAACACCTCCGTGCCTTGCGCATACGGACTGTCGACGCGCAAGTGAACCCCATACCAGAACGCACCAACCGAACAGGCCGCGGCACTCGTGAGGAAGGCCACCCAGGCTTTGAGGCTAGCGCCATTGCCCTTGCCTAAACTGCTGCTGATGCGGCCCGGGACCTCGCCGGCAAGCAGCCGGTTTTCATCGACGGCCGGCAGCTTGCTCTGCTGCACCCGCTGCAAGTCTTCGAGCAGTTCGAGCGGGGTCTGGTAGCGCACCCGCAGGTCCTTTGCGAGCAGCTTGCGGATCACCAGCGACAACCCTTCGCTCAACGCCGGATTTAGGCTGCGCGGTGATTGGGCAACGTTGTGCAAAACCTTGGTGATGACCTCGGCAATCGTTTCGCCCCGGAACGGCGGCTGCCCAGTTGCCATGTGATAGAGCGTGGCACCGAGCGAGTAGAGATCGCTGCGGATGTCCACGTCCTGCGGGTTGATCGCCTGTTCCGGCGAAATGTACTGCGGCGTGCCGACCGTGGAACCCTCACGCGTGAGAGCCGCATCCGCGGGGCCCTTGGCGAGCCCCATGTCGGTGAGCTTCACATTGCCCTGCTCGTCGATCAGAATGTTGCCGGGCTTGATATCGCGGTGGATGACACCGCGCTGAAACGCGTGATCGAGCGCAAATGTCACCTGGATTGCGACCTTGAGCACCTGATCCTCAGGGAAGATACCCCACTCCGACAGCAAGCCGCGCAGCGACTTGCCTTCGATAAACTCCATCACGAAGAAGTGGTAGCCGCCTTCCTCGCCGAGGTCGTAGCCAGTGACGATGTTTGGGTGGTTGAGAGCGGCGACAATGCGCGCTTCACGGCGCAAGCGCTCGACGTAACGCTCATCGCGCGCGAGCGACGGGCGCAACACCTTGAGTGCGACGATGCGCGACAATCGCTTCTGCCGCGCCTTGAATACGGTCCCCATCGCGCCGGCACCGACCCGATCAAGGATCTCGTAGTCGTGAAACGGCTGCGCAAACGTCATGCGTCGCCCGTGCCTTTCTGATCCTCAGGCGCAGGAGGAGCATCGGGATCCATGCCATATTTCTCGAGCTTGCGCTGCAGGGCAAAGCGCGACAAGCCGAGCATCTCCGCAGCGCGGCTCTTATTGCCCTCCGCCTTGTCCCATGCCTTCTTGATCTCGTGCTGTTCGAGTTGCGCGACCATATCGGGCAGCGTCGTGTTGCGTTCGGCGGGCACCGAGCCGTCCGCCAAAAGCCCCACCTGTGTGCTGCTTTTGCCAGAACGAACCTGCTCGCTCAGATGCGCTTCCAGAATGATGCCGTCGGAGAGAATCGAAGCGCGACGCAGCTCATTCTGCAGTTCACGAACGTTGCCCGGCCACGAATATGCGACCAGCTTGTCCATCGCATCGGGGCTCAAACGAATGCGATTATTTGTCGAATGCTGCAGGTCGGCGAGGAACCGTTTGACCAGGTGCGGCAGGTCTTCGCGACGTTCGCGCAACGGTGGCAGGCGCACTGGCAACACCGAGATGCGGTAATAGAGGTCCTCGCGGAACGCGCCTTCGCGCACCATCTCCTCCAGGTTCCGATTGGTGGCAGTGATCAAGCGCACATCGACCTTCAGGGTTTCGCGCGCACCGAGCGGCCGCACTTCGCCGTCCTGGAGCACGCGCAGCAGCTTCTTCTGCAACTCAAGGGACATGTCGCCGACTTCGTCGAGGAACAACACGCCGCCAGACGCGGCCTCAAACAGGCCCTTCTTGTTGGCAATCGCACCAGTGAACGCGCCCTTCTGATAGCCAAACAGTTCGCTCTCCAGCAACGCCTCCGGCAAGGCCGCACAGTTCTCACTGATGAAGCTCTTCCCCTTGCGCCGGCTCTGCGTATAGATCGCGCGCGCGACGAGTTCTTTGCCGGTGCCAGACTCTCCCGTGACCAACACGGGATCGTCCGTGTCGATGTATTTATCGAGCAACGCAAACACTGCGCGCATGGCGCGACCAGTGCCGACGATCTGCTGGTAGTTGTACTTGGTTCGCAGACCGACATGCTGCGCCGACAGTTTTTCGCGAACTTCCAACAACTCGGCGGTGCGCTCTTGAAGCTGGCCCTGCAACGCGCCATTGAGCTGATCGACGCGATCGAGCGCCTGCTGCAACTCAGCCTGCTGACTGTTTAGCTGTGCCATGCTGCGCGCATTGTGAATCGCCACGCCCGCTTGGTCGGCAAGGGACATCAAGAACGTCTGCTCGCGCGAATGAAAAACCTGCTGCTGGAGCCGATTGTCGACGTAGAGAACGCCGCCAACCTGGCCGGCTATGCGGATCGGAATGCAAAGCACCGAACGCAGTCGCAGATCCGTTACCGACTGAAGGTCTCTAAAGCGATCGTCCGCCTGCGCATTGGTCGTCAGTTCGGCGATGCCAGACTCGAACACGCGCCGCGCGATCGTGCGTGACACATTGAGTTCGGGACTAAGCACCTCCTCCTTTGCGAAGTTGCGCGCCACCTCCACCGAGTGCTCGCCGCCGTTGCCGAGCATCAGGAAGCCGCGTTCCGCCGCGCACAGCAAGATCGCCGCATCGACAATCTGCGTGAGCAATCGCGTCAGGTCGTGTTCTTCATTGAGCGCACGGGCGATCGCCAAAAACGTCAACAGGTCCTGATTGCTGCGCGGATCATTTGGCAGGCTCGTCTCATCGACCGAGGCATGGCCAGAAACTGGCAGCGACAATGCGATCTCGTAGTTACCGCAGGTAAAAACGTCGCCGGGCTGCAAATCGGCACGCACCACCGGCTGATTGTGCAGCCGCACTGGATTGCTGGCGCCAGCGTCGACCAGCGTAAAGCCGGTGCCATTGCGCTCGATGCGACAGTGAGTGCGCGAGATCAGCCGATCGGGCAGATAGACGTCGCAGTCACGCGAACGGCCGATCGACACTACGTCCTTCTCGAACGAGTGCGAATCGACCTGACCATCGTGCGTCACGAGAAGAAGAAACGTGCCTTGCGACATTGGATGAAAGTCCGCGCCAGCGTGCAGCAGATTGCCAATAGCCTATCGACAACAGCCATGATCGTGCATGGTTCCTCTGCGCTTGGCCAGGCACACCGCATCGGTCGCCCGATGCGCACCCTTGGCAACGTGACTCCACAAGGCCGAGCAACCGTGGCGATGCCACGGTTGCGAACCTGCGAATAACCCGAGTTGCAACGAAGCACAAAATCCGCCACCGGCGATTTTTGCCGCCGCCACAGAACACTCCGTCGCAGCGCCATTGGGGCTTGCCGTTGGCAATGGGCGGGCTGCGGCATGCGCCGCCGCTGCGTTGGCTAGCTCACGACCAGGTTGCCAACAACTGCTCGCCCGCGGCGATCACTTCGGCAACGGTGATGTCGCGCATACATTGATGGTGACCAAGCGGGCACACCTTGCGCTGGCACGGCGAACAGGGCAATTCTTTGCGAATAAGAATCTGCCGTTCCATGCAATAGTCCGTGTAGTTGGGATCATTGGGCCCCATCAGGCAGACGACCGGCCGGTCCAACGCCACCGCCAAATGCCGCGGTCCCGTGTCGCCAGTGACCAACAAAACACTCCGCGCCACCAACGCCTTCAGCTGATCGAGTGGCAATACGGGGTCAAACAGTCCAACCACGCCAGCCTCTTTGGCGATGCGCTGGCCGAGTTCTTTTTCAGCTGGACCAACCGTGATTACCGATCGCAGTCCACGCGCCTGAAAGTGCTTGGCGACCGCAGCAAACCGTTCCGGCATCCACAGCTTGCTCGAGCCAAAGTTGGCGCCGACGACAAACAGGACGATGCGCTCGTGATCGCCGATGCCGAGCTTTCGTAGCTGCTGCTGCACATCTTCGTGCTCCTTTGGCAGCACCTTCAGGATGGGATGGATCGCCGTGCCCTCGATGCCCAGGCAATCGAGCAGGTCGCGGTAGTAGTTTGGCATCGGCGTGGCCCACCGCCGCGGCCCCATGCGTGCTTGAAACCAACGCCGCCGCACCTGCGCCGATCGGCCAAGGTTGAGCAGGAATGGGCGCCCTTGCCGGTAACCAAGCCGCAGCGGCACGCCTGCTAAATACGGGATCAGCCCAGTCTCGATGGAATTGGGCAGCACCACGGCAAGGTCGAAACGTTCGGCGCGCAGTTGCTGCACCTGCCGCCATAGGCCAGCGAGGCCACTGGCACGCGGGGTGTCGACGATCCGGTCAAACCAATGGGTGCCCGCGAGCATCGGCCGCAGGATGGGCCGCATCCCGCCCACGATCTCCGCCCTAGGAAATGCGGTTCGCAACCGGTCGATGGCAGCAGTCGCCATAACAAGGTCCCCGACCCAGTTGGGGGCTCGGAGCCAAATCTTTTTCACCTGCGACAGGTCGAGCGGCGGCGTCATCGGACGGTCGATCTTGCGGCGGACGAGGATTTCACACAACGGAGAACCTTGTCATGCCACCGCTGGCAGTCATTCCGCGGCGTGCTATTGTCACAGCCCGATTTCGCCGGTCAGCCGGTATTCCCAGGGGACGCCTTCATGCGGCCTCACTTCTCCAAAAGCCAGCTTGGACTTTCGTCCAATGCTTCTCCACCATGGCATCCAAAGCCACTCTTGATCGTCTTCAAGCCGAGTTCGACAGCGCACCTGAGCACATTCTTGCTGCCGTTGCACTACTCGAAGATCGCGCCTCACCTGCATTCATCGCTCGCCACAGCTGCGCCGCAACCGGCGACATGTTCGAGGACCGACTTCAGGCAATCGCGGATCGACTCCACTTCCTCACGGACATGGAGCAACGCAAGCAGACCATCACCCAGCAGGCGCAAGAACGCGGCCGACTGTCGGAAGGGTTGCAGCAGACGCTGAACAGCACGGTAGATCAAGACCTGCTCGACGACCTCTACCAGTCGATGCGCCCGCGTCGCCGCTCGTCGGCGATGCAGATGGAGGAGAAGGGCTTGATGCCGCTGGCGCTCGCCGTGCAGCACCGCCAACTCGGTGAGAAGTCGCTACAAGAATCTGCTCAGGAGTATGTCTCGGAGGCGAACGGCCTGCCGACGATCGAGGCAGTCCTCGAAGGCGTGCTGCTGATCTTGTCGGAGAAGTTCGTCTACGACCCAGCGGTGCGAGAAAGCTGCCGCGCCGAGTTACGACGTGGCGTGCTGCGCGCTCGCGCCGTCAATCCAGGCCAAGGTGGCGCCGAGCGCTACCAACAGTTCTTCGATTTCGCCGAGCCAATCAGTCGGATTAGCGCGAGCCGGATGCTGGCACTGCGCCGCGCCGAGCGCGAAGGCATCCTGCAACTCCAACTTGGGTTGCCCGATCAGCACCACCGCGAACTGCTGCGGCCGCTGGTTGGCAAGGACCTCATAGAAGGTTCGATGCTGCGCGACTTCTACGACCTGGTGTTTGACCATGCGTGGAACAACGGCCTGCAAGAAGGCTGCAGCCGCGACGTGCGCCGCCGGATCAAAGAGAAGGCAGACCGTGAGGCCGTGCGCAGCTACGCGCGCAACCTCAGGTCGCAATTGTTGGCGCCACCACTCGGCCACAAGAAGGTGCTGTCGCTGCGGACCAGCAGCAAAAACGTCTGGGCCGCACTGCTTTCCGAAGACGGCTCCGTCGCCCAGCACAAAACGCTGACCTGTTCGACCGATGAAGAAAAGAAGGCGACGGTCGAAGCACTGGTAGCTTTGATCCGCGAGCAACAACCGGCGGCGATCTCCGTGCCGCATGGCCGCCGCCAGGCCGGCAGCGAGAAGCTGGTCGAGGCCCTGCGTGCCGCGATGACCGGCGAAGCCTTGCCGATGGTGGTCCCAGTCGACGAGGCTGCGTCGGCGATCTTTGCCACTAGCTCGGATGGCCGGAAGTCCATGTCGGGCGTCGAAGTCGGCATCCGCACCGCGGTCTCGCTGGGCCGCCGCTTGCAGGACCCACTGCGCGAACTGCTCCACATGGAGTTCCGCACACTTGGCCTCGGCCAAACGCTGGACGATGTGCACCAGGGCACGCTGCAACGCGAGCTTGAAGGAGTCGTCAGCTCCTGTCTTGCCACCGTCGGCGTAGACCTGAACACCGCCGGAGTGGACTTGCTCGCCATGGTGCCAGGCCTCAATCCTGAACTGGCGAAGGCGATCGTCGAGCACCGCAAAAAACTTGGCGGCTTCCAGTCGCGCGCGCTGCTCGCCGAAGTGCCCGGCATGGCGCAGGTCGCCAAATACGTGGCGAGCTTCCTCACGGTGGAAGGTGGCAGCGAGCCGTTGGATCGCACCACGGTGCAGCTCGCCGACTATGACATCGCCCGCGCCATCGCCGCGAAAAAAGCCATGCCGATCGAGCAGGTGTTCGGTGCGGACCTGCGCGAGCAACGGCCGGAGGACTACATGGGTCCCGAGATCGACCGGCGCCGCGTGATCGGCGTGTTCCTGTCGCTATGCGATGCCGGTAAAGATCCGCGCGGCGTGCTTACGCCAACGGTGAACCCCGGCGTAAACGGCTTCGATGACCTGCGCCCAGACCTCATCCTGCGCGGCCGCATCGCCAGCATTACCGAGTTTGGCGCCTTCATCGACCTTGGTATCGGCCAGGACGGCTTAGTCCACATCTCACAGATCCCCACCTTCCGACTGCGCGACCCACAGCAGATGCTGCGCGTCGGCGAGGTAGTGGATATCTGGGTTGTGCATGTCGATCGCGAGCAAAAGAAGATCTCGCTGTCGATGCTAAAGCCACGCCAACTGCAGGAAGCCCAGAAGCCACCGCGCAGTGAACGCAGCGACCGTGGTGGTGAACGAACTGGCCGCAGCGAAAACGGCGACCGTGGTGGCGAACGAACTGGCCGCAACGAAAACGGCGACCGTGGGGATCAGGGTCCGCGCTCGCGCCCACGCCGCGAGCCACGGGAAACTCAGCCGGTGTTCTCGCGCGCTGCGCGTGCACCCGAGAGCCGCCGCTTTGGCAAGCGGTCCTCGCCGCTCACCCCGGAAGGCAAGCCACTTGAGGGCAAGGACCCAAAGGTCGAAGGCGAAGTGGCCGCACTCCCAGGGGCAGCACCAGGGAGGCGCGACGATCGTGGACCTGCGCGGAGCGATCGCTCGGATCGCCCTAGCCGAGGCGGCAACGACCGCGGTGGTTTCCGCGGTGGAAGCGACCAGGGCGCACGCGACTCACGCGTGATCACCGTCGACAGCGGCCGCGAAGTCACCGAGACGAAGGGCCACAAGGGCGAACTCACCTCGCTGGCCGGACTGCGCGCACTGCTGCGCAAAGAACCGCCTGCTGAAACAAAGTCCTGAGCGACGCATTCTTCGTTCGTAACACCAAAGCAAGCATGCGCTGACGCGATGGAACAGGTCTTCGTTGTACGCCGGCAAGACTACTTCGCCGGTAGTTGGCCACAGGGCTACCTGCCGCTCGCCGCAGACGCAGCACAGAAGATCCTCTGCGACTTCGTTCGCCTTGGACTTTTCGTGCCGCGCGACGAGGCCGAGGCCAACCCGGCGTGGAAGCAGACCATCCCATACTGCGTAATCCGGCAGCCGGGGCGCGTGTTCTGCGTGCAACGCAAAGCGGCGCAGAGCGAAACACGGCTGCACAACCGGCTGTCGATTGGCCTCGGCGGCCACGCCAATCCCGCAAGCGAGCCGCTTGATGCGCTGTTCTTCCGCCGGGTGCTCGACAAAGAGCTCTCGGAAGAACTTTTCTGGGAGCCACTTACGGCACCAGAACCGCGCTTCATCGGGCTGCTAAATGACGACGCAACCGAAGTCGGGAAGGTGCATATCGGCCTAGTTTTTGTAGTCGACTTGCCGCAACTCGGCCCCGCCGCCCCACTGCTCAGAGTTCGCGAGGTCAACAAAATGGTCGGCGGCTTTCGGCCACTTGTCGAGTTGCGAACCCTGTGGCAAGATCCTCTCCGCTTCGAATCATGGTCGCGGGTGCTGCTCGAAGGGGGAATCGCTGGCGATATGGCGATCCCTACAAATTCGAGAGCGCGTGCACCCCGACCCCAAACACCACATCCAAAAAAAGGTTAGAGGAGAAACAACCAATGGCTGAACGCAACGTCACACGTCCGACTCGTGAAGAGGTCTATGACCTGCTCATGAATGCCCGCCAAGCGGACTGGGTAAAGATCGTGCTCGAAGATGGCCGCTCTATGTCTGGCGCCATCATTTTCAACGAGTTCAAAGGCACCGGCCGACTGATCAACGTCGATGAGGAGATCAGCTTCGACTTCAAGGTGGACCAGGTCGTCGACGTCAAGCTCTAAGGGTTCCGCACGCGGAGCAAAAGCTCTGCACAAAACCTTTTTTTGCCACGGGCCGCCATTCGAGCGGCCCGCGTCGTTAGCTAGGCGTCGGTTCGAAAGCGCCCCGCAGCGAGCAACCGCGTGGTGCAATGTGCCGCACTGCGACGCGCAGACGGAATTCCTTCGCGGGGTTACTCCGCAGGGTTCCTCCGCGGGGTTACTCCGCTGGGTTACTCCGCTGGGTTCATCCGCAGGATTACTCCGCAGGGTTCCTTCGCAGGATTACTCCGCAGGATTACTCCGCAGGATTACTCCGCAGGGTTCCTTCGCAGGATTACTCCGCAGGATTACTCCGCAGGGTTCCTTCGC
>BJHM01000048.1 GCA_014192625.1 Planctomycetota bacterium
CCAGCCCCGCAGTGGCCCAGCCCCGCAGTGCCCGCGCAGTGGCCCAGCCCCGCAGTGGCCCAGCCCCGCAGTGCCCGCCGCGCAGTGCCCCCGCCCCGCAGTGGCCCAGCCCCGCAGTGCCCGCCGCCCGGCAGTGCCCGCGCAGTGGCCCAGCCCCGCAGTGCCCGCGCAGTGGCCCAGCCCCGCAGTGGCCCCGCAGTGGCCCAGCCCCGCAGTGGCCCCGCTCTGGTTTGGGGGCCTTATGAGTCTCTCGGCTTTGATGTGTCGTGCGCGGGCAGTCCTATAAGAGCCCTTGGGGGCGTGCCAGCTAGCGCTCCCAATCGTTCCTCGCACTAGCTTGTGGAATGAAGTCTAAGCCTATGAAGTCCGTTGAAAAAGTATGTGGTGGGGCAAGGCAGGGGAGGTGCTTTGCTGGGCATCAGAAGAGTGCGCGTGGCCGTAGAAGATGATTTTTAACGGGCTTTGCGGCCTAGGGATTGGCTTTGAGTTGGGGCTAAAGGCAATCTCGTGTTATCCGTCTTGTCCGGTTCGGCGCACACGAGGTTTGTCTTAGTGCTAAATCATCATGGAGAAGCGCGGGTCGCATAATGCAATCGCTGCGGAGCCAGTCCCTTTGGCGCGGCCGGCCTGGCTTGTCTTTGTCTGCTGCTGGCATTGGCCGCACCTTTCAGCGCATCGCGCAATCCTGTGTCGCCGCGCGGCCTTTTGCTGCGGCGATAGTCAGCTTGTCCGGCGAGTGACTTTGGTGCGAAAGCGGAATAGCCGTCGTGGACGGCGAGCCAATCAGCCGCGCAGTTGCCGCACCGTCGTCATCATGGATTCGATGGATGGCTGCTTTAGGCGCACCTTGCCACATAGCTTGCCTTGCTCCTGCTCAAACGCATCCAGGCGTTGCCAATCCTGCCAACTTACGAAGTCAACCTCGTGCGCGCGGAGCTGGTCTTTGATGTCAGCCGCGTTCGGCGTAAGCGTTTTGCCTTCCCGTATGTCGGCTATGAGCAATTCGACCGTCGCCTTGCTGTCAGGGCTGTTGGTGCCGACGAGGCCGGTGGGACCGCGCTTTGCCCAGCCCACGGCATAGTGGCCGGTGCGTGTCGCACCGCCGGTTGATTGGAGCACGCGGCCGTCGGCGTTCGCCACGATGCCGCGCTTGTCATCGAACGCTAGTCCAGGAAGCGGCACGCCTCGGTAGCCGATTGCTTTGAACACGAGGTCAGCGTCGATCACTTCAAAGCGGTCGATGGACTTGGGGCGCGGCGTGCCGTCCTTGTCCGCGACGAGTTCCGCATGCTGCAATTTCACGCCGGTGACCTTGCCGTCATGGCCAAGCAACTCGACGGGGCCAACGAGAAAGCGGCAGCGCAGTTTTTTTGCCTGCTCGCCCTCACCCTTGTGCACCTGCTCGGTCAGAAACTTCACGTTGCGCTGCGTGCTGCGTGCCTGGGTTTCGACCCAGCGAGCGCTGTAGTCGTCAATGCGGCCGTCATCCGTCGAAACGACGACATCAACCCCCGGTAATTCGTCGATTTCTTCGATCTCTTTGGGTGAGAACGCCGCCTGTGCAGGTCCGCGGCGACCCAGCATGATTACTTCGCGCACGTTACTTTTCTGCAACGTGGCTAGCGCGTGCTCGGCGATGTCGGTCGAGGCCAGCATTGCGGGGTCCTTCAGTAGAACGCGCGCCACATCCATCGAGACGTTGCCGTTGCCGACTAGCGCCACGCGCGTTGCGCTGGCGAGATCAAACGAACAATGGCGATAGTCCGGGTGGCCGTTGTACCAGCCGACAAAATCGGTCGCGGAGTGCACGCCACCAAGGTTCTCGCCGGCGATCCCGAGCTTGTGATCGCTCTCGCAGCCGATGCCCCAGATGATCGCGTGGTAATGCCGCTCGAGGTCATGGATCGAAAGGTCGCGGCCAATTTTGACATTGCCGAAGAAGCGGAACGACGGGTGCTCGGCGACCTTTTGGTAGACCTTCACGACGGTCTTGATGTTTTGATGATCCGGTGCCACGCCGCCACGCACGAGGCCAAATGGTGTCGGCAGGCGGTCGAACATGTCCACCTGAACCGTCAGTCCCTCAGCCTTGAATAGTGCTTCGACAGCATAGAAAGACGACGGGCCAGAGCCGATCGCGCAGACACGGATGGGGTGCTCAGCGTTGCCAAAACTGACGTTCATGGGGCGAACATGATAGCGATGGCGGCGCACGGTCCTAGTGCGAGCATTTTGTCGCTATCCTCTGCGCCGTGTATCCGCTGCCAAGTTTTTCCTGCCGATGGCGTTCACTCGGAGGAGCGCGGTGACTTTGGGCCGCGGGCAAGCCGGCGATCGCTCTTTGGTGCGTTTTCGCGTCGAGGACTGCGACGAGCAGCTTGGCGACTTTGCTGCGCGGTATCCTCATTCAGTCGCGGAGCCGCGCGGTCGAGCCTTTGTCGATCCCGCGACCGGTGCGCGGCTCGTTTTGCCGTTTGTGCTAACGCCGCCGTCAGCGAACGAGCGGCCCGCGGATTATCGTGCGCGATGGCCCGAGCGAATGGGCCGTCGTTGTCTGTTGCTGCTGCAGGCTGGCGCGTTCGCGGTGGGCTATTGGGACGATGGGGAACTGATCCGTCACAAAGCAGGCAAGCGCTACGTGGTGCGTGGCAATGGCAAGGCGCAATCGACGCACCAAAAAACCCGCGGCAAGTCGCGGTATGGCTCGCGGCTGCGCTTGCAAAACTGGCAGCGGCTGCTTTCGGACGTAAATCACAAGCTGTGCGAGTGGTGGCGCGAGCTCGGCATCCCGGAGCAGTGTTTCTTTGCCGTGCCGGTGCGCAGCATGGCCGACTTGTTTGCCGCGGATCCCTCGCCGCCGATTGCCCGGGACGACGCACGCATTCGCCGCGTTCCTGTGCACGTGCACGTGCCAGATTTCTCCGAACTAAAGCGGGTCGATGCGTTACTGCAGCGCGGCCGCCTCGAAGTGCCACACGGATGACATCCGCGGCGGTCAATTGTCGCGTTGGCAATGGCCGCATCGCGGCGACCTAATGCTTTTGCGTTGTGCCGCCGATCACCAGAGGGCTCGGAAATTCAACACCCGGGAAGCACCTCGCCATGGCAAATCGACGGTTAATGTTTCTTCGCTCCAGTTCTCTTTGTGGCCTCTCGCTACTGGTTGCATGCAGTCATGGCGGCTCCAGTTCCAACCCGGCTCCGCGCGTCGATACGATTCCACAACAGCGGGTGACGAGTGGCACTTCGTTGGCGCTAGACCTTGCCGGCTTCGTGCACGACCGTGCGGGGGGTGTGCTTTCCTATGCGGTCAGATCGGGTGGCGGCAGCTTTGTTGGCAGCAACTATCATTACGCCTTTCCGACGATGGGCTCCTACACCGTGGAGTTCACGGTTTCGGATGCCGCCGGTCAGCAGGTCTCGTCATCCTTTGATGTTGTCGTGACGACTGGCAACTTTGCCGTCGTCTGTGAAGGCACCAGCGGCTTGTTGCTGGTCGATACCAACTCCGACGATTCATTGCGTGTGAGCGGTGCGTCGTCCGGCCCAACCTTCGCGGCCGGCTTTGCCGACGGCAGGCTCGTCTACCAACTTTCAAATCCGCAGCAGCTTTGGGTGTTCGATCCGATGGCGCGAAACGTCGTGCAACTGCTGGCCAATGCCACTGGCGATGTGAGCTACGTCGGCAAGACGACGGACAATCGCGTGGTTTTCACTGAAGTTGGCACCACGCGCAAACTGCATGTCTACAACCCGCGCACGCAGTTGCTGCGTTCGATCGCTGAGGATGTGCCTTTGCTGATGCCCGCGTTGATGAGCGCCACAAATCTCGTTTACTTCACCGTGCTGCGCGGCGGTCAAGGCGATGTAGCCGTGTTTGATCCGAGTGCTGACACAGTGATGACGATCGCTGCGACAGGCCAGGACGAACGAGTGCGCGCGGTGTTGCCAAACGGCGGCCTCGTGCTTAGTCGCGTTGGCAGCGGCGGCGAGCAAGACTTGTATTACTACCGCACGGGGACTGGGCTTGTAGAGGTGGCGAGCAGCGTGACCGCGCTCGACACGCGCTCGAAGACCTGCGTGGCGGTTGGACTTGATAGCCAGGTCATCTTTACCGCGACGGATTCTGTGACCACCGATCTCTACAGCTGGTCGCCGGTCGATGACTCGCTAGTCACCCTGCATGCTGGTGGGGTAGCCGGGTTTGCCGCCATCGGCGCAGGCAACGAGGTGATCTACACGGTCGACAACGGGGCAGGCGATGTGGACGCGTTTTATTACGACCTGGACGATGGCTCGGCAGCGACGCTGCGCAATGGTGCCGATACCTCGATGGTGCTTGGCATCGCAGGTGACACCGCCCGCTATGCACTGATAAAAGGCAGCAGCGCGACTAGCACGGTGCTGGCGGTGCAACTCACTGCCGCGCCGAACACCATCACGCACACTGCAAGCGGGGTGGTTAGTTTGGCGAGGGTGCTCACCAACGGTAATGCGCTTTTGCACAGCGACAACGGCACTGAGATTGCGACCTTCAATGCCGCACTCGCGGCATGGAGCACGATGAGTGGCACGGGCATGTCGGTGGTTGGCGATGGCATTGATGCCGGCGACTTCGTCTACACGCATGCCGTCGGCGCTCAGGTCGACCTTGTGATGTGGGATCAATCGGCAAGTGCGCCGGTTGCCATCGCAACCATGATTGGTGACGGCCGCTATCAAGCAACCAGCAACGGCAAGGTTTACTGGACGAGCGTGGATTCGACGGGCTTTGCGCAGTTGTTCGTGCGCGCGGTCGCCGCTGCGGTGACTACCCAATTGACGCAGCCGGACGCAGCGGGCCTTAGCTTCGACCACTCGGTCGTCGGCACCTATTCCGGCAGTCGCTGAAGGGCCGCCTGCTGGCAGTGTGCGGCGCTGTTTTTCATGGCGTTCGCAGCGGCGCTGCTTGGCAACTGTGCCGGTTCACTTCACCGCGGGCTGCGCAACGTCATTGGTGGGAGTTAGGTTGAGTTCGCGCAGCCAGATATTGCGGTAGCGGACCGGGTTGCCATGGTCCTGTAGTTCGATCGGGCCCTTCCCGCCATGCGGCTGGTAGCCCGGGAGTGCCCGGTGGCTCGTCGCGCCAGCTAGTTCCTGGTCGTGGTGTACGAGGATGCCATTGTGGATGACGGTGACGCGGGCTTTCGACACCAACTTGCCGTCGGCGGAAAAGCGCGGTGCGACAAACACGATGTCGTAGGTCTGCCACTCGCCGGGCTTGCGGCAGGCGTTCACCATCGGCGGAGTCTGGCCGTAGATCGCGGCGGCTTGGCCGTCGGCGTAGGTCTTGTTGTCGTAGCTGTCGAGCACTTGCACTTCGTAACGGCCAAAGAAAAACACGCCGCTGTTGCCGCGGCCCTGCGAATCACCTGTCACCACGACCGGCGCCATCCACTCGATGTGTAGCTGACAGTCGCCAAACTCGCGGCGCGTGCGCACGCTGCCGGTGCCATTGACCTCCATGTAGTCCTGTGCGAGCAGCCATTTTGCTGGCTCGTTGTTGCAGGTGAATGCCGCTGCGTCCTTGCCAGCGAACAGCACGATCGCGTCCGCGGGCGCTGCCATTGGTGCGCTCTCGGCCGCGGGCGTGACGACGAGCGGTGCTGGTCGCGCCGAGTCGTGCACATGCCATTTGCCGCCAGGGAGCATCGGCGTATCGGTGTAGCCAGGGTTCTGCGCAATAAGAATGCAGCTGCTGATCAGGGCTGCGGCGAACGTGTATGGAATGTGCATCGCGGGAGACTATCAGGCGCGCGGCGGCCTTGGCCAGCGTCGGAGTGGAGGTGCTGCGGATGGCAGTTCTAATTGGTTGCGCGCGTGGCGCGAGATGGTGTCGAGGTAGCGGCGAAAGTCACGCGGTGCCATGCAGCAGGCCTCGGCCGCGTCCCTGGTATTGCGAAAGGCGAGCGCTGCTTCGAGCACCTGCAGTTGTCGCCGTGTAAGTCGGGAGGCCATGGCCCGTCGCAATTCTTCGCGTAGCGACTCGCGATTGCTGTCGCAGACTTCGCTTGCGAGGTTCTCTGACTCGTTGAGCATTCGATGCCGCGACCACTCATTGCGCAGGACCTCGCAGGCAGAACGCTTGGTCGCAGTCCGAATCCATGCGGCCGGAAGCCGGGGCTCCTTGCCGGCTAAGATTTCGAGCGTCAGGCGATGGATGGCGCGTTCGGCGGCCTCTTCAGCTAATACCGAATTGCGAATGATCCGGTTCGCCGTGCGGTAAGCCAAAGGCAACAGGTCTGCTGGGTTGGTTTTCATTTAGGCGAGTGGGTGCCCGACACAGCCGCTCGCAAGAAACCATGGCACTATCTTGCCAATTTGTCAATATTCTTGCTGAATTGCCGTGTGATAGTTCAAAATTGATGGAAACTTGCTTGCTTGAGGAGGTAGGGTCAAGGCACTTTTTCTCCGCGTGTTGGACGGTGTTGGCTCTTTCAATCGCGCGGGATCTGGTCGCCAAGTGAAAGCCTTGGCGGCGAGATTGAGTGGCGAACTCAAGCGCGGTCGTGCGCTTTTTTTGGGCAGATCTGTTTGGTTGCTGCTGGCTTGGTGCGGCGCAGAGGCGAAAGGAAAATTGTATGAGTGAGCCGGTGTTGGATCCTGAGCAGAAGTTGTTTCAGCACCTTGCGGCTCGACTGCGCGAACTGCGGGCGCGCTTTGCTATGACCCAGGACCAAGTCGCGAAGGTCTTGGGGGTGCATGAGTCGGCGGTGTCGCGATGGGAGAAGGCGGCGCGGTTTCCCAGCGGCATCGACCTGGTAAAGCTAGGGGACCTGTTCCGCGTCAGCGTCGACTATTTGCTCGCGCGAGAGTGCCAGTATTCAGTGCCTGGCAACGCCCTCGTCGACATGGTGCTGCTCGGTAAGCTCGACAGCGCAACTTCGACCGATGAGTTTGATGGCCTGATTGCCGCGGCCTCGGCAGACCAAGCGGTTTGGCTGCTGGTGCCGGATGGTGCGGCCTTGATGCCGGTGGCGGATGCGATACGCCGGACTCGCCGCGTCACGGACAAACACCGGATGAGCCGCTTCGCCGATCGTCTGTTTCGGCCACGTGGCTGAGTGCGGGCGCTGCTAGGCGCAGGGAGCCAGCGGAGCCAGTGGGCCAGCGGAGCCAGTGGAGCCAGTGGAGCCAGTGGGCCAGTGGAGCCAGTGGAGCCAGTGGAGCCAGTGGGCCAGTGGAGCCAGTGGAGCCAGTGGAGCCAGTGGGCCAGTGGAGCCAGTGGGCCAGTGGAGCCAGTGGGCCAGTGGAGCCAGTGGGCCAGCGGAGCCAGTGGAGCCAGTGGAGCCAGTGGGCCAGTGGAGCCAGTGGGCCAGCGGAGCCAGCGGAGCCAGCGGAGCCAGTGGAGCCAGCGGAGCCAGTGGGCCAGTGGGCCAGTGGAGCCAGTGGAGCCAGTGGAGCCAGCGGAGCCAGCGGAGCCAGTGGGCCAGTGGGCCAGTGGAGCCAGTGGAGCCAGTGGAGCCAGTGACACTGCTTTGGTGGCACTATTTACGTTCCGAGAGAGACTCCTGTCGTTGCCCGGACCTAGCACACAGCGACCTTTGGGGACACAATCCTCCGCATGCTACTGCGTTCCCTGTTGCCATTCCTACTGCTCCTCTCGCCGCTACTGGCCCAACTGCCTGCTTCGGTTCTCGGCCGGCCGCAGCGCGGTTGTCAGATTGTCGCGCCGATGACGGATGGCAACTATACGGGCGCCCGCTGGACCAATGGTCGAGTGCCGTTTGCCTTTGCGGCAAACGTGACGCCAGCGATGCAGGCGGCGATTTTGGTGGCGATGCAAGATCTGCAAAGCTCCGCGAACGTCACGTTTGTGCCGCGCGTGAATGAGACCGATTACGTGCTGATCAGCGACTCGGTGATCAACTCGTCGGTCGTCGGCCGCTTTGGCGGCGCGCAGGTCTTGCGAGTCTTCAATTGGAACGTTCGCTACGAGATGGCGCATGCGCTTTTGCATGTGCTCGGCTACTGGCATGAGCATCAGCGACCGGATCGTGACCTGTATGTGCAAGTGCAGGCGGCCAATGTTGACCCCGCGCAAATTACCAACTTTGAGATCGTGCCGACCGGTGGAACGTTTGGGCGGCCGTATGACTTTGATTCTGTGCTGCATTTCAGTGCCACCGAAGGGGGGCTAAACGGTGCAACTACGCTGGCCGTGTTGCCGCCCAATAGCGCGCAGCAGTCAGCGATCGGCCAGCGAACTCACCTGAGTTTTGGCGACCTCGACGCGCTCCGCCTCGTCTATGGATCGATCACGCCGCCCGCCATCAGTTCGTCGGCACCGGGCGTGGTCAACTGCTGGTTGCCAGGGCAGGTGGTTTTGACCGGCACGTTGTTTGACGAGGCTACTCGCGTGCTGATCGACGGCTCGGCACTCAGCACCTTCACGTTGCTGTCGCCAACGCAGATCCGCTTCAACATGACCAACCTGCTCATCATCGGGCCGCATCAGGTGCAGGTCGAAAGCCCGATCGGTCGCAGCGCGCCGTTCTTGCTGCCGGTAGCCGGCAATGATCCGCCGGTGTTGGAAGTGCCCGCTGCCGCGGTGCGCAACCTGTCAGCGCTGTATCGCGTTCACTCTGACAACCAACGCACCAACATCCTGCTGGGCGCGTTCGACAATCTGCCGAGCACGATCCCAGGTGTCATCAGTCTTGGGCTCGGCAATCAGTTCACTTCGGCCATTACGATCATCACTGGGATCGGCGGGATAAACGGCATGCTCGTCATCAACCTGACGGTGCCGCTTGCGGTGCCAGCCGGTACGCGCATGTGGCTCCAGAGCATCGTCTTTGACCCAGCAAATCTCACCTTGCCGATACGTAATTCCACTGTTGCCGAAGTCCGCATCTTCTGAACTGAATCGCCGCAGTTCTGAATAGCAGTGCTGAATAGCAGTGCTGAATCGCCGCAGTGATGTCTCTGGTCACAGGGGCTTGTGCAGATGCGCGTTTCTGTGGGCAGACAAGCAGCCGTGTTGGCGCTGCGGTGTAAGAGGGCGCCCTGCCCAACTTGTCGCGGTGCCGACGCTGGAGCGTCAGCACCTTCCCATGCTATTCCGTGCCACTCTCTACCGTGGCATGTGAGCGATCACTTGCCGCCAGCGGCTTTTGCAGGGGTCGCCGGCTTTGCGGCGGCGTCTTTCGGCTCGACCTTCACCGGCTTGTTAACTGGCACCGGCGTGGTGACGGGCTTTTCCTCACCCGGCTTTGCGCGCTCGATGAGCAGGGTCGAGGTGACGCTGATCGTCATTTCGCCGCCACCCATGGGGCTCGGGGCGGTGATTTCCATCGAGGTCTTCTGCTCGGAGCGGACGACAAGGCCGTCCTTGCGCGAGATCAACATTGAGCCGGAGATCTTGCCGTTTTCGATCTTGGCGTTTTCCATCACCTGACGCGCTTGGTCTGTTTCATCATCATCATCATCATCGCCTTCGGTCTGGTTTTCAGGTTTCGCTGCGTCAGGCTTTGCTGCGCCAGGTTTCGCTGCGTCAGGCTTTGCTGCGTCAGGTTTCGCTGCGTCAGGCTTTGCTGCGCCAGGTTTCGCTGCGTCAAGTTTTGATGGGCCGCTGGCGCTTGCAATGGTGCCGACAATGGCGACTTCAGCAACCTCGCCATCGAACTTGTTGAGCGTCATCGTGGTCAGGCTCTTCATTGGCATGCCTTTCCGCTTCTTGGTCTCGGTGCCGGTCCAAGATTCACCGACCGCTTTGTCATCCTTCGGCAGATCACCGAAGGCGTGTTCGACGAGCTGTAGGACGGCATCCTTGTCCATGATGTTGCTTATCACCATGCCGCCGCCACCTTTGCTCTTTGCTTGTTCCAGCGCTTCCGCCACGCCGGTCACTTCTAGCACCTTGCCTTGCGGGTCCACCTTGGCGGTGAAAGTCTTGCCGACGAAGCTCAGCAACGCAGTGCGAATCGAAGCGCCACTTGGCAGGCCCATGCCGCCCATCCCGCCATCTTCAGGCTCTTCTTCCTTGGCTTCTTTCCCATCCTTGCCAGCGGCGGGCGGATTCGTGTCAAAATCAATCGAACCCATCATGGGCATCTCCATTGAGCCCACGATGCGCGAGATATTCAGGTCGACTGTGCAAGTGCCGTCTGCCGCAACAGTGGCCACCATTACAGTGAAGTGGTGGGTCATGTTTTGACCCATATCCATCTGCTGACCACCGAGGTCAATGGCTTGATTGACGTTGTTTTTCACCACGAATGCTACGGCGGTACCCTGCTTAGCGGTTTGCTTGAGGGCGACCTTTTGCGCAGCGATTGGTGCGAGCAGAACTGAGAAGACAAACAGTGGGAGTGTGACGTGGTTCATTGCGGTGGTTGGTAGCCGGACATGCCGGGGTCATGTCATCGGTATTGAGGTGAAAAGCGTAGCGTGCCGCCACTTTGTAGCCGACAACCAACTCAACTTTGACGGCCTGGAAATGGGCGCAGATGGCGCGGCGCGTCCGATCACGATTGCCCAAGGTGGCCGCAGCGATTTTTTGGCGTAGCGTTGCGAGCTGATGGTCGGGTTCTTGATCCGACGGCCTGTCCGAGCAGTTTTTTCGTCACAGGTGGTTATCTTGCTGCACCTTCCTTGCGCGCATGACACCGGATCCCCGCGATGGTTCGTTTACAGTCGCCGCTGGCGTGCAGCCGGATCGTCTGGACCGAGCCTTGAAGGGGTTCCGTAATAGCCTGAGTTGGCAGCAAGTGCGGGACCTCGTTTTGCGTGGCAAGGTGCAGATCAACGGCCGGATTGTGACCGACGCGAGTGGCCGCGTGGGTGGTGGTGACACGATCACGATCTGTGTCGCTGCTGCGCGCCTCGACGCGGCGGTTGTTTTGCTGCCGCCGTTGCCGCGCGAGCGGTTGGTTTTTTGCGATCCTCATGTAGTCGTCGTGGACAAGCCCGCGGGGCTTGACACCGTGCCTTTTGGCGAGGCTGCCGACGCGCTCGATAGCCGGCTCATGCAGTTGCTCGGGGCCAAGGTGCATGTCGTGCAAAGGCTTGATCGCGATACCACCGGGCTCCTGATGTTTGCGCGCAACGAGGTTGCTGCGGGCAAGCTCGAGCATCAACTGCGCTGCCACACTGTGCACCGGCGTTACTTTGCGATTGCCCATGGTGAAGTGAAGGCATGCACGATCCGCACGTTCCTCGCCGAGAATCGTGGCGACGGGCTGCGCGGTTCGATCCACAATGGCAAGCTCGGCAAAGCAGCGGTCACGCACGTGCAGCCGGTTGAGCTCCTGCGCGGTGCGACGTTCTTGTCGTGCCAGTTGGAGACTGGGCGCACGCATCAAATTCGCATCCACCTTGCGGAGCGCGGGCACATGTTGCTTGGTGAGCGTGGCTACGTGCGGGAGCATGTTGGGCCTGCGCTGCAGGCGCCCCGCATCCTGCTGCACGCCGCCGAACTTGGCTTTGTGCATCCTTTCACCGGCGAGCAGGTGCAGTTCACTCTGCCGGTGCCGTCAGATATGCAGGCGGTGGTTCTGCAGTTGCGTCGCTGAGGCCGTTGCGTCGCTGAGGCCGTTGCGTCAGCGATCAAAGCGCAGGCCAAATCCGCGCACGGTGTGCAGATGGCGAGGCGCTGCGGGCTCGCGTTCGATGAGCTTGCGAAGTCGCAGCACGATGTTGTCGAGCGTGCGAACCGTGAGCGGCGCAGAGCTGCCAAACAGGCGCTCGACGAGGATCTTGCGGCTCACGACCGTGCCCTCGTGCGCGGCGAGTATTTTGAGCAAGCGCGTTTCCGTCGGTGTCAGCTGGTGGTCTTCGCCGGTTGCGCAGCGCAGTCGCATCGAACGGAAATCGACCTGGTGTCCGCCAAACAGCAGAACGTCGGTGCCTACCGATGGTGCGGTGCTTCTGCGCAACAAGGCATCGACGCGCAGCAGCAGTTCGCGCAGATTGAATGGCTTCGTCAGGTAGTCATCGGCGAGCAGCTCAAGGCCCTTGATGCGGTCGCGGTCGGCGCTGCGGGCGCTGAGGATCATTACGGGCGTGTTGTCGCCGCGCGCGCGCAACTGCTTTAAAACTTCAAAGCCGTCGCAGCCGGGCAGCATGACATCGAGCACCAAGAGGTCGATGTCGCCGCGCTGCATCCGCAGCAGCGCGTCGGGGCCGTTGCGCACCAGCTCAGCGTGATACGACTCCAGCGTGAGGTTGTCGCACAGCATCTCGCCAAGCGGCCCCTCGTCCTCCGCGATCAGGATCCAGCGGCTCATGCGATGGCACCCTTGCGCGGGAGCCGGATCGTAAACTCACTGCCTTGGTCAGCACCTTCACTGTGGGCAGTAGCAGAGCCGCCATGGGCGCGCATGAGCTCGCGAACCAGATGGAGTCCGAGACCGGTGCCGCCGATGGCCGGATCGGTGCCGCGCCAGAACGGCAGGAACGCGTTTTGTTGCGTTTCATGGTCCATGCCTTTGCCGTGGTCGCGGATGTAGAGCACGGCATCGCGGTCGTCGGTGAGTAGCTGCACATCAATGCTTTTTCCGGCTCGCGAAAACTTGATCGCGTTGTCGAGCAAGTTGTGCAGCACCAGTTGCATGGCCTCGGCATCGCGGATGAGTATTACTGGCGTGAGCGAGGCCTTGATTGTTATGCCGGCAGCCTCGGCTCGCGGCTGTATGGAAGCGATGGCGCGCTCGACATCGACTTTGAAGTCGCCGTTGCTGCGCGCCTTCGCACGGTGCTTCGTTGTGCGCAGCCCGGCGGCGGTCAGCACGTTGGTGAGCCCGCGCTCCAGGCGGTGCGCTTCGAGCAGGCCAGACTGCAGGTAGCGCGCACGTTTTTCGATCGGGAGGCGGTCGCCCTGCAGTGACTCCAGCAGCAACTGGATGGTCGCCAGCGGGGTCTTTAGTTCATGCGTAGCGCCAGCGAGGAATCGATCTTGTTCGAGTCGACGGCGATGATCCCGCCTCAGCGCGGCAAAAACTGAGAGGCCGCCGAGCAGGGCGATCACGGCAAACGTGATGCCTTCACTGGTAAACATGCGGCGCCGGGCCAATGCAACGCGTTGCAGGTCTGCGGCGGAATCGGCACCGAGCACGCGGGCCGCACCAGCAATGTCATTGGCGGCGAGCAGCTGACCCGCGCTCTCGAGTTCGTGCGTCTCATGGACCTGAAAAATCGTCCACCAAGCGACCAGCGCCAGGTTGAAGGCAAGCAGGACAGAGAACAGCAGCGAACTCGAACGGGTCAAGCGTGGATCATTGGAGCTGGAGGCGGACAGCGTAGCCGAAGGGGTCTACCTTGTCGGCAATGGTCGCGTCGGCCAGCGCGCCGTTCGAGACCGTATAGATGCCAAGCAATGGCGCGACAATCGTACCGAGCACGACGGCTCGCGCGTCACTGCTGATCATGTCAAATGCGTTTGCTCCTGGCGCAAAGGCAATCAGCTGCTCGAAAAGTTGCAGCCCGCTAAAGGCCGGCGACGCGGGCACCGCGATCGCCATGCTCTGCTGGTTGGCAGCAATTGCACCGCTGCTGTTGCTCTGCAGGAACATCAGCAAGTCAGGGCTGGCGAGCAGTTGGCAGCTGGTTCCGGGCAGCAACGCGGGCAATGGGCCTAGGTTGCTCATGGTGTTGCTCAGACCGACGAGTCCGATCACGAGCGCGCTGGCGCCGAGGTTTTGGCCGGCGAGGAAGTGTGCTGCGCCGGGTGCGTAGCTGCCGGAGGTCGAGATCAATGCGGCTGGTGCCGTGCTCGTCGTGCCGCAGCCGGTGCCAAAGCTCGTCGAGGTGCCGTTGGTGGTGCCGCCGATGGTGCGTACGCCGTCGAGAATGGCATGCGAGAAGCCGAAGCTGGCGATGTTGTTGCCAGTCATCTGCAAGTCGATCACGAGCCAGCCGTTGGTTGGGATGGTGACCAGGGCTGGAGTTGTGAAGTGAATCGTCAGTGTGTCATTGGGGTCACCAAAGCCCTGTGGCGAACTGGTGCCTGGGTCTGGCAGGTAGCTATAGGGCGCGTCGAATACTGGTGTCAGCGCTTGCGGGATGTTGCTGGCGAAGGTCGCCGATGGCAGGCCTACCGTGCTCGAGCCGATGCTGAGTTGCAGGCGTTGAATCGTGAAAGGCCCGGAAGCTCCGACCTGCGGAATCGGTCCGTCATAACGCAACGACAACGCTGTGGCGGTGAAGCTGCTCTGGCCCGCTTCCGTGGCGCTGAAGAACATTTGCACGCGACTGTTGGTCTGCATGAAGGGGCGCAGATTGTAGTCGGGCAACTCTGCCACTGCGACGTTGGTCGACGCTGGCAGGATGACGTAGGTTTGCGCTGTTACGATGCCGCTGAGCGCGAGGGTGGGGATAAGAAGTTGGTAAGGTCTCATTGTTTGATGCCGTCAGTAGAGCGTGCGAAACGGCCCGGTTGTCATGCCTCCGTCATTGCCGAAGGAAAAGCATCACTCCTGCGTCACGTGACCGTCATTGCTCTCGCCGCGCGCTCATTTGATGACGCTTTGCAGTTGTGAGACGCAGAAATGCCGCATCGATATCGCGTTGAAAACGTGCTTTAGACCCCGTTCAAGCCATTTGCGCACAAGGTGAAATGCTGGGATGGATCGTTGTGCATGGCCCAGTCGAGTGCGTAGTTCGCACCCGCAGCAGTGGGCCTTAGTTCGCATTTGGATCGCGATGAGGACGCATCATCGGCGGTTTTAATGCCGCCGTGCGGTCGCGTGAATGTGTGCTGCATGCAGCACCGTTTCGCTGGTCGCGGTTTTCGGCGCAGGCATGCTGGTAGGCAAAAACCTGCGGCCAAGTGCAACCGAAAACCGTTCATTGCGAGGTGGCAGGTGGAAAGATCCGCACTGCGGCAACCCCCGCGGTTGCGATGTCGCAACGCTCTGCACGGCTGGTGCGCGGCGGCTAGGCGGGCCACCTGCGCGCCAACTTCTGTCGTGCGCCCTGCAACTCTTTTCCACGCCTGCCTGCCCGCACATTGCCCATCTGCGGGCGGTTTGCAGCGGCCTACTTTGCGGGGCTTTGCGCTTTCTCTGCAGGCAGCTTGGCGGGTGCAGTACTAGTGAGCTTTGCAGTCAGGAATGCGCGCAGTTCGTGCCATGCAAGAGACGCTGCCGCCTGCTCGTAGTGCGGGTCCGCCGGATTCATGAATGCCCGTTCAGCGTCATAGCGAAGGACCGTCGCATCGCGGCCGGCCTGCTGCATCGAGAGGCTGAATGCGTCGATCGAGGCAAGCGGAATGCGCGTGTCCTTGGTGCCGAAGATGCTGAGTATCGGACCCTGTATTGCTTGCAGCGAAGCGAGTTCCTTGACCGGTAGGCTGTAGTAGATCGCAGTCGCACTGAGCAGCGGCTGGGCGATGGCAAACTGCAACGCCAGTTCGCCGCCAAAGCCAAAGCCAAGCACACAGCGCTGCTTTGCCTCGACGCGTTTATTGGCGGCAAGGAAGTTGAATGCAGATTGCAGGGTCGCCTCGGCCAGGGGCAGGTTGGCACTCACGGATTGCATCAGCTTGATCGCTTCGTCGTCGGTGCTGGCAACCTTGCCGTTGTAGAGATCGACCAACAGCACCACGAATCCAGAAGCGGCCAGCCGGTCTGCCCACAGTTTGCTGTGGTCATCAATGCCCCGGCCATCGTTGAGCATGAGCACCGATGGAAACGGGGGGCGCACGTTGCGTGGTAGCGAGAGGTAGTGCTTTGCGCTGTCGACCGCGACCATTTCTCCGTTGTGCTTTTGGGCCTCTGTGTTGCCCGGCACAAAAAGCTTGGCGAACCGCGCTTCCTCAATCATGAAGGCCCGGTCGCCCAGTGGTGCCGCGTCGGCGGCAGGCAATGTCGCGGGTGGTGGGCCATCCGATCCGGGCACAGGTGGTTTTACGGGCGATATTATTACCTGCGTGAAGCCAAGGGTGCAGGCGAACAAGGTTGCGACCACCGTTTTGATCGCTGGGCTTGATTGCAACCGCTTTACGGTTGACCCAGGGGCGCTAGCAAAGGTTGGAGTCATAGTGCGAGATAGGTGAGCGTTGTTCATGTGATTGGCACGCTTGAAAGTCGCAGCAAGCTACGTTCGCGTTGCCAGCAGCCAAAGACCACAGCGGTGATGATTGTGAGCAGCATCAGGCCGCGCATTCGCAAGTTGGCCGCCGAATCGTTTGCTACTTCGATTGGCAGGATGTCGAGGCTGAGGACCGTGCTTGCCGCCAGTGCCGCGCGCGTCGCCTGACGGCTTAATGCTGTGGCATGGGGATAGAGCTCATGAACGGCGTTTGCCGCCGCATTTGTCACCAGCGGTCTTGCGCTCGCCGCCGCGGCGACGATGCGCGGCAGTTCGGCCGTGGCGCCGAGACGAATTAGCCCGTCGATCGCCGCTAGTTGGCAGTCTTCCTCGCCGTGCAGCAGCGCGCGCAGACCATGGATCGCAGTCCCGCCAGCGCGTTGCAGCTGGCGGGCGGCCTCGGCGCGATCGCCATCAAGGCCGCTGAACGCGCGCAGGCTAAAGCTGGTCGCCGCATCGGGGGTTTTGAGTGCGCTCGCACCACTGGCCGCGAGCCAGAGCACCAAAGCTGGCAGGAACAGGCCACCATCGCTGCCGCCGCACACGACGAACTCGCCGTTGCGCTGGGTCACCGAGAATGTCACGTCGCCACATTGCATTGCCGCGAGTGGCAGGAGCGCGCGTTCCGCATCGCCTTCCAAGGTCGCGCCCGTGAGGTGCCCGGTGAGTGCCGGCAGATTGATCCGACGCGGCGCGCCGCCGACATTCACATGCAGTGCCTCGAGCATCTGCACGAGTGACGATGGGATCTTCCCGCCGCGCAGGACCAGTTCATCATGACCGTCCACCGTGCAACAGAACGACCATTGAATGCCGTCCGGCAGCGTGCCTTCGCCGGTCGCAGCAACACCGGCCGGCAGTGCCAGAGAAGGCGCAATCCGGAGGTAGCCCTGGCTCACGTGCAGGGCGAATGCATCCTCGGCGCGTTGTCCCTTCGGCCATTCGGACCTTGGTGCGAGCAGTTCGTGTCGCAACCAAACGATCGCGGGAGGGCCGTAGTTTTGCTGGTCCGCGGCGAATGCCACGTGCGCGGTCGGCAGTTCTTGGGCGCTGATCGCAGCGCTGACCAGAGCGCTGACCAGAGCGCAGAGCATTGGTGAGGGGAGCATCTTTGGGATTACTCTCACTCAGCCGTTGTCGTCTTCGGCACTGGCGCCGACCAGGGTCCGCGAACGGTCGCGGTTATCATTGTGGCTGTGTGTGCTGCGAGGGTCTTGCCAGCCGGTCGAAGGTCCGACCATCGCAATCACCGAGTCAGCGGACCTTTGCTTCTTTGTGCGGCGCAGCAGCACCACCAAAATCAGCGCAATGGTCAGCGTGCCGCCAGCGGTCGCGAGCGTGAGATTTTTGCGGTCATCGGGTAGCGCCTGCCAGCGACCCATGCCGCTCTGGTAAATCGCCTGGCAGTTGGACTTGGTGCGCAAAAGCCAGTTGCTCGCCACTGGCGCCTCGCCGCGGATCTGTGCTAGTGAGACCTGAATGAGCGGCTGCAACATGGGGCCTTCCTTGGCGAGCCTGCCTTCGAGGGCGGTGATCGTATTGGCCTTGCGCAGTTCGCCGAGTCGCTGGATCGCGTATTGCCGAAGCAACGTGATCGGATGATCGAGCACCGCAAGCAGCGTGTTGGATTCTTGATCTGCATTGAGCTTGGGGGACAACTCTTGGAACAAGAACGTGAGCCCCTTGCCGACCTGTGCGTTCTCAAAGGTGATCGCGCTGGCCGCGGGCAACAAAATCGCCGCGTCGCCAAGGTCGTGCAGAAACATCAGCGCAGCGATCAGATCCGTCGGCGTGTCCTGCGGCGCTTCCTTGCCTTGCTTTTCCAGTATCGAGAGCACCGCGGTAGTGGCACGCGGCGAGTTGCTGCGGCTTAGGCCTTGGACTGCGAGCGTGCGGATCTTGCGATCAGAATCGCTGCTCAGGGTGGTCAATTGCTCGATCACGCTATCCCCAGCTACGCGCACCAGTGCACTCATCGCTTGGAAGCGAACCTGCGGACTACTGTGCTGAATCGCTGCCTGCGCGAGCACCAAGGCGGCGTGCAGGACCTTCCATTCACCGAGCAGCCACGCCGCGCGTGCGGCGATTTTGCTATCAGTGTGGGTCAACAGTCCCTCGACGGTCGGCACTGATTCCTGAGTGGGTCCGGTCTGCTCTGCTTTTACGAGGCTGTTTACGGCGGCTGTGTCGGTGGCCGTGTTGCTCGTCGTCGCCTTGGCCAAGACCGCAGAATTGCCAAACTCAGCGGCAAGGTGCTCGGTGAAGCGGAGCCCAGCCTTCAGTAGCTCGGAGCTACGAACTTGCTGCGACAGGACGATGGTCTGCAGGGAGCGAACGAGACTCGTCTTTTGGTCGGTGATTGCCGCCGGGGCATCGCCCAGCAAGGCATTGAGCGTGGCCTCCAGTAACGGCAGCGTGCCGTTGCAAGCGAGCGTCAGGGCCTTCTGGTTGCTGAGCGTGCGCAGCGTCTCGGCCGCCGCAGGGTTTTGCTTGTTGGACTGGATTTGCTCGGCCACGGATGTGAACTGCGCGTCATTGCCCGCAATCGTGAGCCAGTTGCCGATCACCGCGAACAGCGGCGTGTCGCCTTTGCCCGTTGGGTTCACGCGCCAGCACTGCAACCCCGCACACGTGCTGTATTGCATCGGTATGCCGAGCGCGGGCACGATCTTTTGCAGCAGCTTGCCAAATGAATTGGCGTTTGCGATGCCTGCGATCACGGTGAGTTCGCCGTTCACGCCGGTCACGGTTGCGACCTGGCCGGTGAGCCCGTCGAACAGCGCATCGCGGGCATCGATTCCGGTTTGGTTTTCGATATTGGCGAGATCCTTCAGCCATTGCTTCGTTGCTTCAGGCAGCAGCGTTGCGAGCATTGGCTCCAGCGCCGCAACCGTCCTTTTCACATTGAAGGTGCCGAAGTTGTAGCCCTTCGCCGTGTTCGGGATGACCTGCGCCAGCGTTGGCGAAAGAGGTTCACGCAAAGTGGTCAACTCCGCGAGGAACAATGGCAGGTCCGTGGCTGGCAAGCTGATGTCGGCAACGATGTCGCTGCCGACAACTTGCCACGCGGCACTGATCCAAGGCAGACGATCGAGAGTCGCCGTGCGCCGCAAGCTGGTGAGGATCGGCAGCACGGCCGCTGGCAGGCGCTCTGACAGGCTTGCCAAGATCCCGTTTGTGCGCGCGAACATGAATGCGAGGCGCGGCGAAGTGACGCCGGTCAACGACGCGGCAAACTGCGCGTCCTCGGCGAGTGATGGCGCTGTTTGCAGCCTAACGCGTTCCAGGGCGGCGATCACGATTGCCTCGGTTGCGCCGATGGCGAGATTGCCATCGCGGATCGCGAGGAACAGTTTGCTTTTGCCGGTGATTGCGAAGCGAACCATGCCGTTGCCGCCGGTCGAAGGCAGCGTGGCTAGTGCGGGCACGATGTCTGCCAGCGCATTGCCAAGGGTCGCCACTAAAAGCAGTGACGGCGGCTTGTTGAGCTGGGTCGGTAGCCAGCCAAAGGCTGCGCCGTTGCGCAGTGCGCGGCCGAGCCGGGTTGTCGACAGCTGCTCTGGCAGCGGCAGTAGCGCCGCAAGATGATCGAGGATGGCGCCAAATTCTTCGACCTGGTTTAGGTCCTGCAGGCCGCCGCCGAGCATCGGCGGAATCAGCAGCGCGGCCACTGTGTCGGTGGGCAGGCCATGCGCGGCGGCCATGATCGGCGAGGTGCTCGGTTGCTGAGCTACCGGAATCGGGGCGGTTTTGGGAGCCCCGGATTGCGGGGCAAAAGTGAGCAACGCGGCGGCTAGCAGATTCAGCATCGTTTGATCTCGGCGGAGGGTGACCAGTTCTCATCGACCAAATGGCTGCGTGGGCTGCAGTGGGAGTAGGGTTGTCCCGCACTAGCTTGGCAGCAGGCAAACGGCGGCAGCGACCAAAGCGGCCTCGCCAGCGGGGCAGAAAGCCAACGGCGCTTGCCATGGGCACTTGTCGTTGGCACTTGCAGAGGCACAGGAGTGCACGCAGACCGAAGCGATCCAGACATTGCTGCGGCACGCACTTGTCGTTGGCACTTGCAGAGGCACAGGAGTGCACGCTTGCGCGCACCGCAGCATGCGGCTAGCTTTTCTCGCCGCTTCGTTGGGCCGTTAACTCAGTTGGTAGAGTGCGATCGTCACAAGGTCGAAGTCGCAGGTTCGATTCCTGCACGGCCCACCACAACAAGCTATCTGCGAGCGGGCAGCTGCAAGAAGTAGCCTCCTCGGAGGGTGCGGCTAACGACGAGCGACCGGCGCGGACCGGTGCCACGTCGTCAAATCCTGCACGGATGTCTCGCCGCGGCGGCTTTGCCCTTTGTCTCGAATGCCCCATGGCGTTGCTTTAGAACGCCGCGCGGCCGCTGGGGAAGGCGCCAGTTCTCGCTTTTGCGCTTGGCGAGAGGCATAAAACCCCCCGACGGCGTTGCTGCGCAGCGCCGGGCGGCGGATCGGGCAACGGTGGTTGTTGTGGGAGTAGGCACCGTGACAACCGGCAACGATTCTGCGCTACCCAGACGCGCGATCGGGGTAGCGCAGCAAGGCGGTTGTAAATGCAGCGGCTGGCAGGGCGGATGCAGCGCGATGGCCAAAAAGCCATCCGCCGCCTTCGTGCTGCGTGGCTAGCAGCGATAGGTCGATGCAAAGACGCTCCAGCGGAATGGTAAGAAGTGGCGGCCGCACATTTGCCCAACGCCGCTTTGATGTCCCGCGTCGACTGCACGAGTGTCGAGCAGCAGCGTCAGGCGCGGGCGGCGAAGAAATAGGTCCCTTCACTGCTTGCCAAGCCATGCGCGGAGCTCGGTTGGGTGAGCCGTGGCGCAAACTTTCGTGCTGGTCTCTAAGTCGGATCGCTACGGGATGCTTTTTGCATTACTTGCTTAAGGGTGAGCATCGGGATGACCTACCGATGGACGACGATGGCCAAATTGCTGCGCGGAAAGAGCTCGTAGATCGTGTCAAACTGGCTGCTAAAGCCGGTGATGATGACCCGCTGGCCGATGGCAAAAAGGTTCACATCGATGTCCGCCTGCGGGTTGACGAAGATCCGCGCTTCGCCGGAACCGTCCTTGACGAAACACTTGCGGCGGCGGTGGCGGTGACGAACGGGGACGAACGGCAGCGGCAGTGACAGTGGCGAACGGGGACGAACGGCAGCGGCGGTGGCGGTGACGGT
>BJHM01000049.1 GCA_014192625.1 Planctomycetota bacterium
GGCCTGGCGGGCCTCCTCGAGCTTCTCCAGCAAGCGGCGATAGACGTCGCCTTCGCGCGTTTCCTCGGCCACCAGGTTCCACAGGTGGCAGACCTCGGTCTGGCCGATGCGGTGGATGCGGCCGAAACGCTGCTCCAAGCGATTTGGGTTCCAGGGCAGGTCGTAGTTCACCATCAGGTGCGCGCGCTGAAGGTTGATGCCTTCGCCGGCTGCGTCGGTGGCAAGCAATACCTGCACCTCCGGATCGTGCAGGAAGCTCGTCTGCGCCTTGCGCCGATCCTCGCGACCCAGGCCACCGTGGATCACGACCACCGCCTGCGGGCGGCCGAGCAGGGAGCCGATCTGGCGCTCGAGGTAGCTGAGCGTGTCGCGGTGCTCGGTGAAGATCACGAGCTTCTGGCGCGGTGAGGGGACCGGTTTGGGGATGGGGCCGGAGCCGTAGGGCACGGTGGGCTCGGCTACATGGATGCCCGGGCCGGTTGGCGTGAAGATCTCGTTCAGCAGGTGCGCTAGCTCGCGCCACTTGGTGTCTCGGCCACTGCGGCGCACTTCAGCGGCGCGGGCCTCGAGCCGCGCGAGCGTGGCGAGCTCGATCTTGAGTTCGGCCAACGTCGCTGCCGCCGTGGCCTGATCGAGGATCTGTTCCTCAGCCGCTTCGACTTCGTTCTCAGGGGCCTCTTCGAGGTCCTCGACATCATCCTTGTCGAGCTCTGGCCCGGCCAGGGTCGGGGTGGGAAGCGCGGCTCCGCGCTGCAGAAGTTCGAGTTCGCGCAGCTTCTTCTCGAGGCGTTCCCGCCGTCGATGCAGCGACTGGTAGATCGCCTCGGGCGACGAGGCCAGGCGCCGCTGCAGGATGGTAAGTGCGAAACCGACCGTGCCTGCCCGCTTGTCGTTTTCGAGCGCCTCGGCGCGGTTGAACTCCTCCCGCACGTAGTCGGTGACTTCCTTGTAGAGGCGCGCCTCGGCGTCGGAGAGCTTGTAGGGAACCGTGTAGGCGATGCGCTCCGGGAAGAGCGGCGTGCCGTCGAACTTGAGCAGGTCCTCCTTCACCATGCGCCGCATGAGGTCTGAGTTGTCGAACTGGTGCACACCGTCGCGGAACTTGCCCTCGAAGCGGTCGCCGTCGAGCAGCGCCAGGAAGAGCTGGAAGTCCTCCTCCTTGCCGTTGTGGGGCGTCGCGGTCATCAGCAGGAAGTGACGCGTGAGGCCCGACAGGAGTTGACCGAGCCGGTAGCGTTTCGTGTAACTCACCTCGCCACCGAAGAAGGTCGCGGAGAGCTTGTGTGCCTCGTCGCAGACGATCAGGTCATAGCGGCAGTCCGGGGCGCTTAGCTTCTGCTGCACCTCCTCGTTGCGCGACAGCTTGTCGAGGCGCGCGATGGCGAGATCGTTTTCGAGGAACCAGTTGCCCGTGCGGGCCGCTTCGAGCTTGTCGTTGGTAAGGATCTCGAAGGGCAGGTGGAAGCGCCGTTGGAGTTCGTCCTGCCACTGCTCGGCGAGGCTGCCCGGGCAGACGATGAGGCAGCGCCGCAGATCCCCGCGCGCGATCAGCTCCTTGATGTAGAGCCCGGCCATGATGGTCTTGCCGGCACCGGGGTCGTCGGCGAGCAGGAAGCGCAGCGGCTGGCGCGGAAGCATCTCCTCGTAGACCGCGGTGATCTGGTGCGGCAGCGGATCGACGAGCGAGGTGTGCACCGCGAGCACCGGATCGAAGAGATGCGCCAGGCGGATCCGGTGTGCCTCAGCGACGACCCTGAACAGGGAGCCGTCACCGTCGAAGCTCCAGGGGCGGCCGACTTCGAGGATCTGCAGGCGCGGCTCATCGTGGCGGTAGAGGATCTCGTCCGCGATGCGGCCGTTCGGTCCGCGGTAGACGAGGGTCAAGGCGTCCGAGCCGTGCCACTCGACGCTGACGACCGTGACCGCGGCATCCGGCAGGATGCCTCGGACCGTGGCGTCGGGTAGGAGTTCTTCGAGTTTCATGCCGGGAGCTGCGGACTCTGTCCCATGAGTGGTAGCTTGCCAAGGCAGGGAGACCGGCGCCAGTAACGGTTCACGAGGTGACGAGAAAAACGAGGTCACCCGCGAGATGGCTGGGGGACCTCGTTTCTCTCGTTGGCTCGTGACGGTGAAGTCTGCCCTGTGGCGTACCACCTCTCCTCTGTCCTTCCCTTGGAGAGAAGCGGTTCAACCTGAGCTCGACCATGAGCCTTCAGCACCTCGAGCCCGCGGGTGATCTCCCGGCTTGACTTGTTCCGCTTGAAGACGATGTCGCTGATCTCGTTCCTTCCCATGCCCTCGGGACGGTCAAGGAGTGCATCAAGGATCCGGTCTGCGGTTGCGTCACCGGACGCATCACCGAACAGGTAGCGCACCGAGTCTTCGCAGTAGCGCCAGACCTCAAGGCCGGCCTCGAGGTGCTTGGAGTCGATCGCTTCCTTGCCGTCCAGCAACGTGTAGAGCAAGGCTAGGCGCATCACCTGGGCCTCGGCGCGACTGGTCAGGGCTCCGAACAGGCCCGGTCGATCGGCTGCAAGGCGGTGATACTCGTCTGGCCAGCGGGCGCGAGTTGCGTCGAGCAACGGAACTCGCGTGACTCTCCTGGCCTGACCGATGAGTGAATGCAGGTGGTGTCCGAGTTCCTCGAGGTCGTGTTCGGCGACCTCGCCGCCGAAGGGCAGTTCGCGTGATCGACGGCTGCAGACCCATAGGATGCGGTTCCCGAACCCGTTGAAGGACTCGCAGTCGTTCATCTTATGGCGCAATTCGATGGCGGTGATGTGGCCGATCATCGAGATGTGCGCGTCAGTGGCCGACTCCGGGTCGTTCCGCGTCAGGATCTGCAGCTTGCGGCCGTCCCACGCTTCGCGCAGCAAGGCGGAGAGTGTGTTGCCGTCCCTCTGGACATCACCGAGAGGGCCTTGCCGAACTCGGCGCGCACGGGTGGAGGCAGATGGGGTAGCACCGCGTCGATGTCGGCTTGTGGCACCGGCTTCACGCCCGCGGACTCGCGCGCGCCGCAGCGACCGCGCTTCAGGCCGTCGACGGCGGTCAGTGCCTTCCAGGTGTCCGGCGGCACGATCTCTTCCTTCACCGCGTGCCTGAACGCGCGGCGGACGATCCCGATCCGCTGGTTGATGGTCTTCCGTGCCAGGTCGTCCCTGATGAGCTGCTCGCGGAACTGCATCAGCGCCTTGGCCCCGAACTGCGCCGCCGGCAGCGCCGCGGCCTCGCCGAAGACAAGCGGCTTGAGGGCCAGGCGGATGTTCTTCACCTCGCGGCTCTCGTTGCCGGCCGCGTCGCAATACTCCTTCTTGCACCAGCGCAGGAACAGGTCGCAGACCTCGGCGACGGTGACCACGTGCGCGGCCTGCTGCTGCAGCGGCAGCTCGCGCCCGTGTGACAGCCAGCTCACGACCAGGGCGTTGTAGGCGTCGCGGCTTGCCTGGGTGTCGAACTTGCCGAGGTAGTGGTCCTGCCCGTTCAGGGTGACCACCGCTTGCCCGCTCGGCCGGTGCAAGCGGTAGGAGGGGACTCGTTCGCGTCTCGTCGCAGTCATCGTCGTACTCCAGAGTGCGAACCCGGTAGGACTACCGGGTTCGCGAGCGTTCCAGAGCCGCGCTGCGCGACGCGCGCAGGTTAGCGAAACTACGCTACCAGCAAGGTTTCTGAATGGAGCGGGTGATGGGGATCGAACCCACGACATTCAGCTTGGGAAGCTGACGTTCTACCGCTGAACTACACCCGCGATCGAACGCGCACACGCTAGCGACAATGGCCTCGGTGCGGAAGGGTCAACCTGCCGCCAACGCGCTCAAACCCACTCCCTGCCTTGCTGCAGCTCGCGGCCGCAGAGCCCTTCGAGTTCTGCCCACAGCCGCGCCTCGCGGACTTTGCTGAGGCGCAAGTCGTTTACCGCCGAGGGATGACGGATCAGGTCCGTGCAGAGGACATATTTTTTCAGTAGCAGACGCTTTTGTTCGGCCTTGTGCAGGGTGGTGAGGACGGTGAGGGGGTGCAGGCCCGCGCGATCGATGCGTTCGCGCAAGCTGTCGCCTCTTGGATAATCCCAACTGAGCAGGCGCAGGCCGACGCCGTTACCATAGGCGAGCGCGTCCTTGGTAAAACGGCCATTGGTGATGAGCCAAAACTGGCGCAGGCCAGTGGGCAGCAGGTCGCGTGCGCGGGCGTAGACATAGAGCGCGGTCTTCACATCAACCTTGCCGCCGCTGTGAGTGCGAAACTTGCATTCGCAAAGAATGCGATCCTTGCCGCGCGTGGCATCGATGTCGACTTCATGACGAACGTGTTTGCCTTGCAGCTTGGGGCCAAGACGGACGCGATAGCCCGCATGCTGCCAGAGACTCGCGACAAAGCGTTCAAAGGGGAACCCGCTTGGACCGAGATCTTGGATCGCTCGCTGCAGTGAGTAGCGCGCCGCGGCGGGACGACGCGCCCCCTGCAGTGCGCGATGCGCCAGCCGGAAAACTTCGTCTGACGAGATGCGGTCGTGCAGCTGCTGCCGCACCGCATCGACGGCGTGCTCGATCTCGCGCCGGGTTGCACCGCTGCGCGCGAGTGATGCGCGCAGTTTGCGTTCTTGAAATGCCTCGACCTCGCCGCTGGTCTTGATCAGTTTGGTTTGATTGGCGCGCATCGGCGCACTGTAGCGACAGTGCTGCTTGCGTCTGCGGGAGACCGTCGAGTTCGTGGCGGGGGGCGGTTTTTTTGCGTGCGCGATTTGCCACACAGCACTAAGCCACGGCGCACAAAGCTATGCCACGCACCCACGCTTAAGGCAGCGTTATGCCGCGCCGCGCAACGCCGCGCCGCGCAACGCCGCGCAACGCCGCGCAACGCCGCGCAACGCCGCGCAACGCCGCGCCGCGCAACGCCGCGCCGCGCAACGCCGCGCAACGCCGCGCTATGCCACGCCACGCAACGCCGCACAACGCCGCACAACGCAACGCCGCACAACGGCGCACAACGGCGCACAAAGCAACGCCACGCACCCACGCTTTACGCCGCGCTGGGGCTTGTTTGTGGCAAAGCACGCGGCTAACAGTTGTTTTTCCATGAGCGAAACTGTGTTGCACAGCTTGGTTGATTATCAACGCGCGATTGTCGCCGCACCGCGCGTGCTGTTATTCAAACACTCGCCAGTGTGTCCAATCAGCGCCGTTGCCCGAGCCGAGTATGACGCATTTTGCGTTGCGCAGCCTGAGGCCGTGACCTTGTTTGTCGATGTCATCGACGACCGTCCAGTCGCGCGCGGGCTGGCCGAACTTTGTTGCGTCAAACATCAGTCGCCGCAAGCGATCCTGTTTTTGCATGGCAAACCCTGCTGGCACGCGTCGCACCAAGCGATCACGGTTGCTGAGCTGACTAAGGCTTGGCGACAGGCCTGAGCAGGACCTCGATCGCAATCTCGATGTGCGGGCTGCTCGCATTGGGCGCGGACTTGCAAGCGGGGCCTTAATTGTGCGCCTTGGCTGTTAGCCTGTTGCGATGATCCGGTCAGTTGCATCGCTACGGCCCGCGGCCGTGATGACCTTGTGGTTGCCATTTTTCCTGCTGGGCTCTTGCACCTTTAATCAATACTTCGCGCCGCGTGAGAATCGAAACGGTGAAGGCCCCAGTGGCGCACCGGCGGCGGTCTATCCGCTGGCGATACCGATGCAGGGCGAGGTGCGACTGTGGTCGGACGGTGCCATTCACGAAGTAGTTGACGGCAAGCCGGTGACGTATTTGCACATCGGCTTTGAACTGGAGAACACCGGCGTAGAGCCGTTGCTGTTGATCGCGGCAAAGCTGAGCTTGGAAGTGGCGGCGGACCCGATGCTGCCGTCGATGCTGCCGCGGTTCGATCTCGTGCCGGCCATTTCAGTTGGCGAGCAGGAGGCAAAGCCCGGGCGCACTGCGCGCTGTCAATTCCAGTTTGACCTAGGCGCAGATCGCTTGCCGCGCACCGTGCCATCCTGCACCGTGCGATTTACCGCGCAACAAGGGGAGCACGTGGTGTCCCAGGTCACGCCCTTTCGGGCCTTTGAACCGCCGCGGCCGGTGGTCTTTTTTGGCGACTCGTGGCCCTGCTGGGGAGCGTCATCTGGCGGCGTTTCAGGCTGGCGCTAGGGCCACCCGCCAACCCGCCGCGTCCAACCCGCCGCAAAGTGCGGGAGTTTTTTTACCGGTAAACTCGTTGCCGCGCACTTTTGTGGCGTGGTCAAAAAATCCCGAATGCGGTCTGCGTTCTTGCCCGCCGTATGCGTGATGGCTAAGGCAGTCCGTCCCAAAGCTGAGTTCGACCGCAGATTGCGGTCCGGACTCAGCGATGTTGTTGCAGCTAGAAGTTTTCAAATACCGCAATCCTGACTCCGAACATGGCAGAACGAGAACCCATGATCGAAGCGGTCGACCTGTGCAAATACTACGGGTCGTTTGCCGCTGTTGATCATCTGACTTTCACAGTGCGCCGAGGTGAAGTGGTGGCCTTCCTGGGCCCCAACGGTGCTGGCAAGTCCACCACGATGAAGGTGCTGACCGGCTATCTCACGCCGACCGCAGGCACTGCCCGCTTGTGCGGCATCGACGTTGTGCAGGATCGGATCCGCGCCGTCGAACGGCTCGGCTACCTGCCTGAAAATGGCCCGCTCTACCCGGAGATGACGCCGCGCGAACTGCTGACGTTCTTCGCCAAGGCCCGCGGCATGAGCATTGCCCGCCTGCGCGATCGGCTCGAGTTCGTCACCGAGGAGTGTGCCTTGCAGGACCTGCTGGACAAGCCAATCGGCAAGTGCAGCAAGGGGCAGAAGCAGCGCACCGGCATGGCGCAGGTGCTGCTCCATGACCCAGAGGTATTGATCATGGACGAGCCGACCACCGGGCTTGATCCCAATCAGATTCGGCATGTGCGCGAACTGATCAAGAAGCTCGGTCAGACGCGCACCATCCTGCTCTCGACGCATCTGTTCCAGGAAGTGGAAGCGATGGCCGGTCGGGTGATGCTTGTCAATGAAGGCCGGCTGGTATTCGATGGCACTCCCGCGGAGTTCAAGGCGCGCGGCGGCGGCGGCATGGACCAAGCATTTCACGCGCTGACTGGCGCCCAAAAGTAAGCAGCACGAGATCATGAATAAGAACGTTGTCACTGCGATCGCGGGCCGCGATCTACGCAGCTGGTTTAGCAATCCGACCGGCTACATCTTCATCGGTTTGTTCGTCCTGTTGGCATGTGTGGCGCTCATGTGGAGCCCCGCATTCTTCGCCAACAACCTCGCCAACATGGAGACGCTTAACAGCTTTTTCCCGTTGCTGATGATCCTGTTCGTGCCCGCCCTGACGATGGGCATGTGGACTAGCGAACGGTTTAACGGCACCCAAGAACTCCTGTTCACGTTGCCGGCGCGCGATGCCGACGTGCTGCTCGGCAAGATGCTCGCGGGCATCGGCGTCTACACGATGTCGCTGCTGTTCACGCTGCCGCTGCCGATCGCGCTTACCTACCTTGGATCACCGGACTGGGGACAGGTGTTTGCCAACTACGTTGGCTACTGGCTGCTCGGCGTCATGTTGATCCCGGTCGCAATGCTGGGCTCCCAGTTGTCGCAGAACCAAGCGGTCGCATTCATCCTCGGCGCGCTGTTTGTCTGCATCATCGAGTACGGCGGCTGGCTGTTTGCATTGGTCACCGGCGGCGAAACTTGGAACCAGAACGGCCCGCTGGGGCAGTTCGCAGAGTTCTCGCGCGGCATGTTGCCGGCGTCAGGCTTGTTGTTGTTCGTCGGCTTTTTGATCGCGTTCTTCCAACTCAACCTTGCGTGCCTGATGCGCCGTCACTGGCGCAAGGGTGACGAAGGGCTGCACAGTGGCGTGCGCTTCTTGAGCCTCGGCATCGGTGCGGTGGCTTTGACGGTGGTCGGGGTGCACCTGCTGCCGCGCGTCGATGCGACCTTTGAGCGGGTTCACTCGCTTGGCGAAGAGAGCCGCAAGCTGGTCGCCAGTCTCGACCCGGCAAGGCCGGTGACGGTGACGGCCTACGTCAGTGAAGAAGTGCAGGAGGAGTTTTTGGCGCAGAAGCGTGCGCTGCTAAGTCTGCTGGATCAGTTTCAGTCGATCGGTGGCGGCAAGGTTGCGGCGCGCATCGAGTTTGTGACGCCATTCTCGCCTGAGTCGCGTACTGCTGAGAAAGAATACGGCATCGTGCCAGTGCAGGCGCGCATCAACGGGCTTGAGACGCAGATGCAACTGGGCTTCGTCGTTCAGTGCGGCACCGAGGAGATCGTGGTGCCGCTGGTCGAGCCGGCGGTGCCGCTGGAATATGACCTGACGCGCAGCATCCGCGTGGTCGCCAAGGCCGAGCGCAAGCGCATCGGTCTGTTGCGCACCGATGTGGAGATGGGCGGTGGCTTTGACATGCAGACCTACCAGCCAAAGAAGCGCTGGCAGATCTTCGAAGAACTCAGCAAGCAGTACAAGGTCGAGAATCTCGATCCCGACAAGGACTACGACGCGGACGAGCCCAAGGATGACGGTGCGGAGCCGGTGAAAAAGCCGAGCAAGAAGGGGCCGCTAGGCTGCCTCGTTGTGCCGCAGCCGAGTTCGCTCACGCAGGAGCAAATGGACCGGTTGAAGAACTGGATCCTCGCCGGCAATCCGACGCTGCTGCTGGAGGATCCGCTCGCGTGGTCCGCCCCAGGTTCTGCGATTGATGATCCAAAAGGTGGCACGCGCAGTTCCTTCAATGGTGGCGGCGGCGCTGGCCAGAAGGGTGACTTCTCGGCATTGCTCGCCAATCTCGCACTGCACATGCCGCGTGCGGAAGTGGTGTGGGATACGTCGTCGCGGAGCTGGTTTGACGGTCGCATTCCATACCGTCACTTCCTGTTTGCTGGTGGCGCAGGCGTGGACCAGGGCAGCCCGATCACGAAGGGCTTGCAGGCGGTGGTGTTCATGACCAGCGGCCATCTCGAAGAGCAGAGAAAGGATGGCTTCACGGTCACGCCGCTCGTCTCCTCGCTCGGCAGTAGTTCGAGCGATGTCACCAACGGCACGATGCCGAAATACGAATCGGGCCAGGGTTCGCGCGATGGCGTATTGGTCTGGGATCCGTTTGGTTCGCTGCAACCCAATCCGTCGCCGCAGTATCACATCATGAACCGGATGCTGAACATGGCCGTGCGGGTCAGCAGCAAGCCTGCCGATGGCAAGACGAACGGCGTCAACCTGATCTGCATCGGTGACCTCGACGTGGTCGGCGATGAGATGTTCAACCTGCGCCGTCAGAATCCGGATCCAAATTTGCGATTCGACAACGTGCCATTCGTGCTCAACTGCATCGACAGCCTGTGCGGCGATGACAGTTTGATCGAGCTGCGCAAGCGTCGGCCGGTGCTGCGCAAGTTGACTCGCGTCGAAAACTCGCAGGTTGCCTTTGAGGCTGCCTGGGCAAAGGAGCGCGATGCGGCAGAGAAGGAGGCGACCGCTTCACTGCGGAAGGCGCAGGTGCGGCTCGATGAGGCCGTGAAGAAGATCAAGGAGGCCAAGGATCTCGATGATCAGGCCAAGGAAGTGCAGATCGCGCAGGTTGAGAAGGTCGAAAACCGGCGACTCGATCTGGATAAGTCGCGGATTGATTCCGACAAGAACTCGCGCATCGAGATGGCCGCGCACGTGCGCGACCTGGCGCGCCGTTCAATCCACACTGTGTATCGCAGCGCCACCCTGGCGCTTGCCGTGTTGCCCGCGCTCGCCGTCGGCATCCTAGTGTTTTTCCGGCGCCGTTCGCGTGAAGCTGCGATCGTGCCTGCCGGCCGGTTGGTGAAAGGAGGTGGCCAATGAATGACTATGCAAAGACCGGGCTGTTCGTAGCTGTTGCGGGGCTGCTTGCCCTTATGGCCACCTTCTCCGGACCGAAGGCGATCCGGCAGGAGCAGTTCAAGGACGAGGGCGAACTAGTGTTCCCTGAGTTCACCGACACTGGCGCCGCGGCCGAGTTGGAAATCACCGAGTTCCGCGAAGCCACCAGTGCGGTTGGCAAGTTCTCGGTGAAGACTGACGACAAACGCCGCTGGATCATCCCGTCGCACGACGGCTACCCAGCCGATGCCAACCAACGCATGGCGCAGGTTGCGACGATGATGATCGGCATGAAGAAGGACCGCGTCGTGAGCGACCGCAAGGACGATTACGCGCAGTTCGAGGTGATCGATCCGCTCGACGGTGCGACGGCTGAGACCAAGGGCCGTGGTCGCCGCGTTCAGATCAAGGACAAGTCCGGCAACGTGGTGGCGGATCTCATTATCGGCAAGCCTGTCGATGGCAAAACCGGCGTGTTCTACGTCCGCAAGCCCGATGCGCGCCGCGTCTATTCGGCCAAGTTTGACAACCAGGTTTCGGCAAAGTTCTCCGACTGGATCGAGACCGACTTGCTGAAGGCGCAAGCAGCGGACATGAGCGAAGTCCTGTTTGACAACTACAAGGTCGATGAGCAGCAGGGCTCGTTGACGCCGGGGGAGAAGTTCTTGGCCAAGAAGGATGCGGCCTCGAAGTGGAACCTCGAAGGCACCAAGGACAACGAGCAGGCCAACGAAGAAAAACTCAATGAGATCACCCGCTCGCTGGGGGAGATCAAGATCGTTGGTGTGCGTAGGAAGCCTGATGGGATCACTGCCGCACTAAAGCAGGCGACTGGCTTTGACCGCATGGCGTTGGCGCAGACGCTGCGCGAAAAGGGCTACTACCTGACGCGCGAAGGCACCCTGGTCTCCAACGAAGGGGACCTCGTGCTGCGGACGAATAAGGGCGTGGTTTACACGCTCAGGTTTGGCGAAGTGGCGCCCGGCGAGGGTGAGGCGCTGTCCTCAGGCAAGGACGAAGCGAGGCCGGGCCAGTCGGCCGAGAAGCCGGCGAGTTCGAGCAACCACCGCTTCCTGATGGTCAATGTCGAGTTTGACCCGGCGCAGATTTCGCCGCCTGCCGGCATGCGGATGTCCGACGAAGAACAACGCAAGCGTGCCGACGCACGCATGGCGATTACGGTGATGACGCGTGCTGTTGGCGAGTGGCAGGCGGCGCATGACAAACAGCTGCCAGCATCGCTTGCGGCGATGGCCGAAAAGCCTCCGACCGGTGAACCGCTGCTGAAGGAACTGAAGAAGGATCCGTGGGAGCAGGACTATCTCTATGAGCCCGCTGGGGAGTCGTTCGTGATCCGCAGTCGCGGTGTCGACATGCTGGATGGCGGCGAAGGTCTGAATACCGACATCCGCAGCGATCAGTTCACGAAGGAAGATGACTTCCGCCGCTTTGCCGACGAGTGGAAGACGCACGACAAGAAGATCGAGGACGGCAAGAAGGAGGTCGAGACCCTGAGCAAGCGGTTTAGCTCCTGGTATTACGTGATCAGTGCGGAGTTGTTCAACAAGCTAAAGCCGCAACGGAAAGACCTGGTGAAGGCGAAAGAGAAGCCGCCAGAAGAACCGAAGGCACCGGTGCAGGTTATTCCCGTTGGCGGCGAGGTCCCGAAGGAACCCGTCAAGTGACGTGCCGCAGGTGACGTGCCGCAGGTGACGTGCCGCGGGTGACGTGCCGCAGGGCCTGCGTGCGACGGCTAATTGTGCCGATCGCGCGCAGCAGCTTTGAGTGTTTGAGCGGGTGGTTCGTAGTATGCGCCCCATGCTGCGCGCCTCCTTCTACTGGTTGTTGCCCACGCTCTGTTTGTTCGCTCCGCTCGAAGCGCAGGATCGTGTAGCGATCGATGCGCGATTTGTGCCAGCAACTGCAGAGCCGGGGCAGCAGGTCACACTCGAGATCGCGATCGAAGTCGAAGCCGGCTGGCATGTCTATGGCAAGCTGGACCCCGATCCGCTGACGCTGTCGGTGCTCGACACGCAGACGTTGCGGCCGGTGGGTGAGGTCCTCTTTCCTGACGGCCAGAAGCACGCGGCGTTTGGCGTGACCAACTATTGGGTCACTGGCAGTCCGGTGCTGCGGCAGCGTTATGAGGTGCCAAAGGACGCGAAGCTGGGCGAGTTGAATCTTGCTGGCACGATCGACTGCCTGGTCTGCAACGAGAACGCGTGCGACCCGCCGAAGCAGATTCCGTTTACCGCCAGACTTTTGGTGAGCGCGGCCGGATCATTGCCGGTGTCGAACGACAAAGCGCCCGGCGCAAAACCTGCAGAGGGTTCTGCGGTGGGTCTTTCTGCAGGCTTGTCACTCGGGCGGCAGAACCAAACGGGCGATTCTAAGCTGACCATCAAGGCGAGTGTCGAGCCCGCTCAAGCGCGGCCCGGTGAAACGGTTCGGCTGACGATCGCCGTCGAGGTGGCCGAGCACTGGCACGTGTATGGCAGTCAGGAGACTACGGGCCTGCCGGTGCGACTTGAGATCAGGGATGCGGCTAAGTTGTCTGGACTCAATTTCGACGCTCTGCCGGTCGTGCCCCCTGGCGAGTTGCACGCGGACAGTGTGGTCCAGCAGTATTGGCTGAGCGGTGCCTTTGCGATCACGCAGGACATCTCGGTGGCAAAGGATGCCGCTCTGGGTGGGCGTTCCATCACTGGCGTTTTCAACTACAGCGTCTGCAATGAGAACTTGTGCCTGTCGCCGAGCGCAGTGCCATTCACTGTTCCACTCACGATTGAAGCAGGTGCCGCGCGAGTAGAATACGGCGCAAACGCAGCGAGCAACGTAGCTGCGACGAAGCCCTTGGTGCCGCAGAAAAGGCCCGACCTGAGCCTGTGGCTGCTCATCCTGTCGTGTATCGGCGGCGGCTTGTTCGCCTTGGCGATGCCATGCACGTATCCGATGATCCCGATCACGTTCAGCTTTTTCACGAAGCAGGCGGAGAAGCGCGGCGGCAAGGTGCTGCCGTTGGCGCTCACCTACGGTGTCGGCATCGTGCTGATGTTCGTCATCGTTGGCGTGTCGTTGTCGGTCGTGATCGTCGACATTGTCAATCACTGGCTGACAAACGTTGTGATCTTTGCCAGCTTTGTGGGCTTCGCTGCGGTGCTGTTTGGCTTTATCAATCTGCAACCGCCGGCTGCGGTGCAGCGCGTCGCTGGCGAAGCGAGCCGTTCGGGTGGTTATCTCGGCGTGTTCTTTATGGGGGCCACGCTGGTGATCACGTCGTTCACTTGCACGGCGCCGATCGTCGGCACGTTGCTCGCCAACGTTGCGGAATATGGGCCCGGCCGGGTGGCGTTTGGCATGGCGATCTTTGGCATGACGATGGCGCTGCCGTTCGTTTTGTTGGCACTCATGCCGACCAAGGTGAAGCGGATGCCGCGCTCGGGCGAGTGGATGGACACGCTGAAAGTTTCGCTCGGCTTTGTGGAACTGGCGGCAGCCATAAAGTTCCTCTCGCAGGTGGACATCGCATTTGGCTGGCAACTCCTGCCGCGCGAACTGTTCTTGCTGCTCTGGACGGCGTTGTTCGTGCTCTGGGCAATGTTCTTGTTTGGCATTTTGCGCAAGGCGGGTTCGGCCAACGAAGGGGTGGGCGCAGGCCGCATGGCCAGTGGCATGCTGGTGTCGCTGCTCGCCACGTACTTCCTGTTTGGCGCGCTTGGTTATCGCCTCGACTTCGTGATGACCAACTTTGTGCCCGCGTACTCGGCTACGCCGGTTGTCGAACGCGCAATGGGCAGAGGTGGCAACGCTGGACAACAGACCGCGCATCTATTGGTCAAGGATGACGCGGATGCCGCGGTCGCGCTCGCCAAGCGCGAAGGCAAGTTGCTGCTCTACAACTTTACCGGCTTCAATTGAGGCAGCTGCCGCGGGATGGAAGAGAGCATCTTCCCGCGTCCGGCGGTCGCCGGCTTGTTGCAGAAGGGATTTGTCGAGAGTCGCCATCATGTCGACGTGCAGAGTTCCTTGACGAAAGAACAGTTCGATCGCAACCGGCTGCTGCGCGATCAGCTGGCGAGCACGAAGGCGATGCCGTTTTACGTGATCTACGATCCGGTGACGGGCAGGGCGCTACGTGCGACGGGTTTGTCCGGCGGCCCGGGTGCTTGGGAGGAACTGTTCGTGCAGTTCCTGATCGGCGACTCGAAGTGATGCGGGGATTGGCGCGCGGGGGCTATGTGTTTTTGCTTGCGTGCGCGCTCATGCCTGTGCTTCTGGCGCAGGATGTCGCGGCCTTCGCTGCCGCAGTGCAGAAGCTGCGCGCGGCAACTGCGCTATCCGGGGCGCATCTCGGCGTAGCAGTGGTCGACATGGATCGCTCTGTGTTGCTCGCGTCGCACGATGCGGAGCTTGCCTTCATGCCAGCGTCCAACCAGAAGCTGCTGACGGCGGCGCTGTCACTCGTGGCGCTTGGCGGCGAGGCCGTGTTGCGCACCACGGTGGATGCCAGAGCAGCGCCGCTCGATGGCGTGATCGCTGGCGATCTGTGGCTTTGTGGCAGCGGGGATCCATCGCTCGGCGGCCGGTTGGCTGCCACCCCAATGGCGCCGATGCAGGAGCTGGCGGAACAAATGTTTGCTGCTGGCGTGCGTCTTGTCGCTGGTCGAGTGATCGGCGTTGGCGAGGCGCTGCCGTGCGAGCCATTTGGTCGCGGCTGGCAGTTGGATTGGCTCACCGCTGGTTATGCGGCGCCGTGCAGCGGCCTGTGCTTCCACGAAAATGTGGTCGATCTGTGGCTGTCGGGCACGGGTGTCGTGAGCAGCTTGGCGCAGTTGCGCAGCGATCCGCCGTTTGGCTTGCCGCCGTTTTCGCACGAGGTTCGCTGCGGTGCTTTGGGCGCAGAAACGGCGTTGCAATGGCAAGCGCCGCCAGTGACTTTGACTTCGCGTCTGTCGGGCAGCATTGCCGCGGATGCGTTGCCGGTGCGACGTGCCGTGCCGGTCGTTGCGCCCGCGCAGTTTGCCGCGCAAGCGTTGCGCGCGGCGTTGTTGCAGCGCGGTATCGCGGTGGTCGGCGGGGCGGTCTCTTCGCTGCAGGCCGAGGCAGTTCGACCAGTGGCGTGCATCGAACTCGCGCATGTCGACTCGCCGCCGGTAAGAACGTTGTTGAGGCCGATGCTGAAGGACAGCGTCAATCTCTACGCCGAGCAACTTTGGCGGGTTGCTGCGGCGCGCGGCGGCGGTCCGGTGACCAATGCCGATTGCGAACGGCACGCGCTATTGGCGCTGGGTCGTCTTGGCGTGGTGACCAAGGGCATGGTGATGGCCGACGGGTCAGGTTTGTCACGCCGCAACTTGGTGACGCCGCGCCAGATCACGCAGCTGCTGCAGGCGGTCTGGCAGTCGCCGCATTGCGCCGACTTTGTGGACGCGCTAGCGATTGCCGGCCGCGATGGCACGCTTTTGGATCGTCTGCGCGCGGGGCCAGCGGCGCTGCGCGTGCTCGCCAAAACCGGTTCGATGGATTACGTATCCTGCCTGTCCGGCTATTTGCAGCGGCCCGAGGCTTTGCAGGCCCCGCTGGCGTTTGCGATCCTTGTCAACGGCATTACCGAAGCAGGAACGGCCGCGGCCGAAGCGATCGACGCGTGTGTCGAAGACCTTGCTCGGGCAGTTGGCTGGGAGCCCGTGCCCCGCTGATTTTTTGCGATTCAGGAACTGAGTTGCTGCTGGACCTGTTACCGGACTCCGAGTTCAGGAATAATCTGGCGGGCATCCCGTCATCAGGCATGGCCACTTACTTATGCAACGATTTCGCCGCACCGCTGTTGTCACTTGTGTCGCCGCATTGTTGTTCGCCAGCTGCGATAGCGTGGTGCTCGCCTTCAACCCAAACCCAAGCGGCCCCCCGACTGTGGATGGCCTGGCCATTATTCAGGTGCCACCGGCCGGCGGCGACATTCGCGGCACCGCGCCGCAGGTGCGCGCCACGTATCCAAAGGCGACGGGCTGGCCTTTGTCGGTGCCAGTAGTCATCGAGTTTAGCCAGAGCATGAATGAGGCGTCGATCTTCCCGACCAGTGCCACCGTCAATGACGCGAAGGTGATCGTGCGGGTGAAGGGCACTACACAGGCGCTGCCCGCGCAATACAACTTCATCGGTGGCGGCCGGCTGCTGGTGATCCGACCAGCTGGGTTGTCGGCGCAGAATAGCCAATCGTATGAGACGGTGATCCTGCCCGGAGTCCGCGATGTCGATGGCGTGCGTTACAACGTGACTACGGAGTCCATTCTCGCGGAGTTCACGCCCGATGCAGTCAGCACGGATGTCGACGGGCAGATCCTGGCGGTCTATCCACGCGACCGGCAGACAGAGATCCCGCGCGAGACCGGATCCATTGTGATTTTCACGCGGGCAGCCACCGCCAGCACTCTCACTGCATCAAACTTGCGCCTGACGGATACTGCTGGTGCCGCGGTGGCCACGAACATCACCCTGCCATTGACGACGCTCGGCCAGAGCGATAGCCGCGTTGTGCAGCTTCAGCCGCCGACGCCGCTCAGCGGCAATGCCGAGTACCGGCTAGTCGTCACGGCGGCGATCACATTTGGTCAGACCGGTCATTTGCAGTTCAACAATCGCACGCCATTTGCATTCTTTCGGACCTGCGCAGTGCCAGCCGCTACGGGGGTGTCCGTTGCCAATCCGACCACTGGGTTCCCGGACAAGATCAACCTCAACAACTTCAACATCCTCAGGGTCAATGTGGTGGTGCCCGCCGATGCTTTAGTGGGGGACCGCGCGGTGGCCAGAATCTATGGTGGCGACAGGGCCACCGCGGCGACCAACGACATCATCTTCGTCGAACGCAGTGCGAATCTGACGGTTGCCGGAGTCTCTACGGTGAGCGTGGATTTTAGTGCGGCGCTCGGCACCAGTGACCGGCCCAAGTTTGATGATGGGTCGGTGATTTTGCTCGTGCAAATGCAGCGCGGATCGGCGCAGCGAGCAGGTGTTTTCCTAGGCGGCACGGATGCGCGCTTTGATTTGACACCACCTACCATGGTGCGCTTTGGCCCGCCGAGTACCGTGGGCCCGAGCGGCACCGCGAATGGCGCCAACATTGTGACCGACCTCGTGCAACTGTCGCTCTATGGCACGGCGAGTGAGCCGCTCAGCTTGGCCCAGCTGAGTGTCCCTGCTGCTTCAGGTGTGCCGGCGCAACTGTTTGCGTCCAGCAACGACGGCTCGTTCATCATGAACCCGCTGACTTTGGGAATGCTTGCTGTGCCCGTGCCGTTTGCCTTCGAAATGACCGACCTCGCCGGCAATCCCAGCGCGGTGTCGATCGCTGGTCTGATCACGCAGCGCGGTTTGTATCAGGGCGCGTTTTCCGGCCAGATCACGGTAGTTGCTTACGACGAGGTGACGTTGCTGCCGATCGCCAACGCCACGGTCATCGTCGATCCCGCAGTGCCAGTGATCCCTGCGGATCCGAATCGAGTGCAGTCGATCACGGATGCCAATGGCATCGCGATCATCAACGGGCCTTCGGGTCCAACGCACTCGGTCACGGTAGTAGCGAATGGCTATGGCCTCGTCACGCTCTACGACACTGCGGCGAATTACGCATCGCTGCCACTTCGGCCATTGGCGGCGACGGCGTCGTTGCGCGGCAATCTGACGGTGCAGCTCGCACCCAACAACACGGTCATCATCGGCAGCAACGTCTTTGACGATGCAGGGGTGTTGACGGTGACGACGGCCTCGGTCAGCCCGACGGCAATTCCTGCCACGCAGATCGCTGCGAATCGGCCGCAGATCGTCACCGCCGTCGGGGGTAGCTTTGAGCCTTCGGCCGTGCCGGCGTTCAGTTCGGTCGGCTGCAATATGCTCGGCTCCAACTTGGTCTCGCTGGCTCCGCCCGGTGCCCCGGTTGCAGTCGGCGCGCAGGCATCGCGCAACATCACGTTGCTGCCCGCTTCGGGCCCGCTGATCGGCTCGCTCGCTCAGCTACCGCAAGAAGATTTCGCGAATGCCACGGGTCTCGACACCGCCAACCTGATCGGTGGCAGGCCGACTGTTCGGCTCACGATGTCACTGCGGGGCTTCACTTCGCAGACCATGTTTGGCGTGGGTTTTTCGGTGGCTGGTGCTGGCGCCATCTTCACCCTGAACGGCTCATGGTCGACAGCGCTCTCCGCACAGTTGGCACCGTTCCTCCAGAGTCCTTGGATTGTCGCCGAGGCGCGCGACACCGGTGGCCGTATGTCACGCTTTCGCGCGCTGCTCAATCTGGCGACTGGCTCTTTCGTGGATGCCACGCAGCCGATGGCGATCCCGGTGATCACCGTGCCAGGCACCGTGTCAGGCCCGCCAGATCTGACAATCGAGGACGTGACTGCGACCGCCGCATTTCCGGGTTCGCTCGCGATGCTTGAAGTGCGGGCGAAGGATGCAGCGCAGCGCGAATGGCTTGTCTTGAAGGAAGACGGCGACGTGGTGGGTGGGACTGACGAAGTGCAGTTCCCGGCAATGCCGGTCGGCGTTATCGGGCTAGCAAACGGCGCGTGGTCGATCCGCGCCACGGCGCGCACGTTGCTGCCAGATGGGACGCAGTTCTTTGGCAACTTGGTGCTGACTGAGTCGCGCCGCATGGAAGTTGGCTACGCGCACTCCGCAGTGGTCACGGTCACCGTGCAGTGAGTTTGCGCGACGGCTCGGCAGTCAGTTCCGCGGCAGTCAGTCTGTTGTCTGGCGGCCTCGACTCGATGGTCGCCACCTTGCTTTGGCTTTCGCATGGCAAGGTGGTTTCGCTGGGGCTGACGTTTGACTACGGCCAACGCGCGGCACAGCGAGAAGCCGCAGCTGCGGCGCGGTTTTGCGAGCAACACCGGATCGAGCACGTGGTGATCGCGTTGCCGTTCCTCGCACAACTTTCGCGGCAGCGCGGCTCGTTGCTAGTGGCAACCGACCAACCGCTGCCGAGTGGCACGCTGGCGGCGCCCGGTGACGAACGCAGCGCTGCTTTGGTATGGGTGCCAGCGCGCAATGCGGTGTTCTTGTCGATTGCCGCCGCGCACGCCGAGGTGCGTGCCGCAGGCATCGTGCTCGCAGGCTTCAATCGCGAGGAGGCGGCGACCTTCAAGGACAACTCGCCCGCTTTCGTGAGCGCAGCCTCGGCGTTTTTTGCACTCGGCGCGCAGCCGTCGGTCGGCGTCGAGAGCCCGACGTTGTGGATGGATAAACGCGAAATCGTGCGGCACGCAAGGCGACTCGGTCTGAGGCCAGAAGCGCCCTGGTCTTGCTATGGCGGCGGCGATACGCCGTGCGGCCGATGCGAGTCCTGCTTGCGCAGCGCGCGCGCGTGGGCAAGCGACGACGAGTGCGGGCATTGATCGCGCGGCAAATGTGCGGCAGTCCGCGCACCATGGAGCAGCCGGTATGCCGGTGGCTTTGTTTGCCTGCCAAGGTTTTGAATGCACTGCTCGCGGACTCGATTTGCTTCCCACGTAGGGCCCGCAATCTGGCGAGGATTGAGTATCTGTTGCTGCGGAATAGTGCGCCCGGCCACTGGTCTCGCTATGGTGCCGCCGCGCTTTGCTGCTGAGGAAACTGGTAATGGTCATGAGGTCGATTGCGTGTGTTCTCTCTGTTCTGGTGCTGGCTGCCTGCCAGACTGTTGTGCCGTTGACGGCCACTCCGTCGTTCACCACATCGCCGGCGTTGTTGTCGCGTAATCCCGCCGACATCGCGGTGTTGCCGGTGGAAGATGGCACGCAGGCTGGCGATGCCCGGCTGCTGCTCGAATACATGCGGCAGTCGCTGGAGCATCACTTGCCCGAACGCCGCTACTCGCCGATTGCTTCGCGGGTCGTGGATGCAAAGCTGAAGGACCTGCGGCCCGAGCGTGGCGAGACCACTTTGACGCCGGTGTTCTTGAAGCGGGTAGCCGGCAGGGCGACCGAGGACGCATTGCTCGCGGTGCGCGTTGGCCGCTGGGATGAGTCGCGGCTGATGTCCGAAAAGCGTGTCGAGTTTGAGTTCCAAGCGACGCTGGTTGGCAACGACGGCGAAGTGTTTTGGAGCGGCAGTTTGGTTGGCAATGTGAAGTCTGGCGGTTTGAGTGCTGCCCCGCGCGACCGCACAATGATGACGCAAAGTTGCGCCGATCTCGCGATTGCCGAATTGCTAAATCACCTCGCGCTGCGCCATCCCTGAGTCGAGCGCTATTCGCTGGCCCCGCACCGCGCGCTGGCCCCGCACCGCGTGCTTGGCCCCGCACCGCGTGCTTGGCGCCGCACCGCGCGCTTGGCCCCGCACCGCGTGCTTGGCCCCGCACCGCGCGCTTGGCCCCGCACCGCGCGCTTGGCCCCGC
>BJHM01000050.1 GCA_014192625.1 Planctomycetota bacterium
GGGCGACGCATGACGCAGGGCGACGCATGACGCAGGGCGACGCAGGACGCATGACGCAGGACGCAGGACGCAGGCCGCGAACGGCCCGTTGCGAACTAGCCTTGCAGCCAGCGGAAGTCGGTGTTGCCGCCGCTCAGGATCGCGCCGATGCGCTTGCCGCGCAACTCAGGCGCGATCTGGCGCAGCGCGGCCAGCACGGTGGCACTGCTTGGCTCAACTACGAGTTTCATACGTTCGAGGAAGAACCGCGCCGCTGCGAGCATCGCGTCTTCGTGAACGGTGATCACGCGCAAGCCGTAGCACTGCGCAATCGCAAAGTTGACCTCGCCAATACCGGTCAGCAAGCCATCGGCAAAGGTCTGCGGATTTTCGACGCGGGGCTGCCGCACGCCGGTCGCAAGCGATCGTGCGGCATCGTCGACGGCCAATGGCTCGGCGCCGAGCACGCGCGCGCTCGACGCCAGCGCGTGTGCCGCGAGCAAAGTGCCCGCGATCAGGCCGCCGCCGCCGACCGGCGCGATCACGAAGTCGAGATCTGCAACATCCATTATCAGCTCCAGCGCTGCGGTGCCCTGCCCCGCGATCACGTGTGCGTTCTCGAATGGATGGACCAGCGTTGCGCCGCGCTCTGCCTGCAAGGCAGCGCAGGCTGATTCGCGCTCGGCCGGTTTGCAGAACACGATCTCAGCACCGTAGCCGCGCACCGCATCGACCTTCACGCGAGGGGCGGTATCTGGCATCACGACCGCGCACGGGATACCGCGCACCGATGCCGCGTATGCGAGCGCCGCCGCGTGATTGCCAGAACTGTGCGTTACTACACCGCGCACTGCCGCCGCGTCATCAAGCGCAAACACCGCGTTGACCGCGCCACGCGCCTTGAAGGCACCGCACTTCTGCAAGTTCTCGCACTTGAAGTGCACGCTCGCGCCAAGTTCGCGGTCGAGCGTCGCAGAAGTAACAACCGGCGTGCGATGCACGCGGCCACGGATTCGTTCCGCAGCAGCGCGCACATCGTCAAAACATACGTAGGGCAGCGGCGCCACTGCCCTCGCTTACTGCACCGCGAACTTCAGGCGGCCGTTCTTGCGCTCGACGTCGTAGACCTTGTTGCCGAGCGGCATCCCGAGCAACTTGAAGTCTGGCTGTTCGGCAAGGATCGGGTCATCCTGAATCTCGCCGTAGCGAATCGCAAAGCCACCGGCGATGCGGAAGATGTTGTCGAGCATGAAGGAGTGCAGGTAGAGATTCACGCCGCGATAGCGCGAGCCAAGACCGGTCTCTGGGTGGTAGTGCTCAAACGAGTTGGTATCGGTGGTGCCTTCAAGCTCACCCGACATCATCGTCACGGTCTTCTTCAGCAGATCACCAGCGAGCTTCTGCGCCTTCTTGTTGCCACGCTCGGCCCAGTAGGTCAGGCCTTCGAGGATGTGGCTGTTGATCATCGGCCACACTCGCCCGTTCCACGGACAGTTCTTGCGCGTGCCCTTCCAGCGGCCCGTCGGGTCGTAGTAAGGATCGCTGATCGACAAGCTAGGCACTGGGAACTTGGTCCAGAACTCCTTGCGGTCCGACAGGGTGTCGAGCATGCGCTCAACCATCTTCGGATTGGGGATGTCGGTGCCAAGTGGATAGAAACCGACCGCCGCCTTGACGTTGGTCTTGCGACGATTATCGGGATCCAGGTCCATGAATAGACCCGCCTTCTCATCCCACATCTTCCTGCGGATCGTGTCCTGAATGACCTCGATCTCCGCCTGGAAGCGGTTGGCCATCGCCTTCTCCTGGATCTCGTCGGCGACCTTGTAAAGCCACTTCACCATCCGATAACGGAAGATGGAGACGTCGACGCCCTTGAGCCTAAACTGCTCGATGAACTCGTGCGCGCGGTCCGCCTTGTCGTCGATCACCGTGTAGCGGCGCGAGAACTCCTGACCAGCCTCGAAGTGATTGACGATATCGGTGAGCCCACTGCCCTCCGGATCGCGGTTATTGGCAAGCCACTTCACGTAGCGCTGCATCGACATCAAGACCGCCTTCTTGGTGGCGCGGTCTGGGTGCATCGCGTCGAGCGACTCAAAACCACCACCCCAGTCAGCGTGGTAGAAATCGTTGGCGAGCGATGAGATGAAAACGCGGCCCGGTGCCTGGCCGTTGTGCAGCACATTCTCAAAGAACAGCTTCAGGCAGCCGCGTGCGAGTGTCGGGTCGTGCAACCAGCGCGCTTCCCGCATGATCGCCGGGGCACTAAACGCGACGGGCTGATGAAACGGGCCATTGCCCTCGCAGACACCAGCGCTGGAAAAGTTGCCCGCGCCGTGCGGCGTGCGCAGCAGGCAGAGCAGTTCAAAACGGTGGCGCACCACCCGTTCGAGGTCCTTCCAGTCGCAGTGAAACTTCGGCACCTTGTCCCAGAAGCCATTCCAGCCGTTCTCATCCTTCGGATCCGGACGACGCGAACGGAAGTTGATGCCCTTGCCCTTGAACATCACGTAGGCCTCAAAGCGGTGTGCCGCCTTGCCGCCAGCCTTTAGGGCGATGGGCCGGAACAGGCCGCAATACACGCGCGAGCCAGCGACGATCGGGCTCGGCTTTTCCATCGGCCGCTTGGCGCGCGGAGTCGGCAGCAACTCCATCTCAAACCACGGCGTCTCTTCGTAATCCGGCCGGTCGCTACCGCCTTCGCAGAAGAAACCCTGCAAGCAGCGCGCGCCCTTGCTGTCGGGACTTGAATAGTAGATGTCGGTTGGCACTTCGACGTTGTCGGTGCCCTTGATGGCGCGACGAATGCGGAAGCTGTCGCCCTCGAGGCTGACTGGCTCACCGTCAGGGTCCGTCGTGGTCCACATCACAACCGTGACTTCGCGGTCCGCCTTGCCCGAGTTATGCAGCTCGAGTTCGCAAGCGAAGCGATCGTCCTGGCTGATGAACCGCTTTTCAGTGACCTTCAGACCAGCGCCGTCGTCGTAAGTGAGAGTCGCCTTGCCGCGATCCAAAGTCGTCGAACGACAATGCATCGTGAGCGGTCTGCCCTTTTCGATAAAGGAGAGGACAAACAGCGCGGGCAGCGACGCACTGGCAAGCAGCACCTCGTCGGCAAAACCGGGCGTATCCTGAAAGCGCGGGAAGCGAGGGGCGTAGAGGCAGTAGCCGCCGCCGCTCAAAGCGATCTTTTTCTTCTGGTTCATCGAGTTTCGGGCCTAGAGGACCTTGCGGTCCAGATGGCAACTGCGCGCCGCTTTCGCTGAAGCGGAATCGGTGAAGCTTCCAAGGATCATCGTAAAATTATGACGATCAATGACTTGAGTTCTATTTGATTGGAAATCAAGCCGTCCGCGGAAGTCCGGTCGGACCGGATATTAGGCGACGCTGCCTACCATAATGATGACTCTCCCGTCTCAGTCAAGCGCTTTCCAGCCGGACATGCCTATGCGCACGGGCCAGCGGCTGACCCATCGCTGCGGCACGTTGCTCACCGCCTTAGTTTTGCCCCGCACCGGCAGCCTGGCTTTGGCACGCCGCCAAAACCACCGCTTAGGAAGCCCGCAATAAGCCCATCTAGGTCACCGCGGACATCGCTGCCAACTCATCGCGCAAGTTGCTGATGACGCGCGCGAGTTCGGTGGGCAACGGATCGTGCACATCGAGCAGCGCGCCGGTGTGCGGATGCTGCACGGTCAGCCGACTCGCATGCAGAAACAACCGTTCGAGCCCATAACGCTGCCGGTAAAGCTCGTTGAGTCGGCCTTTGCCGTGCGTCGTGTCGCCGAGAACATGGCGCGCACAGTGATTGAGGTGGCGGCGAATCTGGTGGTAACGGCCGGTGAAAATGCGGCAATCAATCAAGGCACAACGACGGAACTTTGCGGCTAACGCAAACTCCGACTTGGCAGCGCGGGCAATATCCTTCTCGTCGTGCAGCGGCCGCTCGCAAAGCCAGTGATCGCCAAGCTCGGGGAAGCTGCCGGGCCACCGCACGAGCGCTTGGTAACCCTTGTGCGCCGCGCCGTCGGTCATCTCCGCCTGCATTGCCGCGGCAGCCTTCGAAGTAAAACCGTAGATCAGGATGCCCGAGGTTGCGCGGTCGAGCCGGTGCACCGGGTAGAGAAACTTGCCGAGCTGATCGCGCACGATCTGCAACACCGCCGGCGCATCGGGATGCCGTTCGTCGCGATGCACAAGCAGGCCGCTCGGCTTGCTAACCACAACGAACCATTCGTCCATGAACAGCACCGGCAGCGGCGGATGCTGCGGCGGTGGTGGCGGCGGCGGCGGCCCCAGGAGTTCGTCCATCGCCGCATCGGACCAAAGGCCAGCACGCGGAGCAACGACGTTCGCGCAACCAACACGACACGCCTGCGGACGAGGCGCGGCGGCGGCGGGCTCCTTTAGCACAATGCTTGCGGTGCTTGCGGTGCTTGCGGTGCGGGTGATGCTTGGCCAAGGAGGCGTATCGCTAAGTGCCGCATGAGTCTTTCCGCCAAGAACCTTACGCACCAAGTTGGCACCGCACGTTGTGCAGCCACTCACACTTTAGTCCAGTGCAGGTGCCCGCTACAAAAGTGCCGCGTGAACCTGTTCGACTTCTTGATCGATGCTGCCAGGCATTCGCCCGATCGCGAGGCGCTCGTCGAAGGCATGCGCTGCATCACCTATAAAGATGCGCTGCAAGCGGCGCACAAGCTTGGCGCTGCGTTGCAAGCTCGCGGCATCCGGCCCGGCGACCGCGTCGCGTGCCTGCTGCCCAACACGATCGAACACTACCTCGCCTACTTTGCCATCGCTGGTTCTGGCGCGATCCTGGTCTCGCTCAACACGCGCCTCGCCGCGCAGGAGTTGCGCGACATCGTTTGGGACGCAGGTGCCACGCTACTACTGCACGACGACAGCACCGCAGCGCTCGCCGCCGAGATCGGCGCCGCCTTCTCGCACGGTAAACACACGGTGCCAGCACTGCTCGCGCACGTAACGGCAAACGCCTTCTGCCGCGCGCAGGAGGACTGCTGCGACGACGTGGCGCACATCTACTACACGAGTGGCACCACGGGAAAACCAAAGGGCGTGATGCTGAGTCACCAAAACATCTGCACGCACGCCAAGGCGGCCGTGCAAGAACTGTCGCTCTGCAAAACCGACCGCTGGGCGCATCTCGCGCCGATGTTCCACCTCGCCGACGCGTGGGCCACGTTTGCGATCACTGCCGTAGCTGGCACGCACGTATTCCTGCCACGCTTCACGCCAACGTCGGCACTACAAGTGCTCGCGCTCGAGCGCATCACGATCACGAACCTGGTGCCGACGATGCTGAACCTGATGGTGAAGGAGCCATCTGCCGCGCAGCACAGCTACTCGGTGCGCGCGATGCTGAGCGGCGGCGCCTCGATCGCGCCGACGGTCGTACAGCAGATCCTCACCACGTTTTGCTGCGACTACATCCAGACCTACGGCATGACGGAGACAAGTCCCTACCTCACACTAAGCCTGCTCGGCGAGGACGAACGGCGGTTGCCTCCGGACGAGCAATTGCGGCTCAAGTGCCGCACGGGCCGCCCGTTTCTCGGCGTAGAACTGAAGGTCGTCGATGACACGGGCTGCAAGGTGGCGTGCGACGACCTCGCGGTCGGCGAAATCCGCGTGCGCGGCAAGACCGTGACCAAGGGTTACTGGCGCAATCCCGAGGCTACTGCGGCTGCGTTCGATGACGAAGGGTTTCTCTGCACCGGCGACCTCGCCACGATCGATGCGCGCGGCTACGTCAATATCGTCGATCGCAAGAAGGACGTCATCAAGACCGGTGGCGAGACGGTCTATTCAACCGAAGTAGAAAACGTGCTCTATCGCCATCCAGCGATTCTCGAATGCGCGGTGTTTGGCGTGCCCGACCCAGTGTGGGGCGAACAGGTCGCCGCCGCCGTCGTGCTGCGCGAAGCACAACGCGCAACGGCCGAGGAGTTGATCGAGTTTTGCTGTTTGGCGATCGCGCGATTCAAGGCACCGCGCTGCGTGCGCTTCCTTTTGGAGTTGCCAAAAACTGGCTCGGGCAAGATCCAAAAACGCGCACTACGCGAGCGCTGGTGATCTCCCGTCACCCGCCCTTGCAACCGCGCTCCGGCACAGAGGGTGCGCGGCGCAGCAGCACAATGCGATTGCTGTTGGTGCCTCGCGCGTTGTTGTCGATGCCCCAGCAGTTGGCGGTCTTGGTGAACTGTTGCGCGTTGACCAGCACCAGTTCGGGCTCAAACCCAGCGGCGACGGCCGCAGGAATAACCGACTCCTCGAGCCGCACTGTGCCCCTCTTCACCTCGCCGACCTCAAACGCAACGCAGCCCGATGGCTTTAGCACGCGGTGCAGCTCGGCAAACACGGCAGTCATCGCCGTTCGCCACTGCAGAGTCGTGCGAGCCATCGTGATCGGCACCGCGTCGACGTCGATGCCGCAGAACCAGCAGCGCAACCAGTTGTCCGCGCCATACTGAACGACATCGAGAAACGGCGGCGACGTGACGACGAGCTGCACGCTCGCGTCGGCGAGCCTTGGCGTAGCTGCCGCCTTCGCAGTCGACAACACCGCATGCACGGCCACTTCGCGCAGCAACGTGCATTGCTGAGGCGTGAGATCCTTCAGCAACGCCGCGGACTTCTTCGCAAGGATTGCGCGCACCGAACGATGCTCCGGAGTCTGCTGCCGCTTTTTATTGATCTTTTGCTGCGCGCGCACGGAGACCGCCTGGTTGGGCGGCAACGTGTAGACCGAGAGGAAGCCCTTCGAGTGCCCGGTGAGGCGATTGACCGCAACCATGCGGATCCAGTCGTCTACCGCATCGAGTTCCCCTGCGCTCTCGCGCGCCAGCAGGTAGCCCCGCAGCGCACACAGTTCGCGCAACGTAGCTTCGTGGTAAAAGACCAGCAGGTCCGCCGGCAAGTCACCTTCCCACCAAAGTGAAAGCGCCGCCAATCGTTGCTCCACTGCCGCCTGCGCCACCGGGAAAAGTCGCGGCCGCAGCAACATCGCCGACAGCGGGTTCACGTCATTACCGACAGGAATGCGCCCCATCAGCGCGGCCTCAAGTGGCGTGGTGCCGCGCCCCATGAACGGGTCGTAGACGAGATCGCCTGGCTGCGAGAGGCGCGCAATGAAGAACGCGGGCAGCTGCGGCTTGAAGCAGGCGCGATAGGAAACTTCGTGCAGGCTGTGCCCTTTTCGCTGGGCGCTGGTCCAAAACTCGTTGATGAATGTGTCGACCACGCGACGCTCGCCGCCGATGCCGCCAACCGTCGTCGTGAAGCGCGACTTCGCACCAAATGCATGGAAGTGAAGCAGCTCACGGGCGAGGGCCGAGTCGGTCACGGGCCGCTCGCGCAACTCCGCGAACAACATTTCCTGCCGCGCGATTCCGGAACTATTCATCGCTGGCGATGGTACGAAGCATCGCGCCCACGCGCACGCAAACGCACAAACGCCGGCGACTCAGGCAACCCTCGCAGAGCCGCAACTCGGCTTCAGACTCATCCCACTTGCGGCCGAACCCTTGACAGTTCGTTCCCTTCAGCCCTAACAACACGCCCCAATCGCATGGCCAGCAGCAAGAAAAAGGGCACACCCCTAGTCATCGTCGAGTCGCCAGCAAAGGCGCGCACCATCGGCAAGTTCCTTGGAGATGCCTACCGCATCGAGGCCAGCATCGGCCATATCCGCGATTTGCCAAGCGACGCTAGCGAGGTGCCCATAGAGCTCAAGAAAGAGAAATGGGCCAAGCTCGGGATCGATGTCGAGCACGATTTCAAGCCGCTCTACGTGGTGCCGGCCGACAAACAGGAGCACCTAAAGAAGCTCCGCGCCGCAGTGAAGGACGCCAGCATCCTGTATCTCGCAACAGACGAGGACCGCGAGGGTGAGTCGATTTCTTGGCACCTGCTCCAAGAGCTTGCGCCGAAGTGTGAGATCAAGCGGCTGGTGTTCCACGAGATCACCAAGACCGCGATTCTCGAGGCGTTGCAGCACCCGCGCGAGATCGACATGCACCTGGTCGAGGCGCAAGAGACGCGCCGCCTGGTCGACCGCCTCTACGGCTATACCGTGTCGCCGCTGCTGTGGAAAAAGGTGCGCCCCAAGCTCTCCGCGGGCCGCGTGCAAAGCGTCGCCATCCGGCTGATCGTCGAGCGCGAGCGCGAACGCATCCGCTTCCGTTCTGCTGGCTACTGGAGCCTCGAGGGCAACTTCACCGGCGACAGCGGTGACCGCACGCCGTTCACCGCCAACCTGACGAATGTCGCTGGCGCGCGCGTGGTGGCTGGCCGCGACTTTGATCCAGATACCGGCGCGCTCAAGGAGAACGGCAAGGGCATCGTCCTGATCGACGAAGCGAAGGCGCTAAGCCTCGCTGCTGAGTTACAGGCAAAGCTGGCCAAGGTCATCAGCGTCGAGCAAAAGCCCTACGCAGAGCGGCCGTATCCACCGTTCACAACGTCGACGTTGCAGCAAGAAGCCGCGCGCAAGTTGCGGTTCGCGGCGCAGCGCACCATGCGTGCCGCCCAGCGCCTCTACGAGAACGGTCACATCACCTACATGCGCACCGACTCGACGACGCTCAGCTCGCAGGCGATCACCGCCGCGCGCGAGTTGATCGGCCGCGACTTCGGCAAGCAGTACTTGCCCGATGCGCCGCGCTCCTACCAGACCAAGGTGAAGAACGCGCAAGAGGCGCACGAAGCGATCCGTCCCGCTGGCACTGATTTTCAGAGTCCCACCAGCTTGGCCGCCGATGTCGGTGATGACGAACGCAAGCTCTACGAACTGATCTGGCGGCGCACGGTTGCATCACAAATGAAGGACGCGCATGGCCAGCGCACCAGCTTGACGCTGGAGATGGACAGCAAGACGCATGGCGCGGCGCGGTTCATCGCCACCGGCAAGACGATTGAGTTTGCCGGCTACCGGCTCGCCTACGTCGAAGACCTCGACGAGGCAGAGACCGAACTTGCAGAATCCGAGCGCGTCCTGCCAGGACTGAAGGCCGGTCAAACTGCTGTGGCAACAGAACTGAAGCCCGATGGCCACACGACGCAGCCGCCGCCGCGCGTCTCCGAAGCAGGCCTGATCAAAGATCTCGAAGCGCGTGGCATCGGCCGGCCAAGCACCTACGCGTCGATCATCGAAACGATTGTTCGCCGCGAATACGTGTTCAAGAGAGGCTCGGCGCTGATCCCGACCTTCACCGCATTTGCCGTCGTCGAACTGATGTCGAGGCACTTGGGATGGCTCGTGGACTACCAGTTCACGGCCAAGATGGAGGACGACCTCGACGAAATCAGCAACGGCCGCGCGCGCCGCGTCGACTACCTCAAACACTTCTTCCTCGGCAATGGCACGCCCGGCCTGCGCGATCGCGTGACCGGCGTCGACAAAGACATCGACCCGCGCGTGATCTGCTCGATCCCGCTCGGCAACAGCGACAAGGGTGAACTGGTCGAGGTGCGCGTCGGCCGCTACGGCCCGTTCATCTCGAGCGGTGAACAGCGCACCAGCGTGCCCGACGAAATGCCGCCGGACGAGATGACGCTATTGAAGGCGCTCGAACTGTTGAAGAAGGGCGGCGACGGACCAAAGGTGCTCGGCATCGACCCAGTCAGCGGCTTGTCAGTGTTCGTCAAGGTCGGCCGCTTTGGGCCGTACTTCCAACTCGGTGAAGCGAAGGATCCGAAAAAGGATCCGAAGCCGAAGATGGCGTCGCTGCTAAAGGACATGGACCCAACCACGTCGACGCTGGAGCAGGCGCTCGCCGTGTTGTCACTGCCGCGCACCGTCGGCGTGAGCAAGCACCCGCAACTCGAAACCGACGAGCCGATCCTCGCGAGCAATGGCAAGTTCGGCCCCTACATGCGTTGGGGCAAGGACACGCGCACCATCCCCGCCGAGCACACTCCGCTGACGATTGACCTTGCCACTGCGCTGCATCTTTTCGCGCAGCCAAAGACCGGCGGCGGTGGCCGTGGCCGCACCACGATGAAGGCGCTGCGCGAACTTGGTCCACACCCCAAGTCCAACGCCACCGTCAAAGTGATGGACGGCCGCTATGGCCCATACGTCACGGATGGCACGACCAACGCCTCGTTGCAAAAGGGCGAAGACGCCGCCGAGCTGACGATGGCGCGCGCGATCGAATTGCTCGCCGCCCGCGAAGGTGCGCCGAAGAAGCCAAAACGCCGCGCTACCCGCCGCACCAAAGCCGCGAAGTGACGGCCGGCGAACGCCCCGCCGACAGGTAACGATCCAGCGCCGCTTGGCGAAGGCTTGCTCAAGGTTCATGATATGCGGCCCCGCATGAGCCAAGTCATCGACCCTAGTCTCGACCTGTTTGCCGAGATCGACCGGCTGCGCACCCAGCGCAAAGCGCTGGTCCTCGCGCACTACTACCAAGACCCCGACATCCAGGACATCGCGGATCACCTTGGCGATTCGCTGGACTTGGCCAAGCGTGCGCGCGACGCGAAGGACGCGGAGGTAATCCTGTTCTGCGGTGTGCACTTCATGGCCGAGACGGCCAAGATCGTGAACCCGAAAAAGATCGTCGTGATCCCGGATCTCGATGCTGGTTGTTCGCTAGCAGACGCGTGTCCGGCAGATCAGCTGCGCGCCTGGAAGCAGACGCATCAAGACCACTACGTCGTGATGTACATCAACTGCACGGCGGCAACCAAGGCAGAGAGCGACATCATCTGCACGTCGAGCAACGCCGAGCAGATCATCCGCTCGGTGCCTGCTGGCAGGCCGATCCTGTTCGGGCCTGACAAAAATCTCGGCGCGTTCCTGATAAAAAAGACCGGCCGCGCGATGGACCTGTGGCCGGGCACCTGCATGGTGCACGAGACATTCAGCGCGACGAAAATCGCAACGCTGAAGGCCAAGCACAAGGACGCGAAGTTTATCGCGCATCCCGAGTGCGAGGACCACGTGCTGCAACTGGCGGACTTCGTCGGCTCAACTTCCAAGCTGCTTGAGTTCGTGCAGCGGGATGCGGGGACGAAATACATCGTCGGCACTGAGATGGGCATCCTGCACACGATGCACAAGGCGGCGCCGCACAAGGAGCTGATCGCGGTGCCATACGAGGACCGCACCGCCGCCTGTCAGGGCTGCAACCAGTGCCCGCACATGAAGCTCAACACTCTGGAGAAAATCTACCTTGCGCTGCGCGACCTCAGGCCGCGCATCGAGATGCCCGAACCACTGCGCCTGCGCGCACTCCTTCCGCTTGAGCGGATGCTGGCAATCTCCTGAGGCTCGTTGCCCTTCGCACAGCCAGCAAAACCATTACCACGAAGAAAACCTGCCAGAGCCAGCCGGGCGATTGCCGATAAATCCCAGTTCCGGCAGGCACGCTGCTATTGGTGCTCGATGCGGAGGATTCCGCAGCTTGCGTGCAACCGGAACCCACTGGCGGCAACATTGAGCGGTTCGAGTGACCAATATCATGGCTGACACAATCTCGAACGCAGCGACCAACCCCCTCGCCGAAGAACTACACGGCGCCCGCCATGCAAAGCCATGCGTGCTGGTGATCTTTGGCGCGACCGGCGACCTGACGAAGCGCAAGCTCGTGCCGTCGCTGATGGGACTCGCCAAGGATGGCCTGCTGCCAACCGGGTTCGCAGTCGTTGGCTTTGCGCGACGGCCATGGAGCGATCAGGACTTTCAAAAGGAACTGGCTGAAGGCGTGGAGCAGTTCGGCCGCAGCGAGACCAAGAAGTCGTTCGATGCGCTCGGCGATGGCTTCTACTTTCATCAGTCGGACTTCACGAATCGCGAGGGCTACTTGGCGCTGGGCAAGAAGCTCGACCAGATCGACGCGCTGCGCGGCACGCAAGGCAACCGGGTCTTCTATCTCGCCACGCCGCCGAGCGCGTATTCGGGCATTCTCGAAAACCTCGCCGCGACCGGATTGTCGAAAGCGGCTGATGGCTGCTTTGCCCGCATCATCATCGAGAAGCCGTTCGGCCACGATCAAGCGAGCGCGCAGGCACTCAATGATCAGGTCCGCAATGCGTTCTACGAGCGGCAGGTGTTTCGCATCGACCACTACCTCGGCAAAGAGACGGTCCAAAACATCCTCGCGCTGCGCTTTGCCAACGGCATCTTCGAGCCGCTGTGGAACGAGAAGTTTATCGACCACGTGCAGGTCACGGTCGCCGAGTCGATCGGCGTGGGCTCGCGCGGCGCATACTTTGAGGAGTCGGGGATCATCCGCGACATGCTTCAGAACCACCTGCTGCAGGTGCTGACGCTAGTCGCGATGGAACCGCCTGCATCCCTAAACGCGGATGCAGTGCGCGATGAAAAGGTCAAAGTGCTGCGCGCGATTCGCACCTTCAGTGCGCGAGAAGTCGCGGCATCGACGGTGCGCGGCCAATACATAGCCGCGCCCTTTGGTGGCGAATCCGTGAAGGGCTATCGCGAAGAGGATGGAGTGTCGAAGGAATCCGGCACCGAGACATTCGCGGCGGTGCGCCTGCAGGTAAACAACTGGCGCTGGGCCAACACGCCATTCCTGCTGCGCTCGGGCAAGCGCTTGCCGCGCCGCGTCAGCGAAATCGCGATCACGTTCAAGCGGCCGCCACACGTGCTGTTTCAGGGCAGCGACCTGCAACCCAACGTGCTGTTGCTGCGCATTCAGCCCGATGAAGGCGTGTCGCTGCGCTTTGGTTCCAAGGTGCCGGGCCCGGATCTGCGCGTGCGCGACGTTCGCATGGACTTCCGCTATGGCACCGCGTTTGGCGGCGAGTCCGCCGATTCCTACGAGCGGTTGCTGCTCGACTCCATGATTGGCGACAGCACCCTGTTTGCGCGCCGCGATGAAGTGGAGGAGGCGTGGCGCATCGTCGACTCGATCGTCGCTGGTTGGAACGCTTCGAAGACTGGCCCAGAACCCTACGCCGCTGGCACCTGGGGCCCCGACAGCCAGAACCAACTACTCGGCGAAGGCCGCGCCTGGAGAAAGCCGTGAGCACCAATACCGTGCACACGCAGCGGCAAACCGTCGACCTGCGGCAGGTGCCGCAGGCGCTCGGCACGATCTGGCGCGACATCTGCACCACCGAGACGGAGGGTCATGTCAGCCGATCGCTGATCGCCAACTTCCTCGCCATCGGTGACGCGGCGCGCGAAACCGAACTGCGCGAAGTGCTGAGCCGGATCGTCACACGAGTGCCTTGCCGCGCATTCTTGATCACGCTTGCCGACACGCAGGGGACCATCGAAGCGAGTGTCTCCGGCACCGCGCGCATCTTTGGCAAAAGCCGCGACCTGGTTCTGGAACAAATCGACCTTAGAGCATCGCACAGCTCGTTCGACCAGCTCGCCGGCCTCGTCCGGCCGCTGCTGGTGAACGATCTGCCAACCCACCTCTACTGGGCTACGGACTGGCCGAGTGATCCACGGCCATTCGACCTGTTCACGGTGATGGCCGAGCACACCATCATCGATTCAGCGCGCTTCCAAGTCCCAGCAGCCCACCTCGATGCCGTGCAATCGCGGCGCCAGCGCGGCCGCACGATCAGCGACCTCAACTGGCTCCGCCTGCGGCCATATCGCCGCGCGCTGGCGGAAGCCTTTGAACGCTTTGACTTCAACGCCAACGAGCCTACCAACGTGTCGATCTGCTGTGGCGAGCATGGTCTTGCCGCAGCAACCCTGTGCGGCAAATGGCTCGAACTAAAGCTGGCCGCGCGCGTCCAGGTCGAACTCGATGACAGCACTCACATAAGCCCGGCGCATATCGAGCTCCAGCACGGCAAAAACCTCGTCCAACTAACCTGGACCGAGCACGGCCAACTCGAAGTGCACGTAACCACCAGCGAATCATGCTTCCTGCCATTCACGGTGCCCGCTTCCCGTGGGACCGAATCAAGCCTGCTGGCGGCGGCGATCGACCTAGCCTGAGGCGGCGAGACGCAGGTCGTGCGCCACTTCCGCGCGTCAAGGCGTGAGCTAAGTCCGTAGTTGCCGTATGGTCACGCACCTAAATGCGCTGCACCTTCGCTATCTCGCTGCTAGTTATTCTCACCGGCTGCGCCTCTGGCCCGGGCAAACTGGACCGCCATTTTCTGCCCGGCGCCTCTGAATGGCTGGCAGAACCCAGCATGCTCGGCCGCGCCTCCGAAGCGTTTGAGCTGCCGGTCAGTGCTGGGACCATCACGGGTTGGTTCCTGCCTGGCAAGGACACTGGCGGCCGCACGGTCGTCTTGTTCCACGATGGCCGAACGAATGCGAGCCAAGCATTCCCCTACTACACATTCTTGCTCGACGCGGGCTTCCACGTCTGCGTGTTTGACTACTGCGGCTTTGGCCGCAGCAAAGGCTCGCCGTCCATCCGTTCGGCGTTCTACGACACACCAAAGCTGCTCGATTGGTTGTGCCAGCGCAAGGACGTGGACCCGAAGAAGATTGCCTGGTATGGAATCGACATCGGCAGCGTCGTCGCTTTGCACGCCGCCGCGCACACCGGTGGCTGCGCAGCATTGGTCGTCGAAGACGTGCCAAGCATTCGTCAGTTTTTCCGCGCGACCACCGATAGCGGCGATTCCGTGAGCTCAACGATGAGCGTCGGCTTTGCCGAGTTCGTGCACGCGCCCGAAGACTGCGAGCCAAGCGAAAACTCCATCGGACTATCCATGCCATCGCTATGGATCACTGGTGCGGATCGGTCAGGGGTTGATATCCGCTCGATGATGCAGGCCTTCACCCCGATGCAAGGCGACAAGCGCTTGTGGCTCATCCCAAACACCGCCCGTTCGCCACACGCGCTGATGTCGCACGACGGCGATTATCAGCGCACCGTTGCGACCTTCTTGAAAGCAGCCCTCGACAGCAAAACAGATCGCGTCGCCGCTGACTGGAAAGAGGCCGCGGCGGCGGAGGCCGGTGGCAACTGGTTTGAGATCGCGCTCGACCGGGTCGGCACGGACCAATCACCCTGGGCGGTGCAAGTCGCTGCCGTCGATGTAGCGGGCAAGGTGACGGTGCAGAACACGTGGCTCGAAGGTTCGCACAGCAAGCTCAAGATGAAGCTCGAGAGCGCGCCTGGTTACGTTGCCGCCAATCGCATCCTGCAAGCAGAACGCGTCGACCTCGGCTTCAAGCAACTGAGCACGCCGCTGAGCCGCGCTGGCGTTTGGTATGACGCTCACGTGCAGGAGTTTGACGCAGTGCGCAACAATGATCCGGACTTGGCCAGGGTGAACGCAATGGCCTCGGTGATCAAGGCGCACCAGCAACAAGAACCACTGCCGGTATCGCTCGAAGCACACTTGGCTGATGTCTACTACCAGATCGGCCGCGTGTTGACCGCGCAACCGGACGCAGAGCAACGTGCCGCCGGGATCATCTGGCTGCGTCGCGCCGTGAACGCCGCGCCGGCAAAACCGGAGCTGCAATTCTGGCCGTGGCGGGCTGCATCGTGGGGCTTTGTCGCTGCCGAACAAGTAGCCGCCGCGAAGGCGCTGCTTGCGCGCATCGAAGGCCCAGAGCGGCAGCAGCAGCAGCAGTAGTATCAGTAGCAGTAACAGCAGTAACGGCAGCGTTGGTCAGGCCACAAACACGTGCGTGCGCGGCCAGACGTGGAATCCCGAGTGGCCGACATCGGGCATCGACCATGTGCCCCAGATGCCGCGACCCTCACGAAAACCACGGCATACAACACTGCGGCCACCTTGGTAGTTCTTCGTCCAGCGCACCTCGCGGGTGTCGAGTTCGTAGCTGCCCTTGATGGTGAACTCGCCGAGATTGTCCATGCCGCCGCCAGTGATCACGCCACCAACAAACCGCAGCATCAACTGCTGCGGATATTCACTGCCCTCAAACTGATAGAAGCCCGTCCATGGTCCGGACGGGAAGTCATGTTCCGTCGCCGCAGTGAGCATGAAAGCCTTATCGGTAGGCAGCGAAGCTCGCCGACACTGGGAAAATCCTTAGCCCGCATGAAAGCCATGCGTCGTGCACTACGTGCAATGCCTGAAATGCGTACTCTCGGGAAGGACTGGCTTGCACAAAGGACGCAACACTAAGCAGCCCTTCGAGCACATGAAAAATCAGCGTGGCTTCGCTGCCAGCGCAAGATCAACCCAAACAAGCCGGTGGTCCGATGCAGCCACCAGCGCGTAGGTGGGCTCCCAAGCTAGCGGCCAAAACACGCCGCTCGAAACCACCTCCAAGCTGCGCGACGGCAGCACATAATCAATCCGCAGATTGCCTGGGCCTTTGCCCGGCACATCCTCGAAGTCACCGGTGTCAAACATCGGGTCGCCCTTCTGCACAGCGTTGGCGCCCCACTGCTTGCTACTTTGCTCGACCGCACCCCGGCTCCAAGGCTTTGGATCCTGCAAACGCGGCATCGCAAGCAACGTGGTCAGCGCGCCGCGCTGCGCATCACCGTCGATCGGGTCACAGTTCTGATCGCCCATCACTACGCAGTGCGCGTCTTCTACAAGGCCGCCAACCTTGCCCTTGTCGTCAACGATCCAACCACTCTTCGATGGTGTGAGGTAGTCCACCCAAAAACGGATTTCGTCGTGGTTGCGACAGCCGTTGCGATCCTCTTTGCCATCGAACACTGGCGGCGTCGGATGGCTGCACAACAGATGAATCTCGGTGCCGAGCACGCGCATCGGCACATCCCAGTGACTCTTCGACGACAACCGCAACTGCGACCATACATCATCTGGCCAATAGCCAGCTGGACGCAGCGGCGCAGGCATGGCAGACCACTTCAAGAGTTGAAACGTGCGCGCATTGGCGATGTCGAGGGGATGCCGTGACAAAAGCGCCATGCCAAACTTGCCGGGGAACTGGCCAAACCCAAAAGCATCGCCAGGCCCATCCGTCTTGCCGTCAAGGTCAAGGTCGAGGCCGCTCGCAACGCCGGTGTTTGACGGCGCGGCAAACACATAGCCAAAATCGATTGCTCGCTGGCCGCCTTGGGACACCGCCAAGTATTCGCGGGCAAACACGCTGGCAGCTTCACCAGCGGAGTCGCGATCGAGTTCGCAGAGCAACACCACATCGACATCAGCGCGCTGAATGATCTCGGCGATCTTGCGTGCTTGCTCACTCTGCCCGCCGCGCAACTCATTCAACAGTTCACCGGAGTGCTCGCGGTTGAGCGATACGTTGAACGAGGCTACGCGCACCGTCGGCGTATTCTCGGCCATGCGACGATCGAGCAACAACATCGTCAATGGCACTGCAGCACCTATGCAGATCAGGGTGAGGACGGTGTATTTATCACACTTCATGCGCTGCCGTTGGTTTCGCCTACTCCGCTCAAAATCGGATTCGCCACAGGCAATCGAAACGCCGCGGCCGCATCCGCGAGCCGGTGTTCAGGACCGAGCACGACCACCACATCATCCGCCAGCAGCACGGAGTCAAGCTCGACTGCGGGAAGGTTGCTTGGCCCGCGACGGATAGCTATGAGCGTGCAGCCGGTCGACTTGCGCAGCATCAACTGGCCGACCGAACGGCCGGCGGCGGGCGAACCAGCAGCGACTCGGTGCATGGCTACGCCGAGCCCCGGTAGATAGTCGGCAATGCGCGCCGGATCGAGCTTGGCGATCGGCGCCGCCTTGTTGATGCCGATGGATCCACGGATCAGCGAGATGTGCCGGCCGATCTCATCATCTGGCACCAGGAAGCGGCGCAAGACACGCACCATGATCTCGACCGTCGCCTCCATCTCCTGCGGCACGACCTCATGCACGCCAGCAATACGCAGATCTTGCACTTCGCCGGTGTAGGTCGTCCGCGCGATGATGCGAAGTTGCGGCGACAGCTCCTTCGCCAAAGATGCGATCCGCTGTGCTGCGGTAAAGTCGTTGATCGCAATCACCAGAACACGGGCTCGCTCGATGCCGAGTGCTTTCAGCACGCTGCTGCTGGTCGCATCGCCAAACTCGATGGGCAAGCCACGCGCACGCTCTTCACGGACGGTTTGCGCATTGGCCTCGATTGCGACTACGGGTAACTGCAGCGCCTGTAGTGCCTGCAGGACGCCGCGGCCGGTTGGCCCGTAGCCAACTACAATCGCATGTTGCTGCAGGTCCGTGTTCGAGTTTGAAGCTAGCCCACCAGCGATTTGGGACTGTTCACGATTGCGCGCGCGCGCGACAAACCACCTGCCAAGTCCATGCAGCAATGGCGTGATGGCGATCGACAGCACCGCGACCACGAGAAAGATACGTTCGCCGCGCTCCGGCATTAGTTCACTGCCCCCCGGTTGCGCTCTCACCACCTGCACGAGCACGAATGAGAACTCACCTACCTGCGCCATGATCAGGCCCGTGCGCAGCCGCACCCAACCCGGCTGGCCAAGCGCGCGCGCGGCAAGCGCTACAATCCATGCTTTGCCACCGACGACGGCAAGCAGCGACACCATCACCAGCAACGGCTCTTTAGTGATCGTGTGCGCGTCGAACAGCATGCCGATCGACACGAAGAAGAGGCTCGCCAGCGTGTCGCGGAACGGTTCCACCTCCGCTACAGCGTGTGCGTGATACTCCGTGTCCGCGATCAGGATGCCCGCCAAAAACGCACCAAGCGCCAACGACAGGCCAAACTTTTCCGTGAGCGCAGCCAGCAGCAGGCAGATTGTCGCCAGCGTCAGCACGAACAACTCGCGGCTGCGAGTGCGCGAGACCACCGATAGCACGCGCGGCACCAGGAACTTTGCGATCGCCAGCACACCAATCAGCAGCATCAACCGTTCCAACGTCCGCACGATGCCAACGCCTTCTGATCCGGCACCCAGCAGCATCGGCACCAACAGGATCATCGGCACGACTGCGAGATCCTGCGCAACCGCAATCGCGACCGCCAGGCGGCCGTGCGGCGCGGCAAACTCACCATGGTCGACCAGCACTTTGGTGATCGCGGCTGTGCTCGACAGGCTCAGTAGGAAGCCGAGAAATATGCCTTGGCTCCACGACATGCCGCCATACAAGCAAGCTGCGGCGACGAACAAGACTGTGCCAAGTATCTGGATGCCGCCACCGACCACCATCGAGTGCCGCAACCGCGAAAGTTGCTGCAGCGGCATCTCCATCCCGAGCGCAAACAACAAGACAACAACGCCCACATCCGCCAGCGAGCGCACCATCTCCTCGTGCTGCACGAGTCCGATGGCGTGCGGGCCCACCAGGGCACCAATCGCCAAGAAGCCAACGATGGGCGGCATCCGGAAACGCTGAAACAACACCCCAGCGGCAACGCACAGGGCGAATAGCTGGGCCAATTCAAAGAGAGCCGATTGCACTAGACACTCAGTATCTGCGGCGACCGGCGCCGCTTCACGCGCGATTTCACGTCAATGACAAGGACTCTGTTGTCCGGCCAGCCGCGGCGATCGTCAGCGCCGTGACTTTGGCCAGTCCTGAAAGCGCTGGCTACCAATCCCCGGCAGGGCAGACGCGGCGGCCGTTAGATAGCAATACGTGTCGCAGCCGCCAAACAAACTATGCAGCCGATGCCAATCCGGCGCGCAGACGATGGCAGGCTTGCGCGAAAAGGACCGAGCAGCACCCCACCATCTTGCACCCGGTCGACATGACGGCGTAACAACAGCGCGTCGATAACCGGCTGCTGCACGATGCGCGGCATCGCGCCGCACATCACCGCGCCGCATCGCACAGCACCGCACCGCACTGCGCATTTGCTCGAAGGGGTTCGCGGGCTTTTCGTCGCGCATCAAACGCGAATGGCGGTGCGGACAAAAACAGGCTGCAGCACATCGCGCCGCATCGCGCCGCACTGCACCGCATCGCGCCGCATCGCGCATCACCGCACCGCACTGCACATTGGTTCGAAGGGGTTCGCGGGCTTTTCGTCGCGCATCCATAGCGAATGTGGGTGCGGGCAAAAACAAGCTG
>BJHM01000051.1 GCA_014192625.1 Planctomycetota bacterium
ACACGCGCACCGCGCACCGCGCACCGCGCATCGCGCACCGCACACCGCGCACCGCACATCGCGCACCGCGCACCGCGCACCGCGCACCGCGCACCGCACACCGCACATCGCGCATCGCGCACCGCACATCGCGCACCGCGCACCGCGCACCGCGCACCGCGCACCGCGCACCGCGCACCGCGCACCGCGCACCGCGCACCGCGCACCGCACCGCGCACGTCCGAGCGTCCGAGCGTCCGAGCGTCCGCGCGGACCTTTGCTCAGTTGCGCTTGCTGAGCACAATCGGCTTTGGCAACTCTGTGCCGGTGGGGACGAAGCGCAGCGAGATCGAGTTCACGCAATGCCGTGAGTTTTTCGCGGTCATGCGTTCGCCCTCAAAGATGTGGCCTAGGTGACCACCGCAGTTCTTGCAGACGATTTCGACGCGCATTCCGTCGGCATCGGCGTGATGCAGGATTGCACCCGCGATTTCGTCATCGAAGCTGGGCCAACCACAGCCGCTATGAAACTTGTCGGTTGAGCGATACAGCGGCGTGTTGCACTGCCGGCAAATGTAGGTGCCCGCCGACTCGGTGTCGGTGAACTCACCGATGCCCGCTCGCTCGGTGCCTTTTTGCAGTAGGACGCGCGCTTCGGCAGGGGTGAGCAGGTTGTAGGCGGTTTTTGTAGTGTCGGGCATGGGAGGCAGACTCGTTTGTTCCGCTGTGGAGTGGGCAGTATTTTCCGTGGGCAAAAGGCCCGCGCGTGTGACGGAAGGCGTTGGGTCGGCAGTGCCGCAGCTGGCGATGAGTAGTGCCAGTGCGAACAGCAAGCGAAGTGGCGAACGGATCCTCGTGCCCAGGTTCATGTCGCTGCTCGTTGGACCAATGTGAGCTGCTGGTTGCTGGCGGGGGAGAGGCTTTGGCATCTTGTTTGGGGGAGCGAGGCGGGCAACGCGGGTGGCAACTGCGGAACATGGTAGGTGAAAACCGGAGAAACGCTCGACTGAGGGTTCTCCCGCACCAGTTGTGAGATGCCGATTGCCGATGAGTGAAGTGCCCATGGCAATGCTTGCAACCACCCAAAACTCCCCGACGGCAGTATCGCTACCGACCGTGCTGCACGTTGGCAGCGGTAAGAACTTCCGCCCCGAGTGGCTCAACCTCGATGTTGAGCCACGTTGGCGGCCGGACTTTCTCTACGACCTCAATCACCCCCTGCCTGCCAGCGGCCTGCTGCCGATTGCGACGGCGCGGTTTGGCAACCTCGAACTCAGCGGGAACACCTTTGATGAAATCATCGCGCAGGATGTGTTGGAGCACATTCGGGATCTGGTGACGGCGATGACCACGTTTTTGCACTGGCTGAAGGTCGGTGGCGTGCTGAAGGTAGCAGTGCCATACGAGCTGTCGCTTGGTGCATGGTGTGACCCGACTCACTTGCGGGCGTTCAATGAGCGCAGCTTCATCTACTACTCGCAGTGGTCCTGGTATCTCGGCTGGCAGACGCACAACTTCAACATTCGTCGGATGGACTTGGTGCCGACCGAACTCGGCAAGGCGCTGACTGCTGCGGGCAGGCCGAGCGAAGAGATTTTGCGCACGCCGCGCGCGGTGGAGCAGATCTACGTAGAGATGGTAAAGCAGCCACTCGACGCGCAGGGCCTTGCAACGGTGCGGCACTATCTCGAACGACCGATTCGCTGAGCAGCGGGTAGTCGCGCGATGCGTTAGCCTCGTGTCGCAACCGGCATGACAAACACCGACGACAACTTGCTCCGGCGGAGCGCGCGCGTGGCGTTCGCGCTCGTTGCCTTTGTGTGGATGGTCTTGGAGGAGTGGCTTTGGGAAAGCCTTGTCAAGGTCACGGCGGTCATCGCGCGCCTGCCGATCCTCCGTAGTCTCGAGACTTGGGTCCGACGACTGCCGCCGTGGGCTGCGATGGTCGCGTTCATTTTGCCGGTGTTGATCTTGTTGCCGGTGAAGGTGATGGCGTTCTGGTTTTTGGCTACCGGCCACGTGCGTTCCGGCGTGCTGGTGTTTATTGGCGGCAAAGTATTGGGCACCGCATTGCTCGCGCGATTGTTCACGCTGACCAAGCCGGCGTTGCTACAGGTCGCTTGGTTTTGCCGCTGCTTTGCGTGGTTCACGTCGGTGCGCGATCGCGTTTATTTGTATGTGAAGTCGCTGCGCGCGATGCAGGTAGCGAAGGCTTGGCTGATGCGTGCGCGTGAACGGTTGCGCAGAGTCTGGCGCGCGCTGCGCTTTCGTCGCGCTTGAGAGCGACCCTGAATGCGAGTCGCAATCACCAGGGCGTTGGCAGGTAATCCTTCAAGAACTTGCCCCACAGGTGCGTGCCCGTGTTGATGCCGTCGATGATTGGGTCGACGATTCGTGCTGCGCCATCGACGATGTCGAGGGGCGGAGTAAAGCGGTGGTTTTGCTCCTTGCGCGCGGCGATCTCGGCCGGATCCTCGTCCGTGACCCAGCCGGTGTCGACGGCGTTCATGTGGATGCCGTCAACGTGGTAATCGGCGGCGGAAGTGCGCGTCATCATGTTGAGCGCTGCCTTGGCCATGTTGGTGTGCGGATGCCGCGTCGTCTTCCACTTGCGATAAAATTGACCTTCGACCGCAGACACGTTGACGATGTGCTTGTCGCGGTTATCGGTGCGCAGCATCAGGGGCTTTAGGCGCGCGTTGAGCAGGAACGGCGCCACGGCGTTGACCAGTTGCACTTCGAGTAACTCGACCGACGAAACTTCGTGCATCAGGAGCCGCCACGAGTTGCGGGCGCGCAGGTCGACTTGCTGCAGGTCTTTGTCGAGTGCTCCTGCCGGGAAATGTTCAGCGCCGACCGAGTCTTCCCGGTCGAGCGGCACTTGCGAAAGTTGTGCAGAGCGTATCAGCCCTTCGATTGAGGTCTGCGCGTGGTTGCTGACGAGGCCCGCCTTTGCGAGGTCGCCATCAGGCAGCATGTGGACGCGGCGGAGCCCCTCATACGCGCCGAGCAGCAGGCGCGCTTTGTCGGGCAACTCATGTAGGGAAGCGGTCTCGCGCTCCATCATGTGCTGATAGAACGCCGGTGGCCGCCGCACGGTCTGGCAGGCATTGTTGATGATGAAGTCGAGGCGCTCATAGCGTTGCGTCAGGTGCGCACAAAAGGCCTCGACGCTCGGCGAGTGGCGCAGGTCGAGGCCGTAGATTTCGAGTCGCTCGCGCCACTGCTCAAAATCAGGTTCAGCCGCATATCGCAGCGCCGAGTCGCGTGGAAAGCGCGTCGTTATGACCAGGCGCGCGCCGCACCGCAGCAGCTTGATGCCGGCTTGATAACCGATCTTCACTCGCCCGCCGGTGAGCAGCGCCACGCGACCGCGCAGGTCGGCGATTTCTGAGCGCTTCCGGTAGTTTTGCTCCGCGCAAGGCAAACAAAGCTGGTCATAGAAGGCATGGATCTGCGTGAAATCGCGTTTGCAGACGTAGCAGTTGAGTGGGTGAGCTGCTTCGTGCGCGTCGTCCTCTGCATAAAGCTCGATGGGCTCGCCGAGGAGCGGCAGCTCGTAGTTGGGCGTGGTAAAGACCACTTGCCGCCGCAGTTTTTGAATGCCAGTTTCGCTGCGCTTCGCGCGTTCGCGCTCGTTGCGTTCGCGGTTGCGCTTTTGCACCTGCGCCTTCGTCAGTCGCCGTCGTTCTTTCACATCCGGGCACCAGACGTTGGCCGCCGCCTGAAACAGCCGCTTGCGTTCGTGCTCGTCGAGTTGCGAAAGCAAGGACCGGTCTTTGGCGATGGCCTCAAGTGCGGTGGTCGCTGCACGAATATGCTCGATCGCAGCGGCGGGAGGATTGTCGGGCGGGGTGTCGGGGGGCTTCATCCAGGGTCGCAATGGCGGGCGGGCATGGTGCGGCAGATTCAGGTTCTCGGCAAGCCCGCTGGGTGTTGCAGCGCCGTGCAAATACCGAAACGGCCATCGATTCGGTCCGTTGCCCTGCACGTCTCGGCGGTATGTTAGACAGCGTACAACCATTCATGTCCCGCCGCTTTGATCCACGTGACCGACTCGAACAGTTCCCGATCCTGCGTCGCTTGCGTCAGCGCGTGCTCGTGTTTGACGGTGGCATGGGCACCATGCTGCAGCTTGCGAACCTGACTCTTGGCGACTTCAAGAACCTGGAGGGCTGCAACGAGATCTTGGTGGAGACGCGGCCCGATGTGGTGGGCTCGATCCACGATGCATACTTCGCTGCCGGTGCCGATGTTGTTGAGACCAACTCGTTTGGCGGCCAACCCTACGTGCTCGCTGAGTTTGACATTGGCCATCGCGCCTTTGAACTCAATCGCATGGCGGCGGTGGTCGCAAAGCAGAGTGCGGATCGGTTCTCGACAAAAGAGTGGCCGCGTTTCGTGGCGGGTTCGATGGGGCCGGGCACGCGTCTCATCACCCTTGGTCACATCTCGGCTGATGAGTTGCACGCGGCATACAAGGTGTTCGCCGCGGGCCTGATTGCTGGTGGTGCGGACTGCCTAAACATTGAGACATGTCAGGACCTGTTGCAGGTCAAGCTCGCGATTCTCGCGTCGCGCGACGCAATGCTGGAGCAGGGGCGCGAGATTCCAATCTTTTGCACGGTCACCGTCGAGACGACGGGCACGTTGCTGGTTGGCAGTGATATTGCGGCGGCCCTCACCACTTTGGAGCACCTGCCGGTGGATGTGGTCGGCCTAAACTGCGCAACCGGCCCGGATCTCATGCAGGAATCCGTGCGCCACCTGGGCAAGCTGAGCACGCGCCAAGTCATGGTGATGCCCAACGCCGGCTTGCCGCGCAACGTTGGCGGCAAGGCGGTGTATGACCTCTCACCCGCGGAGTTGGCTCGATTCCAGGCGCGTTTTGTGCAGGAGTTTGGCGTCAGTGTTGTCGGCGGTTGCTGCGGCACCACGCCGGAGCACGTGCGGGTAATGGCCCAAGCCGTGCGGCAGCTTGTGCCCAATGAGCGGCCGACCGACTACCTGCCGCAGGTGGCGAGCCTGTTCCATTCGGTGCCACTCAGTCAGGACTCGGGGCCGCTGTTGATCGGCGAGCGCACCAATGCGAATGGCAGCAAGAAGTTTCGTGACCTGATGCTGGTTGGTGATGTCGAAGGCATGTTGCACATGGCAAAGGAGCAGTCGCACGAAGGTGCGCACGTGCTCGATGTGTGTGTTGCCTATGTCGGCCGCAATGAGGCGCTCGACATGACCAAGCTGATTCAGCCGATGGTGCAAAAGGTCACCACGCCACTGATGATCGACAGCACGCAGATCGACGTTGTCGAAGCCGCGCTCAAGGTCACGCCGGGTCGCGCGATCATCAATTCCATCAACCTGGAGGATGGCGAGGCGAAGGCGGATCAGTTGTGCGAACTTGCCGTCCGCTACGGCGCGATGTTTGTCGCGTTGACGATTGACGAGGACGGCATGGCGAAGACCGCCGAGCGCAAGCTCGAGGTGGCGCAGCGCATCTACGACATTGTCGTCAATCGCCATGGCATGAAGCCGGGTGATCTGATCTTCGATCCGCTGACGTTTACCATTGGTTCGGGGGACGAGGCTTCGCGCAACGCAGGAGCCGAGACACTAAAAGGCATCGAGCTGATCAAGCAGCGCATGCCCGGAGTGCGCACGATTCTCGGCCTGTCCAATATCAGTTTTGGCCTCGACCCGTATTCGCGGCAGATCCTTAACTCCGTGTATCTCGCCGAGGCGATCCGCAACGGCCTTGATGCGGCAATCGTGCACGCGAGCAAGATCATCCCGATCCATAAGCTCGATGAGCAGGATCGTGCGGTCACGCTCGACCTGATCTACGATCGCCGCCGCACCGGTTATGACCCGCTGTTTGAGTTCATCGGCCGCTTCCAAGGGGCGAAGCGCATCGACACCAACTCCGGCAAGAATGAGAACGACCTGCCAATCGAGGAGCGGCTCAAGCGGCGCATCATCGATGGCAACAAGATCGGCATCGAATTGCACCTCGACGAGGCGCTGCGCAAGTACCAGCCGCTTGAGGTTGTGAACGACATCCTGCTCGATGGCATGAAGGTGGTCGGCGAGTTGTTTGGCAGCGGCGAGATGCAGTTGCCGTTCGTGTTGCAGAGCGCCGAGGCGATGAAGTTTGCGGTCGGCTACCTGCAGCAGTTCATGGCGAAAGTTGTCGGCGCGGAGAAGGGCACGATGGTGCTAGCGACCGTGCGTGGCGATGTGCATGACATCGGCAAAAACCTCGTCGATATTGTGGTCAGCAACAACGGCTACAAGGTCGTGAACCTCGGCATCAAGATGCCGATTGATCGCATTCTCGAAGCCGCGCGCGAACACAAGGCCGACGCGATCGGCATGAGCGGCCTGCTTGTGAAATCGACGGTAGTGATGAAGGAGAACCTCGAGTTGATGAGCCAGCGCGGCATCACGACGCCGGTGGTTTGCGGCGGGGCTGCGCTAAATCGCGTCTACGTCGAGACCGATCTGCGCGCTGCCTACACCACCGGACCGGTCTACTACGGCAAGGACGCGTTTGCCGGTTTGCACTTGATGGATGAGCTGACTGGCCGCGCCAAAGTGCACACCGTCACCGAGGTTTCGGAGCCGGCCCAGCGCTCGCCGATGCGGCGACGGTTGACACGCGCTGACAAGGAGAAGCTGCTCGAGCACGCGTTTACCGAATACGTGGACTCAGGCGTATTGCAAGCGCCGAGCGTGCCGGTGCCGCCGTTTTGGGGCCCGGCCGTCGTCGGCCCGAGCGAGTTGCCACTCGGCACAGTGTTTCAGTATGTGAATCGGAAGGCGTTGTTCCGCATGCAGTGGCAATACAAGCAAGGCAAGCGCCCCGAAGAGGCCTACAAGAAGTTCGTCGCCGAGTTTGTCGAGCCGCGCTTCAAAGAATGGCAGCGTCGTGTGCTGCAAGAGCAGACGCTCGAACCGCGCGTGGCGTACGGCTATTGGCCGTGTTATGCGGAGCGCAACTCGCTCATCGTGCTCGACCCGAAAGACCATCAGCGCGAACTTTGCCGCTTTGATTTTCCGCGGCAGCCCGGTGGTCGTCGGCTGTGCCTCACCGACTTCTTCCGCAAGCAGGGACCGGAGCTCGACGTGGTCGGCTTCCAGTTGGTGACGATGGGCTCAGTTGCTACGCGCGAGAGTGAGCGGCTGTTCAAAGAAAACCGCTACGACGACTACCTGCACTTCCACGGACTTTCGGTCGAAGGTGCAGAGGCGCTCGCGGAGTATTGGCACAAACGCATGCGCCAACAACTCAGCATCGCCGAGCACGATGCGCCGGAGTTTGATGACTTGTTCAAGCAGAAGTATCAGGGCAGCCGTTACTCGTTTGGTTACCCAGCATGCCCCAACCTTGAAGACCAGGACAAGCTGCTGCATCTGTTGGAGGCCTCGCGCATCGGTGTCGCTTTGAGCGAAGAGTTTCAGCTCGTGCCCGAGCAGAGCACGTCGGCGGTGATCTGCCATCATCCAGCGGCGAAGTATTTCAACGTTACCGTCACGCAGTGAAGTGTTTGCTGCACCGAGCTGGGTGCCGCTCTGCGATGGCGTAGCCTTGCCAGCGTTGCGCCGCGCGGGCCTAGCCGACCGACAGCCCCTTTGCGCGGCGGCACAGTTCGCTGATGCGGACCCGGCACTCGACGTGGGCCGCGTTGATCACCGGCACGGTGAACGGGTGAACGCGGCGGAATAGCACCCGGCCTGACCAGCCGGTGATGCGGCGCAATTCTGCTTCGGCCAATGCCGCTACAACATCGGGGTCGGGATCGTGGGCAAGGTTGCCTTGCAGCTCGACCCTTACCAGCGCCTTGCCCGTCACGGCGCGACCAGCAAAGGCGTTGCTGCAGAACAAGATCTCGGCCACGGGGCTTTCTGGGTCAGTCGTTATCACGCCGTAGCCCTGACAGCTTTGCGCAAACGCTGGGTCCTGCCAGGTGCCCAAGAAGACGAATGCGCGCTGCTCTTTGACCAATCTCCGGACCAGTAAGGGCAATGCTGGGTCGAGCGGCATCAGCAGTGCCGCAGCGTCGGCCAACGGGACGCAGAGGTGGATGGCGGCGGCCTCGATCTGGCTCACGATTTCCCCCGCGAGGTGGGTGGTCCAGAGATTGGTCATGGGCGTAATCCCTGTGGCCGCACGGCCAAGGCGCAGGTCTGGGCCAAGTTCGCGACGTAGTGCGGTCACCAGATCTTCGAGGCCGCTGCGGCCGCTGCGCGGGTCCCCTTCGACCTCGGTTGGGGTGAGAGTGGTGCCGGCCAAAGTCGCGCCGGTGGTGACCTGCAGGCCGATCAGTGGCGGTGGGGCAGGCAGCACGGCGAGGATCGGGATCAGTTCGTTTGCGGCCAAGGCGAAGGGGCCGAGTTCGCAGGCAAAGCCCTCCGAACGCTGGGTCCGGGTCATGCCGCCGGGGTTGGGTTCGCGTTCGATGACGATTACGCGGGCCCCCTGCTGACGTGCGGCAAGGGCGGTTGTCAGGCCGTGCAGGCCGCCGCCGAGCACCAGAAGATCCAATGGTTGGGGGAGCATGGCAATCAGTGGCTGGCGGTTGGCGTCGCGCCGCGCGGTCCGTACATGGAAGGAGGCGGGTTGCCCCGCCTCCTCACCGTTCACACGGCCTAGGCCGCGCGATAGTTAGCAGTCCCGATCAGAACATCAGCTGGAACTGGACGCGGACTAGGTAATCATTGTCCGTGCTGCTGGTGGCGCTACTGGAATTGTCCGTGTCCACCGTGGTGAGTTCGATCTGCGTCTTGCAGGCGTGCCCATGGTAAAAGGCATTCGCGACGATTGAAAACTCGTTGGCTGATAGGTCCGTGGTCGTGTTTGCAACGTCAACAAGCTCAACCGAGCTGTAGCGGACACCGACGCCCCACTGCATGTCGCTGTTGCCAGCCTTTGCCAGCGTGTAGGTCAGCATGCCGTAGTAACCTTCTGTGTCCCGGGTAGCGGTATTGTTTGCAAGGTTATCAGCGCGAGAGAAAAACTCGGCCTGCGCCGTGAACCCACTACCGAACATCCATGCGGTGTTCAGGTTGTAGGTAGTGACATCGTCACCAACACCGTTACCGACTAACGCGACCTCGTTGCCAATCATGATGCCAGCGCCGATCGTGCCGAGCAGTGCCTTTGCACCGTCCAAGTCGCCCTGCATGACATACTGGTTGGTTTTGCCGCCGGTCGTGTCACCGAGTGGATCAAACGACACGTTGCCGACAACGTTGAGTTGCGAATTAGTATTGTCGGCGTTGCCACCAGCTTCTTCGACCCTTCCAAGTGCTCTCCCAGCAACGTCACCGTTCTGGAGTCCCGCGTTCCAGCGCATCTTGTTCTCCATGTGTGAGCCATAGAGCCAAGCACCACGGCTACGGAGGCCGCTAAAAGTCTCGCTGGCCGAGGAGCGCTCTACGAAGTAGAGCCCGCCCAAGGCGCCGGTCGACTCGAGGCCGAAGCCCGACTTGCTCTGGCCCATGCGCAGACCAACGGTGTTGGCGTCGGCGAGGAAGTTCCACTGCGCCCAAGCATCCCGAAGGATGGACGTATTATCGGCATTGGCGTTGTCAACGTTGGCATTGGCACCGGCACTTTCGATCTGCAGCTTATAGAGCAGGTTCTTGCCGAATGCGTGACCGGACAGGGTGGTGCGGACGTGGGCGACATCGAAGGAGCTTTGTGAGCCTTTGGGAATCGTAGCGTCGTCGTTGCCTACCGATTTTCCTCCATACTGCGCGTAGTTGTAGCCAACCTGAATCAGGTTGGAGAGGTTGAGCTTAAACTCGTCCGAGTCGGCAAGGTTGATGCCGCTGCCCGGCTTCCAACCGCTCTTCTCTTGGAACGCATTCTTGGGATCTTCGCCGCCGCCGTTGGCGAGAGCGATTGACGTTGTGACAGCTAGAGCCAGCAGAGAACCAATAGTATTGGTCATGTGAGAATCATTCTCCCTACAGGGTGTTGAAGTCAGGTTCGCAGCTGCCTCGGAGGCGATGGCCTAGTTCCGAACGGAACGAGTCGATCGTCTCCAAGGCGGCTGATGAAGGGCAGAGTGAACGCCAACCCCCCATGGCAAGGGAAGCAGAAAGCAGAGGTTTTTTTGCGGAACCCTAACTTTTGTTAGGGTGGAAAGATTGCGTGCTGGGGCACTCATCTGCTGATCTCAGGTCAGCTTGGGACCTTGAAAGTTATCCACAGCGCGCTTTGTGGGGCGTTTTTGAGGTGGCGGCTGCGGCAACCAAGTGCCTTTCTCGTTTAACTCGAAGGCCAAAGCAGTTCCGTAGTTTCTTCATACCAGTGCTTGGTAGCGGCTTGCCGCAGTGCAACCTAAACTCCGGCGATGACGCCCATCGTGCGCCGAACGACTTGCAATCGCGATTGCCCAGACGCATGCGGCATCCTCGCCAGCGTGGCCGAAAATGTGGTGACGGGCCTGCGCGGTGACTCGTCGCATCCGGTCACGCGCGGGTTCCTCTGCTTTCGCACCAGTCGCTATCCGGAGTTGCTGGCGGCAAAAGAACGGCTCACGCATCCGCTGGTGCGGCGAGGCGGTCAGCTTTTGCGGGCTAGTTGGGATGAGGCCCTTGGGCTAGTCGCAGGGCAGCTCTTGCGGATCCGTGCGGAGTCTGGCCCAGCGGCGATCTTCCACTATCGGTCGGGCGGCTCGTTGGGGATCTTGAAGCAGCTGGCCGATTTGTTCTTTGATCAGTTTGGTCCATGCACCGGCAAGGTTGGTGACATCTGTTCTGGCGCTGGCGAGGCCGCGCAACTGCTGGACTTCGGGGTCAGCGATAGCAACGCACTGCACGATTTGCATCACAGTCGGCAGATTGTGCTCTGGGGCAAGAATCCCATGGTCAGCAACGTGCACCTGCTGCCGATCCTGAAGGAAGCGAGGGCGCGTGGTGCGCGGCTCATCCTGATTGATCCGGTGCATCACAAGACCGCCAACCACGTGGACCACGTGATCCGCGTTGCGCCAGGCGGGGATTTCGCTTTGGCGATGGGGGTGGCGCGTCGGTTGTTTGAGACCGGGCGCATCGACCCCAATGCGGCAAACTTTTGCGATGGGCTGCCGGAGTTTCGCGCGCTAACCATGCACCAGACTGTGGACCAGTGGGCGGCGGCCGCGGGCGCCACCGGGCCACACCTGCAACTTCTTGCGGATAGCTTCGCCGATGGCCCGACCGCCATTCAAGTCGGTTGGGGTATGCAGCGGCGGTTGCACGGCGGCGCAACGGTCCGCGCGCTCGATGCGTTGTGTGCGATCTCTGGCAACTTGTTCCGGCCCGGCGGCGGTTGCTCCTTCTACTTCAAGCGGCGGAAGGCGTTTTCGGCGTTTGCGCCCGAGGCGCTGCATCCGCGCGTGCTGCGGGAGCCGTTGCTCGGTAACGATCTAATGTCGGCACAAGACCCGCCGGTGCGTCTGGTTTGGATCACCGCTGGCAACCCGGTTGCCATGTTGCCCGGCTCGGCGCAGGTCGCCGCTGCGCTTTTGCGGACCGAGCTGGTTGTCGTCGCAGATTCTTTCCTGTCCGACACCACCAGGCGCGCGCACGTCGTGCTGCCAGTTCCAACCATGCTGGAGGATGATGACCTGCTTGGTGCCTATGGCCACCACTGGCTCGGCGAATCGCGGCCGGTGGTCGTCATGCCGCCTGAGGTGCGCCATGAGGTGCACATCTTCCAAGAACTGGCGCGCCGGGTCGGGCTTGCCACGTTCCCGCAAGTTTCGATCGACGATCTAAAGCGCGCGGCATTGGCCAAGGTCACAGGGCTTGGTGCCAGCCTCGATGACTTGCGCGAAAACGGAGGAACAGTGGCTAGCCCAGTTTCTGGGCCGCTGCTTTTTCCGGACGGCAAAGTGGCGACGGAAAACGGCAAGGTGCAATTGCTCACCAAAGCGCCGGTGCCGATAGCGACTGCGGCACCGGGTTTGATGCCGGGCGACAGCGCGCCGCTCTGGTTGTTTTCCAACTCGACCGAGAAGAGCCAAGCCTCGGTTTGGTCCGGCAAGGGACTTGGTGAGCGCGTCTGGATTGCGGTTCATCCCGAGGCGGTGCCGGGCATCGCGGACGGTGCCTTGGTCGAGGTGGTAAGCCCGGCCGGTACACTGATCGCGCAATTGCGGCACGATGTCGAGCAGCGGCGCGACGTGGCGATCATGCCAAAGGGCGGACACTTCGATCGCGGGCACTCTGCCAATAGCCTGATCACAGCGCGAGCGACTGACCTTGGGCTCGGCGCAGCTTACCTCGACTGTCTAATACGGATCCGCCCACGTTGAAGCGCATCACCGGCACTCACGTTTATTCCTACGCCAAGTGCCCGCGGCTCGCGGCGCTCGATCTGAGTCTCAGTCGGGACCTGCGGCGGCCGTCGACCGAGTGGGAGGATTTTGCGACCAAGCGCGGCCGAGATTTCGAGGCGGACTATGTCGCCAAACTAGGTGTCGTTGCGCCGGTGTATCCCGAACGCGATTTTGCTGCCGGCGCTGCGGCGACGATGGTGCTGCTGCGGAGTGGCGTGCCGCTCTTGCATCAAGCCGTGCTCGTTGCTGAGGATCGCCTTGGTTTGCCGGACTTGCTGCGGCGCTGTGCGGGCAAAAGCAACCTCGGCGATCACTACTATGAAGTGATCGACGTGAAGACTTCGGGGCGGCCGCGCACAGATCAGATTTTGCAGGTGGCCTTCTACTCGCGGCTTTTGTCCGCGGTGCAAGGGCGGCTGCCTGAGTTTGGCGGGCTGATTCTAAAGACTGGCAATGAAGAGCGATTTCGCCTCGCGGATTATCAAGCGGTGGCGAGCGAGGTCGAACAAGAACTGTTGTTGCTCCGCACGGCACCCGACCGGGCGCGGCCGTTCCGCATTGCCGCCTGCGACTCTTGCCATTGGAATCATCACTGCCTGCCACAACTCGAACAGGCGGATGACTTGTCGCTGGTGCAAGGCATCACGCACGGCTCGCGGACGATTCTCGAAGGGCTCGGCTGCGGGACCGGGCGCTTGCTCGCTGCTTTTGCTTCGGAAGGCGGCCGCGCGCGGGGCAATCTCGACAGCGCACTGTTTCGGCGGTTGCGCAAGGCGGCAGTCGCACGGCAGAGGGGTCAACCCGTGATCGAATCGCGGCCGCGCAATGCAGCGATCGGAGCCGCGGCCATCGTGCATGTGTTGATGGATCCGTTCGCGGATCGGGTGCTGTGCTTTGGCGTGCTGCATCCGGCGCTGCCGGGCGGCGCGATTCAATGCTCAGTGCTGGGGTCGCACGACGAGGAATGGAGCGTGATTCAGGGAATGCTCAATGAGCTGCCGCCGCACGTGCCGCTGCTGCACTTCGGCGAGGCGTTTCCCAATTGGTATGAGGAGCAGTCGTTCACGCGCGAGGCAGGCCTTGGGATGTCCTCGCGCTTTATCGATCTCGCGCCGAGGCTGCGCGGTGCGGCGCTTTACCCAGGCCCGGTCTACGGACTGGCGGACTTCGTGCGACATGGGCTGGCGCGCGATCCGATGCGCGCGGGACATGCCAGCGCCGCCGCGCTGTGGGCCCTGGCAAGTGATGGCGCGCAGAAGCTCATGGCAAAGGTGCGTGCCGACCTTCACGATCTCGCTGCACTAAAGCAGACCATCCTGGACGCAAAGCCTGCCGGAAACGAGACGACCGTTGCAACTGACACTGGAACAGCGCCTGCTTAGGTTCCTCGAGCGCGAGGAGCATGGCGAAGCGCGGACACATCGAGAGTTGCAGGCACAGCCGATTGATGTGCGCGAACAAGAAGGGCAGTGCATTCCAGCTGTGCGCTTCGTCGGCACCGATGGCATCCGTTTTCGATTTCGCGCGCTGGAGAACCAGTCCAAGTTTCGCACTGGCGATGCGGTGCTGGTCAGCGACGGCACCGATCTCGAAGGCGCGATGCCGATGAGCTACGAGCATTACGACGGTGCGCGCGGCGAACTGATCCTGCTGCGTGATGCGTATGTGCGCACTCGCGGCGAGGAGTTTGTGGTTGGTGCCGAATACGTGTTGGACCGGCGTTCGATTGGCTTGCGGGGTCGATTGACGGAAGTGGTGCGCGCGGCGTTTGAAAATGCTTCGCTATCTGCGTTGCTGGCTGGCGATCACGTCGTGCTGAGCGATGGCGCGCGGCATAAGCGTGCGCACGATCAGTTGCGAACCATCGGCCTCAACGAAGCGCAACTCGCGGCGGGAGCTTTTGCGATTGCGACCGAGAGCCTCGCGCTCGTGCAGGGGCCGCCGGGCACCGGCAAGACGCGGCTGCTTGCTGAAGTTGTTGCGGCCTTGTGTCGCAGTGGCTGCCGCGTTGGGCTCACCGCGTTCACCAATCTCGCGGTGAGCAACGCGCTGCTTGCGATCCGTCGCGTCGCGCCGGAGTTGCCGTTGTTCAAGGTTGCGAGCAACAAGAATGGGTTTGATTCCGAGTTGCGTGAAGCGGGCGTGCAACTCGTCGATCCGCGGCGCGGGCGGCTGCCAGAGCGTGGTGTCGTCGTGGCCGGGACCTGCTTCCAGATTCAGAAGCTCGCCGAGCAGGTTCGCTTTCATTATTCCGTGTTCGATGAGGCTGGGCAGTTGCCGATCCCGCACGCGCTTGCCTGCATGTTGCGCAGCAACCGTTGGCTCATGTTTGGCGACCACCTGCAACTGCCGCCGGTGGTGACTGCGGAGCACAAGGACCTGCTGGCGCGCGCTTCGATCTTTGAATACCTGCACGATCGCTATGGCTCGCAGCTGCTCAATACGACGTATCGCATGAATGACGGTGTCTGCCGCGTGGTCGGTGACACGTTCTACGGCGGGCGCTTGCAACCGACCCCCGAAGCCGCGGGGCGGCGTATGCCGTTTCGGCCAGGTGGCCGGCTTGACGACTTGCTCGATCCGGCAAACTCGGTCGTGTGGATGCGCATCGACCATATGCAGCCAGGCAGCAGCTCCCCCGAAGAGGCCGCAGCAGTGGCCGATGTGGTGGCAGACCTCGTGCGTCAGCATGGCTTGTTGCCAGCGGATGTGGCGGTGATAGCGCCGTTCCGTTCGCAGGTGCGTGCTGTGCGTTCGGCGTTGCAACACAAAGGGATCCAAGGTAGCGAGCTGATCGTGGTGGACACCGTGGATCGCATTCAGGGGCAGGAGCGCGAGGTGGTGGTGATCTCGCTCGCCACGGGTGATCCGGATCAGACGCGCAGCCGCAATGGCGCGTTTCATCTCAGTGAGAACCGGCTCAACGTCGCGATCTCACGCGCGCGCACGAAGGTCGTGTTGGTGGCGAGCAGCCACGCGTTTGCCGCGTTGCCAAGCGACGCGCTTGGCCTGCGGGCGGCATCGAAAAGCCGCGACTTGCGCGACCGCTTGGTCGCCTTCGACTACACCGCGCTCTACTGCGCCGCAAAAGCATGAGCATGAAGCACCTCTTGGCGAGTGAGCGAGCGTGGTTTGCGTTTGCTGCTGGACTAGGGCTCTATCTGTGCCTTGCGCTGCCGGTGTTTTCGCAAGAGGCCTACTACTGGTCGTACTCGCAGCACCCGGACCTTTCGTATTACGACCACCCGCCGATGGTCGCGTGGCTGATTTGGCTCGGCACAAAAGTGTTTGGCCACGGAGCACTCGGCATCCGTATCGGCACGCTGCTGTGCAACATTGGCTTGACCTTGACCGGGCTTGTGTTGTTGCGCTCTTTCGGCGCTGACAGTGTTGCCCGCCGCGCGTGGATCGTGCTGTCGATCGGTGTGCCGCAGTACGTGGTGCTGCATGTGCTCGCCAATCCTGACCCGCCATTGTGCTTGTTCTGGGCGCTTTCGATGTTGTGTCTTTGGCGCGCGCGCGACGGCCTGCTCGGTTGGTGGCTATGTGCCGGCGTGGCGGCGGGGCTGGCGCTGCTCAGTAAATACATGGCCGCGTTTCTTGCGGTCGGCGGCGTGCTGGTTTTGCTGTTTGATCCAAAGATGCGGCGGCAGTTGTTGTGTAAGGGTCCATGGCTTGGCGTGCTCGCTGCGACGCTGACGTTCTTGCCGGTGATTCTCTGGAACGTGAACAACAACTTCGAGTCATTCCGCTTTCAGACCGGCGGGCGCATGGCGAAGGCTGCGCTTACCACGCGGTGGGTGAACGAAGCTTTGGTGGGGCAGCTCGGCGTGTTCAATCCGGGCCTCCTGTTGCTGCTGCCGTTCACCGTTGCATGGCTGTTTCGCAAGGCCCGCAGCGGCGACGCGCGCGCTCTCTGGTTGTTTGCGTTTGGCGTGCCGCTGCCCGCGTTCTTTCTGGTCGCCTCACTGGCGATTCAGGTCAAGATCAACTGGTTCGTGCCGGCCTATCTGCCGCTGCTGCTTGGCATGTTGCTCTGGTGGCGGGAGCACGCGGCCGCGAGCTTTGCCAAGGAGCGGTGGTATGTGCGGCTTGCCGCTTGGACAGTCATGCTGGTAGTTGCGCTTGCGCCTCTCGCACCGCTGATTCGATTGGTGCCGCAGTCCAAAGGTTCGACCTGGTCTGGTTGGGACCGCATTGCTGCGGCTGCGGAGTCGCATAGATTGCAGCTCGATGCCGAGGATCAGGTGCAAGGCAACGTGTTTTTGTTTGGCGCGGACTACAAGGACTCAGCGCAGTTGCTGCGCGCGCTCACGATCCTTTACGGGGATACAAAGCCAGCATCGGTGCTCGCACAAAATGTGTGTGGTGATCCGGCGCTGCAGTTTGATCACTGGGATCCGCCAAAGCGCCACATCGGGGAGCACGCGATTTTTGTGCTTGCGCGACCTGATCATCGGCAGGAAGAAGTGGCACAGGTGAAAGCGTTCTTTGCCTCGGTCGAGGTCAAGGAGCGCGTCGTCGTCACCGCGCTTGGCTGGCCGATACTTGAGGCCGACTTATTGATCTGTCGCTCGTATCGTGGTCCATTTATAGAGTCTTCCGTGACTGGCAAATGACCCTACTCTCTCCCGAAGTTCGTATCGGTGCCCGAGCGCTCTGCCTAATCGCGTGGACCGCTCTTGCCGCTTGTAGTTCTACGATGGCGCCAGTGTCGCCGCTTCGTCCTGCCGGCATGGCGATGGATGAGACCCAAAAGATCGGGCTTGATCACAAGCACGGTGCCAATGCCGCGATGGTGCGCGCTTTTTATGGCGTGCCGATTCTGCAGAAGTCGTTATTTTGGGACGGCAACGGCGAGGTTGACGACTACGGCGCTGGCGTGGCTGCGTTTCGTTTCGTGAGCGATGGCGTGATGCTTGGCATGGGGGTCAATGGCTCGGTGTGGATGGAGCCCGGCCATGATGTGTACGCCGCCGAGTGGGAAGGCCTGCTGCGGTATTACCCGGCCGCCGAAGGGATGTTTTTCGTGGACCTGGGTGGCGGTTGGGTGCAGGGCACCGAAGCGGTGCCGACTGGCGGCACCGATTGGAACATGTCGTTTCAGCTTGGCTCGGGCTACGAGATCCCCGTCAGTAAGGGCGCGAGCGTGCTGCTGGGAGCTTGCTACCACCATACTTCCAACGCGCTTGGGCCGCAGAATGATCGCAACCCAAGCCAGAATGAAATCCGATTCTGGGTCGGCTGGGCCTTCAACTTCTGAGTGCGGCACTTTGTGGTTGCCCGTCTGCAATGACGCGGATCGAGCTGGAGAAGAGCCACGGCGAATCGTGCCGCGTGCGCACTTCGATGCGATAGATGCCAGGTTGCGGCGACCGCAGGTTGAGTTGGTCGCCGGTGACTTCCTGCAAGATCACGCCATCGCGCAGTAGTTGAATGCGGCCCGCCTGCGGCGTGCGGACGGCAAGTTGCAGCGATGGCGATTGCGTGACCGTGTCGCCGGGCAGGTGCACACCGGCGGTATCGAGCGCGCGAAAGTCAAAGCCTGCGCCTTCGCCGAAGATGTCAAACGCGACGTAGGTCCGGCCGAGCGCGAAGGCATTTACGATTGCTGCTTCGCTGCGCTCCTTGGCGAGCACGTGCGTGCTCATCGTCAGGAACACTTCGCGATAGTTGCCGATCGTGCCACCGAGCGGACCAAGTGTGCGAATGCTGGCGTGTGCGTCGTTGCCGCCGATCGGCGTGAATGGATGGCGCTTTTGCAGCTGTGCATCCCAATTGCGGAAGATCCCGTCATCGCGCCAACTGATCCGCTCGAACAAGAATCGCAACGGCAGAAAGATGCCCGTCAGCAGCGTGCCGAGCTTGTTGGGACCGAGTGCGCCGGCGTGCAGATTTACGATCTCTAGGCCGTTTGCGCCCGGGATGTCAAAGTTGGTCCAGGTCTCGGCGTGGCAGAAAAATGCGACCCCGCCTTGGGCTTGCGTGTCCTTGATCATGAGCCCCGCGTGCTGCCAGTGGCGGAGTGGCGAGGAAAGCGGGAATGCTAGGATCGTGCCCTGCGGGCTGCGCTGCTCGCAGCCGACGAGGAACAGCGTGTCGCCGACCACGCCGCGCTGCCCGTCGCGAATCGATGCGTCGGTCTGATGATCGGTCATCACCAAGAAGTCGATTTGCGCGGCAGTGCACGCGGCGGCGATTTCTGGGATCGTGCCCTTGCTGTCGTGTGACAGGTAGCTGTGGCAATGCACAATCCCCTTCCAATCGAACAGCTGGGTATCTGCCACGGCCACCGGTCGCTGTGCCGGATGCGGCAACGGGGTCGCAAGCATCGTGGTGAACACCGAGCAGCTTGCCGTGGTAGCCGCCAAGGCCAGCGTTTGCGCTGCGCGGACTACGGTGCAGGTTGTCACTCGGATTGCCGCACGGATTGCCGCCCTGGGTGGTTTCTGGCGTGGGCCTACCAGTGATGTCGGCAGTGATGTTGCCAGCGATGTCGGCTGCGCTGCGGGCCGTGATGCGTTGCTGTTACTGGCGAGTGGCGAAGTGGTCAGCGGGGCGCACGGCGGTGTCGGCAGTGATGTCGGCTGCGCTGCGGGCCGTGACGTTGGCAGCGATGTCGGCTGCGCTGCGGGCCGTGACGTTGCCAGTGATGTCGGCTGCGCCGCGGGCAGGGACGTTGGCAGCGATGTCGGCTGCGCA
>BJHM01000052.1 GCA_014192625.1 Planctomycetota bacterium
CGACGGCGGAATCACGCTCCCCGTCAACGGCTTCAACGAGACTTGGTACGCGGCGATCAGCCGCGGCTACCAGACGATGGTGCTGGTGGATGACTGGCCAGAGACCCGAGCCATCGCCGTGCGCGAATTGAGCCTGGTGATCGGCACCCGTCAGAAGACGCCGCCGCCGCCGCCACCACCACCGCCAGCGGACGGTCGCTGAGAGCAGGCGCAGACACTTTCATGCTGGCGCAGGCTTTGAGCTCATGCTGGCGCAGGCTTGGGTTCTTTTGCATGATCCGCTAACCGTGATGGAAACCCTGCACAATCTTGCTCTGCCCTTCGCCAAGCGACTCGGTCGCGGCAAGGTACGTGAACTATTTCAACTCAACGGCGATCTACTGCTGATCGCTTCAGACCGCGTCTCTGCCTACGACGTGGTGATGAACGAGCCGATTCCGGGCAAGGGCCGAGTGCTGACGGAGACCTCGGCGTTTTGGTTTCAGAAGCTCGCGGCGGTCTGTCCAAACCACCTGCTGTCGACGGATGTCGATGCTTGGCAGGACGTCCCTTCATCCTACAAAGAACAGCTGCGCGGCCGCACGATGCGTTGCAAGATGGCGCAGCCGCTGCCGGTCGAGTGGGTCGTGCGAGGCTTCCTCACTGGTTCGGGCTACAAGGACTATCAAAAGTCCGGCGTGGTCAGTGGCGTTTCGCTGCCGGTTGGCCTTTTGCACGCAAGCGAACTGAGTCCGCCGATTCTCACGCCGTCGACCAAAGCCGAGTCCGGTCATGACGAGCCGATCTCGTTCCAGCGGTGCATCGAGTTGGTCGGTAAGGACATCGCCGAACAGGCGCGCGCAGCCGCCATCGCGCTCTACACCAAAGGCCGTGAGTTCGCGCGTGAGCGCGGCATCGTCATCGCCGACACCAAGTTTGAGTTCGGCCTGCTCGACGGCAAGTTGCTGCTGATTGACGAGTGCCTGACGCCGGATTCGAGCCGTTTTTGGCCCGCATCAGAAGTGCAGCCCGGCGCCAATCCCACTTCCTATGACAAGCAATACCTGCGCGACTGGCTCACCAGCACCGGCTGGAACAAAACGCCGCCACCACCAAGGCTGTTGCCTGCCGTGATTGCACAGACCGCCGCCACCTACCGCGACATCCAATCGCGCCTCTGCCAATGAGCACCGCTGCACGCCCGATCGCATTCTTGCTCGGTTCCGATTCCGATTTGCCAGTCCTTGAGAGTGCCTTCGAGGTCTTGCAGCAACTCGGCATTGGTTTCCATGTGCGGATCTTGAGCGCGCATCGCACGCCGGATGAAGCGAGTGAGTTTGCGCGCACCGCAAAACAAAACGGCATCCGCGTGCTGATTGGCGTGGCCGGGATGGCAGCGCATCTCGCTGGTGCCCTCGCAGCGCATTCTTCGTTGCCGGTGCTGGGCGTGCCAGTGGACGCAGGCCCGATGCGCGGCGAAGACGCGCTGTTTGCAACGGCGATGATGCCACCTGGCGTGCCAGTGGCCGCGATGGGCATCGGTAAAGCCGCGGGCAAGAATGCGGCGCTGATGGCGGTGCGAATCCTTGCGCTCTCGGATGCGACTATTGCGCAACAACTCGAGGAGCTTCGCCAACGGGATCGCAGTGCGGTGCTCTTGAAGGATCAACAAGTACGGTCGCGCTTTGGTTGCTGACCAAAAAGTTCAAGCACCGCTCGTCATCCTGCCGCCAACGATTGCCTGGTTTGGCGGCGCGGAGGGCCAGTTGCTACTGCTCGACACGACGCGCCTGCCGCACGAGCATGTTGTTTTGTCACTGCACGACATGCACGGTGTGGCCGACGCGATCCGCCGCCTCGCGGTGCGCGGTGCCCCTGCGATTGGCGTTGCCGCAGCATACGGGCTCTACCTCGGCGTGCGGCAGCAGCGGCCGATGCCGGGTGCTCTGCTCGACACTGCACGCGAGGTCGCGGCTATGTTCCTTGCCACTCGCCCCACCGCGATCAACCTTGCATGGGCGCTCGATCGTTGCCTCGCACGACTTCGTCGGGAGTCTTCGCTTGCGGCGCTGTTTGACGAAGCACAACGGATCCATCAAGAAGATGAAGTCTGCTGCCATCGCATTGGCGAATGCGGCGCTGATTTGATTCGCGATGGCATGCATATTTTGACGCACTGCAATACCGGCCGACTCGCCACCTCGGGCGATGGCACGGCACTCGCCGTGATGTTTGCCGCCGCGCGCCGTGGCCGCACCTTTTCAGTGTTGGCCGGCGAGACGCGACCGCTGCTGCAAGGCAGTCGGCTCACCGCACTCGAGCTTTTGGCTGCCGGGATTCCGGTGCAGGTGCTGCCGGACTCTGCTGCGGCCGGATTGATCGCCCGCGGCCAAGTCGACCTGGCAATCGTCGGCGCGGACCGAATCGCCAAGAATGGGGACTGCGCCAACAAGGTAGGCACCTACGGGATCGCGCTTGCATGTGCTGCGCACCAGATCCCGTTCGTGGTTGCGGCACCTTGGTCCACATTTGATCCTGACCTTGAACACGGCTCCCAGATTCCGATCGAAGAGCGCGCCGAAAGTGAAGTGCTCAACGTCGCTGGATTACCCATGGCACCGGACGGCGTGCACGCACGCAACCCGGCGTTTGATGTGACGCCGTGCCATCTGATCACGGCCATCGTCACTGATCGCGGCCTCCTGCGCCCGCCGTTTGGCCTTGCCATCAAGGCGCTGCGTTAGACCCGTCGATAGTCAACGCATGGCAATCACGAAAGAGAACATCAGCAGTTCGACCGGCGCGAAAAAGAAATCCGTCAAGACCAATCCAGTTTCGAAAAAACCTGCGAGGCCAGCGTCGGCCAAGAAAACATCGGGTGCCGGAGCCTCCATGAGCTTGCCTGCCGAAGGGTCTCAGGTCGGCGACACCCGCCAACATTCGCTCGGTCTCGACATTGATGCTGACGTGCTCGAGTTCATCACGGCCATCGAGCAGTTTCGGCAGGAGCACAACAAGATGTTCCCTTCGTATAGCGAGATCCTGCACGTGATACGTTCGCTCGGCTACCAGAAATAGCTGCCGACCGATTGGCCCCAATCAGTGGGCGACGAGCCAGTAGATACCGACGATCGCGCCCAACACGATCCGGTAGATCGCGAATGGCACAAAAGTGTGGCCGCGCAAAAAGCGCACGAAGGGTCGCACCACGATCAGCGCCATCAGGAAGGCGGCGAGCGTGCCGACCAAGAACGGCCAGAACAGCGGTCCTGTGACCTCGCGCCAGTTGCCGGCCACTTCCTTGGCGCACGCGCCATATAGGATCGGCAAACCGAGCAAGAACGAGAACTCTGCTGCAGTGGCGCGCGATAAGCCAAGCAGCATGCCACCCGCCATCGTCGCTGCCGAGCGACTGGTGCCGGGTAGCAGTGCAAGGCATTGCCAAGCACCGATCAGCAGCGCCTGTCGATAGCCAATCGACTCCATTTCGCGCGGTGCTGCAGTGCGTCGTTGGCAGTGTTTTTCGAGCCACAAGATTAGCCCGCCGCCCACTGCGGTAGTGCAGGCAACGAACGGAGTGTTGAACAGGTAATGCTTGATCGTGCCGCCCAACATGGCGCCGAGTAGCACCGCAGGCACGGCCGCAAGAGCAATCAACCACAGCAGGTTTGGCGCGCCGGTTTTATTGTTCAACAGCGTGCGCGCCGCGTGGCAGATGCGTGACCAGTAGAGCGCCACGATCGCAGTGATCGCGCCAAACTGGATGCCGATCTCCAGCACCTTGCTGTGTGCGCCGAGTGCCTCACCGACCAGGATCAGGTGACCCGTGCTCGACACCGGCAGGAACTCCGTGAGCCCTTCGACAATGCCAAGTATCAGCGCCGCAACCAGCGTCACCTGCACGAACGGCGACTCGTCCATTGTGTCCACGGACTACATCGCCTTGTCTGGCGTGCTCCATGCCATCCCAAACGCTTCCGCCACGCCTTGGTGAGTGCAGACGCCATTGATCACGTTGGCGGCAGTGCCGAGCACCGGATCGCTCGCTGCTTTTGCAGCACCCATTTGCGCGATCTTCCTGGCCCACGGGCCAGTCGCATTGGTCAGGCCAAAGGTCGAAGTGCGTGGCACGGCACCGGGCATGTTGGCGACGCAATAATGCAGCACGCCATCGACTACATAAGTCGGATCCGCGTGCGTCGTCGGCTTGCAAGTTTCAATGCAACCGCCTTGATCGACGGCGACATCGACAATGACGGAGCCTTCCTTCATGGTCTTTAGGTCTTCGCGACGCACCAGCTGTGGCGCGCGAGCACCTTGCACCAGCACCGCGCCGATCACCAGGTCGGCGTGCAGCAATTGCTCGCGGATCGCGATTGGCGAACTGTGCAACAACGTCACGTTGGCGGGCATCACATCCGACAAGTAACGCAGGCGCTCAAGGTCAATGTCGATCAGCACGACATGCGCGCCAAGGCCAGCAGCCATCTTGGCGGCGTTGGTGCCAACCACCCCACCGCCAAGCACCAGCACGGTCGCTGGTTCGGTGCCGGGAACGCCGCCAAGCAGGATGCCGCGGCCGCCGAAGTGTTTTTCTAAGCACACCGCGCCGACCTGAATCGACATGCGACCCGCCACTTCGCTCATCGGCGTCAGCAGCGGCAACGTCTTGCCAACCTGCAGTGTTTCGTAGGCGAAGCAATGCGCCTTGCTGTGCAGCATCGCGTCGGTCAGGTCGCGGTTGGCCGCGAAGTGAAAGTAGGTAAACAGCAACTGCCCGCGCTTGATCAGCGCGTATTCCTGCGCCAGTGGCTCCTTCACTTTTACGATCATCTCGGCCTTGCCATAAATGCTCGCAGCGGAGGACTCGATCTTGGCTCCAACCTTGGCAAACGCGGCATCCGTGATGCCTGCGCCAAGTCCCGCACCTTCCTGCAGGAGCACTACGTGACCAGCATTTACCAAGTCTAGAACCATCGCTGGCACTGCGCCGACGCGGTTCTCTTGTGCTTTGATCTCTTTAGGGACGCCGATGATCATGACTTTCGCAGGGGCTTGGGGAAAACGGGGCGAGCATCATACTGAAGCACCGGATGGGCGCGCAGGATTTTTGCGCGCGGCTTTAGGTGCGTAAGCCGGTAACTGCCGTTTGCTGCAAGGCAAAGCGAACATGCGCCACGTCGCCAGCCGGTAACGATGGCACCAAAGCACATTCCACCTCGAGCTTGTCGCCCACCCATCGCACGGACGGCGCTGGCTTTTGCAAAATCCGCGGTTCAACATTGAGTCGCTGCTGCACTGCATCGAGTGCCGCCGGATGCGTCGCCGACAACCGCCAAACGCAACGCATTGGCACAAACCCGCCGTATCCGGCTGGCATGTACACCGCTGGCTTTGCTGCGTCCGGCAATCGCATCGAAAAGGGCAGCGAAGGCGCTAAAGAATACGGCTCTAAAGAAGACGGGACCGTTGCGATCGGCACAAAAGAGGAAGGCCCCAAGACTGGTGGGACTGTCACCAGTGGCACATTGCGCGGGGGCCAGGGCATCGATGCTGCTGGTTGTGAAGTGTGACGCAACGGCGATGCTGCCGATGGCGTAGCGGATTGTGCGCTTGCTTCTGCTAGCGCAGGTAGAAAGGGCAATCCCAGCAGGTCTTCGGGATCGAGTTGCGCAACGGCGGGCAGCAACTGTGCGCGCACTGGTTTTGCAACGCTTCGTTCGTTCTCGCCGAGTCCTTGCACCGAGGCCCAAAGTGTTTCAGTGCCAGCATCGACTACCACATCGAGGACGGTCGAAGCTTGGTTTTGGGGCGACGTTTTGCTGACGCGAACGATTCGCCATAAAAGCCACAGGCTGCCACAAAAGCCTACCGCCAATAGCAAATACAGCCACGGCCGCTGGTGACTTGGCAGGCCGGCGGTGCGCCGCTGTGCCGCTGATTTTACCGCCGCATTTGGCTCGCCGGTTGGCAATGGTTGCGGTGGTGTTGCAGTGGTATTGTAGGGCGTGCCACTGCTCTGCTTAGTCGGGGTTACTGCCCCGTCCGCTGCGGACTTTGCTGGCACCGTCATCGACTGCAACCACGCATCGAGCTTGGTGGCCGTTGCATCGAGGGCTTTTTGCACCACCGCTTCGACTTCCTTGTGCCGCAGTTCCTGAGCCTTGATCTCGGCCCCTAGCTCCTTAATGCGCGCGGTGAGTTGGGCGGTTTGTTCGTTTGCGGCAGTGGCCTGGTTTTGCACAACGAAATGCGTCCAACGGGTCAGTTCCTCGCCGAGCATCACCTGCCGTTGCTGCTGTTCGCCTTGTTCATGAACCAAGGTTTGCACCGCATCGCGCAGCGGCGCGAGCGCCAAAATCATTGCCTTGGCCGATGCTGCGTCCTGCTTTTGTGACGGCGACTCGACCATCATCATGCGTAGTGCGCGCAGCTCCGCAGCAACTTGTGCCGAGCTGTCCTCTTCCGGCGGCGCATCGCAGCTAGCGAGCGCCAACAGGCCAAAGCCAAGGAACGCGCGTCTGATCCTCATCGCGCGGCAGCCCAGGAGTTGCTTTGCACGCGCGTATGGATAGCACCATCAGGACCAACGGCGAGTCGCCGCGGTGCTGCGATTGTGTGACCGCGCAGCGAGCGAAGTTCACTGTAGGACAGTTGCACCTGCACCTGCGCGAGACTCTGCATGGTGTCGGAGCGATTGTACAAAGTGAGTGGCACGATCGCGCGCAGTGCGCTGCCATTTGGTGGCAGGCGATAGGTGAGCGGACTTGGCCAACGTTGCAAGCAACAAAGAGCGCTCGCGTCCCATTCCGTCAGCAGTTCAAGCGGCAGGATCTCGGTCACCACAAAGTGCCGCTCGCCATCAGCAAACACCAGCGTAGGTATCAGCGGTGCTTGCGCATAGCCGCGCACGCGACCACCCGGTGCGAGTGCGACCGACAGCGAAAAGTTGAGTATCAGCGGCGTGCGTGGCGCACGAAACTCGATATGCATCGCGCCGCTAGCTGGCAAGCCGAGCAGCCAAGAACGCACTTCGGTGCCATCAAGGCACAGCAACGAATAGCCGCCACGAATCGATTCCAACACCAACTCAATCGAACCCACATGCAGTCGCACGCTGCAACCGCGCGCTGGGAGCGGCATCGGCATCGGCATCGGCGCTTGTGGTTTTTGGCTGGCTTCCATGTCGGCGCACACATGCTAGGTTTGCAGCTGCGCCACAGCCAGCACCTGCGCGGCTAAGAAAGTGCCGTGCGCAGCACCCTCTGCCGCAAACGTGCATGCATTTTCATGGCGCGCACTCGTTCGAATTGGCCAGGTTGCGTTGGTAACCGCCAGCAGTATCGCTAACAGTGTTTTGCCGTGCGACGGTCTGCAGCAGTCGCCTGCATTACGGGCCAGCAGTGTTGGCAATGAGGTGTTGGCCAGATGTGTGCAATGCCAGTGTTGGTTGCGATGTTCTGCGGCAGCGTCCCGCCAGCGGTTCTGGCCAGCAGCGATCGCGCGATCGCACTCGCTGATAAAACCCCACTACGTTTGCCGCAAATCCTTCGCCCGCATGGAGCGCCACTCGTGTGCGACTTGGTGCCAACAGGTTTTGTGGTTCGCCAATCTCGCACCGCGCGAAAGCGACTTGATTTCGACCCGACCGCAAAGCGACCAAGTCCGCACCACGTTTTGTTGTTGCTTCTCCGCGTGCCTTTGGCATCATCCCTCGCCCGGTTGGGCGTTTAGCTCAGTTGGCTAGAGCATCAGCTCGACAAGCTGAGGGTCGCAGGTTCGACTCCTGTAACGCCTACCATTTCTCAACCGGCATGCCCAAACAGTTGGGCGCTACGTTTGCGCGGTATCCGAGCCGATTTATCCACGGCTTGTGTGAGTCACAGACCGTTGCCTCATCCTTGCTCGCTTTACCTATGGCGGCTTGATTGCGTGGCGCTCCTTTGTCCTGGCTGCGTCCTGTCTGCGTCCTGTCTGCCGCCGCGCCGCCACACGGATCGCTCTTTTTCTCCTTTTTGCATTGGTGCCGAAGGTGAGCGTGCAACCGGCCAGTCGGATCGACCGGCACGGCCAACATCAGCCGACACCTGCCGACTGCGCACCACGTAGCTAAGGACTAGGAGAAACGATCAAAGTAAGGATGGTCCTGCTGCGCATCGTTGCGCTGCATCGATATTCCTTTTCACCTCATTTAGCATGTGACGGGCAACGGCAGTGGCTCGATACGCGCAGGCAAAAAAAACCGTCACTTCCCCACCACCGCCCAAGTCGCGATCTGTTGGGATTTGAAATTAGCGGCGTAGGCTATGGCGATGAGATTCGAAGCTTTCTTGGTCCTGACCTTTTTCCTCGGCCAGAATAGCGCGCAGGGGCCGCCCGTGAATGGGCCACGAGCCGTAGATCCGGGCTGGTTTGCGTTGCAGAATGCGAGGGTTGTTTTGAAGCCGGGCACCGTGCTCGAAGCGGCGTCGATCCTTGTGCGCAACGGGCTGATCCTCGACGTCCTCGTCGGTGCAGCACCGAATGGTGCATTTGTCATCGACTGCACTGGCATGACGATCTACGCGGGCTTCGTCGAGCCGTTCTGTCCGACAGATGTGCCGGCACTCGATCCTGCCACCTCGGACAAGCACTGGAGCCCGATGGTGCAACCGCAGCGCAGCGCGCTCGACGGTGCCATGGTGCCACTTGCCGACCGCACCGCACTTCGCAATCTTGGCTTTACCGCCGCCGCCATCGCTGCCTCTGGCGGCATCTTGAAGGGCACCGCGAGTCTCGTGCAGCTCGACGAACCTTCAGACTCTGCCCCCACTCGCATCATTCGCAAAGGCACCTATCAACTCGCCAGTCTGCAGACTCGGTCCGATGGTTATCCCGACAGCGAGATGGGCGCCATCGCGCTGCTGCGACAGACCCTGCTCGATGGGCTCTGGTATGAACGCTGCCAACTTGCGGTTGCGGCAAACCCAGCACTCTCCATCACTGCACCGCAGCCATCCGCGGCCCTCATGGCGATGGTTTCACAACGCCAGTTGCCGCTCTGGTTTGATGTGCAGGACGAGTTGCAAGCGCTGCGGGCGCTGCGCATCGCCGCCGAGTTTGAGCGGTCCGCCGTCATCGTCGGCAGCGGCATGGAGTTTCGAAGGCTAGCTGCCCTTGCCAAAGGGAAGACCCCGATCGTCGTTCCATTGTTCGTGCCCGAACCGCCCGACGTATCGACCGCGGCCGCAATCGAACGCGTCTCACTACGGCAACTGCAATCGTGGGAACAAGCGTGCTCCAACAGCAAGCGCTTGCTCGATGCTGGCGTTTTGATCGCGTGGACGACAGCGCGCCCGCTGGTTCGCAAGGATTTTGGCAAGCGGGTGCGCGAAGCGATGGCGTGCGGCCTGACGGCGGACCAGGTGCTGGCAGCCTTGACTACGGCCCCCGCCCAACTGCTCGGCGTGCAGGACATGCTCGGCACGATTGAGAAAGGCAAGCTCGCCAACCTCACGGTGATGACCGGCGAACTGTTTGCCGAAAAGACGGAAGTGCGCGACGTGTATGTCGGCGGCATCCGGCACAAAGTGAGCGACAAAAAAGATGCGGGGCTTGATGGCACCTGGTCGTGGACCGACGGGTGGCCCGGCCAGGCATCCATCACGGCACCGGTGCTCACGATTCTAGGCAACAAAATAACGACCAAGGTCGGCGAGGAAGAATGCAAAAGCAGCGGCGTCGTGCGCGAACCAACCACGGTCGAGTGCCGCCTCGAAGGCAAAGCCCTTGGCGTTGATCAAGTCTATTGGTTGCGCGCCTATCGCGAAGGTGATGCGCTTGCCGGCACGTGCATAGCGCCGGATGGCCGTTCGTTTGCGCTGCGCGCCATACGGTTGCCGCCACCACCCGCAAAGCCCGACGAAGCAACTCCGAAAGACGCGACCAAGCCCCCATCGCAGGATCCGTTGCCGACTCCGCTTGGCGGCTATGGGACGTTGTCCTACCCAGCAGCGATGGAGTTTGTGATCCAAGGTGCCACGCTGTGGACTAGCGATGACCGCGGCATCATCAGCAATGGTGCAGTCCACGTTCGCGATGGACGCATCCTGTTTGCCGGTGCGAGCAAAGACTTGCCCAAGGTTTCGCCTGACGTTTTGGTGATCGACGCAACCGGCAAGCATGTCACTCCCGGCATCATCGATTGCCATTCACACACGGGCATCTCACGCGGTGTCAACGAGAGTGGCCAAGCCGTCACCGCCGAAGTCCGCGTGCAGGATGTCATCGATCCCGATGATGTGAACTGGTATCGCCAACTGGCTGGCGGTGTCACTTTGGTGAACCAATTGCATGGTTCCGCCAACGCAATCGGCGGCCAGAGCAGCGTGGTAAAGGTGCGCTACGGCGTTGCTCATCCAGACGAAATGCGCATGCAAGACGCGCCACAGGGCATCAAGTGGGCGCTCGGCGAGAACCCTCGCCGCGCCAACAACAATGGCCAAAACCAGCGCTACCCAAACACTCGCATGGGGGTAGCAGCACTGCTGCGCGATCGACTGGCCGCAGCAACCACGTATCGGGAAGAACACGCGGCCTACGAGCGGTTAAAAAGCTCCGCGCGCACAGCACTGCTGCCGCTGCGCACGGACCTTGAGCTGCAGGCGCTCACCGAGGTGCTCGCAGACACCCGACGCATCCACTGCCACAGCTACCGGCAGGACGAGATCTTCATGCTGTGCGCCTTGGCCAAGGAATATGGCTTCAAGATCGGCACCTTTCAGCACGTGCTCGAAGGCTACAAAGTAGCGGACGCAATCGCGGCCTCAGCACTCGGGGCTTCTGCGTTTAGCGACTGGTGGGGCTACAAGCCTGAGGCCTATGACGCGATTCCCGAGAACGGCGCGATCATGCACGATGCCGGCGTCCTGGTTTCGTTCAACAGCGATAGCAATGAGCATGCGCGCCGCCTCAACACCGAAGCCGGCAAGGCTGTGAAGTACGGCAAGGTGGCGCCTGCGGAAGCGCTGTGCTTTGTCACGCGCAACCCGGCGCTGCAGCTCGGCATCTTTTCACGCACCGGCTCGCTCACCAGTGGCAAGGATGCAGACCTCGCATTGTGGTCTGACGATCCGCTGAGCTACGCCGCACGTTGTGAAGCGACATGGGTCGATGGCAGGCTCTTGTTCTCGCTCGCTGCAGACGCTGCCGCGCGCGCTGGGATCGCGAGCGAACGGCAGCGCTTGATCGGCAAGGCACTCGCTTTGGGCAAGGGCCACACGGCGCGCGAGGGCGATAAAAAAGACGCCTACTGGGCCGCCGAAGACCTGACCCTCGACTACTGCTGCAGTTCTTGTGAAGGAGGCCGCTGATGTTTGCTACTCAGGCTCGCATTGCTTGGTTGTTACTCGCGAGCACCGGCTACCTGTTTGCGCAGGATCTCGTGCCCAAGTCTTCGCCGCAGGCCAATCCCGTGGTGCTCACAAACGCGGTGCTGCACACGATGTCGGGCAGTGTCTTGGTCGGTGGCACGCTGTGGTTTTTGGATGGCGTGATTCGCGGTGTGCTCGCAGAGGGCCTAAAGCCTGATTTGCCGCCGCGCAGCGAGCCCATCGTCATCGACCTAAAGGGCAAGCATGTGTTCCCCGGCATGATCTCAGCGCACACGACACTCGGTCTGGTCGAGATCAGCAGCGTCCGACAGACCGTCGACACCGACGAACTCGGTGAAATGTCGCCGGAGGCGTTCGCAGCAGTCGCCGTGAACCCGGACTCGGCAGCGATTCCGGTTGCGCGCAGCAATGGCATTCTCGCAGCGGGCGTGTTTCCGATCGGCGGCCTGATGCCAGGCAGAGCATCCGTCATGCAGCTCGACGGCTGGACAAATAAAGACCTCACCGTGAAAGCCAACGCGGGCCCGATCATTGCATGGCCGCAGCAGATCGTCATTGATGTGAGTCGCTGGCCACTGCTGAGGCCCGACACAGGTGCCGAGAACACCAAGAAGGCACGCAAGAGCATCGATGATGCGTTTACTGCGGCACAGGCCTGGCTCGAGGCGCACACGGCGGACCCAAAGGTGCCGCTCGACATCCGTCACGAAGCACTCGTGCAGGCCCTGCGAGGGGAAGTGCCAGTGTTCCTGCTGGCCGAGGACCTGGAGCAGATCGAATCGGCGGTGCTCTGGGCAACCGGCCGCAAGTTGCGTCCCGTGATCGTCGGCGGTCGCGCAGCAGGGCAGTGTGCAAGCCTACTGCGCGATCGTCATGTGCCCGTGATCATCGACGGCATACACCGCCTGCCGCAGCGCGACGACAGCGCATATGACGAGTCCTTCACGCTGCCCAAACGGCTGTTCGATCAAGGCGTCATGTTCTGCATCGCAACGGGCATGGACTTTAGCACCGACCGCAACCTGCCCTACCACGCCGCCACCGCCGCGGCATTTGGTCTCGACCGTGAGGTTGCAATGTTGGCCGTGACGCTGCGCGCAGCAGAGATCCTCTCGGTGAGTGACCGTCTCGGCTCGCTCTCGGTCGGCAAGGACGCGACGCTGTTCGTCGCTGACGGACATCCGTTCGACTTGCCAACAGTGATTGAGCTTGCCTTCGTGCGCGGCCAAAAAGTCGACCTGCGCAACAAGCAGACAGAACTCGCGCAAAAATATCGCGAACGCTACCGGCAGATGAGCGGGCGCTAACTTTGGCAGGGTAAATGGGGGCTGCCGCGTTTTTGGCCACAACCGCGGGTCATCACTGTAAGCGTTACCCGGTAACCACAGATCCGGCATCAGCAGGTGCACCAAACAACGGGCTATAGATGTGCCATTATCAGCAAGCTTGGAAGTGCCGCCAAATTACGGAACGCGCTTCGCGGCGTTGGGGTTTTACGGCGCTGCCGTATTTATCCCAGCCGTGTAAATCCCAGCCGTGTTTATCCCAGCCGTGTTAGTCATCGTCTTGTTAGTCACCACAGCGCTAATCACAACAGGGATTGAATGAGGTTGCGATTGGCTGGCGGTTTGTCCAAAAACTTGCGGAGCACTGCATACATCACCAACGCCGAGCATACGCCGGTTAAAAAGTCGGTCAGCGGGACTAGGACCGCTGTGCAGACCATCAGGAACGCGTGGAACCGATTGTGATTCCAGACCAAGCGGATTTCTGCGGGCCTCACCATATTGCATGCCACCCACAGCAAGATCCCACCGATGCACGCCATTGGCACTTTTTCTATGTACGGCGCCAGAAAAATGGCAAAGAAGATTACGAGCCCCGACTTGAAGGCCCCCCCTAACGGCGACACAGCACCGACATTGATGCTGATCGCAGTTCGAGCCAGTGCGCCAGTGCAAGGAAAGCCGTTTATTAGCGGCGTAAGGATCTGCATGAGGCCCTGCCCCCAGAACTCTTTGTCCGGGCTGTATTGAGTCCTGCGATTGTTAGCCATTTGATCGGCCAACGACGAGCACAACAGGCTTTCGACGCCCGACACAAACACGATTGCCAATACAAAGTAGCTGAGGTCCAAGATCATCGCGCCCGTGACCGGCGGCAGGCAAGGCGGCGTGAATACCAAACGGCTGGTCGAGATGTGGCCGTATCTATCGGCCACCAAAGAGATCCCTTTGCCAGCAAACACCGTTTCAGCAAGCATCGTGCATAAGCCGAGCGCGAGCAGCGGGGCTGGAATGAAGATCGACAGTCGCAGCAGATAGCGCGCCATCCCAAACGTCAGCAAGGCAAGGCAGCACGCGTAGCCGTTGAACTCGGCGAGGTGTTCCCATATCAAAGCCAGCTTATGAACGAAGTCGCCGTGGATCTCATGCGTGAGACCGAGCGCCTCGCCAATGGATGAAAAGGCGATTGTTATGGATATGCCGATCGTAAATCCCATCACAATCGATTTAGGCACCTTCTGCGCGTAGCGGCCCATCCCCAAAAGGGCCAACACCAACAAGATCACCCCAGCACAGACGCTACACAGCACTAAGAAACCGTGCGCCGCCGCACGGTCACCACCGGATGCCACTCCATACTTGGTGATCAACGCGCCAATCACCGGAATGAATGCGGCGGTCGGCCCATAGACTTGATATTTGGACCCACCAAAAATTCCGCCGATGATGCCGGCCACTGCACTGGCGATGATTCCTTGCTCAGGCTGCAATCCCATCGCCATCGCAAACCCCATCGCCATCGGGATCGCCGTCAAGGCGACGATCAAGCCTGCGCAAAAGTCCCGATACGTGGTGCGCAGCCACGTTGTGCGGGTGACATCTTCAAAGCGGCTATCCCAAATCGTGTTGAACCGTTTGAAGCGGTCCACTAGTGCGCTGAAACTCATCGTCTTTTTTCTAATCGGGTATTTTTATTTTTCAGATCGGAATGGATCGCTTGTCTGGCCAAAAGATCCGTCTCCGGTCACCGCTTCTGCAAGCCGGCGAGGTATGCGACCAAGTCGATCAGGTCCTGCTGATGCAGGCTTGCCTGCAAGCCCGTGGGCATCGAAGAGCTGGCGAGCTTGCTACGAGTCAGAATGTCCCTCGTCCGGTATTTTGCGACTGAGCCGCCGATCGATTTGATCGCAACTTCTTGTTCGGTGTCGCTGACCACGATGCCGACCGCAGAGTTGCCGTCGCGAAGATTGAGTTGCGAGGTCTCGAAGTTGAACTCGACGCCCGCATCAGGATAGAGGATTGCCAAGTAGAGGCCGTCCTTGCCAAGCTTGCTGCCGATCTCAGTGAGGTTGGGGCCGTAGTCGATGCCCTTTCCGGCAACTTGGTGGCAGGTGCTGCACGAGGTCACAAACACTTGCTCGCCGTGCGCCGGATCGCCGTTCTGAGTGACGAGGTCTTGGATCGGTGGCAAAGCACCATCGATGGTCGCATTAGCGGTCGTCGATTGCTGCACTTCGCTGCGCACCGAAGGAAACGGCACGATAGCGAGGACGCCCGCCAACACCGATTGCAGTTCCGCAGGGATCGCTTGTCGCTTGCTCATCGCGAGCAAGAATCTTGCGCCGACCTCGAAGTGGCCGAGAGCCAGCACCGCGGTCTTGCGCAGTAAGAGGCTCTGGCGCGAGTCTTCGACGATCGGCGAGAGCAGGAATAGGGCGCGCTTGTCATTGGCATTGCCAAGCGCAGTCGCAAGCAAAACCGCATCCCTGCCCGCAAGTGCCTTGGCGATCAGTCCGGTGCCACTATTGGACAGCACAAGGCGCAACGCGAGCGCGCCGAGCGACTCGTCGTGGTGCTCGATCGCGATGCGCAGCAGCTCCGGGTCGCGATCCTTGATCGCAAACGCTGCGCAGATTTCGACAAACGCTGGCGTGCCCTGATTAGCCTCGAGCGCCTTGTCGACCATCGCCTTTTTGTCCGCGTCGGCGGCAAGGTCATCATCCCGCAGTCGCAGCACCACTTCGGCGAGCAGCTTTGCTTTGCGTTCTTTCGCAGCATCGCGCAAAGCAGGCGGCAAAGTTTCACGCCCGGACTGGACAGCTTGTGCAGTGGGCGCAGACGGCATTGCAGTGGGCACTGACGGCATTGCTGTGGGCGCAGGCGGCATTGCAGTGGGCGCAGGCGGCATTGCTGTGGGCGCATCTTGCTTGCAACCAAGCAGGGCTAAGGCCACGGCACATGCAACTATGCGATTTGCCAACAACCAGAAAACGGCGCGCGTCAACACGGGGAATGCCTCGGAGCTTTGTGCTATTCGACCAGCCGTTTCAGCGCGATCGTTTTTGCAGGCCCACTGTGGAAGTCGAACGCGCGCATGTAGCGCGGGAGTTCGTCCTCTGCTGTCGCCTCGTCTTTGACGAGGAGGACTAAATAGTCCAGCGCTTGATCCGAACGCGATCGCCAAACAATGTCGCGGCCACCCTTTTGGTTCCAACCGTTGCCGACCTGCTTTAGCCACGCAGCGAAGCACGCATCCTCATTCTGCGAGGCACCGATGCCGAGTGCTTCCAGGTAAAAGCGGTCTTCACCGTTGTGTTGCACAGCGAGTGCTGCCCACAAAGCAGCGGCATCGGCGGACTTCACGGTCCTGAGACTGAGCGCACATTGTCGACGCACCATTGCGGACGGGTCGGCGAGCAACATGCGCACCAGCGGGAGCGGATCTTCGCCGAGATCTTTCGCAAGGCGTAGCCCTGCAGTGCGCAGCTGTTCGTCCGGGTCATGCATCGCCTGGCTTAGGTAGGTTTGCGACTTGCCAGGGATGCGCGCCAGCAATTGCAGGGCGCGCGCCCGCAAGCGAACGTCTTTTCCCTGCCAGATGCGCAACAGTTCGGCCTCGGCCGTAGCGCCAAGCGCATGCAGGCGAGTCCACCCTTCATAACGGCGTGCAAGGTTGGGTGAGCAGAGCGCATCGACAGCACCCAGAATCGAGTCGGTTTCAAGCTTCGGCACCTTGGGCTGATTGCCGATCGGCGCCACGCGATAGATGCGGCCACCGATGGTAGCTAGATCGTGATCCCCCATCTGATGGCCACCGACACCAGGATCAAACCAGTCGGCAACAAACAACGCACCGTCGGGCGCAACCGCGCAGTCGGATGGACGAAACCAGCGGTCCTTGGATTGGATGAGGTTTTCGATCCTTGCATCAAAGCCAGCACCACTCGGCTGCACCGGGTATGCACGCACCACGTTGGTGCCAGCATCGCAATGGATCATCTGCCCCTGAAACACCGCGGGCAGCAGAGTGCCTTCATAGACCAAGATGCCGGTCGGCGACCCACCGCCGGTGATCAGGAGATTGGGCACTACGCCAGGGTCGTTCTGATGCCAATGCCGCCTTGCAATCTGGGTCTCAAGGTTGGTGCGCTTTACGCTCCAGCCAGCACCGGTGATTTCGTCTGTATAGCCAAAGTTGCCGTGCTCCATCACGTAGTTGATGCGCACGCTCTTATTTCCGTCGTCATCATTATCGGACTGCCAGAGGTTGCCGAGTGAATCGACCGCGACTTCATAGTTGTTGCGGAAGTTATGGCCGAGCGTCTCAAAGCCGGTGAAGTCGAGATTGCAGCGAAACACCATGCCTTGTCGAAATGGCTGACCATCGGTTGCAATCGCAAGACCATCCTGATCGTGGACCGGCTTTTTGTCCGCAAGAAGGAGTCCGTGACCTTCGTTGCCAAAGTTGAAGTAAAGCTTGCCGTCGGGCCCGAAGGCGAATGCGTGCATGCCGTGGTCGTGTTGTTGACCGCTGATTCCAGTCAACACCAGCCGCTTGCTCGGCACCTTGCCTTCGCCGAGATCGGTAAACACATAGACGTTGGGCGAGCACGAGACGATGACCTGATCGCCGAGCACGCAGATGCCGAGTGCGGCATTGATCTCGGGACCTTGATAGAAGACTCGGGTCTTGTCAGCCTTGCCGTCGCCATCCGTATCCTCGAGCACAAGAATGCGGTCACCGGCAGGACGCAGATCGTGCCACTGACGATAGTTTACGCCTTCGCATAGCCAGACGCGACCCAGCGCATCGATGTCGAAGTTGGTGGGATTGCCAAGCATCGGCTCGCTCGCCCAGAGTTTGGCCTCTAAACCTGCCGCAACGGTCATCGCTGCTATCGACTCATCGGCTGGCAGGCCGCGATTGCCCCCGACAGCTTTACCAATGCTTTTCGGCAGCTTTTCAGTGAACACCAAGAACTGTACGGTTGCGCCGTTGTGCTGGTCGGTGCCACCGTTGTCGAGGCCGCCGCGCGCCTGAAAACGCGTGAAACCCTTGCCCGCGATGTCATAGGAAATCACCGATGCTGAATGCGTGCCAATCCCAAAGACCGGCTTACCAGCGACCAGCATCTTGCCGCCGCTGGCGTTTTGATCGACGCGAACTGTGCCCCAGCCTGACCGGGCACTCACCCAGGTAAGGCTCGTGAGTTTGGTAGTGCCGTCCGGACCAATCAGCACCGGATCAATCCAATCCGCCCAATCGCAAGAGTCCCCATCCCCGCCGTCCGCGACTATCAGGTGCAGTTCTTTTGCGTCTCTGATATCGACGTCGATTGCGACCGAGTCGGACGCGATCACACTGCTTGCGAACTTCGCTTTCTTGGCATCGGGCGCATCGCCCTGCGGAGCACCTGCGGCACTCTTGCGACTGCGCAACCGGCCATTGAGTTCTGCCTCGCTGGGATCCGACTCGATGCCGCTTTCGGGCACCTC
>BJHM01000053.1 GCA_014192625.1 Planctomycetota bacterium
CAAAGGCGAGAGAAGCAGGGATATTGGTAAGTAGTACCTGCGCGGTGGTGTTGATCTGTGGGAGCGCTCCAGGTGATATTGTTAGAGCCGGGCTACCGCAACCCGTGCCGTATGCTGATGCAGAGGCGGTGGGGCCAACCAGCTCCCAGGTGTCGCCGAGGCGGCTGTTGCCATTGACTCCCCCAAACACCACGGTCCGAGTGCGACCACTGTCGTACGCCATCGCGTGGCTGGAGCGACTCAGAGGCCCAGTCGACGCAACCTGCGTCCAAGCAGCGTTGGCCCCATTCCACTCCCAGGTGTCGCCGAAGACGCTGCTGCCATTCGCTCCCCCAAACACCACGGTCCGATTGCGACCGCTGTCGTACGCCATCGCGGGGTAGTAGCGACTCAGAGGCCCAGTCGACGCAACCTGCGTCCAAGCAGCGTTGGCCCCATTCCACTCCCAGGTGTCGCCGAAGACGCTGCCGCCAAACGCTCCCCCAAACAACACGGTCCGATTGCGACCGCTGTCGTACGCCATCGCGTGTGCGAAGCGAGCGCCTGGGGAGTTAGCAAAAATCTGTGGCGTCCAAGCAGCGGTGGCACCATTCCACTCCCAGGTGTCGCCGAGGTAGTTGCCGTTGATATTGAGTCCCCCAAACAACACGGTCCGATTGCGACCGCTGTCGTACGCCATCGCGTGGGCGCCGCGACTCTGAGGCCCAGTCGACGCAACCTGCGTCCAAGCAGCGTTGGCCCCATTCCACTCCCAGGTGTCGCCGAGGTAGCTGCTGATAGTGTTTCCCCCAAACAACACGGTCCGATTGCGACCGCTGTCGTACGCCATCGCGTGTAGGAAGCGACTCTGAGGCCCAGTCGACGCAACCTGCGTCCAAGCAGCGGTGGCACCATTCCACTCCCAGGTGTCGCCGAAGAAGCTGAGGCTATTCCGTCCCCCAAACAACACGGTCCGATTGCGACCGCTGTCGTACGCCATCGCGGGGTATTGGCGACTCTGAGGCCCAGTCGACGCAACCTGCGTCCAGGTAAAACCCGGCTGTTGAGCGAGTAGCACAGACGGCATGGCGGCGGGCAGAGCGATCAGCAGCGCCAGTGGCAGCAAAAGCGGTAGTGCCGCAGTGCGCGCTGCTTTCAGTGCAAGCGACCGCGCCGCAGCGAGGCTTGTTTGGCGAAGTGCGGCAAAGACGGTTGGAACGCTATGGCGAGATTGTTTCATGGAGTGATCCTGCGCGGCATTTTTTGGCAGACGGGGAAAGTGGCGAGGCGAGTGGCAGATGTTGCGGGCAGTGAGACAAGCAGTGCAACACAGCGATTCGCGTCTGGTAGCGATTCACGAACGGTGCAGAGGGTAGCACACGCACAGGCCGAGGTAACAGGGGGGCAGAAAAAGGCTTTGGCGTTCTTTTCAGCGCAGCAAGGCGGTCTAGCGACTTAGCGGGGGTTTTTGGGTGAGGGGGGTGCGTTTGCTAGTGCTGGTAGGCAAGTTCGGGGTAGTGCGTGCGAGGGTTTGCGAGCGATGCGCATGGCTTTTCCGGGCGATGCGTGAGGGCCATTGTCAGGTTTTTTAGGTGGGGCGGAGCTTTTGCGCAGGGGGTAGGCCATTACAATGGCGCTAGTTTGGGAGCGAGCAGTATAAGGGCCGCCGCGTGCTATATATTGGCGCAATCCAGCCGAGGCGCAAACGCCGCGGAAGCTGCTAAGGCAGCAATCTCCATCGAACCTAGTCACGGCATGACCTTCACTGCGAAAGAAACTACTTTGCAGAGCTATTACGCTTGGCATGCAAGGATCTTCGATGCGACCCGCTGGAGCTTTTTGTTTGGGCGCGAGCGCCTCCTGCGTCGAGTGGCCGACTTCGGGCCGCCGAAGCGGATCCTGGAGGTGGGTTGCGGTACCGGTAAAAACTTGCTCGGTATGCGACGGCTTTTTCCGTTAGCTGAAATCACCGGCGCCGATCTGTCAGCAGACATGCTCAGGGTTGCACGGAAAAAATTGCGCAACGTGACGCTGCATCAGCTCTCTTACAACGCGCCGATCTGTGGCGACTTTGACATGGTGTTGTTTTCCTACGCTCTAACCATGTTCCATCCGGGCTGGGAGAACGCGATTCGATCTGCGGCGCAGGACTTGCGTCCCGGCGGGCTGCTCTGTGTGGTAGATTTTTCGGCTGCTCATTGCAGGTTGTTTCGCAGGTGGATGGGACTAAATCACGTGCGCATGGATGCTCGGCTATGGCCAATGCTCCGCGCTGAGTTTGAGGCCCTAGTGGACACCAGTCACAGCGCCTATGGTGGCCTTTGGCACTACGGCATGTTTGTCGGCCGAAAAAAGGCAGCTTTGGGCGGCAGATCGTAACCCTGTGCATCTGTCGGGCAGCGCTTTGTAAGTCGCCTGCGAGACTGACAAATGCCGGCCCCTTTTAACTAGCGGCCGCTTTTTTGCTCGGTTCGGTGGCGCAGGTTTATGGATCGCTTTGCCGCGCATGAATCCCCTTGAGTTTGTCGTGAGCACAGCAACGATGGCAGCGATGCTAAATCCTTGGAGTGTTTATCGGACGCTGCACTTGCACGGCTCACTTGGCTGGTCCATTTGGTAAGTTTGATTAGCCGCATAAGGCATGGTGCGACGAAATCTCAGCGTCCTACGATTACTCGATGGCGTTAGTACTCGACAATGGAATTAAACGGAACATGATTGCAAGCTCGATAAGGAATGAGACGCGGTCAGCAATTGATTCCCGTATTGAATTAGAAATCAGCTCACGGCTCTTTTGGCTGGCGGCGTTGGCGGTAAAATAAAAAGCCCCTGCCCGCTCCCTGCGAAAGGCGATTCTTGCATCCTTTGACGGTGCTATTTGTAAGCGTCTTAGACCTACTCCGTCGATGCCCGTGCTGGCAGCGGCATAGGTCTTATGGAGCAGGGGCAAAGGTTGCCGGCGCTCTCTTACTAACCAACGCTACCAATGCTATTCCGGTCGCACGTGCACTTCGGTTGCCTTGATTGCTACCCAGATTGTGAGTCCGGGACGCAACCCCATGCTGGCAACTGTGGCGGCCGTCACTTCGGCGACCAGCGGGGCTTGGCCGCCGATCCGGACGCGGACACTGTCGAGTGCTGGTTCTAGGGCCTCGATTGGCGCGGGCCAGGCGTTGCGCGGCGAGCCAATCGGCTGCTCGTGAAACAAGGCGACCGAGCGCGGATGCATGGTGGCTACCGCGTTGCCTTGATGCTGCGAAACGACGATCAGGCGCGCGCCGTTCTTGAGTTCGAGTGCGCTATCGCGGACGACCCCGCGGAAGAAGTTGAGGCCGATCAGGTCGGCCACGTAGCGCGTGCGCGGGTTGCTGCTGATCGCTTCGGTGGTGCCGGTTTGCACGATACGGCCTCCTTCGAGCACGGCGATGCGATCGGCGAGCACGAATGCGTCGACCGCGTCGTGTGTGACGATGATGCGCGGGCCAGCGAATGCGCGCAGGTGGGTGGCGAGATCGCGCCGCAGGTCTTGCCGCGCAGATGCGTCGACCGCTGCCAGTGGCTCGTCGAGCAGCAGCAAGCGCGGTGCTTTTGCGAGTGCGCGCGCGAGTGCGACGCGCTGTGCTTGGCCGCCGGAGAGTGAGTGAGGTTTTTCGGCGGCAAAATCGCCGAGGCCCATGCGCGACAGCCAGGCGGCGGCCGTGAGGCGCGCTGCCTTGCGACCAATCCCGTGCGCGCGCAGGCCAAAGGCCACGTTGTCCTGCGCCGACATGTGCGGAAACAGCCGGTGCTCCTGGAAGACGATGCCGATGTCGCGCTGTTCGGCAGGCACGAATGCGTTGCCAGTGCCATCGTCCAGCACCGCGCCATTGAGCAGGATCGTGCCATGGTCAATGCTGATGAGACCGGCCGCCGCGTGCAAGCACGTGGTCTTCCCACTCCCATTCGGGCCGACGAGTGCGAGCGTCTCACCTGCGTTCACAGCAAGGTCGAGCTTGAGCTGCAGCGGCCCTCGGTTGAGGTTGAATCGAAGGTGCAGGCTCATCGCCTTGGCGTCCAACTGTGGCGTAGCACGAACAACACCGCGATCGACAGCGAAGCGAGGATCAGGCTGAGGCCGATTGCGAGTTCTGGGTCGACTTCCATCGCGACGGCGCAGGCGAGCGGCAAGGTGCGCGTCGATCCTGGCAGGTTGCCGGCAAACATTTGCGTAGCACAATACTCGCCGAGCGCGCGCGCAAAGCACAGCAGGATGCCGGTGCGCAGGGAAGGTTGGATCATCGGCAGCGTCACGCTCCAAAGCCGTCGCCACGGGCCAGCGCCGAGTGACGCGGCTGCATCGAGATAACGCGGGTCTAGTGCGCGTAGGCCTGCTTCGACGCTGAGTACGAAGAACGGCATACCCATGTATGCAGCCGCAACGACGGTTGCCGCAGTCGAGAACGGCAACGAAAAGCCAAACCAGCGTTCGAATTGCGCGCCAACGAGACTGCTGCGGCCATAAGCGAGCAACAGGGCGATGCCGGCGGTGACGGGTGGCAGCACGATTGGCAGCGTGACTATGATGCGCACGATGGTGCGCAGCAGTGACGTGCTCTGCGACAACCAGAGTGCGAGCGGCAGACCCAGCAGCACCGCAAGTAGCACTGCGCCAAACGAGCTGATTAGCGACAGGCCGAGCGCTTGCTGCACTGGGACAGAACTGAGTTGTTCAATGAGCCGCGACCAAGGCGCAGAGGTGACGATGGCGAGTATCGGCAGCGCGAACAGTGCAACCGCGATGGCAGTCAGCAGTGCGACCAGAACGCGCAGGGAGCTTGAGGATCGGCGTTTCATGGCGCGAGAAACCCGTGGGCGTGGAGCAAGTCCTGGCCCTCTTTGGACAGCACCATGGCGCAGAATGCGTCAGCGCCGCTGCGCTGTAGGCCATGGCTCAGTGTTGCGATCAGATAATGCACGGTGACGTTGTGCGCATTGGGGATCGCCACCGCGGCAACGGAGTCACGATTTGCATCGGTGCGGTAGGCAATGCCGGCATCGAGTTCGCCAAGGCTCACTTTGCCAACCAGCGCTTGGACGCTGGTCTCAAGCGTCCGCGGGTGCACCGTTACTTTGGCTGTTTCGAGCGCTTCGCGTGCGTAGCGGCCGGCGGGGACTTCGGGACCGCACAGTCCTATCGCGAGGTCGCTGCGCGCGAGGTCTTTGAGTGCGGTGATGCCCTTTGGGTTACCCTTCCGCACGACGATCGCGAGTTGGTTTTGTGCAAAGATGCGCGGCGAGCCACTGGTCAGGTCCCAAGTGGCGACCGTTGCCATGCTCTGCTCGTCTGCGGTGGCGAGCAGATCGGCGACCGCGCCTTCGCGGAGTTGCATCAGCAGTGTTGCCGAGCCCGCGAAGTTGAGTTCGACGCGCAGGTCTGGATGCTGCGCCTCAAAGACTTTGGCAATCGCCGAGATGGGCGCGCCCAGTGACGCGGCGGCGAACACGCGGATCGAATGCGGCCCCGTTGTTCTGCGGTGGCATGCGGAAGCAGCCAGTAAAACGGCTAGGACCAAGGCCGTCCTGACTTTGCCGAACATCATGCGAATGCCCGGCGGTCACCGGCCTGCCGAGGTGCGCGCGAGGCCTGTCGGGATGCTGCACAGGCAGTCACCTTGGTCGCAACTAAGACGGCAAAGCTGGCCGCCATGCTGGCTTCGCGCGTGAGCAGCGCGGCAGGATGGATCGACCCGCAGCACAGGTTCCGCTGTACGGCGACCTTATTATGGAGTCGGCGAGCGTCCGGCATTGCGTGTCCGGCGTGCATTGCGTGCGTTTTGTGCATTGCGTGCGCTTTGTGCATTGCGTGCATTGCGTGCATTGCGTGCGTTTTGTGCATTGCGTGCGCTTTGTGCATTGCGTGCGCGGCAGGGCGTGCTGGGAGCACCAGCTCGTTATTTTGCCGGTGCGGGCCTTCGATTCGTGTGCTGTCGAATCGGCCCGAGTTGGCGAGGCGCTGTGCGGTGTTCACGCTGACGCGGAGAATGCGCGTCGCGTCACCGAGTCGGTAATGCGCCATGCCTAGCTTCGTACGGGGCAACCCGAGCATCTGCAAGCGAGTGGTCGGGGGAGAGCTTTTTTTGCGTGGTTTGACAAGCCCAGCTTATTGGCTGGTTGGTTCCAGAGTCGCGCGGTGCGTCTTTAGCGCCGCCACCACCAACTCCGACATGCCGTGGTCGCCGCCGGTGTCGAACAACGCCAAAAACTCGCGGCGCATGCGCGGATCCCAGAAGCGTTTCAAGTGGCCGGCGACGTTCTCGACTGCGACCTTGCGGTCTTGTTCCGCGGCGAAGAACGCAGCGATCTGGTTCGCCATTTTCACGAGCTTGCTGCCGTCCATCAGGCATCCTTTTTTGGCAGCAGAGAATCTTGCACGCCTTCGAAGGATGCGAACTCTTGCTGCCACTTGGACGGCTTGCCGTTTGGTGTGACCTGCACGGCAGTGACTTTGTACTCGGGGCAGTTTGTGGCCCAGTCGCTGTTCTCGGTGGTGACGACGTTGGCGCCAGACTCCGGGTGATGGAACGTCGTGTAGACGACCCCGGGCTGCATGCGTTCTGTTACGACCGCGCGCAGCGCCGTGTCACCCTTGCGGCTTTGCAGCGCTACAAACTCGCCGTCCTTGATGCCGCGTTGCTCCGCGTCATGCGGATGGATCTCAAGCACATCGGCATCGTGCCAAGTGGCGTTCTGCGTGCGGCGCGTCTGCGCACCGACGTTGTATTGACTCAGGATTCGGCCAGTCGTCAGGATCAGCGGGAATCGGCGCGAAGTGCGTTCTTCAGTGGCAATGTATTCAGTTACCATGAAACGGCCCTTGCCGCGCACGAACTGTCCTTCGTGCATGACTGGCGTGCCGTTGGGCGCCTTGTCGTTGCATGGCCATTGGATACTGCCGAGCCGCTCGATCTTGTCGTAGCTCACGCCCGCAAACGTCGGCGTCAGTGACGCGATCTCGGCCATGATCTGCTCAGGATGCGTGTAGTGCATCGGGTAGCCGAGTGCTTTGGCGAATGCCATCGTCGCTTCCCAATCGGCAAGGCCCGCGAGCGGCGGCATGACTTTGCGCACGCGGCTGATGCGCCGCTCGGCGTTGGTGAAAGTGCCATCCTTCTCCAGGAACGACGAGCCTGGCAGGATCACATGCGCGTACTTCGCCGTCTCGTTGAAGAAGATGTCCTGCACGATGATGCACTCCATCGCTTCGAGTGCGCGCAGCACGTGCTTCGTGTCGGGATCCGACTGCGCGATGTCTTCGCCCTGCACATAGAGCGCTTTGAATGAGCCGTCGATCGCCGCGTCGAACATGTTTGGGATGCGCAAGCCTGGTTCGCCGTCGAGCGGCACGCCCCAGGAAGTCGAGAACAGTTCGCGCACGGTTGGATCAGAGACATGGCGATAGCCCGGGAACTCGTGCGGGAACGAGCCCATGTCACATGAGCCTTGCACGTTGTTCTGGCCGCGCAGTGGATTTACGCCGACGCCTTTGCGGCCGAGGTTGCCGGTCAGCATCGCGAGGTTGGCGATCGCCATCACGGTGGTGCTGCCCTGACTGTGTTCGGTGACGCCAAGCCCGTAGTAGATCGAGCCGTTTGGCACGCTGGCAAACAGGCGCGCGGCGCCGCGGATCTGCACGGCGGGCACGCCGGTTTCTGCCTCAAGTGCCTCGGGCGAGTTCTTCGGCAAGCGGATGAATGCATCCCACTTGGCAAACTCAGCGAGATCGCAGCGCGCCGTGATGTAGTCGAGCTTGGCGAGATTTTCAGTGGCGATGACATGCGCAATCGCGTTGAGCACTGCGACGTTTGCGCCGGGTTTGAGTTGCAGGTGAAAGTTGGCTTCGACATGCGGCATGCGCACGATGTCGATGCGGCGCGGATCGATCACGATCAGGCCCGCACCTTGGCGCAGTCGTTGTTTCATGCGCGATGCAAACACCGGATGGCCGTCGGTCGGATTGGCCCCGATCAGAATCACGCAGTCGGTTTCGTCGACGCTGTCAAAGTCCTGCGTGCCGGCGGATTCGCCGAGTGTTTGGCGCAGGCCGTAGCCGGTGGGCGAGTGGCAGACGCGCGCGCAGGTGTCGACGTTGTTGTTGCCAAACGCCGCCCGAACGAGCTTCTGCACGAGGTAGGTCTCCTCGTTGGTGCAGCGTGAGCTGGTGATGCCGCCGACCGAGCCGCGGCCGTATTTTGCCTGGATGCGTTTGATCTCGCTCGCTGCATAGCCGATCGCTTCTTCCCAACTGACCTCGCGCCATGGGTCGGTGATCTGCCTGCGGATCATTGGCTTCTTCACGCGGTCGGGGTGGGTCGCATAGCCCCAGGCAAATCGGCCCTTCACGCAGGAGTGGCCGTGGTTTGCCTTGCCATCTTTGTTCGGCACCATGCGCACCACCTCGTTGCCCTTCATCTCGGCGCGGAATGAGCAGCCGACGCCGCAATAGGCGCAGGTGGTGACAACCGAGTGATCGGGTTGCCCAGCATCGGCGATGGTTTTTTCCATCAGGGTCGCGGTCGGGCAGGCCTGCACGCAGGCCCCGCACGAAACGCATTCCGACGAAAGGAAGTCCGTTGGGCCCGGTGCGATCTTGGAGCCAAAGCCACGACCTTCGACGGTCAGCGCAAACGTGCCTTGGATTTCTTCGCATGCGCGCACGCAGCGCGAGCAGACGATGCACTTCGTCGGATCGAACGTGAAGTATGGGTTGGAGGTGTCCTTCTCCGCCTGCAGGTGATTCTCGCCGTCATAGCCGTAGCGCACATCGCGCAGGCCAACGACGCCGGCCATGTCCTGCAACTCACAGTTGCCGTTTGCCGGACAGGTGAGGCAGTCGAGTGGGTGGTCGCTGATGTATAGCTCCATCGTCGAGCGGCGCAGGGTGGCCAGTTTTTTGCTCTGGGTCTTCACCTTCATGCCAGGCTCGCACGGTGTCGTGCACGATGCGGGATAGCCGCGGCGGCCTTCGATCTCGACGAGGCACAGGCGGCAGCTGCCAAATGCTTCGAGGCTATCGGTCGCGCACAGTTTGGGCACTTTAACGCCGGCATCCGTAGCCGCGCGCATCACCGAGGTGCCTTCGGGCACTGTGATCTGCACGCCGTCGATCTGCAGAGCGACCGTCTTTGTCGAGGTGCGGGCTGGCGTGCCGTTATCTAGGACCTTGTTGGAATACATGGCCGGTTAGTTCTTCGTGAAGTCTTCGGGAAAGTAATCGAGTGCGCTCAATACCGGCATCGGCGTAAGGCCGCCCATCGCGCACAGTGAGGCGTTGGCCAGCGTGTCGCACAGATCGCGCAGCAGCTGGACGTTTTGTTCGCGCCGATGTCCGCGGGCAATCTTGTCGATGACCTCGACGCCGCGCGTGCTGCCGATGCGGCAAGGGGTGCACTTGCCGCACGATTCGATGGCGCAGAATTCCATCGCGTAGCGGGCCATCGCCTGCATGTCGACCGAGTCGTCAAACACCACGATGCCGCCGTGACCGACCATGAAGCCAGCGGCGGCGAATGCCTCGTAGTCGAGCGGCAGGTCAAACTTGCTCGCCGGCAGATACGCGCCGAGGGGGCCACCTACCTGCACCGCGCGGATTGGCCGGCCAGTTATTGTGCCACCGCCAAAGTCATAGAGCAGTGCGCGCAATGTGATGCCGAGCGGCACTTCGACGAGGCCGCCGTGCTTGATGTTGCCAGCGAGTTGAAATGGCAGTGTGCCCTTGCTGCGGCCGACGCCAAAGCTCGCGTAGTGGTCGCCGCCTTGCGCGAGGATGCAGGGCACTGCGGCGAGCGTCATCACGTTGTTTATGACGGTCGGCTTGCCAAACAGCCCGGCGATCGCGGGCAGCGGCGGCTTTGGCCGCACCATGCCGCGCTTGCCTTCGAGGCTTTCTAGCATCGCGGTCTCTTCGCCGCAGATGTATGAGCCGGCACCGATGCGCAGGAAAACCTCAAACTGCTTGCCGCTGCCGAGCACGTTGTTGCCGAGCCAGCCCTTGGCCCGCGCGCGGGTGATGGCCTCGCTCAGCACGGTGCGCGCATCAGGATACTCCGAGCGCAGGTAGATGTAGCCTTCGGTCGCGCCGACAGCGAGGCCAGCGATCGTCATGCCTTCGAGCAGCATGTAGGGATCGCCTTCGATCAGCATGCGATCGCTGAATGTGCCCGAGTCACCCTCATCGGCGTTGCACGCGATGTACTTCTGGTCGGCAGGTGCGCCGAGCACCGTGCGCCACTTGATGCCAGCCGGAAAGCCCGCGCCGCCGCGACCGCGCAGGCCGGATTGCACTAGCACCGCCACGATCTCTGCGGGCTTCTGCAAGAGTGCCTTCTGCAGGCCGGCGAGGCCGCCGTGCGCCACGTAATCATCAGTGCAAAGCGGATCGGTGATGCCGCAACGCGCAAATGTGAGCCGCGTCTGCTGCGCAAAGTAGGGGATCTCTTTGGTTTTGCCGAGGCGCAGTGGATGCGCGCCGCCTTGCAGGAAGTTGGCAGCGAACAACGCGGGCAGGTCTGCCGGGGTGACCGGCCCGTAGGCGATGCGGCCTTGCGCGGTAGCGACTTCGACCAGCGGTTCAAGCCAGAGCATGCCGTGCGAGCCGTTGCGCACGATGCGCACCTCGAGCTGCTGGGCCTTGGCGTGCTGTGCGAGCAACGCGGCGACATCATCAGCGCCTACCGAAAGTGCGGCGCTGTCGCGTGGCACGTAGATGGTGGTGGTCAAGCGCCAGCCCCCTGGTTGCGGCAGCCGTCGAGCAGTTGATCGAGGCGGCGTTTCGTGACGCGGCCGATCACCTTGCCGTCGATTAGCAGCGATGGCGCCAAGGCACAGTTGCCGAGGCAGTAGACCGGCTCGACGGTGACACTGCCGTCGGCGGTGGTGTCGTTCATGCCGATGCCGAGTTGGGCGGTTAGGTGCGCTTCGAGGTGCTTGCTGCCCATCGCCTGACACGCTTCAGCGCGGCACAATTTGATCACGTGTCGGCCTGGCGGACTGGTGCGGAAGTCGTGATAGAAGCTGATCACGCCGTGCACCTCGGCCTGCGACAAGTTGAGGCCTTGCGCGATGCGCGCAACTGCCGCAGGCGGCACGTAGCCCAACTGCTCATGAATGTCGTGCAGGATCGGCAGCAGTGCACCTTTTAGCGAGCCGAGGCGTGCAATGGCCGCATCGATTACCGAGGTGGAATCTTTGGGGATAGACGTGCTGGCGTCCGCACGGTTCGAGGCACTGGGATGCATGCGGGAGTTCACGACCGAGCTGGTCGGGTCGTCAGATGCTAACCAAAAACCGCGCTAGGTTCCGCATGTGCAACGGTCAAGGTTGGAGCGGTCGGGCGGAATAACGGGTGCGCTGATGGAATTCGCGCTGCCATCGAGCACGCGGAATCTTCACGACAATCGCGACCAATCTTGTCCGGGGCGCAGCCGCTAGCGGCGCTAGATTTGCCGGATGTCCAACGTGCGCCGGTTGGTTGCCTATGGGTTTTTGCTGCTGGCCGCTGCCTGTAGCGGCGGCGGGGATCAGAGTGCTTTGCCGCTCAATACTCTGATCGGTCCCAATGGCGGGACCTTCACGGTGGGTTCACAGGGCGACGTAAATCTCGACATCCCGCCGAATGCGCTGTCGAGCGAAGTGCGATTGACGCTGATTGCAACGTCGGTCACCACCGTGAACGGGTTTGTTGATGTTGGCCCCGGTTTTCTATTTGGCCCCGAGGGGACGACCTTTGGTATCCCGGCTACGTTGCGGATCCCGTTCACGCCGAGTCGTGTCAGCGATGCTGTCGATCCCAGTGAAGTGCGCGTTGCACTGCGCACTGCAGACGGCAATGTGCAGGTGCTCGTGCCACTTCAGAACGAGGGCATCGCCGTGCTGCTCAACATCACCGAACTCGGCAGCTATTGGGTGATAGCACCGGACGTGATCCAAGGCGGCACTGTTCTGCCCCTGTTCAACAACGACAGCTACACGATGGATTCCGGCCTGCAGATCAGCGTCACGCGCCCGGTCACGGAACCTAATGTGCCGCCTTCTGCGATCAAGTTGGCGTTCACGCAGAATGGACAGACCACGGGTTACTACCTCGCTGATGCACAGGATCAAATCAAAAAGCTTGGTGAGTTTGGTGGCACGGATTGGCAGGAGATCTACTCGCCAGAGGCACTGTTGCTGGGTTCGCGCGACGCGGTGGGCACCATCCGGCCCGCATTCAGCACCATTGCAGGCTACGAGCCCGCCTTCGCCGCTGAGGTCGCATACGAAGGCATTGTCGAAACGACCACCTCGGTGCTCCGGCATGAGACGTTGCAGACTGTGCGCGGCGTATTCCGCACCGTGGTGGTGCAGATTCGCAGTCGCTATTCGAACGTGCGCAACGAGTCAGGCGATGAGACGATCGAACTGTGGCTCGCCGATCACGTCGGGCCGGTCGCCGTCCGAATGCCTCGACAGAGCACCATTGCGCGGATCACGCAGGGCACGGTGGGTGGCCGCGCGATTACCGGCGGCGGGATCTGAGCTGGCTCAGCCTTGGATCGGCAACGCGCCGTAGTGCGCGACCGACAGAGTCATCGTCGTCGCATGCCGGCCGGCATTGCTGAGTGCTTCTGTCATCGCCTTCGCGATGGCCTTCGTGCGACCTTCGTCTGTCGTCATGGCTAACAGGCCTGGACCGTGGCCGCAGACCGTGGCACCAGCAGCGCCAGCTTCGAGCGCCGCTTGCAGTGCACTATCGATACCCTGATAGAGCCGACGGCGATACGGCACGTGCACCTCGTCAAACATGCAGGCGCGCAACAGCGACTCGTCGCCGTTGGCCAATGCGTGCAACAGCCCAATAACGCGGCCAGCCGTGCGTGGTGCCACGCCATGCGCCAGTGTCGGCGGCAGGATGCGTTTGGAGTCCGCAACGCCGATCGAGACATCGGGCAGCGCCACGATCAGCCGCCAGCCATCATGGATTGGCATCTGGATTGGTTGATGCGCTGCCGCATCTTCTCCCCTCGGTCGGTTGAGCGGTACGGTTGCACACAGGCCACCGAGCAGGCTCGCTGCGCCGTGCGCCGGATCGCCACCGAGCTTGACCAGGCAGTCGAGCACGAGGCCGTGGGGGATTTTCTTGCGCGCGATTCGGATCGCCGCGCCGAGGCCGGCGGCATAGCCCGCAGAGACGGTGCCGAGTCCCGTGCCGCGCGGAATCGAGCCTTCGACCTGCACCGAAAGGCCGCCCTTCAAGGGCAGCTCGAAGCGTTCGATGCCCTCGCGCAGTCCGCGCAGCACCGGGTCATGGCGGTAGTCTTCGAGCTGGGCCGTCGGGTTGTCCGCGCGCTCCACCACAAACGCGCCATCCGTGCGCGCCGTCACGGTGATGAACAAGGGTACGCCGACCGCAATCGCGAGCACGTTGTAGCCAGGGCCAAGACTGGCGGCGCTGGCTGGCACGTGGAAGGTGATTGGTTCGAGGCTAGCCACGTTCCTGTATCGGCATTGGTATCGCGGTCGCGGGAGCCGGTTGCCTCCGCCGCCTGAGAAAAAAGCAGTTTCTGCTGCGACTCTTTGTCCATGCGAGCCTCGCAAACGACACCGGCCCATCGCACAGCTCAGGTGTAAAGGCAACTTCACGCGCAGCCGCTTGCTCAGCGTGCCGCTTCGGTGCCGCGCGGTGCGAATGCGCCTTCCGCAGCGCGTCAGTCGTCGCCAAACTTGATGCCCTGAGCGAGCGGCAGCGCGGTGCCCCAGTTGACGGTGCTGGTCTGGCGGCGCATGTAGACCTTCCAGCTGTCGCTGCCTGATTCGCGCCCGCCGCCGGTTTCTTTTTCGCCGCCAAAAGCGCCACCGATCTCGGCGCCACTGGTGCCGATGTTGACATTGGCGATGCCGCAGTCGCTGCCGATGGTGGACAGGAAGCGCTCAGCTTTGCGGATGTCCGCGGTGAAGATCGAGGAGCTGAGGCCTTGCGGCACATCGTTGTTGAGTTCGATGGCTGCTTCCACCGAGCGAATTGGAATCACGTAGAGAATCGGCGCGAAGGTCTCTTCTTTGACGATCGGCAATACGGATTCGCAGCGCACGATCGTGGGTTCTACATAGGCGCCCTTGCTACTGCCCTTGAGCTTGGCGCGCTTGCCGCCGCATACGACTTTGCCGCCCTGCTCCTTCGCCGTGGCGATGGCGCGATCAAACGCCAGAGCTGCGCCTTCGTCGATCAGTGGGCCGACCAGCGTCTTGGCGTCGAGCGGATTGCCGATGCGGCACTGGCCGTAGACTTTGACCAGCCGCGCGGTGAGGTCGTCGATGACTTGCTCGTGCACGAGCAGGCGGCGCGTCGTGGTGCAGCGCTGGCCAGCGGTGCCAACTGCGCCAAACACCGTTGCGCGCACGGCGAGGTCGAGGTCGGCATCCTCCATCACCACGATGGCGTTGTTGCCGCCGAGTTCGAGCAGGCTCCGGCCAAAGCGCTGTGCTATGCGCGGGCCAACGATGCGGCCCATGCGCGTGCTGCCAGTCGCAGAGACCAGTGGCACGCTGGGATCATCGAGCATTGCGGCGCCGACCTCAACGTCGTTGCCGATGCACAAGGCCACGAGCGGCGCCCATTCCTTGCCGAGCACCTCGGCGCAGATGCGGGTCATTGCGATTGCCGAAAGCGGGGTTTTCAGCGAGGGCTTCCACAGGCAGCTATTGCCGCAGACCAGCGCGAGCATCGAGTTCCATGCCCAGACCGCGATCGGGAAGTTGAACGCCGTGATGACTCCGACTGTGCCGATCGGGTGCCACGTTTCGCGCATGCTGTGGTTTTGCCGCTCGCTCGCAATAGTGAGGCCATAAAGCTGGCGTGACAGGCCGACCGCGAAGTCCGCGATGTCGATGCACTCCTGGGCCTCGCCGAGTCCTTCCTGCAGGATCTTGCCCATCTCAAGCGTGACGAGCTTGCCGAGCTGTTCCTTGTAGTGGCGAAATGCATTGCCGATCTGGCGCACGTATTCACCGCGCTTTGGCGCGGGTAGTTCGCGCCAGCGCAGAAACGCTTCGTGCGCAGCGTGACTGCAGCGCGAGTAGTCGGCTGCCGAGGCGAGTTGCACCGTGCCGATGACCGAGCCGTCGATTGGTGACTTGATCACCAGCTCGCCGCCCCTGGTCTTTAGCCATTTGCCATCGAATGCGCCGGAGTTGGATGCCTCGATGCCGAGGTCTTTGAGAAAGTCGAGTTTCATCGGAGAGCGTAGAACTTTAGGTCGATGCCGGTGATCTGCTTTGTGATCAAGTAGATCTGGCCAGCGTGGCCGGAGAAGTGTTCGAGGACGTGTAATACCGCCGAGAGTCCCGTCTCGCGGAAGTGTTGTTGGATGACCCGCTCGCGCAGCAAATCATCGGTGGTCAAGTGGTCGACGCATTCGCATGCGGCATCGACGACGACCTGCAGGCGGTGCAGCAGCTGCGCGGTGGGGATGGCGCCTTCGGTTGCAAATTCCGCTGGTCGATCGCGTTGATCTGGCTCGTTACGAAAGGTCACTAGGATCCATTGCGTGACGTTGCCGCACAGGTGCAGCAGCAGGTTGCCGACAGAATTGCAGTTGGCGCTGGTGCGCAGCCAGATCTGGTCATTGCCTAGCAATTCGACGCACGCACGAATGCGCGGCAAGCATTCTGTTCGTAGGTGCCGACGAAACGACAGCGCGATGCCGCTTTTCAGTGTTCTGCCGGAGTCGATCACGATATGGCAGAGGATAGATGCGCCCAACGGCTCTGCCAGCGAGAAACTGCGGCGCGGCGGATCACTTTGGCGGCGCGCGGCGAACGAAATCGAGATGGACTTCGTCGATACTCAGCTCGGCTACGGCACCGGCACCGATCTCGCCGATCACCGTGAACCGCACATCGCGTTGGAGCGTCATGTGGGCAAGGCTCTGAATCGTGAAGCTGAGGGTGGTCGGGACCTGCGCGCCTGGGTTCGGTTTCTCGACAGTGGTGTCATACCGGCTGGCGCCAGGATTGAAGATCGAGGAGCGCAGGGTCGTGTTTGCGTCAGAGCGTGAGACGCGCGCGACGATGCGGACTTCGATTGCGAGCACATCCGCGGCCTCAGTGACCGGCAGTGTGAAGCGACAGCTGATTGCGGCAAGCTCGTGATCTTGGAAGGTATCGGTGGCGAGTTTGAGTTCTACAGAGTCCGCCCAAGTGAGGTCGCGCTTGCTGCCCGAACTGACTCTGCCGCTCGCGAATTGCACGTCGGCGGTTTGCACACTCAGGTTCTCGAGCGCGCTTTCGCTGGGTGCTGGCGCGCTCGGGAGCACGTCGACGCCGTCGAGTAGCCACTGCTTCCCCGGTTCGACTAACCGCGGCTGAGTGCCGTCTGCGTGAATCGCAGTCAGCCGCAGGCCCGTCCTGCCGGAGATCGGTTGATCGACACCGAGATAGATGCGATCGCCACCACTTGAAAAGCGCGGAAAGCGCAACATGCCAACCGGAGTAAACAGCAACGTTTCTTCACCGGTGGTGATGTCGATGCTGAACAGTTTGCCAAGGACTGCGTTCACAAGGCGCACGAATACGACGCGACTGCCGTCGGGCGAGAACGCGGGATCGCGGTCGCCGGTTTCGGTGTCGCCGATAGTGGCGGGGGCGCCGCGCGAAAGCACGACTTCACCTGTTCCGTCGCCGTTCACCAGCATGAGCTGCCGCGTGCCGGTCGAAGCGGTGCGCCGCGCAAACACGATTTTGTCATGCAGCTCATCCCAGTCGGGGTCACGATCGTCAGTGCCGAGTGACGAATTGAGGAACAGACTTTGGTTGCCACCATCGGCATCCGCCGAATAGAGCTGGCTGTCGCCATTGCGCGTGGTGGCGAACACGATGCGAGTGCCGTCCGGCGACCAGCACGGATTGTCATCCTGCACGTTGTTGTTAGTGATCTGCGTGTTGGCCACGCTGCCGTCGATGCTCGACAGATAGAGCTCGCGGCTAGCGCGCGTCCCCGGGGTGCGTTCGCGCGTGAGCACCAGGCGATTGCTGTCGGGATGGAGGCGCACGCTGCACTCGCGACCGGCGATATCGTTGACCCGCGCGGTGCCAAGATTTTGTCCAGTGCGAAGCAATATCTCGCTGTTGCTGAGCCGATCTATCTGGCTGCGGCAGTAGAGCAACAAAGGAGGCTGGCCAGTACCGATGTTGGCCGTGGCGTCGGTCCCTTGCGAACATGCAGAGAACAGGGTGGCGACGACAAGCCAGCGCAGGAATGGTTGCTTTGGGGACACTGCAATAGGGTAGCAAACGCCGCGGCATCAGCGCGGGGGTGGTTGCTTTGGGGACGCTGCAACAGGGTGGCAAACGGCGCGGCATCAGCGCGGGGGAAGGTTGCTTTGGGG
>BJHM01000054.1 GCA_014192625.1 Planctomycetota bacterium
AGCGGCCCCGGTGGCGGCGGCGAGCGTCCGGCTGGCGCAGGTGGCCGTTACAACGGCGGCGGCAACGGCGGTAACGGCAACGGCGGTAACGGCAACGGCGGTAACGGCAACGGCGGTAACGGCAACGGCGGCGGCAATGGCGGCGGCAATGGCGGCGAGCGTCCGGCTGGCACTCCCTGCGCCACTATGCTGTTTGCCCCGATGTCCGATCCGTCGCAACAGCCCCTGCCTTACAACCCGCGCATGAACCGAGGCGGCAAGCTCGCATTCCGCGCGCGAACTCATCCCCTGGGCTGCTCAAAACCTCTTCCCTAGACCACCTTTATAATCCCACACGACCTCGCAAGGACAGTGGCGCGTGTCACTCAATCCGACGACTGCTCACTTGCGTGTAAAGGGCTACAAGCGTTGCCGGATCAACCACAAATCTGTTGGCTACAAGCCACGCCATGACGATCTGCATCTGCAAAACGATGAGGAACTTCAGCCGGTCATAGTAAGCCGCGGACTGGGGGAGGGCATTAGACGCAGGCACAATGTAGTATCGACCGCCGTGAAACAGGTAGTTTCCGGGGGGCGTGACCAGCCGGTGCCGAGAATTTTCCGCGGGTTGTTTGGCATCGTCAGCAGTGCTGCCCATTCGCTGCAAGGTCGTCGCACGCGGCCGTATCACATTTTGCCAGAGCAGGCTTATCGGATGAGGCCTTCCAGCAGCAGCGCCACAGCTTCTGCGCCTGGATCCGCGATGCCTTGCAAGTTTGCTGCAGATAAATAGCTGGCCCGTCCAACTTTGGCTCGGGTCATTTTTGCGGTCGCATCAGCACCAGCGCGGGCCGCGCAGGCGGCAGAGGGTAAATCGCCTTTCTTACTTAGTATTAAAAGGGCTGGGGCTAGCGCATCAATCAGTGTGCGGTCCCCCGGTGCGGCGCCGCCATAGGTCATCATCATCTCTAGTCCGGCTAACAATGCCTTTTGCCAAGTAGCCCCTGCGGCAGCAGCGTGGCCGGCGGCAGCAAACAATATACCCAGCAATACGCCGCTAGAACCTCCCATGGTGCGGGAAATCACGCTACTTACCGCCGCAAAAAAGTGTGCTTCCCTTGCGAGCGGCAGTGTCGGCAGAACAGCCTTCAGGTGGCGGGCCAAAAGAGCGAGGGTGGAGCCGGTGTCGCCGTCTCCCACTTTTGCATCCAAGGCGTTTAATCTTGCCTCCGCTTCTAGCAAGATTTTACAAGCACGCAAAACTATGTCAGCCAATGCCTGGTTCTTGCTGGCGGGCAAAGCCTTTGATTTGAGCGCTACCGGAAGTCTGATGAGATTTGGTTTTAGGTGTGTGCGAACTAGCGGCCACGCTGTTACGGCAGAGGGCGACCTGAGCGCATTTTCAAACTGCCCGGTCAATGGTAGCAGGCTAAGAGAAAAGCCATGCATGTCGAGTGATGTGACCAAAGCTGCTGGGCCAAGCACGAGCTTTATCTTTGCACCATGCTTGCCGGTTAGGACGTCATGCGTAAGAAGGTTCATTTCCAGTGGCGTTGTGGAGCCGAGATTGTTGATCAATAATGCATATGCGCGCGCCGGTCGCACCGCACCGAACAGTCGCTTAGCCATTAGGTCCACGGTTTGTCGAGCGCCTGAATAATCAATTTGCTCAACTCCGGGTTCGCCATGGATTCCAAGCCCCAGTTCTATCTTGCCCACCGGGATGCGGTCCTCGCGGCCGATTCCTGGCAGCGTGCAAGAACTCAATGCAACACCAATCGAGACCAGTTCATCGGCAGCTTTTTGCGCCATTTTAGCAACCGTTCGCAGGCTTGCTCCCTCCGCCGCAAAGTGGCCAGCGATTTTTTCGACAAATAACACTCCGGCGATCCCGCGCGCTTGAGAAATGGCGGGCAAAGATATGTCGTCCTTCACAATGACGATTTCGATTTTTACACCGAGCGCACGGGCACGTTCTGCAGCGAGGCCAAAGTTGAGCCGGTCGCCCATGTAATTTTTGAAAATCAACAGGCAGCCAGCGTTACCCGTGACCGCCATGATAGCTGCTAAAACTGCGTCCACGCTGGGGGATGCAAACAGTTCGCCACATACCGCTGCCGTTAGGATGCCCGCTCCGACAAGGCCGGCATGGGCGGGTTCGTGGCCCGAGCCGCCCCCGGCGACGATCGCAACCAAGGCCGGATCCTGGTCCGTTCGTAGAATCACCTTGATGCTGGGATAGCCATCCAGCCGGGCCAAATTGGCACCACCTGAAGAGCGCAAAAAGCCGTCGAGCGCATCGCAGATAAGGTGTTCCTTTCGATTGATGAATTGCCGATGCATTTTCATGGCGCGCCGTTATTTGATTGCTAACAAATTGATACCAAAGTGAATCTAAGATCTGGCCTTAATAAGGCAGCCAAGTATTGCATTGCAACGACGGAAAAGCATTTTTCGGGGTGGTGGCCAGAGTGGCAATCAAGAAAGTTACGCCGTCAAGTGCAAAGCAGGGCTGCATCCGGTAATGGCCGACTTGCCTTTGGGCAGCGATCGCAAGTGATGGCGGGTTTTTCTTGGTCCGCGGCGGCTCTTTTTACAGCAACCCCGTCTTATGCCGCGCGGCCAACCGCATCGGGAACGGCGGGTCTTTACGGCTGCCTGGGCTTCTGCGTCGCGAGCGCGGCCTTGCTAGCAGTGGATTGGTTTGATAACTTCCTCAGGGTCTCAGTCCGAATGCGCTAATCGCGGCAGCAAAAAACGTCGTCTCTGCTGGTTATTCGTGCGTTTTTATTTATTACTATCTAAGGAGTAATTCGTGTGGCTAAGGATCTTTTTGTTGCAAAGTTGTGGGATGGTGGTTTATAAATGTAAGTAAAGGGTTTCTTTTTAGGAATGGAAAATACGATGCGCTCGGTAATTCGATTATTATCCTGTGTTCTATTGGCTGCTTTTTTGCCTGGCCAATCGTTTGACGAATTGTATGGGCAAGCTGAGGTGTTATTTAGTGCCAACAACGTGGCTTCTGCTTTGCCGCTGGCTGAGGCCGCGATTGCCAAGGATGGCGCACGCTGGGAAGGGCCGTATCTCCGTGCTGAGATTTTACTAGAGCTTGGTCGAATCGCCGATGCTTTTGCGAGTGCAAAGTTGGCAATCGAGAAAGCGCCAGACGCACAAAAACCAAAGGTTGAAGACTTATTGGGTAAAGTCATGGTCCTTGCCAGCACCGTAGGCGGAGCCAGTCCCAGTGCGCAGCAAAGGATTGTGGAAGGTGAGGTCGCATTGAAAAACTCACTGAAGGCGCTAGCGGCAGAAAAATTTGCGGCGGCATTCGATGCAGATGCAACGCAGGTGGTTTTCGGCCTTAGGGCTGCAGTGATCTATCTGAGTCTCGATGAAACTGCCGAGGCTCTGAATCTGCTACTTTCATTAGTCAAATGCTGGGACCCGAAGGTTGTTGCCCAGGCAAAGGTATTGTTAGATCAGTTGCATTTGGCGGCTTTGTCACATATCCAGAAGTATCTGATTGAAGCAAAGGTACAGCTCGAAGCTGGTAACTTAGCCGTTGTCGATACGCTGCTCGATTCGGTGGACGCGCTTTGGCCGGACGAAAAAGAGTCGTTATATTTGCGTGCAAAAATCTTGGTGCGGCAAAAAAAGCTGCCGGCGGCGCTAGAGAAACTGCAGCAGGCAGTTGCTCACGGCTTAGATCAGGTCTCTTTGTTGCGCACGGATCGTGATATTGCCGCGCTCGCCAAAGACCCCAGTGCAGCGATTTGGCTGGAGCATGCCTATGGGAAGAAGTTTATGGAGTCGATGCGGGATATTGGTAAGACTCTAGTCACCCCGCTAGTCAAAGCTGCGCCAGCGAAGCCTGCACTTGCCTGGAATTACAAGTGGGATGCCGAAATCGTGCAGAGGTTGCCCGATCCAAAGGTTGTTACCGACGCAGCGGTTTGTGCTGTGGTAGAAGCCTCGCGGTTGCCTTGGAAAGTCCGCGACAAGCAATCTGGGGTTGTTTTGGTGCTGATCCCTGCGGGTGAGTTTGTGATGGGTTCTCCCTCGCAAGAGGTCGCGCGAGCGGTCACAGAGGTCCTGCATCCTGTTTTGATAGGTAAGGCTTTTTATGCTGGTGAGACAGAGGTGACGCAGGAGCAATGGATCAAGGTTATGGGAGTAAATCCTAGTCACTTTACAGGCAGCGGGGGTTTGCCTGTTGAGAGCGTTACCTGGGAGGATTGCCATGCGTTCGTGAAAAAGCTGGGAAACCTTCGGTTGCTGAGCGAGGCCGAATGGGAGTACTCGTGCCGGGCAGGGACGATGACTGCGTTTTCGTTTGGCGCCAACCTCAATTCTTCGCAGGCTAATTACAACGGTAAGCAGCCTTACCTCAATCAGCCCATGGGGCTATGTCTTGATGAGTCGGTTGTGTGCGGCAGTCTGCCGGCAAATGCATGGGGCATGCATGAGATGCACGGCAACGTGTTTGAATGGTGCGAGGACCTGTTTGGCGATTATCCAGCGACGGGAACAGAAGAAGCTGTCACGGTTGGCGTAGGCCGCGTGATTCGCGGTGGGACATATGGTCATAGTGCAGCGTATTGCCGCTCTGCCATCAGATCCGCTGACAGTCCGATAAGTCGATACAGCAATCTTGGTTTTCGAGTCGCAAAAAGTATCGCCAGGTAACTTTCATTCTTGGCGAATTGGTGCCACATGCGCAAACAGACCTCGGCACGTTGTCGCCTACTTTCGCGTAACCGTTCTCACTGGACGGTCGCCACCGTTGGCAAGTGCGGTTAGCCGATTTGGGCAGATGCGAGCACTCGACCAGCGACTCGTCGCTCGCTAAGACTAACCCTGTGCCGCACCCCATTCGCATTGCCCCGTCGCTGCTGGCCTGCGACTTCACGTGCCTTGCCGACGAGATTCGTTCGATTGAACAGGGCGGCTGTGACTGGTTGCACCTCGACGTGATGGACGGGCACTTTGTGCCAAACCTGACTTTTGGGCCGCCAATTGTGGCGGCAATGCACAGGGTGGCGCAGCGGCCGCTCGACGTGCACCTGATGATCAGAGACCCGTGGCAATATCGGGATGCGTTTCTCGACGCAGGTGCCGATCTGTTCACCTTTCATGTCGAAGTCGAGGCGCACGGCGATGTCCATGCGCTGCTTGATGCGGTGCACAAGCGCGGTTGTAAAACCGGGCTTTCGATCCAACCTGACACCAATGCCGAACGGCTGCGGCCGTATTTGGCGCAGCTGGATTTGGTGCTGATCATGAGCGTGTTTGCCGGTTTTGGTGGGCAACAGTTTATGCCGGAGGTTTTGACCAAGGTGAAGGTGTTGCGCGACCTTGGCTTTGCTGGCGAGATCTCGATGGACGGCGGGATCGGCACCAGCACGATTGCCAAAGCTGCGGCGGCAGGGGTCAACGTGTTTGTTGCCGGCACGGCGGTGTTTGGTGCTGCCGGCGGTTTGGACGCGGCCAGCAGCATGGCCCTTCGTGCTGCGCGGATCGCAGCGCTGCGGGCGTTGGCCACGGCCGCACAGTCCCGCGACTGAAAACGCCGCGGATTTGGCCAAGCTCACGCTTTCGGTGAGGCTGTCGTTGTGGCTATCCTGCGCGACCCATTACCGACCCTCAACCGACCAATCGACCCATGGCCTGGACTCGCTTCGCCAAGAAGAAGGACATGCCCGGCGGACTCTGGATCAAGTGCGAGTCCTGCGGCGCAATGCTGTTTCGTAAGGAGTTCGAACAGAAAAACCGGGTCTGCGGCACCTGTGGCTATCACTTCACCCTGCCAGGTCGTGAGCGCATTGCGCTGACGGCGGACCATGGCACGTTTGTGGAGATGTGGACCGATCTGCAGCCGGTCGATCGGCTTTGCTTCAACGACAAGGTGCTCTACAGCGAGAAGCTCAAGGCGACGCAGGCGAAGACCGGCGAGACCGAAGCGATGATCGCCGGCACTGCGAACATCAAGGGCATCCCGTGCGTTCTTGGCGTGATGAACTTTGCGTTCTTGGGCGGTTCGATGGGCATGGTGGTGGGCGAAAAGATCGCCCGGTGCATTGAGCATGCGACTGAGAAGGGCCTGCCAGTGGTGCTGTTTGCCTGCTCGGGCGGCGCGCGCATGCACGAAGGCGCGATCTCGCTGATGCAGATGGCCAAGACCTGCGGTGCCTTGGCGATGCAAAACCGCAAAGGCGGCATTTCAATCTCGGTGATGACGCACCCGACCACGGGCGGCGTCACGGCGAGCTTTGCTTCGGCATGCGACCTGCTGATCGCCGAACCGGGCGCACTGATCGGTTTTGCCGGACCACGCGTGATCGCTACCACGATCAAAAAAGAACTGCCGAAGGGTTTTCAGCGGGCCGAGTTTTTGCTCGAGAAGGGGCAGATCGACCGCATCGTGCCGCGCTCCCAAATGAAGGACGAGTTGGCGCGCTTGCTCGCCTACGCCACGGGCCGTGATCCGGTCGCTGCCTATAAGCCGCAGGCGGTGGCCGCCGAGCCGGTGATTGAAGTGCCGCCGTTGCCGCTGTCCGAGGAAGAGCCGGAGCCAAAGTCCAAGCCGAAGCGCAAGAAAGGCAAGCAAGGCTAAGCCGTCCGTTGAACATCACCACTTGCAGGCTCACGACCGTGCGACCTGTGCTGCACAGATTGTCGACTGCGTTGAACGCCGTGCGGTCCGTCAGGTCGTCGCCGCGCTCACCCAGCAATCGCTTTTCTGCGCGCGCGTCAATGCGCGGGCGCCAACTGTGTAGTACTCGCCAAACTAGCGGCCAGCAGGACTACCGCGGCCAGCGGGATTACCGCGGGGAGCAGGATTGCCGCGGCCAGCAGGATTACCAGTGACGGCATACAAGCCAACTAGACCCGTGCCCCGCGGTTGTGCTTTGGGCTTTTTCGCCGGTCGCTACAAGGCCGAGCCTGAAGACTTCGTCGTCGAAGAAGTTGCTGCCTACGAGCCATGCGGCGAGGGCGAGCACTTGTATTTGTGGACTCAGAAACGCGGCATGTCGACGCTCGACTTGGTCGATGATGTGGCGCGCATGCTCGACCTCGATCCGCGCGGCATTGGCCTTGCCGGTCTCAAGGATGCGCAGTCGGTCAGCCGGCAGTGGCTATCGGTGCAGGGGGCGCATGAGGATCAAGTGCGCGATCTCGCTGGCAATGGCTGGCGCGTGTTGCGGCACAGTCGGCACGGCAACAAACTGAAAATGGGGCACCTGTCGGGCAACCGTTTCCTGGTGACGCTGCGCGGCACCGTGGCTGGTGACCTGGAAAAAGCGCAGGCCAACCTCGCCGAACTTACCCTGCGCGGGGTGCCCAACTATTTCGGCGAACAGCGTTTTGGCAAGCGCGGCGCGAACCTCGACAAGGGCTTGTCGATCCTGCGCGGCAAGGCCAAGAAGGCGGCCTACACGATGCCGCGGCGGTTGTTTGGGCTGATGATTTCGGCGGTGCAGAGCGAGGTGTTTAACCGGGTCATCATCGAACGGTTGGCGACGCTCGACACGCTGTTGCCCGGCGATCTCGCGTTCTTGCATCGCAATGGCGCTTGTTTTCCGGTCGTCAATGCCGCTGCCGAGCAGGCGCGCGCGACAAGCTTTGAGGTGTCGCCGTCGGGGCCGATGCCGGGCGCCAAAATGATGCAGCCGCAAGGCGAGCCGCTTGCGATTGAGCAGCGCGTGCAGGCGGCCATGGAGTTGCCGATGGAGCAGTTTGCCAAGCTGCCGTTTGGGTTAGCAAGCGGCGAACGGCGGCCGTTGCGCGTGCCGATCACCGAGGCGATGGCGCGGCAAAATGAACGCGGACTTGAGCTGCAGTTTGCGCTGCCGCGCGGCAGCTTTGCGACCTCCGTGCTGCGCGAATTGCTCGAAGACACGATCTGGTTTCAGGAACGCAGCTAGCTGCGCCCGCCGTGACCTCCCTTGGGTTGCGCGTTGTGTTTGCAGTGGGCTGGCTGCTTGCGGGCGTTGCGGCGCAGGTTTTGCCGCGTGGTTGCATGCCCGATGATGTGTTGGTCGTGGTCGAAGCGAGCGACGCAGTGGCTTTTGTCGGCGACCTTTTCGTCACGCTCGGTGCTGTGCCAAAGGATCTGCCGGAAACCGTCCGCACAGAGATTGCTTTGGGCCTCACTGCGATTCGCCTTGGGCTTGGCGCTACCCCCAGTGTGCTTGCAAGGCAACTTGCGCAGGGTGGGTTTGCCGTGGGGCTGCGGTTTGGCAAGGACGGTGCGGTAGAGATGCTATTGGCATTGCGGCCCGGCGATGCCAAGGCGGCGCGCGCGTTTTTGCTAAAGGCCGGGGAGGCGTTGCAGGTTGTCGAACGCGGTGAGTGGCTGTTTGCAGCGAGCAGTGGAGCTGGCTGCGATGCGTTGCTCGCCCAAGTGGCGGCGCCAAACGGCCGCTGGGCAAAGTGGCCGGGCGCTGTGGATTTGGCGACGAATGCCGTGGCGGCAGAGAGCCCGCTGCGGGCCTATCTCGACCTCAAGGCATTGCGCGCGCACGGCGGTCTGGACCAGAAGTTGGCAAACATGGTGGGCGCAGTTCGGTTCTTGCTCGCACCCATGTTGCCAGCGTTGTGGTCTGCGCCGCGTGCAACGATCGAACTGCACGCTGGGGCATCGCTGCGGCTCACCATGCGTGCGGAACAGGCGCCGGTGGCGGGTGACGCGAATGCGAGCACGCCGATGGCTGCGGGCGATGTCGCTGTGGTCTTGCCGTGGCGCGAGTTGCTGGTGGCAGGACAAAAAGAACGCACCATCATTGCGCCGCCCGATGGCGCACTCGCAGTGCTGTCGCTCGATCGCAGTGTTCGTAAGCTGCTTGAACAACCGGAGCATTTTCTGCTGCCCGCGGAAGTGACGCAGGTGCAGGCATTCCTCGCGGTCGCCGATCAACTCGATGGGCCGCGCAGTTCGTTTGTCACGGACCTGGTCGGGGGATTAGTTGCGCCGTTCACGCTGTACGTGCTTGCGCCGACTCCGCCATTTTTGAGTGATGCGCCGTTGCTGTTGCTGCCGGGCATTGCGTTGTTGGCCAGAACGCAAAACGCGCAAAGTGAGCGCGTCCTGTCGCGCACCGCGCAGGTTTTTCTGCTGATCGGCAATGCCGAGCGTGCGCAGCGGCATGAAGCGCCGTTTGTGTTGCGCAAGGTAAACGACCTTGGCGATGGGGTGCACGGGCTCACCGCGACGTTGCCCGAATGGCGCAAGCAAACGCTGCCGCCAACGGAATACGGCATTGAGCCGTCGCTGTTGTTTGGCTTTGATCACATGGTGCTGGCGTCAAACTTGGCGGCTGCGCAAGCGATGCTTTTGCAGGTCAAAAATGGCGCGCAACAGGCCCTGTCGGGCGATGTGCTGCTGCTGCATGGGATGCCGATTGCGGCGGCGGTCGAGCAGAGCCAGCGACCGTTGTTGCTCGCGCGGATGCTCGATGAGGGGGAGAGCGAGGCGACGGCGAACCGGTTTTACGAGATCGCCAAAGGGCTGTTGCGCGCGCTCGATTTTTTGGCGTTGCGAATGCACGCAAGCGCATCCCATACGAGCTTCGAAATCGAACTGCGGCGCAGATCATGACGAGCGTGCTGTTGCCATGGCAGCCAACCAGCGCGGACCGCTTTGACCTGCGCAAGGCCGGGCACCTGCTGCGCCGCGCCGGTTATGGCGGCTCGCTATCCGAACGCCGTGACCTGGTGCGCGGCGGTGTCGAAGCGGCGGTGGCAAAGGTGTTTTCCGATGGCGCTACCGCGACGGATCAAGGCGAGCAGTGGCTCGATGCGGCGTTTGCGTTTGCCGAGATTGCGCGTGTGCGCGAGTTTCGCATTTGGCTTGCGCTGTCGGGCAGGCGGCCGTTGCAGCAGCGAATGAGTGCGTTCTGGCACGGCCATTTTGCGACCAGCAACAAGAAGGTCCAGGATCCACGGGCGATGCTGCGCCAGTTTGCGACCTTCGATCGGCTTGGACTCGCGGCGTTTTTGGAACTGGCTCAGGCGATGGTGCGCGATCCCGCGCTGTTGCGCTGGCTCGACAACGACAGCAACGGCAAGGATCACCCCAACGAAAACTTCGCCCGTGAGTGGTTTGAGTTGTTCACGCTCGGCGAAGGCAACTATCAGGAGCCGGACGTGCGCGAGGCCGCGGCGGCGTTCACGGGCTACCACGTGGCGAACGGTGAATTTGTGATGGTTGGCCGCGAGCATGATCGGCGCGAAAAAACGATTCTTGGCCAGCGCGGCGCATTTACTGGTGATGACGTGGTGCGGATTTCGATTGCCGAACCGTGCTCGGCGCGCTTTCTCGCGACCAAGTGGCTGCGCTTTTTCGTGCATCCCGAACCCGAGGCGGCTTGGATCGAAGAGTTGCAGCAGTGCTACGTGCAGGGCGGCCGCAACATCGGCACCACGGTCCGCACGTTGTTGTGCAGCCAGTTGTTCTTTTCGCCGCAGGCCTATCGCAGCAAGGTGAAGAGTCCGGCGGAACTGCTGCTCGGCGCGGTGCGCGCCTGTGGTGCGTCGGTTGCGCCAAAGTTGCTCGGTGCGGAACTGGTGAACCTTGGCGAAGCGTGGGGCGAACCGCCGACGGTCGAGGGCTTTCACGGCGAACGCGCGTGGTTGTCGCCGGCCACCTGGCTCTTGCGCAGCAACACGCTGGGCCAGCTGTTTCTTGGGCAACTGGGCGCATTTTCTCCAAGTCCCGCGGACTTGCTGGCGCGCACGGAAAAGCCTGCTGCGCGGGTGCAGCAGGCGATCGATTTGTTGCTCGACGGCGAGGCCTCGCCCGAGAGTCGTGCACGGTTGCTGTTGTTTGCCAACAGTCCTTTGGTGCAAGGTCCTGATGGTGCGGCCGCTTTGCTGCATGCCACCGCGAACCTGCCCGAGTTCCATTTGCTGTGACTCTGATGAGCAAGAACTTCGATCGTCGGACGTTTATGCGTGGTGCTGCGCTGCTGCCGTTTGCGGCGCAGCTGCGCGCGGCATCATGGTTGCCAAGTGGGGTGCCGCGCACGCTCATCGTGCTCGAACTCGAAGGCGGCAACGACGGGCTCAACACAGTCATTCCGCTCGAAGATGCGAACTACGTTCGCCTGCGCCCCCGGTTGTCAGCAGTGAAACAAACCGCGGTGCCGATTGGCAATGGCATGGGCCTGCACATGTCGCTCGGCAAGCTCGCACAGCGTGTTCAAGCTGGCAGCTGCGCCATCGTGTCGAACGTCGGCTATCCAAAACCGGACCGGTCGCACTTTAAGTGCCGCGACATCTGGCACTCTGCCGACCCACAGTGCAAGCAGGTGCGCGCCGTGACTACCGGCTGGCTTGGTCGCGCGGCGGACTTACTAGCTGCCACTAGTGGCGGCATGAAAGCGGTGGAAATCGGCGGCACGGAAATCCCGCTTTTGCTGCGCGCGCGCAATAGCGTTGGCCTAAGCCTGCGAAGGGTCGAGGATTTTGTTTTGTGGGCAGGCGATAGTGCGGCGCATGCGAAGCGGCGCGCGGCCTTGCAGGAATTGCTCGCACAGCGCACGGCGCAGGGACTTTTAGGTTACGTGGCAGAGGTTGCCAACGAAGCACTGGTGCAGTCTTCGCAGTTGAGTGCGGCGCTAAAAAACTACCAACAAAAGGCGACTTATCCGGACACCCAGTTGGCGCGCAGCCTGCAGCTGATCGCTCGCATGGTGATCGCGGGCTTCGGCACGCGCTTGTTCCATCTCGGTTACGGCGGCTTTGACACGCACGCTCGCCAGTTGCCGACGCAGCAGTCGCTACTGCGTGAACTTGACGAGGCGCTCGCGGCGTTTGCTCAGGACCTCGAAGCACACGGCTATTTTTCGCAGACAGCGGTGCTCGTGCACAGCGAGTTTGGCCGGCGCGTAATGGAGAATGAAAGTCTGGGCACCGATCACGGTGCGGCGGCGCCATTGTTCGTGCTTTCTGGCGGAGTGCGCGGTGGATTGCACGGTGTCGCACCGGACCTTGCCGACCTCGATGACGGCGATCTGAAGTTCAAGACGGACTTCCGTTCGGTCTATCAAGATTTGCTTGTGTGGCTCGGCTGCGATGCCACTGCGGTGCTCGGCGGCGAGTTTGCGCCAGTGGGCTTGTTCCAGAGCTAGCCACCGTTCTGTTCGCGGTGCGCGCGCGTCGGACAGTTCCCGGCTGCGGGGAAAGTTCGCAATAAAACAGCTGGCCGACGACTGTCGAGTTGCGCAGCGAGCTAGCCCGCACTGCTTTTGCAAGCTGCAAAAAACCTGCGCGAGCCGTATTGGGTTGGCCGCGAGCACACGGTCAACTGACGCGCACATTGCACGCATCACGCAAACTACGGCGAAGCGCGCACGACCAAGCGGATCGAACCGTGCCCGTCCCGTAGCTGGGGCAGTCTGTGTTGTCGTTTATGCGAGGCGGATACCTTTGACACGCGGCGTGCGGTGCCGGAAAGCAGTCACAGCAGGCGGCGAGGTGTCACATGGGCGGGTTTTTGTGGTACGCGCGGATCGTTGACTAGCGGAGGTTATTCAATCGCTGGTTGTTTCCTTCGGCGCGCGGCTTGTTAGTTTGCATAGGTTGCGGCTCGTCTTGGTCGCTGTTTGTTGTTCCTACCTTTGCCACGCAACATACCCATGCTGAAATTTCCCATGCTGAAACGAACACTCGTTCTGGCTCTGCTGACAGGGTCCGGTCTAGCGCAAGCCAACGCCGTGCCTGGACTGGACGTTGGTATGTACGACGTGACGGACATTGCCTATGAGGGTCGGCGCGGTGCGGCGTTCCCGAACGGCGAGGCTGGCTTCATGATCGGCCATTCGTGGTGCAATAGCGGGACGGTCAACGTGCCTTGGATCTCGCAGGTTGGCGGCCTAATGGTCGACCAGTATCCGCGCATTGCGTTTTTGCTCGTGCGCGAAAGTGGTGGCCGCATGGTGCAGGTGTCGGGCCAGAGCTTCTGCAAGCACTCGCCGACCGCGTATAACTTCTCGTCGGGCCCGTGCGCGCCGTGCAACACCGGTACAGGCTCGTTCTTCTTTACCGGCTGTTCCGATACCTACGGCAGTGGCACCAACGCGAGCCAGTATAACCTTGGCCCGACCACCGAGATTGATCCATGGCTCGGCACCTGGAACCCAGTGGGCAGCTACTTCGATCGCGGCAGTCCGTCGGTCGCTGGTGCGGCTGCCACTGACGGCGCGCGCTCGCTGACGTCGGCGCAGATTGCTGCGTTCGACTCGGTCAAGAACCGCATGATCGTGCGCGAGAGTGAGTTGATTGCCGGCGCCACTTATTACGGTCAGGCCTACGCGATGGTGCAAGGGGAGCCGGTCGGCGCGCGCAACAACAACGCTGCCAACCGCCAAATCTCGATCACCGCCAGCGGCAACAGCTGGACCGCGACCACGACCAGTGCTTCGCAGGTGGGCTCGGTGCTTACGCAGTGGAGTGGCTGTCTATACGGCACCGGCCAGAACGGCACCGCAGATGGTCGCTTCATGGTCGCCGTCAAGGTCACCGGCCCGACCGCGGGCGTGTGGCACTACGAATACGCGGTCCACAATATCGACAATAATCGCGGCGGTGCTGCGCTGCGCATCCCGATGCCAGCCGGCGCCACGGTCACCAACACCGGCTTCCATGACATCGATGCCGACGCGCTCAACGAGTGGGTTTTCTCGCGGACGACCAACGAGGTCGTGTTCGCTGCCGCGGCCAACAATGCGCTCGAATGGAACGCGATCTACAACTGCTGGTTCGACAGCACACAGGCGCCGCCGCTCGGCCCAGTGTTCATCGACGAGGCGCGCATCGGCGCTGGCGCGCTGTCGGTGCAGGTCGATCCGGTGATCCCCAGCAATATGGCGCCGGCGTCGACCACCTCGGTCGGCATCGGTTGCGGCGGTTGCCGCAACTCGCTCTACGAGTTCTTCGCGGCCGCCAGTGGCTTTGACCTCGCCAACTCGTCGCTGAAGTTCGACTTCAACGGCACCAACTACACGGCGACTCGCAACACGGCCGTGTATGTGCCGGCGAACGGTACCCCGCTGGTGCTGTCCGACGACTCGGAGGTCGTTATCCCGCTGCCGTTCACGTTGCCGTATCCCGGTGGCTCGACGACGCAGCTGCGCGTCTGCTCCAACGGCTTCATCTCGCCTTTTACCAGCAACGGCACCGGTTTCACGCCGACCAGCGCCGCATTCTTATCCGGTGCGCCGCGCTGGGCAGCCGCGTGGCACGACTTCAATCCTGCTACCATAGGCGGTCAGGTGTTGGTCGACGCGAGCGCCGCGGTCGTGCGCGTGACATTCGTCAACGTCGCCAACTTTTCGGGCGGTGGCGTCAACACGTTCCAGTTCCAGTTAAAGCCAAGCGGTGAGGTCAGCTTTGTCTGGCAGAACATGGTGGCTGCGGGCAACGCATACCTGGTCGGCTGGTCGGCGGGCGCGGTCGCTTCGGATCCGGGCTCGCTCGATCTGTCGACGGCGCTGACTCAGCCGATATCGCTGTGCGCGAGCAACGTCGCCGCGATCACGCTCAACGCGAGTGGCCGGCCAGCCCTTGGCACGACGGTCGCAATGCAGACCAGCGGGATTCCGGCCGGTTCGCCGTTTGCCGCGTTGGTGCTGTCGTTCGTGCGCGCGACGCCAGCGATCGACCTGACGTCGATCGGGATGCCTAGTTGCTTCCAGCACGTTGTCGGTGGCGTGAACGTGATTTACGTGGCTCCGGCCAGCAGCACGTCAACGTCGATCGCGATCCCGCCAGGCGTGTCATACGCGGGCCTTGAGATCACCGGCCAGTCGTTCAGCTACAGCCCACCGCTGACGCCGCTGGGCATGGTCAGCTCCAATGGCGTCGTGCTGTTTATCGGTCCGTAGCGAGCGCCGGGCGAACAGCAGCCACGCGAACACCGGCTTATAATACGCGTGGTTGGCCAGCCGCTGCCCGCAGTCGGCGCAAGGCCCTTGAAGTGCAGGCCTCGCCGGCAAGCCCTTGGATTGTAGAGCATCGCGATCGCCTTCGCGTGCGGGCACGTGAGCAGCTCGATCCAGAATCCGACCATTGATCGTAGCGATCGGCAGAGGGCCGATCCGCAGTGTGCCATAGGGTGGCTGCGGCTGATTCTGAGCGGTGCTCGAAACCTACCGGAGGAGGTAGGTAGCACCCATGCAGCCAATGGCAAACATCTGGGGAGCTATCGCTTAGTGTTTTTGTCGGCAGCGGGAGTGCGTTTGCAGGTGCTGGCAAAGCGCTTGTGGTGGAGGCAAGGGAAGGAGCCGGCGACTGCAATCAAGGCCGTGGTGGTGGGATTGGTGGTGCAGCGGCGGCCATGCCTGCTTGTGCGTTAGAAGGCGGTCGATCGGGTCGCTAAGAGTTCTCAGTGGTCGACTCTGCCAAGGTGCGCGGGTGCGGCAATAGGAATGGGCGGTTTGAGGGTGATAAAGGGCCGCGGCGGTTTTTTCCTGCCCACCATTGGCGGAGTGCGCGCGGCGCGCGGACCAGTTCTTGTTCGCCTGATTTTTGTGCGAGCGCGATTGGAACGTAAGTGCGCTGGTTAGCCAATGCGCGGCCGGGCGTGGCAGACGAATGTCGGGTCGTGAAACTTGCCG
>BJHM01000055.1 GCA_014192625.1 Planctomycetota bacterium
GATCTCAAGGTCGCCGTCGCGCACTGAGGTAAACACCAGCGTGCCAGTCACCGGGCAGGCGGTGGCTTCTGCGTCGTAGCCGGAAGAATTTGTGAGTTGGCGCAGGTTGCTGCCGTCGGGATTAGCGACAAACAAATCGTATTCGCGGTGCACGGCCCAGATGTAGCGACCACGTTCGGTCTTCACGACGGGCGGCGGTTCTTTGCCGAAGTGGTGTGTTGAGGCGAACAGGATTTGCTTGTCGCCTTGGAGAAAATAGGAGCACGTTGTGCGGCCGGTGCCGGTGCTGACAAGCGTGCGGATCCCAGTCTGCAGATCGAGCGTGTAGATCTGGTCCGCGGACTCCCCAGGGTTGCGCCGCTGCAGGATCAAATGCTTGCCATCGTTGGCCCAATAAGCCTCTGCGTTTTCACCGCCTTCAGTCAGCTTGCGCACGTTGCGAAAGTGCCGCTCGAAAGGCAAGTCGGCCATCGGCTCGCCAGCACCAATAACGAAGGCGACCTGTGGCACCGCGGGGGATGATGCCTTGCCGATTTCATGCGAGGTCGAGCATGCGGCCAGGAAAAAAAAGAGCGCCAGCAAGCGGATAGGCATGCTGCTATCCAACAGAGCTTTCGTCGCGCGAGCAATAAAGCAGGTGGAAGGCGCGTCATGCCGAGGTCATTCCGGGCTAGCTTCGCTTTGGCACCCGCTGTTACGCGCCTTCAGCAGAATCGCAATTGCGACCGACGCTGTCCTTTGTGATTTCTAGTAAGCCGAGGACGCGTAGATCATCCGAGGAGAGGCCCGGGTTGCGGGCCGTGAATGCATCTTTGTGGTCGGCCAGGAATGATCGCAGGCGTTGCAAGAGGCCGTCGAGGTCCGCAAGCTGGGCGAGGCCGGACCGATGGCAGGCATCACTTTGGTTGTTGCCGACGCGATCTGCAGATTCTGGCAGCAACTGTTGATCGTCGATCCAGAAGTCGGCACGCACGCCAAAATACGCCACCAGATTGCGCAAATGCGGCAGCGTGATCGCGGATCTACCCTTGCAGATGTCGGTGGCGGTCTGCGGCGAGATTCCGAGCGCGTTCGCCAAGTCGCGCTTCTTGAGTTTCCGCTGCAGAAGCAGGGCGACGATCTTCTCGTGGATAAGAGGCATGAGCGTTTAGGATAGCCTGTGGATCAACGTGACCCAAAAGCCTACTCGCCAGACCGTTTGCGGAGCAATCGCCGCGCTGTTGCTCAGTTCTTGTGCAACGGGGCCGCGTGTCATCGTGAGTAAATTCCCGTCGCCGGATTTTCGGCTGGTGGTCGAGGAGCTTGCCGATGTCGATGGCGTAGTTCAGGTCCAGCGGCGCTTTCGGGTGCTCGCTGATGGCACTTGCAGCTACGCGCGCGCGTCGGCCCAGCTAGTCGATCCGGAAACTGGCATCACGTTGCCGGTCTTTAGCATCCTGTCGGTCTATCAACTGATGGGGATCAACGTGCGACTGCTGGCGCGCAAGCTCCATAAGCAACAGCTTGGGGTGCTTACCCAGGCGGAGATCGGCGGAGTTTTGGACCAGAGCCGGCGGTGGCGCATCTCCTATCGCGCAGCCAATACGCAGAGCGAACTGGTGGTGGGCGGGCAGATCAATCGGTTGCTGGTCGGCATTTTCAACGTGATCAACAATCACGTGCCACCTGGCGAGGGGTTTGCCTTGCAGGGCCTGTCCGGCGATCCAGACCCGGTGTCCTACAGCAACATCCAGGCGCCGGTTGCAAGTGTGCAAGGCGCCCTTGGTGCTTACTCAGGCCTGCTGCTTGCACGGCCTGCAGAGGCGGATCTGCTGCTCGAAACATTTGCGCTCGCTTGCACGGCCAAAGATCGCAAGTTTGCCGCAGAGTTGCTGGCACGTTTTAGCGCGTTACCGCCGCCTTCAACGCCGGTGCCGGGAGTGCCCACCGTTACCGCTGCGAGCTTGCAGGGGATGCTGCGCTAGGTTGAGTTGCGGGGCAAAAAGTGCCCGCCTGAAACGAAGCACGGCGGTTGCGGACAAACCCGCAACCGCCGTGCTTCGTTAGCGATGAAGGACGGATTAGCCCTTCTTGCCTTCTTCCTTGGCTGGGCTCAAAAGGAGCGTGCCCGACTTCTTGCCGAAGCAGACGTTGAGGAACATGCCAGTCTCGTCCGAGGCGCCGATGGTGCAGGCCAGGCGCTTGTGCTCGTCCTTCATCTCGGCGAGCGGCAGCGTCAGCGTGACGGTTTCCTTGCCCATGAAGTTGAGCTCCCACTCCAGCTTCTCGTTGATCGTGAAACCGACGGTGTATTCGCCTGCGGCAATCTTCTTGGTGCCGATCATGAGGTCGACGCTCGTGCTAAACGCGCCGAGTGGTTGTTCCTTGGCCGTTGCGTTGACGCGCGCGCGCGTCTTTACGCCCTTCTCCTTGTCCATGATCATGTTCATGGTCGAGCCGGAGCTCCACGTGATCGACGTGTAGTCAAACGAGACCTTGGCCTCGCCGGCCGTGATCGACTGCTTGATCATTGGCGCGTTGTTGTTGGACATGCCCATTTTCTGGGCGAATGCCGGCGCGCACATGGCGGCGGCGAGAGTGATTGTCAGGAACTTGTTCATCGTGATTGTTAGCGTAAGGCGGGATTCACCCGCGAAAAGATGGCGAAAGTCTAAGGGTTTTAGCGGCGCCTTGTGGACCGCCAATTGCGTTTTCCTGTCGCAGTTGATGCGGCGGCAGGGGTTTTTTGTCGATCGAGCCAGGCGCGAAATTGCTGCCATTGCTGATGCAGGTCGTGCTCCGTGGTGTCCAGCGGCTGCTTGAAGTAGCAGGCCAGTTGGGACATAGGGCCGATCTCGCCGCGGCGGGCCGCCAGTTCTGCGCAGCGCACCATGTCGAGCACCAGCGGTGCCGCGAGGATGGCATCGCAACCCTGCCAGATAAATTGCATCACCATTCGGTGGCCGAGGAATCCTTCAAAGTGGATGAAGTCCCAGGCGGTCTTGTGGTCGTGGAGCGAAGGCACGTAGTCGATGCCAACATGCGAGTGCAGGGGATAGCCCAAGATCTGCGGCAGCAATGCGTCCTTGCTCTGCACCTTGCTGCGTTTGTTTTCGTCGTCCGACAGCACGCGGCCGTCGCGGTCGCCGAGGATGTTGTAGCCCTGCCAACTCAGCACGCGCAGGTTGCGATACTTGAACATCGGCGCGAGCGCGGACTTCACCAGCGTCTCGCCGGTCTTGCCATCGCAGCCCATGTAGGGCGCACCGGTCTCTGCAAATCGCTCGCGGACTGCCGGCAGGAATACGCTGTTGCTCGGCGTGAAGTGGATGAACGGCAGGCCGAGGTCGGCGGCCGCGAGCGCGTAGATTGTCGACGGCCGCACGGCCTTCACGGCGTTGCGTGCGATCGCTTTTTTCAGTCCGGCGAGCGTGCGATGCGCGGCCTGCGGCTTTAGTTGCGGCTCGGTCGATGTCAGGTTGACGCAGACCACTTGATCGAGCCGGAGGCGCTTCTGGAATGCGCGGATGTCGCGCTTCACCCGGTCGAGTTGGGCCTGCAGCGGTTCTCGTTCGCTGCGCCCCTTGTCGGCGATGCTCAGGATCGTCCGGCCGGCATTCGGCAGCGCCCCGCGGGCCACGTTCTTGCTCATGGTGCGCAAGTCGGCCGCCACCTGGTCAACCAGCTCCTTTGGCAAGGTGCCATTGGCCGCGAGGATTTCGCGCGCCGAACTGAGAAAGTCACTGGTCCGCACTTCATGGCCGCCAAACACCAAGCTGTCGATGGCAATAAAGTCGACGCCTTCGGCGCTACTTGTTGAAGTCAGCAGGCCGTGTGGGGCCGCGAGCCCGCGAGCAATTGCGCGTGCGCCAACGACCAGGGTGGTGGCGAGGCCGCCATAGGCGCCAAACAGCCAGACGCCGACCCGGCGCGGCTTGGCGGACGATGAGGTGTGATTGGTGGGTGCCAAGTTGGGGCGAGGAGGATACCTGAGCGCGGCGCGGAAGTAGTACGTCTGGTGGCGGAAGGGGCGTGGACAAGTTCCGTTCGGGTCGGGATAACCTCCGTTGTGGCACGCTTGCACTGGGTTTTGTTGCTGATCGCTCTCGGGGTCGTCACCGTTTGCGGAGCGATTTGGTTTGGCGCGCGCGCCGAGACCAAGCATCCGGAGTTGCCGGTTTATGTTCTCGGCGGCGAGCGGATGGCGGCCGGCGGAGAGATTTACCTGCGCGGCAATGAGGCTAAGCCGTTCACCTACCCGCCGTTTGCAGCGGTGCCGTTTGCGCTGTTCCGCTTTGTGCCGATTGCATGGCAGCCGGCGGCCTGGTTTGTCATCAACTTCTCGCTGCTCCTCGCCATGTTGGCATGGCTGCAAAAGTGGGCCGCGTCTGCCTGGCCCGATGCGCCGCCGGCTCGCCTTGCGCTGACCTGGGTAATCGTCAGTGCGATCGCTGCGCGGTATGTGTTTTCGGTGTTCGAAAACCAGAGCCATGATTTGCTGCTCATGGGCCCGATGGTGCTCGCCACAGCGATGTGGTGCCGTGCTACGGCCAGAGGTTCGGCCGGTGCGGGTGCTTTTGTTGGACTGGCAGCTGCGATCAAGGCGACGCCGTTGTTGTGCCTACTGATGTTCACGCTGCGACGTTCGTTTCCTGCGGTGGTTGCGCTGTTGCTCACGTTTGGTGCGTTGTCGCTGCTGCCGGACCTGTTCTTTCCCAGGCAGGATGGCGATACATGGTTGCACGCTTGGTACTCGATCAACCTGCGTTCGCTCAGCGTCGGACAAACTGCCACAGGTGCGTGGAGCTCGCACAGCTTTCTCAATCAGAGTCTCGGTGGCTCGCTGACGCGCATCTTTACCAATGTGCCGGTGGACCAAGACCCGTTCACCCGGCCGGATGCGGCCTTGCTAAACATCTCGCCCGGCGCCTTATTCAACGTGATCCTCATGGCGCGGCTCGCGGTGCTTTTGCTGCTGGCAGCTGTCGCGTTGCGCGCCCGAAAAGTTGTGCTCGCAGCTTGTGAGAGCACCGCGTTGTTGGTGCAGCGGCGAGTCGCACTCGGCGAGATTGGCGCGATGCTTTGCGGCATGGTTTTGCTGAGCCCTATGAGCAGCAAGGCCCACTTTTGCGTGCTCATGCTGCCGGCCTTGTTTTGCGTTGATCGAGTCCTGCGCTGCAAGCGAAGCGACCCATGGCTCGTGGTCACCGTTGCTGCTGCTGCGATCTTGAGCACGTTCTCGTCAAAAGACATTCTTGGCAAAGAACTCGGCAACTTCCTGCTCGGGCTTGGTTCGGTTACTTGGATTGCATTGCTGCTGCTGCTTGCCACGCTACGCGCGATGCGGCCAGAACCAGTGCTGGAGCACGCGTGACGCGCGAGCATAGTCACGCATTGCAGTTGGCGCGGTTGTGGCCGATCGTAGCGAACGGATATACGGCAGTGTGGTGCCGTTGCGCTGCAGGCTTGTTCTGCATCCTGATTGCGGCTGTGTTGCCATTGTTCCCTGCATGTGGGCAAGCGCAGAAGCCCGAGGCTGTGGAGAAGATGACCCAATCCGTTGCCGGTTATGACCTGAGCAAGCCACTGCGCGTGTTTACCTTGCCCGCTGAGCTACGCGAGATTTCTGGCATCACTGCCATTGATGCGAACACGGTCGCCTGCGTGCAGGATGAAAAAGGTGCGATCTACTTTTTTGATCTGCGCGAAGGCCGCGTGGTGCGCCGCGCCAAGTTTGGGCCGAAGGGCGACTACGAAGGCCTGGCGGTGGTGCGCGATGAATTCTTCGTGCTTCGCTCCGATGGTGTGCTGCTGCGGTTGCAGGCGGTCGACGATCGCTTCGAGATCGTGCAGACGATCGAGCTTCACATCGGGCAAAAAGAATTTGAAGGGCTGGCGTGTGATCGCGACGGCAAGCAACTCATCATCGCGCCGAAATCGGTAGCGAAGGACGAACAGGATGTCCGCACCTTGTTCGCGGTTGACCTGGCAAAGCTAGAGCTTTTTGCCGCGCCCCTGCTTTCGCTTCGGGTTGCTGCCGTAGCCGTCGCTGCAAGGCAACTGGGCGTGACTTTGGCGAGCAAAGTGACCGACAAGGGCAAGCTGAAGCTGGATCTTTCGCTGCGCCTGTCTGAAGTTGCGGTTGCACCGGACACCGGTGACTTCTGGCTCTTGTCAGGTGCGGATCGCACGATGTTGGTAGTCGACCGCGCCGGCAAAGTGAAAGGCCTGCATCAGTTTGCCGAGGCGACGTTGGCGCAGCCCGAGGGCGCGACCTTTTTGCCCAATGGCGAGCTCGTGATTGCCAGCGAAGGAGTCGACCGCGATGCCGTGCTGCACATCTACGGCAAGGCGAAGTGAGCAGTTGGCCGCGCGCAGCTCAGTGGCCGCGCAGCATCAGCCATATCAGCGTCACGTAGGCCATGCCTGACGCGACCAGTGGACCGTCGCGAAATAGCAGCCGCGCCGGATCGCCACCTTCACTTTTGCGATAGACGAGGTAGAGGTAGCGGAACACGCCGTAGGTCACGACGGGCACGGTATACATCAGCGCATCTGTGTGGTGCCGGCGGATCGTTTCTTCGCTGACCGTGTAGAGCGCGTAGGTCACGATGCTCAGCGCCGCGAGTGGACCGATCATCATGTTTAGGAAGGGCAGCGAGTAGTCCTTCAAGCTGGCGCGGGTCATTCCCGAGGACTCGGCCTGTCGATTCAGTTCTTCGTAGCGTTTGCAGAACGCAAGGAAGAGCGCGAAGAAGAATGTGCACAGCACGATCCAGTGCGAAGCATCAACGCCGATGGCTGCTGCGCCTGCGTGTACTCGCAATTGAAAGCCGAGTGCGATGCACATGCAGTCAACTACGACTAGCCGCTTCCACCAAAACGAGTAAAGCAGGTTGAGCGTGAGGTAGGCGGCAGGCCAGATAATGAATGCGAAGCCCTCCACTTTTGGCAACTGCATCGACAATCCTGCTGCGATAGCGAGTAGCAGGCCAAGCACGCAGTAGGCGGCACCGACTGATAGCGCACCCGAGGCGATCGGGCGCAGGTGCTTCTTTGGATGGTGGCGGTCCTCCTCGCGATCAACGATGTCGTTGAGCAAGTAGATCGAGCTGGCCGCGCAGCAGAAGGCGGCGAACGCAAGGGCTGAGATTAACCATGCCGCTGGGTCCTCGCGCTTTGGCGTGAACAACAGCGGCGCGAATACCAGCAAGTTCTTCACCCACTGGTGTGGGCGCATCGCTTTTATTGCAGGTAGCAGCATCGTTAGGCCTTCTTCGGAATCGCGCGCGATAGGACTCCACCCGAATGCTCCGATCGACAGATAATGGCGCGGCAGGACCAGGGTGCAAGTATGGGCCGTTCCTTGCCAGTAGGTGATCCGCTACTGTCGTCGCCGCAGACGATGAAGCATGAACGCACGGCAGGACTGGACGGATTGTTTCGGCCTCGCTCCGTTGCCGTCATCGGAGCCAGTTGCCGCCATGGCTCGATTGGCCGGCAGGTAGTAGCAAACCTGATCGGTGGCGGCTTCACCGGCCCGGTTTATCCAGTCAATCCCAAGGCCGAAGTGGTGCTTTCGATGCCCGCCTTCCGGCGAGTGGCTGACATAAAAGGCGTGGTCGATCTTGCGGTGTTGGTGGTGCCGCCCGAGGTTGTGCTGCGCGTCGCCGTTGAGTGCGGCAAGAAGGGGGTGCGCGGTTTGGTCGTGATCACGGCGGGCTTCCGTGAGATCGGCGGCGAAGGCCAGCAGCGCGAACAAAAGCTACAGGCGATTGCCGCGCGCTACGGGATGCGAATCATCGGCCCCAACTGCATGGGCATCCTCAACACGGAGCCTGGGTATTGCCTCAACGCGAGTTTTTCGGCGTCGTCGCCGCTGCCGGGCAAGGTGGCGATGGTGTCGCAGTCGGGCGCGCTCGGCGAGGCGATTCTCGCTGATGCGGCGCAGGCCGGGCTCGGGGTTTCGATGTTTGCATCGGTCGGGAACCGCGCCGACGTAACGGCTGCAGACCTGCTCGCGTATTGGGAAGACGATCCGCTGGTAGAAGTCATTTTGCTCTATCTCGAAACGGTCGGCGAGCCGCAGGAGTTTGTGCAGGTGGCCCGCAAGGTCGCGCGCAAGAAGCCGATCATCGCCGTCAAGTCGGGTCGCAGTGACGCGGGCGCTGCGGCCGCTTCGTCACACACTGGCTCGGTGGCCGGCGCCGACGTCGCGGTCGAAACGCTGCTGCAGCAATGCGGCGTGCTGCGGGTCGACAACTTCCGCGACATGTTTTCGTTGGCGCAGGCGCTGTTGCAGCAACCGCCGCCAAAGGGGCCCAACTTGGCGATTGTGACCAATGCAGGCGGGCCCGGCATTCTCGCCACCGATGCGCTCGTGGGGCACGGCCTTCATGTTGGCCCGCTGTCGGCGCGCACGCAAATGGCGCTGCGCAAGGTTTTGCCAGCGGAAGCGTCGACGCAAAATCCAGTTGACCTGATCGCTTCGGCGGATGCCGCGCGATACCGCGATGCGTTGCGCGTCGTGGTAAAAGATCGGGCGGTTGACGGATTCGTCGTGCTGTTCGTGTCCCCGATCATGATCGACGCGGCCGCCGTCGCGCAGGCGATTGTCGATGAGACTAGGGCCTGCAAGCGGCCGGTGCTGGCCTGCGTGATGGGCCGCCAGCGCAGTGATGAAGCGCACCGCATCTTGGCCGATGCTGGCATCCCGGTGTTTCGCTACCCGGAGGATGCGGCGATCACGCTGCACATGATGTGGCGCCGTCAGCAGTGGCTGCAACGTGCGCCAGTAAAACTGCCGGCGCTATCGGTGCGCAAGGCGACAGCCGCACGCGTGCTCGGTCGCTACTTGCGCGGTGGCTGGCTTCAGTCCGGCGATGCCGAGGTGGTGCTGTCAGCATATGGGGTCCACTTCGCCGCTTCGCAGCGAGTGCGGACCCCTGCGGAGGCGGTCGCTGCGGCGCACGCGCTCGGATTTCCGGTCGTGCTCAAGGCGGAGGCTGCCGGCTTGTTGCACAAGAGCGAACATCGCGCAGTAAAGACGGGATTGCGCACCGGCGACGAGGTTTTCAATGCCGCTGCAGAGTTGCTGCGCCGGTTGCGCGCAAGCTTTGGCGCGGTGAGCTTGCAAGTGCAGGCGCATGCGGAAGGGCACCGCGAGGTGCTGATCGGGATGACGCGGCACGGCCAGTATGGTCCGCTCTATGCCGTGGGTCTCGGGGGCATTCAGGTCGAAGTGTTGCGCGATGTCGCCGTGCGCATTGGCCCGCTTGATGGTAAAGATCCGGCAGAAATGTTTGCGTCGCTGAAGGGCAGGTTGCTGCTGGCGGCGTTTCGCGGTGCGCCACCGGCCGATGTTGCAGCTGCAGCATCGGCGTTGTTGGCGCTGCAGCGGTTGACGATGGATTTTCCGCAGATTGCCGAAGCGGAGGTGAACCCCTTCATCCTCGCTCGGCCTGGCAAACGCAGCGTTGCGGTGGATGGACGCTTGCGCGTGGAGGCACAATGACAACTACGGAAACACCCAGATTCTCACTCGTCGTGCCGATCTACAACGAACAGGAAAACGTGCACAACTTGCTCGACGAGGTCGCTGCTGTGCTGCTGCCGCTAGCACCGTTCGAGGCTTTGCTGGTTGACGATGGCAGTAAGGACGGCAGTCGTGAGCGGATGGTCGAGTGGAAGCAGCGTCACAATGCAGATTGGCTGCGCGTGATCTGCCTACAGAAAAACTCGGGCCAGAGTTCTGCGGTGATGGCGGGTGTCGAACATGCGCGCGGTCGGTTGGTGGCGACCATGGACGGCGACATGCAGAACGACCCACGCGATATCGAAGCGATGCTGCGGCAGGTCGAGAGCGGCGCAGCAGATGCTGTGGTTGGCGTGCGGCGCAATCGCAAAGACACCTTTGTGCGGCGCGTTTCATCGCGCGTCGGGAATGGCGTTCGCAACTTTGTGACCGGTGATCGCGTGACCGACGCGGCATGTGGCATCAAGGTCATCCGCCGCGACCTTTGGCTGCGGGTGCCGCGGTTTGCCGGGATGCATCGCTTCATGGCGACGTTGATCCGCTGCCTTGGCGGTAAAGTCGTCGAGATGGATGTGAATCACCGACCGCGCGCTGCCGGCACGGCAAAATACGGGATCGGCAATCGTGCGCTCCGGGGCCTGCGCGACTGCTTCTCGGTCAACTGGCTGAAGGCCCGCGTGCTGTTGCACGAAGTGCGGGAAGAGCTGTGAGTCGCAGGCTTGGTTTTGTTGCTTGCCTGCTCTTTCTGTTGACGATCATCGTCACCTACCCGCAGGCCAGTCTGCAGGACTGGACGGGCACCGAAGGACGGCGCGTGCAGATCACTGCTGAGATGGAGCGCTCGGGGGATCTATTGTTGCCGACGCTGAGTGGGCAGCCGATCTATACCAAGCCGCCGCTCCACTACTGGCTGCTCTACGGATCGCGTGCGGTGTTCGGGGATAGTTTTTACGCTGCGCGTGTGCCGTCAATCGCGATGGTATTTGCGCTGTCGCTGTTGGCGTTCGTGCTGCATCGACGAACATTTGGCCTTGGTGCCGCGTGGGTCGCTTCGCTCGGCATCGTGTGTTCGCCCTTGGTCGTGATGCAGTTTGCCTCTGCCGAGATTGATCCGCCGTTTGCGTGCTTGACCGCTGCGTCGTTGTTCCTGCTCGCTTATGGCGCGGGCCACAGTTCGCGCGGTGCCATGCTGTGCGCTGGCGTTCTTGGCGGTCTCGCGGTGTTGGCGAAGGGCCCCCCCTACCTGCTGTTTGCTTCGGGCGCGTGGCTGGTCTTTTTTCGGCATCGCGGCGGCCGTGGCTTCTTCTTCTACTTTGTGCCGCTGGTGCTGCCGTCGCTCAGCTACTACGCAGCGTTGCTGTTCCTAAACCAAAACGCGAGCGAGGTTGGCGCGACTGCAAATGAGGAAACGATAGGTCGGCTGATGTCTTGGCAGTGGCAGAGCATCGTCGACTTGCCGGTTTTTTGGCTGAGGGCCTTTGCCATTCAGTTGCCGCTTGTGTGCTGGTGCTTCTGGGAGTGGCGCAGCGCTCGTGATGCGCGCATGAATCCTGCCGACCTGATGCTGCGAATGTGCAGCGGCGCTGCGTTGTTCGCCGTGATTCTGCTGTCGTTTTTTCCCTCGCGACCAACGCGCTACTTGTTGCCCAACATCCCGCTGTTTGTGTTTGCGGTAGCGCCAGCCGTTTCGCACTACGCAAGGCAAGGTGCGGCCCTTGGGAGGTTTGCCAAGGGAGTGCTTGCGGCGCTTGGCTTGATCGGCGCAGGACTGCTGGTCGCTACTCCGCTCCTTGCGTTGCCGCTCCCTGGTCGCATGCCCGCATTCGCGCTCGCTGCTTCGCTGGTGCCGTTCCTTGTGCATACAAGGCGTGCTCTTGTGGCTTGCTGCCTGTGGTTGCCCGCGGTGGCTGCTTATACGATCAACGCGGATCGCGCCGATCATTGGTTGATCAGTGATCGCGCTCGCGCAGTGCACGGGCCGCTGTTGCGTCGCGAAATCGCCGCGCTGGATGCAATGGTGGACATTCAGACCGTTGGCCACATTCACGGCGGCCTGTTGCTCGGCGCAGGACTTTTGCCGCGGGGGGATGAGTGGCAGCGGCAGCCGCCGACGAGCAAGTTCGTGCTCTATCAGTCGGGCGTGCCGTTTGTGCAAGGCTACGACGAACGCTTCAGGCTGTGCCTGTCTGGGCAGGACTTCATCGTGGCGGAGCGGCACGAGAAGTGACGCGCGTCCTTTGCGTGCGACTTTCGGCGATGGGGGATGTCGTGCAGTCGCTCGGGGCGTTGCAGGCCATGCACGCAATGCGACCTCGGTTTGAGTTCTGCTTCGTGACGCAACGTGAAAATGCGCCGTTGCTGCAGGGTTTAGCTGGGCTCGCACACGTGATTGAACACGATCGCCACGGCGGACTCGCGGCGATTTCGCATACGCGGTCGAGGCTGCGCGCGTTGCGGTGTGATGTCGCACTCGACTTTCAAGGCAACTTGAAGAGTGCCTTGTGTGCGTGGTTGTCTGGTGCCCGGGAACGAATCGGCGCTGCCGGGTCGGCGCGGCGGGAGCCATGGAGTCGCGCGCTGTTGACGAAAACGGTGGCGATCGCCGGGCCTTTTCATCCGGCCTTTGTCGCCAGTTGCGTAGCACGCGCGCTCGTGCCCGATGCGCCGTTTTTGCCGGGCCGGTTATGTGCCACCGATGACGAAGTGCAGGCCGCTGCCGACTTCGTGCGCGCTGCGGGCATCAATCCGAGCGCCGCATTTACCGTGCTGCTCCTTGGGCGACCCGAAGACCCGCGCAGTTTGCAGCACGCAGCGATCCGCGCAGAGCTCGAACGAGATCGTCCCGTGCTATTGCTTGCCGGGCCCAGCGAACATGATGTGCTTGCGCCGGAGGGTGTCCCGATGTGGCGGCAAACCAGGGGGCAGCTCCGGGTGCTCGTTGGACTTGGTGCATTGCTTGCGCGGGTTGGCGGCTGTTTGGTCGGCGCAGACCAGGGGCCAGCGCATGTGCTCGCTGCCGCTGGGGCCCCAACTTCAATCCTGTTCGGGCCGCAGGACCCCACGCTTACGGCCCCGCCGACGGCGCAGGTCCTTCAGCACCCCACGCCGCCGTCATGCATGCCGTGCCGCGAACGCAAATGTCGCCACCCGAATGGGCCGGTTTGCATGGCGTTCACCCGCGCGCAGGGGCGTCCGCACGCAGAGCCGGTTTGGCTGCGCGCCGCAGAGCCGTAGGATGTCGACGATGTTAGGTAACTCTTCTCCGCACGATCCCAAGCAGCTTGATTCTTTTCCCAACCCACAGCCGGAGCGGAACTATGAAATCCGGTTCCATTGTCCGGAGTTCACCTGTGTGTGCCCAAAGACGGGCCAACCAGACTTCGCCAGCTTCAAAATTCGTTATGTCCCCGATCAGCGATGCGTCGAACTGAAGTCACTCAAGCTCTACATGTGGAGCTTCCGCTCGGTGGGCGCATTCCACGAGAAGGTAACCAACACCATCTGCGACGATTTGGTTGCGCTGTTGCAGCCGCGCTTCCTCGAGGTGGAAGGCGAGTTCAACGTTCGCGGTGGCATCTTCACTACAGTCGTGTGTCGGCACGGGTCCGTGTGAGCGCCATGACTCGGTGCGGCAGCTGCGAACCCGCTAGGGGAAAGAAATGAACGCCCGACTCCTGCGGGCCAGTCTCTGGCTGCTTGGCACTGGCGTTTTGCTGTTGCCGCTCTTCGATAGTCCGCCGCTGCAGAGTGGTGTGTATCTGCAAAACGTCACTTCGCAGAGCGCCACGCTTTGCAAGGTGACGGCCGAGCCGGTGGATCTGCTGCTGCAGGTCGACAGAGGCGCAATCCCCGTAGCCCGGCTTACTAGCTCTGGCCGCCGCCATACGTTCGTCGTCGACGGGCTTGCGAGCGGCCAACGCTACACGTGGTCGATCTTCCGGTCGGGTGCTCCGGCGACGATGGAAGCGCCGGGCGCCTTTGCTGCCTTGGAGTCTGGCGAAATCTGCACGCCGCCTCTGAGCGATTCGAGTGTGGTCCAGTTTGCCGCGCTTGGTGACAGCGGGGACCAGCCGTTTTGGGTGTGGCTTCAGCAGTCGCCGCTCTGGTATTGGCCAGCGCGCCTTCAGTGGCTACCGCCAGCGCCGATGGTGGCGCGGATTGGCGAGCAAATTGCAGCCGCGCAGCCACAGTTCGTTCTGCACCTCGGCGACATTGTTTATCCATATGGGCAGTCGCGGCACTACGCAGCGGGCTTCTTTCGCCCGTTTGCGCAGCTTCTGCGAAATGCGCCGCTCTACCCAGTGCTCGGCAATCATGATGTGCTCGACGATGACGGCCGTCAGGCCTTGGCCAATTTTGCCCTGCCGCATGGCGCAACCACCGGCGATGAGCGTTGCTACTCGTTTGCCTGGGGCAGCGTGCGCGTGATTGCGGCCGACTTCAACTCCAGCCTCGAGCCAGCAGCTGGGTTTGTGCACCCCGCTGTTTTGCACCTACAGCGAGAACTAGCTGCTGCAACGGAACCCTGGGTCGTGGTCATGTCCCACTTCCCGATCCGGAGCGCCTCGCGCCAAGGCAACCGCGCCGACTTAATGCTGCAGGTCACGCCCTTGCTGCGGGATTATGGTGCCGATCTCTACCTATCAGGCCACGACCACGCTTATCAGCGCTTTGATAGTGCGGACGAAGTCCCGATGGTGGTTTCGGGGGCGGGTGGCAAGAGCCTTTACGAGGTGCACCCGTCGCCGCGCGCGAAGGTTGTGGAATCGCGCTACCATTGGTGCTGGCTGGAAGCTGGCCCTAGCCAGTTAAGGCTCGAGTCGCGATTGGCAGAGGGTGGCATCATCGACAAGATCGAGTTTCGGCACGACGCTGCGTGGTATGCGCGTGCGCGTTTGTTGCCCACGGCGCGCAAGCAGCGGATCGAAGCGCTGCGCTAGTGGTGTAGATGTAGATGGCACTGGGCCAGCGGGCTTAGGAAGGCGCGAATGACGCTTCAGGGCATACGAATAACGGCCCGTGCGGGCCCGCTACCGTGGCACAGAATTGACAAAAAAGAATCGTGGGTGGTTTCGTAAAACGTTTCCCAGAAATAATTTGTGAGCCCATCTGGCGAAGAGCAACTTTTCATCGCTAGCACACTTGACGCGGTTCTAAAAAACGCTACCCTCCCTCGCCCGCCATTGAGGCTTTGGCCTCGTTGGCGTGCGATCTTTGACATTCTGGGTGGCCTCGAAGTTAAGCGTGTGAGTGAACGTAGAGTCAGCGATGGCGCTGGCTCCAGCCGGTCCTACATCCGCAAGGATGGGAGGACTAGACACTGGATCGAAAATCTTCAAAGTGAAGGGTTT
>BJHM01000056.1 GCA_014192625.1 Planctomycetota bacterium
GGAAGGTGCTTTCTGTCGCTGGGGCTTTTGGCCGACGTGCCGCTGCTGGCGGCAGTGCGTTCACCGCTGCAGTCGGAGCTTCCGTTAGAGGGATAACGGGGCTGATGGAGTTGCCGACGAGGACCTGCTGCTGATGGAGCGGGCGGGGAGCGGTCTCTGCGCTGGCCAAGAAAGCGTGCTGACTGCCGTGCCGGAGGGAGGTTCGGCGAGGGCGTTGACGGCGACGATCGGGCCTTGGACCCGTGGTGAGGTGGGTTCCGGGCGGTCTGGGACCGTGTTTGAATTTCCTATCTGCCGGTACAGTGCGCGTCCGTGAGACCATACGGCACCATTCATGCGCGGATCGTTCCGCTTCTCACAGCGTTGTCCTTGGTCGGCTGCGCGACCGATCGAGGTGGCGCCCGAGAGCCCGTCGCGCCACAGCTCCTCCCGTTTACCTACGCGACGCGGCAAGACGGCGCGCACAATGCCGGCGTGCGCGCGATCCTGCAGGACCGCTCGGGGGACTACTGGTTCGGCAGCCACTTCGAGGGCGTCTGCCGCGTCGGTCGTGATGGCGTTCGGCACTTCACCCGAGCTGACGGCCTGAGCGACGACCAGGTCCGCGCGATCCAGCAGGCACCGGACGGCTCGATCTGGTTCGACAACGGGGTCGGCGTGAGCAGCTTCGACGGCGAGCGGATCACCACGCCTGTCGTTCGCGAACACTTCCCGCATTCGACGTGGGCGCTCGAGCCGGAGGACCTGTGGTTCAAGTCAAACGGGTCGATCGGCTTCGACGAGAAGGAGCGCCAAGCGGGCGTCTATCGGATGCACGGCGGGCGGCTCACCTACCTCGCGCTGCCGCTTCCAGAGCCCCTGCGCACGGATGATCTCTATTCGGTGACGGGCTTCGCCAAGGGCAAGGGCGGCAGGATCTGGATCGCGACCTACAACGCCGTGTTCGGCTTCGATGGCGTGTCGTTCAGGACCATCGACGGCGCGCGGATGGGATTGCGCGAAGGCGAGGGCATGCCGCACGTCCGCTGCGTGTTCGAGGACAGCCGCGGGCGCGTGTGGATCGGCAACAACGGCGTCGGCGTGGTCGTGATCGACGGCGACGCGACGTTCGCCCTCGCTCCGCTCGCCGGGACCAGCGAGGCGCTGCTGCGCATGGGCGCGCCGCTGACTTCCTCGGCCGCCGTGGACCGTGACCAATCGCTGCAGCGCGTCTTCTCGATCGGCGAGGACCGTGACGGCAACGTCTGGATCGGCACGATCGGCGGTGGCGCGTGGCGGTACGACGGACGCGGCTTGCGGCAGTTCACCGCCAGCGACGGGCTAACGAGCGCAAGCGTCATGGCCATCTACTGCGACCGCGACGGGGTGCTCTGGCTCGGCGGCACCGGGGTGTTCCGCTTCGACGGATCTCGTTTCGAACGCGTGCGCTGAACAACAACCACATCGGTATCGTCAACGACGTCGACCGCGACTTTGCATTGGCGGCAGCAATCGATGCACCCGAAATCGTATAGCTGCTGCTTGCACCACAGCTCGCTTACTTTTTCGCCACCTGCCGCTGTGCAATGAGGCGGTCGGCTAGGCGGGGGCTTTTTCCCACCGACAGGCCAGCATTGCGAAACGATCGGCAGGCCAGCACTCAATACGCTTGCGCAGCACGACTTTGCCAGCCGACGCGCTGCGCTCTGTTACTGCGCTGCTGTTGTTCTACTGCGCTGTTGGCGCCCAGCGGATGCTTGCCGCGTGCCGCCCGCGTGGGCTTGCAACTAGTTGGTCGCTAGGGCTTACTGCTTTGTCGCTACTGCTGCTCCGAAGGCATCCAACAAAACCGGTGTGGGCAGTGCGAGATCCTTGATCTGGTCTTTGATGATCGTTCTGTCACCGACGAGGACGAGGATGCCTTGGTCGAGCGGCACAAAGGCCTTGCTCAATAAGTTGAGCGAGTCGGCGGTGATTTTTGGCAGTGCCGTGAGGTCGCTGCCGACCTGCGTGAATGGGCGGCCGTTGAGCACGATGTCCGATGCAGAGCTGACGATGCCGCGCAGGCCTTGGTAGCTCTGGATGATCGCTGTGCGCAGTGTCTCTTGGCTCTTTTGCACTTCGTCTTCGGTGATATCGCCCTTGCCGCTGCCGAGGCGATTGAGTTCGAGCATCAGTTCTTTGATTGCCGCACCAGTGACGTCCGACTTGACGTTTGCGCCCGCCGAGAAGAAGCCTGCGGCTGGCGCGAGTGAGTAACTCGAACGCGCGCCATAGGTGAAGCCGTTTTTCTCGCGCAGGTTTTGATTGAGGCGGCTCGTGAAGCTGCCACCGAGCAGCGTATTGAGCAGCTGCAGCGACATGCGGTCGGCCCGCGCATAGGTTGGTGCTGGCGCGTAAAAGCGCACGACCGTCTGCACTGCCTCGGCGCGGTGCACCACGACGACGCGCAGGCCTTTTGCTGGCTGCGCCGATAGATCCGGTGTCGTGACCGCGGCGCGGCCGGTCTTTTGCCAGCTGCCGAATGCGCGTTCCAGCGTCCCGCGCGCATCACTGACCGAAAGGTCGCCGGCGATCAGCACGACTAAGTTGTCGGGTGTAAAAAGCGCTTGATGTTCGCGCTGCACATCGGCGAGCGTGAGTCCTGCTGCGGTCAGCACCGTGCCGCTGGCCGGCGAGCCGTATGGATTGTCCTTGCCAAACAGAACGCGCATGCCGACGCGGGCCGCGACCACGTTGGGCTCGTCGTCCTGCTGGCGCAGGCCATCGAGGTAGAGCGCGTGGACCCGTTCAAAGTCAGCGGCAGAAAGCAGCGGGCGCTGCACTGCGTCGGCGAGCAGGTCCGCAGTCGCGTCAAAGTTGCGGCGCAGCACGGTGAGGCTCGCGGTGCCGGTTTCGTGGTCCGCACCCACACTAAAGGACGAGCCAAGCTGCTGCATCGCATCGGCAAACTGCAGCGCCGTGCGGGAGCCTGCTCCTTCTTGCAGCATCTGTGCAGTGAGCGGTGCAAGGCCAGCGTGCGCAGGTTCGGTGACGATGCTGCCAGGCATGAACTGCAGTTGCAGTGAGACGAGCGGCAGGTCATTTTTGGACCAGAGATGCACCTTTACGCCATTGCTGAGCAGGAACGTTTCCGGCTGCATTGGTGCGAACGGCGCTGCGGCTGCGTCGGCAGGGCGCTGGTCGCGCGGCGAGGCGCTGCGCTTTGGCTGCCCGGGCAGCACGCGCAGGATCACGCGGCGCATCGGGTCGAGTACCGAGCGCGCCCACTGCTGCACTGCGGCCGGGGTCGCCTTGCGATAGCGATCGAGGTCGCGCGCAAACGAGTCGGGCTCGCCCCACGCTGCTTCGTAGGCATTGAGTTGGTCGGCGACCGAGCCGGAGTTCTGCAATTGGCTCAGCTGGCCGAGTTCGTAGCTTGTCTGTTGCCGCGCGAGTTCGTCTGCGGTGATGCCGCTAGCGCAAACTTTGGCGAGCTCTTCGTCGACGATGTGTTCGATGCGATCGAGATCGGCGAGCGGAGCTGCGATCACATCGAGCGTGAACATCGAGCCGAGTCGCAGCGAGTCCTGACTGGCGCTGACTTCGACCGCGAGGCGCTCGTCGAACACGAGGCGCTTGTAGAGGCGGCTCGACTTGCCGCTGGTCAAAACGGACGCGAGCAGTTCAATCTCGGCATCGCCTTCTGCGTAGGCGATCGGGCTGTGCCAGCACATTTTGATTAGCGGTAGCTGGATATTATCGAGCTCGGTCATGCGGACGACTTTGTCGAGCTTTGGTTGCGGCGGATTGCGGCGCGTGATCTCGCCGCCGCGCGGCAATGTGCCGAACAACTGCGTGATGAGCGGTTTGATCTGCGCGGGATCGAAGTCGCCGACGACGCAGAGCGATGCGTTGTTGGGCACGTAGAACGTCGCAAAGAAGTCCTTCACGTTGTCAGCGTTAGCTGCTTCGAGGTCTTGATGCGTGCCGTAGACCGCCTCGTGGTAGGGATGTTTCTCAGGATACATCAGCCGGTAGATGCGTTCGTGGCTGCGGCCGTACGGCGTGTTCTCGACGTTCTGGCGGATCTCGTTGCGCACCACGTTGCGCTGCAGGTCGAGCTTCTCAGTAGTCATCGTGCGGCCGAGGTCTTCGAGGCGGTCGGCATCGAGCCAGAGCAGTGTCGGCAGCAACTTGGCCGGGCCTTCCGAGTAGTAGTTGGTGCGGTCCTCGTTAGTCGATGCATTGTTGCTGCCGCCGCCTTGCTCCATCAGCGCGTCGAACTGATTGCCGGGCACGCGCTCAGTGCCCATGAACATCAAGTGCTCGAACAGGTGCGCAAAGCCGCTGCGGCCGGTTGGCTCGTCCTTTGCGCCGACGTCAAACCAGGTGTTGATGACGACGACCGGCAGCGAGTGGTCTACGTGCAATATCACCTTCATGCCGTTTGGCAGCAGGAACTTCTCGTAGGCAACTTTTTGCGCGCACAGTGGCGCGGCAGCGAGTGCCCACAGGGACGCGAGTAGCGGGATGCGAACGAGGCGAATTTCGGACATACGGTGGACGGAAGTAGCGGGCCGCACGGCGCAATGCAAAACAGTGTCATTAGAACACTACAGGTCGGACGGTGCAGCGCGTGCTTGCTGTTGGCCTTCGCAGCACGTTGAATGCGATGCCAACGGAGGCCCCCCATGTCGCAGCGCACGGTTAGCTCGGTTCTTGTTCTCGCCACCATTCTCACCACCGCGTTCGCGCAGGGAGGCGGGCCACCCGACGGCGGTCGCGGCGGTCGCTGGCAGCGTGGCCAGCGCGGTGGCGATGCCGCGCCTGCGAAGCTGGAGTGCTTCACTTACGAGCAGGGTTCCTTCAAGAGCGACAAGGCCAAGGATGCGGATCCCGGCTACGCAATCTTCCTGCCGGTGGGTTACGCCGACGAAGCCAACAAGGACAAGAAGTATCCGTGGGCGATTTGGCTGCACGGCTTTGGCGGCTTTGGGGAGTTTCAGCAGGGCGGTGGCGCGCAGGTGCTCGATCAACTGCGCAAGGCAGACAAGATCCCCGAGATGGCGTTGGTTGTGTTCCGCGCGCCAGGCTCCCGCACTACGTATTTGAACGGCGAAGCGGGCGGCGACATCGAAGACATCATCATTGGTGACCTGCTTGTGCGCCTGCAGGAAAAGTATCGCCTGAAGTCAGACCGCGCGAGTCGCGCGTTGATGGGCGTGAGCATGGGCGGCATGGGTGCGCTAAAGATTGCGATGCACCATCCGGAGGTGTTCGGCGCGGTCGCCGTGCACTCGGCGGCGATCCTGCCGGTCGATCCATCCGACCTGCCGCAGAACTACCAGCGCCAAGTCGACATGATGATGCAGCGCGGCGGTCTCGCCGCAGTGTTCGGCGATCCGATCGACAAGAAAAAGTGGGCGCATGAGATGCCGCTGTCACTCGCGGAAGAGACCAAGCCCGACGTGTTGAAGGGCCTCAACATCTACTTCGATGCTGGCACCGAGGACCGTTACGGCTTCTGCCCGCCCAACGAGCAGCTCGACAAAGTGATGACCGCGCAGGGCATCGTGCACGTCTTTACCAAAGTTGCCGGTGGTGGACATGCGTGGAGCAGCCCGAAAATGAAAGAGAACCTCGCGGCTTCGCTCCAGTTTGTTGGCGCGAGCGTTACCGGCAAGGATCCGATGACTCGTCCGGCTGCTTTGCGTCAGGACGAGCCAGCGAAGGAGCCAGCGAAGGAGCCAGCGAAGGAGCCAGCGAAGGCGGGCGAGGGCAAGTAGCGGTCAGCTGCGCGCGAGCTCTGCTAGTAGCTCTGACCAGAGTCGCTGTTCGTAGGCGGGCGTGAAGCGCTTTGCTAGTTGCGCGGTGCGCAGGCGTAATGTGGTCACGAATGCCGCGTCGGTGGCGGCGCGGCGCAGCAGTAGTGCCAGCTGTGCTGGTTGCTTTGGGTCAAACAGTCCGGGCCAGTCGGCGCCGAGCAGGCCCACGTTGCCTGGTATTGCGGACGCGAGCACCGGCGTGCCGTGCACGATCGCTTCGCTGATCACCGACGCGCCGCCTTCGCCGAGCGAAGGCAGGAGCAAGAGATCTGCGGCAGCGATACGGGCCTGTGTCTCGCGGCGGGGTCGTTCGCCGAGCCAGCGGAATCGAGGGTCGCGCAACGCGGCGGCCGCCACTTCCGTGCCTGTGACAGGGTCTATCACATCGCCAAGTAGATCAACGCGCAGATTCGGTAGGTCTGGCAATAGCTGCAACGCCTCGGCGGGCAAAGTCGGCTGCTTGATCGGTCGCAGGTGCGCTGCGATCACGGCGTGGCAGCACAGCGGTGGCAACGCGGCGCGCAGTGGCACGGTGCGCTGCGCCGACTGTTCGATCGTGCGCACCTTGCCGCGAAACTCGGCTGGCAGCGCGGCGATTGCGAGCGGCTGGAGGCCAACGATGCGATCCGCGGTGAGCAGGCTTGCCAAGGTTTCGGGCGCGTCGTCAAAGTGCGGATACAACTCGGTGCCGCCGAGCACGAGCACGATTTTGCCGCGCGGTTCTGTCGATGCGTATCGTGCGATTGACGCGGCGCTGCGGCGCGCGTGGATGGCGATCATCACAGTGGCTCTTTGCAGGTCACGTTTGGTCGCTGGCAGCGGCCAACTGCTACAAACGAACGGCTGCATAAAGAGTCCGCGTAACTGCATGGCGATGCGCAGTGCCGTTATGCGGTTGCCGTGGCGTGAGCCGAGCACGGCAGGGGTCACGATTGCTACGCGCGTTGGTTCTGCGCTCAACGGCGTAATCTAAAAGAAGGGCTGCCGCAGAGCGCTCGTTGCGCGGCCAGACTAGCCGTGCGCGATGGCGAGACTCAGTTGCGGGTGGCGGCGTCAACGTGCATCTGTGCACCATATCGAGGCAGCGCAGAGAATCTGCCGCCGGTCTGCCGCGAATCGGATCGGCAAGGACGCGCACCCTGGCAGTGAGAAACGGCCAGCGCGCATTCGGGCACTAATCGTGCACGCAGTTCCTGCCCGATCTCATCGCTCGCCATTGGCCCCGTCATCAACATGCTGCTGCACAACGTTCACGATATTCATGAGCAGTGCAAAAGAGCAGGAGCGTGCAGGATGGCGTGCAGGCTCTGTGCCAGGTTGCTGATTGCCGCACGCAGGCCAGAGGTGCTGGTGGTCTTCATGGTCGCAAGGTCTTGCTGCGGTTTTGCACGGGACCTCGCCAGTCGCCGTATCGCAGATGATCACAAATGGCGGAACGGCTGCAACTCTGCATTACTGTGCGCCTGTGCCGTTGCAGCCTTTTGAGATCGAGCCCGCGCGCGAGCCCATGCCAGCTAGGGCCGCTGCATGGCTACAGGCTGCGCAGGTGCGCATCGATGCGTTCTTCGCCGACGCTTCGCACGTGAGCGGCATCGGCTTTATTCCGAGCGACTACGATTTGGTGTGGCGCACGTTGGCGAAGTTTGCGCACGGCCAAACGGGGCGGCTGCGGTTTTGCGAATGGGGCAGTGGCTTTGGGGTCATTACGGGTTTCGCTGCGTTGCTCGGCATGGAGGCGCACGGCATCGAGATTGATGCCTGCCTGTGCTCCTCTGCGCGCGAACTACTCGCGGCAAATGGCCTGCGCGCAGAGATCGCGCAGGGCAGTTTTATTCCCGAGGATTACGAACCAGGCGAGCGACTGGTGGACTTGGATACGCGCACGGTGTTCGGCAAGCGAGACGCGTATGACGATTTGAGCCTGGCACTCGATGACTTTGATGTGCTGTTTGCCTACCCGTGGCCCGGCGAAGACGCGCTGTATAAAGACTTGTTCCTGCGGCGCGCAGACTTCAGTGCGGTGCTGATCATGCACTCGCGAGTTGAAGGGATGCGCGCGTGGCGCAAGGTTGCGAAGCGGAAGTGAGAGCCAGCGATTATTAGTCGGCACCCGGGGCCACTCGGTGCCCGCGATCTCAGACGTCGCAGATCTTTGTGCAGCGCGCGAGTGTCGTCATGGCATCTTTCTTCGGGATGAACTCGTGCGCGACAAACCCGTCGTAACCGGACGCAAGGATCGCGCGGCAGATCGCTGGGTAGTTGAGTTCTTGCGTATCGTCGATGTCGGCGCGGCCCGGCACGCCGCCGGTGTGGTAGTGGCCGATCCATTTGCTGTTGTCGGTCAGCGTGCGGATCACGTCACCCTCCATGATCTGCGCGTGGTAGATGTCGTAAAGGATCTTTACGTTGGGCGAGTTGACAGCCTTGCACACATCCAAGCCGTAGCTCATTTTGTCGAATGCGTAGTCGTGGTGGTCGACCTTGCTGTTCAGGTATTCAAGGCACAGTGTCACCTTGGCTTTCTCAGCAAGTGGTGCCAAGCGTCTTAGGCCCGTGATGCAGTTCTGAATGCCTTCCTTGTCGTCCATGCCGCCGCGATTGCCCGAGAATACGATCATGTTCCGGATGCCTGCGTCGCCGATGCGCGGCAGGAAAGACTCACTCTCTTTCACAAACTCGTCATGGTGCACAAGGCGATTCAGGCCATGGCCGATCTGCATCGACTTGGGTCCGAATGCCATCGAACACTGCAGGCCAAACTTTTTTGGCACCTGCCACTCATTTGCCGTCAACAGATCCACTCCGGTGATGCCCATCGCGGCTACTTGTTCGCAGAACTTTTCGAGCGGGATGTCGTTGTAGATCCAACGGGCAACGGACTGCCGCAACTTCACCTTGCCCTCGCCTGCCGGCGTTTTGCCTTCGCCCTGCGCAACAATGCTGGCAGCTGGGAGTGCCAGGCCTCCGGCGGCTATGGCGGTGGTTGCAAGGAACGAACGGCGGTCGAGAGAAGTGCTTTGTTCCATGGTCTGGATTGTGGCGGCGGAGTGCCGCTTGTGCACGTGTGCTGCGGCTAGACTCAGTTCCTCGATGGCGCCTGCAAACCTGGACCCGCTCACGATTGCCAGTGCCGAAGTGGTGCTGCCAGCGAGGCCGTTTGCGGCGACGTTGGCGTTCTTTATCGAGCAACTTGGTTTTCGTATCACGATGGTCGAGCCCGCAGACGATCCGGTGCAGGCGCGGATCTTTGGGCACGGCATCATGGTGTGCCTGCTGCGCGATGCGGTGGTGGCGCCTGGCCTCATACGGCTGCACGTTTTCTCGCGGTCGACTTTTGCCGGACAGGGCGAGTTGGTTGCGCCCAATGGAACGCGCATCGAAATGGTGCAGCACAATCAAGCGATCGAGTTGCCGCCGTTGTGTGCTTCGTTTGTCGTCGCGCGCATTGCCGACTCAGATGCCTTTCGCGATGGTCGAGCCGGGATGCGCTACCGCGACCTGATTCCCGGTCGTCAGGGTGGCCGCTACCTTGCCTCGCACATTCGTATTCCGATCGAAGGCCCGGTTGCCGATTACGTGCACTTCCATCGCGTGCACCTGCAGTTGCTTTACTGCTGGCGCGGTACGGCGCAGGTTGTTTATGAGGATCAAGGGGGACCATTCTGGTTGCGTGCTGGCGACTGCGTGTTGCAGCCGCCGACGATCCGCCATCGCGTTCTGCAGACCGAAGGGATATGTGACGTGATCGAACTGGCGTGCCCGGCGCGGCATGAGACGGTTATTGATCATGAGCTTGCATTGCCCACGCAGACGGTGCGCCATGACCGCAGCTTTTGCGGGCAGACGTTTGTGCACGCGCAGGCGGCGACGGCGCAATGGGAAGCGGACGGGGTGGGCGTGCAAAGGCGCGACCTCGGCAGCTACTTCCCGACGAACGGGCAACTGGTCGCCACGGTGATGTGTCGCAGTGCCAGTGCCGCGCCGCTCGACCTCGCGCACGAAGGTGACCTGCTGTTTTTGTTTGTGCTGCGTGGCGGTTGCTCTGTGCATGGCGAGCTTTTGACCGAAGGGGACGCGATCACTGTGCCGCCACACGAGGCGTGCTCACTTTTGCCAGACGGCGGCGAGGTCTTACTGCTGCTCTGCGCGGTGCAAAAAATAACGGACTCCCAGTGATGCTGCCGCGTCGGTGAGGCCGCTTGGCTTTTTTCACAAGGCGGCTTTGTGCGTCTTGTGAGCGAGCCAAAACTGCGCCGAGATGTTGCGCAGGCCTGCCAAACACACACAGTCAAAACTGCCGCACGGCACTAACCTTCAACCTTATGGCCGACCTAGTTTGCGCAGCACTGCCGCAGCGTCCCTGGTTGTTTCAGACTCTGACGGCATTCGGGCTATGCGTTTTGCTCTGGTCGTTCCTCGGCGCTGCGGACCAAGCGGTCTGGGCGTTTGAACTGCTGCCGCTGATCGTATTGCTGTTGGTCTTCGCCGTCCGCCGCCGCCAGTTTTGTTTCAGCGACCTCGCCTACGTGCTGCTGACCATATTCCTCGTCATTCAGTGCCTCGGCGGTCGCTACACCTTTGAGCACGTGCCGCTGCCAGACGAACTGCTGGAGTGGTTCGGTTTCAAACGCAATCCAGCGGATCGAATCGGCCATTTCTTTCAAGGCGTCGTGCCCGCGATCGTGCTGCGCGAGTGGTTGATCCGCCGCCGCAATCTACCAGCGAGCCGCACCTTGTTCTGGCTCGTCACTGGCTGCTGCCTAGCGTTTAGTGCCAGTTACGAACTGCTCGAAATGGCGGTCGTGCTGCTGTTCTATCCGCAGGAAGGTGCTGGATGGCTTGGCATGCAGGGCGATCCATTTGATGCGCAGTGGGACATGGCGATGGCGCTGTCGGGCGCGATCCTTGCGCAGTTGTTGCTGAGTCGCTGGCACGACCGCAGCATCGCGCGGGCAGTTTTTGGTGGCGGAGAAAAAACGAGCTCGATCACAGCCCCGTGATTCGCGTCGTGCTGCCTTTGCGCGAAGGCAGCACTTCGAGTTGCGTCTTTATCTGCTCCTTCACCTCGGTGACGTGCGAGATGATGCCGATGAGGCGGCCGTTTTTTTGCAGTGCCATTAGCGTTTGCAGCGCGCAGTCGAGGGCTTCCGGGTCGAGGCTGCCAAAGCCCTCGTCGATGAACAACGTGTCGAGCTGCACGCCGCCTTTGCGCGATTGCACGATGTCGGCGAGGCCAAGGGCGAGCGACAGCGAGGCGAGAAAACCCTCGCCGCCAGACAGCGTGTTGGCCGCGCGCCGCTTGCCGGTGTGCCCGTCTTCCACAAGAAGATCGAGGCCGCTGCTCATGCGCAAGTCGCCCTGCACTTCGCTGCGGTGCAGCGTGAAGCGACCGTCGCTCATTTTTTGCAGGCGCAGCGAGGCAGCGACGAGCACCAAGTCGAGCATCGTTGAGAGCACGTATCGCTGAAACGTCAGCTCCGTTTCGGGTTCGGCAAAGTCGCTGCGCATCTGTTTGCCGTCGCGTTCGCCGCCGGACGTGTTGCCAAAAAGCGAATAGCAGATGCCGTCGAGGATGCTGGTTTTGCCGGCTCCGGTTTTACCCGTGATCAGGAAGAAGCCGCGTTGCGACAAGCCTGTGAAGTCGATGTGTTCGCGCGCGGCGAACGGTCCGAATGCGCAGAGGTCGAGGGTGATGGGCCTCATGCATCCTCTTTTTTGCGTTGCAGAGCCTGAAGCTCTGAATACAGGGCGGCAGTCTGTGCTCTATTGAGAGGCTGCTTCTCTTGGTGTTCGAAAAATTGCTGGAACAACTGCTCCGTGGTGCGCTGCTGCGGGTCGCGGGAAGCTGCAGCGGCGGCGGCCGAGGCTTCGCGCACAGGTGGCTTTCGAACCACGCCAAGAATGTTCGGGTAGTGCTCGCGCAGCCGGTCGATCGGATCGAGCACGGTGCCTGCGTCGGTCCAATGTGGCGTGGACGTAATCATGACGGTTTTGTTCCGATGGCGCGCGCGCCAGCAACGTCGCCAGCGAGCCTTCGATCACGCGCACGTTGCGGCGTGGTGATAGTGGGTGTGCTTCCGTTCGCACAAAACCGTCCTTGCCTAGTTCGACCAAGGTGACCGACTTCTCGTGCGGCGCTTCTGAGACCGAGTATTTGAGCAGCGAACCCGAATAGCGCACACGGCCATCGGCAAGGTCCTGGGGTTTGTGCAGGTGGCCGAGTGCGGTGTAGTGGATACCCGCGAAAGTATTGGTGGGCACGCGGTCCGCGCCGCCGATGCAGAGCTGTCGTTCGGACTCGCTTTCGGTTGCACCTTGAACGAAGGCGTGAGCGACGACTATCGACAGCCGGTCGGCTGGGTGTGTGGCGCGCACGTGATCGAGTTGCCGTTGCATCGCCTCGGCGTGGCTCATCGCGGTGCCGGTTGCGAATACTGCAGCGACTTTGGCTGGCTCGGCGTAGGGCAGCGCGTGGATGCGGCAGCGGCCGTTCTTGGCGTCGATGTCGAGATACGCGGCGGGGGTGCGGGTTGTGCCAACCATGGTGAGACCGCTCTTAGTGAGCAGTTGCCCGCCGAAATTGATCCGTTCCGGGCTGTCGTGATTGCCGGCGATCAGGCAGACCGGCACGCGCTGTTCGACCACGAGGCGCGTGAGCACCAAATCGAGCAGCGCGACGGCATCTTCCGGCGGCGTCATGCGATCGTAGACATCACCGGCGATCAGCACTGCGTCGGGGCGCAAGTCTAAGGCGAGTTTTACGAACTGATCAAGCACGTGTGTTTGATCTTCGACCAGGTTGTGTCCGTGAAACGAGCGTCCCAGATGCCAGTCCGCAGTGTGCAGCAAGCGCAAAGTTGTCACCTCGTGGGGGCTATCTTTCCGTGCGAACTGCTTGGATCAATCGCCAATCTGCCTGCTAGGAATCCTGCGGGTCGAAGCTCCGGCCAAAAACACGTGGATCACTGCGCTGGGGAGAGCGGTTGGCTAGCGGTCACAGTTTTGGTGCTGGTGTCGAAGTATTGCAGGCGGCCTTGTGCGTCGCCGCCGATGACGATGTTGTCATCAACGCCAAACGCAATCGCCTGCACTTGGTCGCCGCCTGGCTCGCTTCTGGCGACAGCTTTGCCATCCAAGTCAAACACCGCGATCCGGCCATCGGTGCCGCCGGTGGCGAGCCGATTGTTTGGCCCAAAAGCGAGTGCCAAGGCCTCGCCAAGGTGGGCGTTCTTTTGCCACTGCTCTTTGCCGTCTTGCACAGAAAACATCCGCACGGTGCCATCGCCGGCAGCGACTGCGAGCATTCGACCTTGACGGTGAAACGCGACCGCGTTTGCGGCGCCCTTTGGCAGGCGCAAGGTCTGCGCGATGCGGCCGCCATCCGTCTCCCACAAGAGAATTACCCCCGACCGATCCGCTGCCGCGAGCGTGGAGCCATCGGGACTAAACTCCAAGGCAAGTACGAAGTCGTCGTGCTTGCCATCGAGCACTTCACTGCCGTCGCCGAGGGCATACACGCGGGCTCGCTTGCTGCTGCCGCCAAGCGCAATTAGGCCACGGCCGCGATGGATTGCGACCGCGAGTGGCACGTCACGTTCTTTGCCAAACGTGCCGGTGACCGCGCCCGACTTCACGTCATAGACGAGTGCCTTGCCGTTGCGACCTGCTTCGCCACCGGCAATCGCGAGCAGTGAGCCATCACTGGAAAAACCGATTGCGCCGATGCGCGGCAATTCGCAAGGCAGCACGCCACGGGTTTGCAGCGCACCGTCGAGCAGCAGAACTTGCGCCAATCCGGGTAGTGCGAGCAGCGGCGCGCGGGGACTGCGTGCGAGTGCCAACACCGGCATCGTGCGCGGTGGATAGCGCACTGCGATGGTGGGGAGATTTTCGGGCAAGGGTGCGGTCCCGCTCATGCTTGCTTCGACTGCTTCGGCAAGCGCTTTTTGCTTCGCCGTTTTTTCGCTCATGAAGCTGAGTGCCAGGGCCGTGTCCTCAGCGGCACCTTGCTCGATCCACTGGCGGATCTTCACGATCGCGGATGCTTCAAGTGGGTCGCCATCACGCGGCATGAAGGGACGTTCCTGCTGCGTGATCATGCGAAATAAACGCGATTGATCGGGCTGACCTGGAACGATCGACTTGCCCGATCCGCCGCCTTGCAGGGCTGCTGTGAACGAAGTCATGTCGAGGCCGCCCTTTTTGCTATCGGGGTCGTGGCAAGCGGTGCAACGCTCAGCAAGGATCGGCGCAACATCGGCCCAGAGCATCATTGGCGTTGCCGCAGCGGGCATCGCAGGGGCAACGGCGGGAACCGTCGACGGCGGTGTGACGGCGGGTGTTATCGGCGCGGATGTTGGCGCAGCGGCCGTCATTGGCGTTGCCGCAGCGGGCATCGCAGGGGCAACGGCGGGAACCGTCGACGGCGGTGTGACGGCGGGCGGTGCTATCGGCGCGGGCGTTGGCGCAGCGGCCGTCATT
>BJHM01000057.1 GCA_014192625.1 Planctomycetota bacterium
TGCGCGCAGCCGCCGCCGCGGTGCTGGCGATCTCGCGCCGGAGTGACCCTTGTTCAGCGGCCCGCGCGCGACCCGCGCGACCCGCGTGACCCGCGCGACCCGCGTGACCCGCGTGACCCGCGCGACCCGCGCGACCCGCGCGACCCGCGCGACCCGCGCGACCCAAGGTTACCCGCGGGGGTGAAAACGGCTGTGCACGGCCTTTAGCCGATCATGGTCTACGTGCGTGTAGATCTGGGTCGTTGCCAACGATGCGTGGCCGAGCATTTCCTGGACCGAGCGCAGGTCGGCGCCGCCTGCGACTAGATGCGTTGCGAACGAATGGCGCAGTGCATGCGGGGAGCAGGCATACGGCAAGCCGGCGGTTTTGCATGCGGCGCGCACGACTTGCCACACGCGGCTTCGGTCGAGTGGCCGGCCGGTGCGCGACAGGAATAAAATGTCGCCCGGGTCTTTGCTGGCGCGGGCGCGCAGCAGGGGCCGCGTGTGATCGCGGTAGCGTTCGAGCAAGCCTTGCGCCGTGTCGCTGATCGGCACGAGCCGTTCTTTGTTGCCCTTGCCAAAGGCGCGCACCATTCGATGGTCGGGGATGAGACTTGTGAGGCGGAGGGTGGTGACTTCGCTAACGCGACAGCCGGTGGCGTAGAGCACGTGGAGAATAGCTGCGTCACGCAGGCCAAGCGGCGTAATGGTGGCAGCGCATGCGAGCAACTCTGCTACCGCCCGCCGGGTGAGCGCCTTTGGCAGCCGCTGCTCCAGTTTTGGCCCAAGCAGTCCTTCAGTCACGTCCTCGGCAGCAAGACTTTCGGCATGTAGAAAACGGTAAAAGCCGCGAATCGCCGCCGCCGCGCGTGCGACGGAAGCCGGGGCATGGGTCTTTGTCAGGGCGACCAGGTGCAGCTGAATGGCCGCGCGGTCGGGCGCATCGCCAACGCTGCGAAGAAAGCGGCCGAGATCGCTGCGGTAGGCAGTGACCGTGTGCTTTGACACCTGCAATTCGACCCCCAAGAACACCAGGAAGTCGCTTAGGTGGTGCTGCAGGGATGCCGCCATCGGCTAGGAGCGTAGCGGTCGCGCGGCGGCGGTTGTAAAGGCAACCCGAGTTTTCATCCGGCTGGGACGAGGCTTGACCATCATGCAAACCATCTCTAACCTCCCCGCCCCTGCTGTCGGGGGCCCACCTCATATTGGGTCTCCCGCGGACGTTTTTTGAACGTCCGAGAGCCTTTCAACTTGCACTGAAATCGTATGACCAAGCCCACTAAGGCTGAAGTAGCCAAGTATCGCAGCCTGCTTCAGCACCAGCTCGCATCGTTGAAAGGCGATGTCGGTTCGATGCGCGATGAGGCCCTGCGCGCTTCCGATCAGGACGCTTCGGTGGATAACTTGGCCGATCAGGGCACGGACAACTACGACCAAGGATTCATGCTCGGGCTGATCGAGAATGAAGAAGAGACGATCCAGCGGATCGCGGAAGCGATCGAGCGACTCGACGGCAAGGGTGAATGGGAGTTTGGCATCTGCCCGCTCTGCGTTGAGGAGAACGAGCCCAGGAAGCCAAAGGACGGCAAGAAGCCGCTTGCTTCGGCCAAAAAGGCCAAGGTCGTAAAGCTCGATCCTTGGATCCCCAAGGTGCGCCTCGAGTATCTGCCGTGGGCGCGCTACTGCATCCGTCACCAAGAAGTCGAAGAGAAGGGTCGCGAGACTGCGTGAACACTGTTGAGGTAGCCGCGGATCAAACGCCGGTGGTGCCGCCGCCGCGCTTGCTCTTTGTCGGCAAGATTTGGTTCTGGTTGCCGTGGCCGCCGTTGCTGGTCTTGGACCTGTGGAGCAAGGCCAAAGTATTTGCCTTCATGGTCGAGCGTTATAAAAACGAGGGCTCCATCCATGAGGTGTTCGATTCAAACCTGCTGACCTTTCAGCTGGTGACGTGGCGCAACCCCGGCACCATCTGGGGATTGTTTCAGCAAGGGACTGTGCCGCTGATGGTGCTGCGCTGCCTTGCCGTTGTGGGGATGCTGTGGTTTGTATCAACCACTGCACGGGCCGCTCGGCTGCAGTTGTTGATCCTCTCGCTGATCTTCGCGGGTGCGATCGGCAACCTGTATGACAACTTCACCGAGCCTTCGCGCGCCGTGCGCGACTTCCTGCGGTTTCGCGGGGAGTGGCCGATGGTCTGGGATTTTCCCGCCTTCAACGTCGCCGATTCCTGCATCACGGTCGGTGCGTTTGGCATGATCTTGCTACTACTAAGAGAAGATCGCGCAACCGAAAAGGTAAAGCAGCAGGTATCATCCTAGAGCCGCTCATAGTGCGGCGCGAACCGTCGTGCTTGAGACCAAACTAGGCTCACTGCGTCTCGCCAACCCAGTGCTCAGTGCCTCGGGCACCTATGGGTCTGGCTGGGAAGGGCGTACTTTCTCCGACTTGTCGCGGGTGGGCGGTCTCGTCTCCAAGACCGTGACCCTGCGCCCGCGCCACGGCAATCCGCCGCCGCGCATCTGGGAGACTGCGTCGGGGATGCTCAACTCGATCGGCCTCGAGAACAAAGGTGTTGAGTGGTTCCTTGCCGATACCTTGCCCAAGATGCGGACGCTTGGGCCAAAGCTCATCATCAACATCGGCGGTGAGACTCTTGCTGAGTTTGTGCAGCTGGCCGAACTGTTCTGCAGTGCCGGGATCGACGCACTCGAAGTAAACCTGTCCTGCCCAAATGTGCAGGAAGGGAAGCTGTTGTTTTCGACCGATCCGCGCATGACTGAACGCACGGTTGCAGCCGTAAAGCGCGTCGCCAATGTGCCGGTGTTTGCCAAGCTGTCGCCAAACGTCACCGACATCACGCCCATTGCGCGTGCTGCTGAACAGGGCGGTGCTGATGGCATCACTGCAATCAACACGCTGATTGGCATGGCGGTGGACTGGCGCAAACAGAAGCCGGTCCTCAGCCGTGGCATCGGCGGACTATCCGGGCCAGCGATCAAGCCGGTCGCGTTGCGCATGGTGCACGAGGTCGCAAAATGCGTGCGGATCCCCATCATCGGCGTCGGTGGTGCGCGCACTGCCGAGGACGTGCTTGAGTTCCTTTGTGCTGGTGCGAGTGCCGTTGAGATTGGCACGGCTTCGTTTGTGGATCCGGCGGTGTTCGTCGGCATCGTCGATGATCTGGAACGGCTGTTGACGGAGGTTGGGTCCTCCGTTGGGGCGATGTCGCGCAGCATGTTGCGCAACCTGCCACAGCCGCCGCCAATGCATGGCCGCCAAGCGGAGCTGCCGCGATGAAATTGCAGACGCTGCTGCCGGCTACGGTGCGCGCCGCGATCTCATTTTATTTGTCGATTGCCTACGGTAATCAGGCGCGTAGTCGCCGCGCACCCGATTTGTCGACCATCGAAGGTCAGTCTGCCGAGGCTTGCCTGACGCTGTTCCAAAAAGAGCAAGTTGAGCCCATCCCGGGCCATTCGTGCGTCCGATACAGCCTGCGCCTTGGCAACCGCAACTACCCGTTCATGAAGCTGGTCCTGCAAGAACACTTGCTCGCCGGGGAGTTTTACTTCGCCGTCGACACGCATGACCAGATGGACATCAAGCCCGACTATCCGGATTACGAATCCTGGATGGCGGTGCGCCGCTTCAACCGTGAACTGAAACGCTTGATTGAGGATGAGTTTCAGAAGCACGGTCTCGATACCGCTGCTTGTCTGTGCCGCGCGCTGCGTGCCCGTGAGCCGGCAGCGCCGGACCAATACCGTGGCAGCGTTCTGATCGTCGATGATGAGCAAGACCTTGCCGATGCGGTGGACTTGCTGCTGCGCGCGCGCGGCTTCCGCACATTCAAAGTTTTCGATGGCAAGAGTGCGGTGATTGCGGTCGGTGAGCTGCTGCCCGATTTGGTATTGCTCGACTACGAACTGCCGGAGCTGGATGGCCTGCAGGTGATCGCGCAGTTGCGCGCAAACCCAAGCACGCAGGGTGTGCCGGTGCTGCTCGCCAGTGCGGCAAAGGTGTCGATGGCGGACATCCGCCAAGCGGATGCGTTTCTAGCCAAACCGTTCCAAGAAGACCTGCTCTACCAGATGATCGATCGCGTTCTGCGTGCTCGTGAGATACCTTCATGAACATGACTATCCGCTGGTTGCAATGTGTTCTTTCGGCGTTTGAGGCGATTTGCGCCTCGCGTCGTTCGCGCGCTTGCCTCATGTGGGTCATCGTCCTGATGCTGGCTACGGGCGGGGCGCACGCGCCAACCGGTGCTCGTATCCTGCCGGTTGCCGACCGGGTCGTCTGTGCTTTGGTTCGGGCCCGACAGTCGATTCCGATTGTTGGCCGCAAGATTCTGTGCGTCGTTGCGATCGACATTGCCGTTCGTCCGTCCAATCACCTGCCGCTGCTGCGGTGCCGCGACTTGCGCGAGGGTGGCTTGCCAGCACCGCGCGCACCGGACGCTGTGTAGGCCTGCTTTTGGGTGCCGGTGCATTTGCACTGGCGCGCCATGCAGGCTCTCCAGCGTCGTTGAGTGCAGCGCCAAGATGCGACTATGGCGCGGTGCTTTCATCCGGTAGATGAGTCGCCGTTAGGGCTCGGCCCGTAGCTTTTAGGACTGTTATGAAAATGGATTTTGGTTCGTTGCCCGCGCGTATCGGTAAGGCGCTGCAGGGTGTGTTCGGTTCGGCAAACAAGCGCGCGCTCGCACAATTCTTTCCGTTGGTGAAGGCCATCAACGCGCTTGCCACTGAGGTGAAGGATCTCTCGCAAGAGCAGATCCGTGCGCAAGTGAAAGAGATGCGGCAGCAGGTGCAGTCTGCCAGTGCCACGCTCGAAGACCTTCTGCCTCGCATGTTCGCGCTGACCCGCGAAGCGGCGACGCGCTCGTTGGGCCTGCGTCACTTTGACGTGCAGTTGATTGGCGGTGCGGTGCTGCATCGCGGCAAGATCGCGGAGATGTCGACGGGTGAAGGCAAGACCCTCGTCGCCACGCTGCCCGCGGCGCTAAACGCACTTTCCGGCAAGGGCGTGTTTGTCGTGACCGTGAACGACTACCTCGCCAAGCGCGACCGCGACTGGATGGCGCCGGTCTTTGAATACCTCGGCCTCACCGTTGGCGCGATTCAGTCGAGCATGCCGCCGCAGGAGCGCTCGGCGCATTATGGCTGCGACATCACCTATGGGACCAACAATGAGTTTGGCTTCGACTACCTGCGCGACAACATGAAGTGGCGCACGGAAGATCAGGTGCAGAAGACCTTGAACTTCGCGATTGTCGACGAAGTTGACTCGATCCTGGTCGATGAAGCGCGCACGCCGCTGATCATCTCCGGCGAAGGCGAAGGCAGCACTGAGCGCTATGTGCACGCGGATCGCATTGCGCGCCAACTCAAGGATGGGGTGCACTTCGAAATCAAGCTGAAGGAGCACCAGTGCCTGCTCACTGACGAAGGCGTGGTGCGCGCCGAGCAGCTAGTGGGAGTGGACAGCTTTTATGCGAACCCGCAGCTGATGGAGTGGCCGCACTTGCTTGAAACGTCGTTGCGCGCCCATCATGTTTACGAGCGCGACAAGCACTACGTTGTCGCTGCGAAACCAGGTCCGGACGGCAAGCAGGGTGACCCCGAGGTCATCATCGTCGATGAGTTTACCGGACGACTGATGCCGGGCCGCCGCTGGAGTGATGGCCTGCATCAGGCGGTCGAGGCGAGGGAGGGCATCACGCCGCGCGAAGAGACGCGCACCTTCGCCACGATCACGCTGCAAAACTACTTCCGCATGTTCACCAAGTTGGCTGGCATGACGGGCACGGCGATGACCGAGGCGGCCGAGTTGGCCAACATCTACAGCCTCGATGTTGTAGCGATTCCGACCAATCGGCCGATGATCCGCAAGGACGTCAACGACCAGATTTTCCTCGATGACGACAGTAAATACGACGCGATCGCGAGTGAGATCCAGCGTGAGCACACGGGCGGCCGTCCGATCCTGCTCGGCACTACTTCGATCTCCAAGTCCGAAGCAATCTCCGCTCGGTTGCAGAAACTCGGGATTCCACACAATGTGCTGAACGCCAAGCAGCATGAGCGCGAGGCCGACATCATTCTGCAGGCTGGGCGGCGCGCTGCGGTCACCGTCGCAACCAACATGGCCGGCCGTGGCACTGACATCGTGCTCGGCGGCAAGGCGGAAGCACTTTGGCGTAGTGAACTAAAGCAGAAGGGCTTTACCGAGACGCAACCCGAAGCAGTGGCACTGTTGGAGGAGTTGCGCGCCGTCTGCACGCGCGAGCATGACGAGATCATCAAGCTGGGCGGGCTGTATGTGATTGGCACCGAGCGGCACGAGGCGCGCCGGATCGACAACCAATTGCGCGGGCGCTGTGGTCGTCAAGGGGATCCTGGCGAGACGCGCTTTTTCCTCAGCTTTGATGATGACCTGATGAAGATCTTCGCCCGCGATTGGGTGAAGGTGATGATGGAGAAGATGGGGCTGAAATCGGGCGAGGTCATCGACAGCCCGATGGTCACGCGTGGCATTGCCCGCGCACAGCGCAAGGTCGAGGCGCGCAACTTCGATATGCGTAAGCACCTGCTCGACTACGACGAGGTGATGGACAAGCAGCGCAAGTTTATCTACTCGGCACGGCAGGACGCATTGGTGAGCAAGGGGCTGCGCGACCGGGTCCTCGGCATGTTTGAAGAAGTTTTCGATCCGGTGGTGGAGCGCTGTGCTGGTGACAAGGACCAGCCGATTGGCTGGGAAGAGCTGCGTAAATGGTTGCAACACCGGACTGGCGGGGCGATGGATCTGCTTGGCCTCGAGCAGGTCGCGCGCGAGCAGATCTTTGATTGGACCATCCTCCGCATCGAGCAGTTGTTCGACGCGCGCGGAGCGATCTATGGCGTCGAAGAATGGGAAGGCGTGCAGCGGTTCCTGTTGCTCGACACCATCGACAACAAGTGGAAAGACCACCTGCATGCGATGGAGGTGCTGAAGGCCGGTGTCGGACTGCGCAGTTACGCGCAGATCGATCCGAAGAACGAATACAAGCGAGAAGGCTTCGAGAAGTTTCAGCAACTGAAGATGGAGATCGCCGATCAGGTGACGAACTTCCTGTTCAAGCAGGAGGCGACGGACACCATTCGCGACACGATCACCGGTCGATTGCGCCCACAACAAGCACCGCGACCGGCGCAAGCGCCATTGCCGGTGCCGCGATCGCCAGAGGAGCTGATGCAGATTTTCGAGCAGCTGGTCACCGAGGGTAAGGTGCCTGCCGAAATCGTTGGCCGCGTTCGCAGTGGCGAACTGGAAGTGATCGCTACGCCGCAGGGATTGAGTGTGCGGCCCGTGCAGCAATCAAACGTTTCAGCGCAGCCTGGTGCTCCGTCGGCGGGTGCCGCGCCAGCCGCTTTTAGTCCGCCCAACAGCCGCGAAGAGGCGAAGGCGATCTTTGAGTCGCTGATCTCTGCAGGGCAAGTTCCGAAGGACATCGTCGACAAGGTGATGAGTGGCGAGCTGGAAGTGTGGCCAGCGCCAAATGGCATCGAATTGCGCCCTTCTGCGACTGCCGCCGCAGCCGCAGCCGCAGCCGCAGCACCAACGGCAGGTGCAATCGCAAGCAAGCTAAAAGCTGGTCCTGCGGCCGGGCCGCGTAACCCAATGGGGAACTCCGCCGGCATGGCGCAGAATGGCAATGCCAAAGGGCTGCCTGCCAATGCCCAAAAACCTGGCCGCAATGACGTCTGCCCGTGTGGTTCGGGGATCAAGTACAAGAAGTGCTGCGCGCCGGCTTTTGACTAACAGTTGCCGCACGAGAACCTCGTGCGGCATGGTGATGCACGACGTGGACCCGAAAAAAAGAACCTCCGTGCGCCGTCGAATCGCCAGTTCCTTGGCGATGTTGCTCTATCAATTTTTGTTCGTAGTTGCGTTCGTCGGTTATCTGCCGTGGCTGCTGTGGCGCGGGGTGGTCAATCGACAGGCGCGCGAAGGTTATTGGCAGCGCACGGGGCGCATTGCGATCCGGCGTTTTAGTCGTGACGTGGTCTGGATCCACGGTGTCTCTGTAGGTGAAGTGAAGGCCGCCGCCAACATCATCGCACGGTTGCGCGTGAGCCAACCTGAGTTGCAGATCGTGTTGTCGACGACCACGCGCAACGGGCACCGCGTGGCGCGGCAAGATCATCCCGACCTGCAAGTGATCTACTACCCGCTCGATTTCTGGCGGTTCCCTGGTCGCGCCCTCGATCGAGTGCGGCCGTCCTGCGTGCTGCTCATGGAACTCGAGATCTGGCCAAACTTCCTGCAAGCAGCCGACCGTCGTGGCATCCCGGTAGCTGTTATCAACGGCCGGATATCGGAGCGCACGTTTCGGGGCTACAGCAGGGCTCGCGGACTACTGCCACAGCTCGACTTGATCCGCATCTATTGCGTTCAAGATCAGACGTATCGGCAGCGGCTGTTGGCACTAGGCGTGCAAAGTGCCAGCGTGTTTGTGACCGGCAACATGAAGTACGACAGTGTCGTCATGGGCCAATATGAAGCAGCGGGAATGCGACTGCGGACTTGGCTTTCTACCGGTATCGAACTGGTGATGGTCGCTGGATCGACGCACGAGAATGAAGAATTGCGGCTTTGTGATGCGGTAAAGCAAGCGATCGCCGGCACTGTCCTGCGCGTGCGAATCGTATTGGTGCCAAGGCATCCAGAGCGCGGCGCTAGTCTTTCGGAGGCGCTGCGGCAAAAAGGCCTAGAAGTCGTCCGATGGACTGAAAACGCGGCGCAAAAACCACTCTCACCAGAAGCGGTTGTGATGGTCGACACGATTGGCCTGCTGCAGACTTTTTATGCCGCCGCAGATGTCACTTTTGTCGGTGGCAGTTTGATCCCGCGTGGCGGCCAGAACATGCTCGAACCGGCGGCGCAGGGCAGGGCGGTGCTGTTTGGCCCGCATGTCGACAATTTTCGCAATGATGTCGACTTGCTGTTGCAGAAAGACGCGGCATTGCAGGTCAATGACGATCAGGAGTTGGCGCGTTGCCTGCGCGAACTATTTGAGTCGAGCGATAAGCGAGACGAGCTTGGCAAGCGAGCCAAGCTCGTCATCACAGAAAACCAAGGCGCAACGATGCGCACCTTGCAGCAAATTGCATCGCTGCTCTGATGCTAATTGAACAGCCACCACAGACAGGCCGACGATCGGTGAGATCGTCAGTTTATCGTGGGTGGGAAGTGCAATAGGTCGCAAGCGGGCAAAACCAGTGGCAGGGAGAGCGAGCCCGTTGAGACCTATGGACCCTTTACTTTGCCATGAGTGCCAGAACCAGCAGCAAACCGATTGTTGCCAACGTGAGGGCAACCGATGTGCGGTGCAACGTTGTGGTGCCTAATCGCATGATTCAAACTTGTGTGGTGGTGGAAAATTTATCGAGTCAATCAGTGGTGATGACGACTTGATCTACAACTAGATTTAGTAATATATGCAAGATAGTAACCCTCAGCAAGCGCAAGATTAACATTATTTAGCGGTGATCCTTGTTGCCGTGCCGTATGCGGCCCGCAGCAAGACTCGTGGTTGAAAGGCTCCAAGGCGAACGCTTTAGCCTTGGCCAAGTGCGTGCCAAAGTATGGCCAAGCTGGGCTGAAACCAGTAAAGGCGTGCTGCAGGAAGTGCTGGCGAGAGGCCGCAGCTATTGTTTGGCTATCGTTCCCTCGGTGGGTAATAGAGTCTGGGAGCTTCTCTGGTTGCTGCCCTTGCCCGATCGCTTGCCGGTTTGGGGGCCGCAGGAAAGTGCAGAGTGTTGTTTTTACCAAGTTCTGCCGCGCCCTCTGGCTCGGGAGCGTTTGGTTCGCTCGGAAGTTCCTCGCAAGTGCCATCTAGCCGTAATGCAGCCTAACGAAATCGATGACCTCCTGTTCTGTGACATATGCACCGTGTCGGTGCCGTTGCTGGACCTCACGCGTGGTGCAGCGGTCCGATTTCAGGGCAAGACCATCGGTGCTTGCTGTGTAGCGGCATTGCAGCAATCGCTGCCGCCGCTTTCGGCTTCACACGCCTACGTGGCCAACGAACCTGCCCGCCCATCTCGAATGGCCAGCGAAAGTCGCCAGCTCTCGTTCGTACTTGCGTTACTCACCGCAATCGCAGCAGCCACGATCTTCGTCGACTCCAGGCTCGCCAATCTCGAAGCGCGATATGGGCCAGAGATCGAGGTTTTGCGCGGCAGCATCAAATCGCAAGCGGATGTCTTGCAGAAAGTCAGCATGGACCTCGATGGAGCAGCGCGAAGGGCGGACCTCGATGAGTTCGGCGAGCGCATCAAAAACTTAGACAGTTCGCAGCAGAAGGCCTCGACGCAGCTGGTCGGGACCGCTGCCGATCAGAGTCAGCAACTGCGCGCGCTGATTGTGCGCATGAATGAATTTGGCAGCCGGCCATTCCCTGATCACGGAAAGGCCATCGCCGAGCTTCACGCCGAGGTGCAGCAGTTGGCGATGAATGTCGCGGACGCAAAAGCGCAACCACGAGTGACTTTGCCGGTGGGTGCAGAGCTGAATGGTGCGGCTAAAGACAAGCCAATCGCTGCACTTGCTATTGCGCCCGAATTGGCAGGACTCTCGGCGGCAGACGCGGATCAAGTCCTGAAGCTAAAAGAGGCAGATGCAGCGGAGCGCTTCAAGGCCGTGGACTTGTTGTTGCGCAGCAAGAACAAAACTGTCGTGCAGTTGCTATTGCCGATGGCAAAGGACCCCGACACATTTGTGCGCAGGCTCACCGTCGAAGGGATCAAGGAATATCGGCTGGCGATCGTGGTCGATGCGCTGCTTTTGGCGTTGGCCGATCCGGAAGAGATCGTGCGCGATACAGCTTGGCGATCCTTGAAAGATGTGACTGGCCAGAAGTTGCCGTTCGATCCGCGTGCTACTCGGGATGCCCGCAGCAAGGCGCAGCGGACTTGGCAAGAGTGGTGGGAGCAACACAAAGCTGAGTTCGGCGCGTGAACAGCGCGGATCGGCGCTTCGCTCTAGCCGTTGTTGTCGCTACAACTTTGCGCTGTTTGGCAAAGGAGTGAAGTCCGACCTGGACTTCCTAAACTACGCCGCGGAGCACAGACGGATGGCTTGGCAGAATCGAACTAAGATCGTAGCGACACTTGGGCCTGCTTCTAGTCAGGAGTCGCGGGTGGCTGAGTTGGTGCGTGCTGGCGTGGATGTGTTCCGCCTGAACTGCGCGCATGCTGATCACGAAACGCTGGTCCGCATGATAAGTCTGGTGCGTCGAGTGGCACGCAAGGCGAGTCGATCCGTGGGCATTTTGGCCGACTTGCAGGGACCAAAGATTCGCGTCGGCAAGCTGAAGGATGCGGAGCCCATTTACCTAAAGCGCGGCGCAAAGGTGGTGATCAACACCAGTCCTTTTGTGGTCGGTGAGCTACTGCCGGATGGCGTGGTGCAGATTGGCACTGGCTACCGCCAACTTGCGCGCGATTTGCGGAAAGGTGAGCGCGTATTGCTTGACGACGGCAACCTAGAGCTGCGCGTTACGGCGATCGACGGCGATTTGATCGCCACGCGCGTCATCTATGGCGGCATGTTGCACCAGTTCAAGGGTATCAACCTGCCCGGTAGCAAAGTGTCGGTGGGCTGCCTGTCGCGCAAGGACCTAGCCGATCTAGCGGTGGTGCTCGCGGCGGAAGTTGACTTCGTGGCGCTGTCCTTCGTGCGCAGTCCGGATGACGTCGTCGAGTTGCGTCGTCACGTCGATCGCGCGCGCAGCGATGCCCAGATCATTGCAAAGATCGAGCGGCCCGAAGCGGTTCGCTGTCTGCCACAAATCATCGCCGTCGCCGATGCCTTGATGGTGGCGCGTGGCGACATGGGGGTCGAGATGGGACCGGCGGCAGTGCCACCGGTGCAAAAGCGCATCATCGCGTTGTGCAATGAGGCGCGAAAGCCGGTCATCACTGCGACTCAGATGTTAGAGTCCATGGTGCTCAATCCGCGGCCGACTCGCGCCGAGGCTTCGGACGTGGCGAATGCGATCTTCGACGGCACCTCGGCGGTGATGCTCTCGGCCGAGACCGCGTCCGGTAAGTATCCGGTGCGCAGCGTGCGGACGATGGAGTCCATTATTCGGACTGCCGAACGGGTTCGATACACGGACATCGAAGAGCGTCGTCGGCGCAAACTAATCCCCAACAGCGTCGACGTGGCGATGGCGACCGTGCGTGCTGCGGCCTACGCCGCATTTGAGGCCAATGCGCGGTTGATCGCGGTTTATACCGAGACCGGCAGCACCGCCAATCTGCTGGCCGGGGAACGTCCGCCGACGCATATCGTTGCCTTCACACCGTCCCAGCGGACGGTGCAGCGGCTCTCGATGAGCTGGGGGATCACCGCCAAAAAGGTCCCGCCTGGGCGCACTAGCCACCAGCTCACTTTGTCCGGCGACCGCATTTTGCTGGCCGAGCGGTTGGCGAAGCAGGGCGACCGGATCGTGCAGATCGCTGGAACTGTCCGGCTTTCGGGCCTGACCAACACGATGACCATCCGCGAACTGTGAGGAACTGTGCAAAGGACGTCGATGTGCCGTTGACTCCAGCAGCTTCGACGCTAGCATTCCTCGCCCTTTCCTGCTGTTCGTGCACGAGGTGCATTGGCAGCGCACAGATGTCAGGCATAGATGTCAGGCAATGATTAAGACTACTCTTGCAAATCTGGCGGACCATCACGTCGCCATGAACACTTGGCGCGTCCTTGATGCCTCAGGCCTAATTCTTGGCCGGATGGCAACCCAGATCGCCACGGTCCTCATGGGCAAACACTCGCCGCGCTACACCCCGCACATGCTGGTGGGCGATGGTGTCATTGTGATCAACGCCGACAAGGTGGCGGTCACTGGCAACAAGAGCGAGACCCGCGAATACACCTACTACACAGGGTTTCCGGGTGGTCTGCGCTACGTCAAGCTGGGCACCTACCTGGCGGACAACCCAGAGCAGCTGATCCAGCTGGCTGTCCGCCGTATGTTGCCAAAAAACACCATTGGCCGTCAGATGCTCACGCGTCTGAAGGTCTACCGTGGCCCTTCGCACCCGCACGAGGCACAGAATCCCATTGTCTGGGATCTGTCGTCGGCCAAGAGCTGATTCAGGAGCATCAAGTGGTAGTAAATAATCCGTATATCTGGGGCACAGGCCGTCGCAAGACTGCCAGCGCTCGCGTGCGCATCAAGGCCGGGACCGGCAAGTTCATGGTCAACGGTCTGGAGTTCGAGAAGTTCTTCCTCACGCACGACACGCGTCGCTCTGCCGCGATGCCGTTGACCGTGACGGAAACTCGCAACAGCTATGACATCTGGTGCAACGTCATCGGTGGTGGCATCACCGGTCAGTCCGGCGCTGTCAGCCTTGGCATTTCCCGCGCGCTCTGCCTCGAAAACGTCAACTTCGAGAAGTTGCTGCGCGAAAACGGCCTCATGACTCGCGATTCCCGCGAGGTTGAACGCAAGAAGTACGGCCGCCACAAGGCACGCCGTTCGACTCAGTTCAGCAAGCGCTGATCCAACTGGCACACGGCGCGACTCGGCTTGTCGGATGAGTATCCGGCTGGCTTTGTAAGCAGCGTTTGGCATGCCCACGGTGGGGTTCCTCACCGTGGTGGCAAAGCTCGCAGCGAAGCCCTGCGCCACTACGCCAGCAGCGAAGCCCTGCGCCACTAAGCCAGCAGCGAAACCCTGCGCCACTAAGCCAGCAGCGAAAGCCTGCGCCACTAAGCCAGCAGCGAAGCCTGCGCCACTAAGCCAGCAGCGAAACCCTGCGCCACTAAGCCAGCGGCGAAACCCTGCGCCACTAAGCCAGCAGCGAAGCCTGCGCCACTAAGCCAGCAGCGAAGCCCTGCTGTGGTGGCAGGTCCCATAGTTGGCGTGGCT
>BJHM01000058.1 GCA_014192625.1 Planctomycetota bacterium
GGCGAAGGTGCGGGCGAAGGTGCGGGCGAAGGGTTCTGCGTTGCAGGTGCGGGCGCAGGTGCAGGCGAAGGTGCGGGCGAGGGTGCGGGCGAAGGGTTCTGCGTTGCAGGTGCGGGCGAGGGTGCGGGCGAGGGTGCGGGCGCAGGGTTCTGCGTCGAAGGTGCGGGCGAGGGTGCGGGCGCAGGGTTCTGCGTTGCAGTTAGCTCTCCCGCCTGTGGCGACAGATACGGTTGCTCGGCTGGTAATTGCGAAACGGGCAGTTGCAGAACAAGTAACGATTGCTGTGCAGACAAAGCGCTGCCCGCCGGCAACTGCAAGCAACACAGCAACACGATGCGGCTAACGACGCCAGCGGCGTCGGCCGCGTCGTTACTGCATCGGCTCTGCTCTTCGCGTGTAGTTCTCAAATCGCATGTACTCGCGGAAGAACCGTAGCGTCACTTCACCCGTCGGCCCATTGCGTTGCTTGGCTATGATCAATTGGGCAAGTCCAGCATTGGCCTCGGTCGGCTTGTAATACTCGTCGCGGTGCAGCAGCACGATCACGTCCGCATCCTGCTCGATTGCACCCGATTCACGCAAGTCGCTCATGCGCGGCCGGTGGTCATCACGGTTCTCGACATCGCGGTTTAACTGCGACAAAGCAATAACCGGCACCTCGAGTTCGCGCGCGAGCCCTTTCAGGCCACGCGAAATCGTCGAAATCTCCTGCTGCCGGCTTTCGACTCGGCCGCCCGCCGTCATCAGTTGGAGGTAGTCGATGACCACCATCTTGATGTCATGCTTCTGCTTCATGCGGCGACACTTCGCGCGCAGTTGTGTGATCGTCACACCCGGCGTGTCGTCGACGAAGATCTGCGTCTCGTAGAGCCGCTCCGCTTCCTCTTGAAGCCGCTTGTATTGCTGGTCCGTAATGCGCCCCTTGCGCATCGCCTGGCCGTCGATCTGCGCACGGCAGCAGAGCATGTTTTGGATAACCTGCTGGTTCGACATTTCGAGCGAGAAGAACGCCACGCCTTGCTTTAGACCTGCAACGCGCTCCGTGAGGTTGAGCGCGAGGCTGGTCTTACCCATCGAGGGGCGCGCCGCAATGATGATCAACTCACCGGGCTGCAAACCACCGGTAATGTCGTCGAGGTCAACGTAGTCCGTGCCAAGCCCGGTCAAACGCGAGCCGCGTTCGCGCAGCCTGTCGATGCGTTCAAAGGTCTGCTGCAGGATGTCCGTGATGCTGTGGGCATCGCCTGACTTGTCCATGCGGGCGATCTCAAAGATCTGCCGCTCAGCGTCATCGAGCAGATCCTTGGCAGCATCCTGATTGTCGTAGCAGCGGCGTGCGACATCGAGGCAGGTCTCAAGCAGCCGGCGCTGGACCGACTTCTCGCGCACGATCTCCGCGTGATAGACGATGCCGGCGGCGGAGACCACGCTCTCGACAAGATCGAGCAGCTGCTCGCGACCACCTGCATCCTTCAGCACGCCCAGTCGAGACAACACTTCTTCGACCACGATTGGATCGGTGACATTGCGCGTGTTGAAGGCAGCAAGGATCGACTGATAGATCAGCTGATGCTTTGGCAGGTAGAAGTCCTCTGGCTGCAAGAACTGCACATCACCGACGGCGTCCGCGTGCAATAGCAACGCCCCCAACACCGAACGCTCAGCTTCGAGGCTCTGCGGCACGCCACGGGTGGCGAAAGATGCTTGGAAGTCGCTCATGAATCCCTGATTCCAACCTCAGACGTTATGCGCTTGCCACAATCGTGGAGACGCGTAGCCAATGCCTCGCAAAACCGCACCAAAGATTGACTTCAAGTAGGCCGCTCGACACCTTCGTGCAAGGACTCATCCTGTGGACGAATTGTGAGTCACTCGTGAAAACCCGTGGAGAATTTGGCCTGCAGGCCCCCAGCTGCTAGCGCACCCGGCCTTGCGCTTCGCCCTCAACCAGATCGATGACGCCACGGTGCGCCAGCACCGACAACAATTCCATTGCCTGCTCAAAATCGATCCGCAGTTTGCGTTGCAACACAGTGGCGCTTGCCCGGCGAGAACTGGTCACGATGCCTATCGCGTCGAGCACCAAGGACTCATCAATCCGCCCGACAAACAGGCGCTGCTGGCGGACACCTTCGGGCGGCCGCGGGATGGCAACCACCGCCTCAATCGCCATCGCGGCAGTTTCCGCGACTGCTTCCGAGACTGAATCCACATCGAGATCATCCTCTGTGCCGCGAGTTGCCACCGGCGCGACAGATTGCGATTGCGCGCCGGTCGCCTCGAACGGCACCCCAGCTGGCTCATCTGCGGCCGGCTCCATCACTGGTGCGAATGTGTCCTTGGCCTCAACGGCATCGGCTGCGCATTCGAACTCCGCAACTGCGCTCTCGGGCTCGGTCGCAAGTTCGGCAAAGGCCGCAAGGCCACCTTCGATCGGGACCTCTGCAGCCGCATGTGATGCATCGCCGGCGCGGTCCAGCTCCTCGGCTACCGCGGCAATGTCTGCTGCATGCAGGTCTGCTTCCAGCGCCTCCGATTTAGCAAACTCTTCGGCAGCGATCTTTTTGGCAGCGAACTCCGCTTGTTCGGGAGCCGGTGGCGAAACGAACTCTGCTACCAGGTCGACAATTGGTGCCAACCGGCCGCGACGATACGGCGCGTCGCGCTCGCCATCGACGCTCGCCAAGTCATCGTCACGCGCGGCACTTTGCAAAAGTGCCGCCGCGTTCAGGTCCGCGCCCAAAAGATCGGCGCGCCCGACGCCGGCCGTCGTGCCCAGTGCAATGTGATCTCCAGTCTCTAAAGCCTCGATGGCAGCCACTTCCGCTGCCAGTTCACCGGCATCCATCGCCGCAGCGATCGACGACTGCTGCAGCTGCGCGATTGCGAGCTGGCGGCGTTCAAATGACGACAACCGACGCAGCACCAATGGCTCATCGGCCGGATCAAAAGCCACCTCATCGGCCACCACGACATCGATCGATTGCGGCAGCAGAGAAAGCCCACCAATCGATGCCGGCGAAGTTGAGAGTGCAGGCACAAACTCCCGCGACAAACCTTTCAGATGCTCCGTGACCTGCAACTCAACGCCACCACTGGTCGGCTCCCCGAGGTTGTCGAGGCGCGCGTGAACGCCTTCGAAGTAACGATAGAAGAAGAAGTCGGTCGCAAGCAGCAGCGTGGCTAGCGCCATTGGCGCCACGAGCAGCACGCTCAGGAAGTAGCCGAGCATGTTCACCATGCTGGTGCCAATGTAGTAGCCCAAGACACCTGCGGCGAGCGATGGCTCACTACCGCTCGGCTGCAAGTTGACCCATACGGCTAGCGCCAGCGTGAGTGCCAACAGTCGCCCGAGTCGCGTTCGTGGCCGCTCCAGTCTGCCGGTGAAGAACCAGATCGAACTCCACGAGATCACCAATAGGAAAAAGAAGAACGACGGCACGAAGCCAATGAACTGGTAGATGCCCACCACCAACCGCTGCAGGAAAGACTCTGGTTCCTGTTCGCCAGCGTGCAGTTGATAGGTGACGAGCGCAGCAAGCGCAAACATCGACGCCGCGATCGGCAGCAGTGGCCAGAGCCACGACTTGCCACGCTGGGCGCCAGAGTGAACTTCCGCGCCAATGGTTCTTTCAATCATCTGATCCACTCCCTGTGCCGTCTGTTGCGCAAACCGTGGCGCAATCTACTGGCGCGGGGCAACGGTCACAAGGAAGGGATCGACGCGTTGCTTTTCCTACCGCCACATGCGGCACGTTGGCCACTTGCGGCGGCTGGCACGAATCCAACTCAGGCGGGCGCCGATTCGGGCTTGTCCGACGACCGATCGACCGGATCAGCCCCAGCGACGACCTCGCTGGTGGTATGGCTCGCCAAATCGCTGGCGCTCGCACCTCGCGTGGCGATCACAACCGGCGTGGCGATCACAACCGGCGTGGCGATCACAACCGGCGTGGCACTGGGGCCTAGCGCGGCACCAAAACCTGCTGCCGCCGTGACGGGCACCGCGCCGGTTGCCGCCGTGACGGGCACCGCGCCGGTTGCCGCACCAAAAACACCATCGGCAACGCCTTCAGATTCGGCCAAGTGCTCGGCATCGGCCATTGCTTCGGCCTCGAGTGCCAGCAGTTCTTCAGCCATCGCCACCTCGCGCAACTTCCATTCGTCCAGCGTCATCAACACCTCGCGCGACTTGCTGCCAACGAACGCGCCGACGAGGCCATCCTCCTCCATCATCTCAAGCAAGCGCGTGGCACGGGTGTAGCCAACAGAGAGGGCCCGCTGCAACAGCGTCGCCGAGCCGCGCTGTTGACCGAGGATGATCTCGACCGCCTGGTTGTACAGGTCATCGCGCTCGACCATGCCGCCGCGCGAACTGGACTGCGTCTGCATCAGTCCAGGAATAAAGTCAGGCTGCGGCGCGTGCTCCTCAAGGTAGGCAACCACGGCCTGCATCTCGTCGTCTGCAACCCAAGCGCCTTGCGCGCGCGTCGTCACGCCGCCGCCTGGCGGCACGTAGAGCATGTCGCCTGAGCCCAACAACTTTTCCGCGCCATTCGCGTCCAAGATCACGCGCGAGTCAATGCGCCGGTTGACCTTGAATGCGATCTGACAGGGCAGGTTTGCCTTGATGATGCCGGTGATCACTTCGCTGCTCGGCCGCTGGGTTGCGAGAATCACGTGCATCCCGACCGCGCGCGACTTCTGTGCAAGCCGCTGGATCGATTCCTCGACTTCGTTCTGCGCCACGTTCATCAGATCGGCAAACTCGTCGATCACGATCACGATGTATGGCAGCTGCACGCGCTCGTGTTCGACCTCGCGCTTCATCCGCCGGTTCAGTTCTTGTTGACCGAGGCGGTTGTAGTTGCGGATGTGGTTCACGCCCGCAGCCGAGAGCAGCGCGTAGCGATTTTCCATCTCGTCGACGGCCCACTGCAGGACCGAAGGCGCCTTCTTCATGTTCGTAACGACGTCACAGCAAAGGTGCGGCACAGACTTGTAGGCCTGCAGTTCGACCATCTTTGGATCGACCAGGATGAGCTTCACCTGCTGGGGTGTGCGCGTCATCAAAATCGACAGCAGGATGGTGTTGATGCAGACCGACTTGCCCGATCCGGTTGTGCCCGCGATCAACAAGTGCGGCATCTTCGTCAGGTCCTCGACGATTGGCCTGCCAGCCACATCCTTGCCGAGAAACAGCGGGATCGCGAGTTCTTCCACGCGACCAAACTGATCGAGCAGATCGCGCATGTAGACCTTCTGCCGCGTACTGTTCGGCACCTCGATGCCAATCGTGTCCTTGCCCGGAATCGGGGCGACCACGCGCACCGAGACCGCCAGCAGCGCGGCGGCCAGGTCGGCCTCAAAGCCCACCACCTTGTTGACGCGAATGCCGTCGGCAAGCCGCAACTCATACTGCGTGACCGCGGGGCCGACCGAAGCGGCAACGATCTGCGCCTCAAGCCCGAAGCTCGACAACTTCTGCACGATCGCTTCGCCGCCCTTCTGCAATTGCTCCTGCGTCACGCCGACATCGTTGTTCACCGACTCACGGAACAACTCCACCGGCGGAAATGGATACTCGCCATCAAACGGCAGGTCGGTCTGCGCTGGCTTCTTCGCCTTTGGCTTTAGCACCTTCTGCTTGGCGGCCGGCTTTGGCACCGCGCTGATTGGCGGCGGCGGGATCACTACCATCGGCTGCGAAGCCACCACCTGCGCCGCATCGACTGGCGGCATGGCCGTCTGCGGGGCAACGCCATCAGTCCGTGCTTCGAGCAACGGCTTTACTGGCTCCACGCCGTCAGCTTCGTCATCGACCGCAGCGACTCTTGTCTTTGCGGGCACGCGCACTGGGTTACTGCCATTGGCAGGCTCGAGGAAAACCCCAGCCTTGTTCTTGCCCGCCTCGGCCGCACCCGCGCCAGTTTCTGGCAAGGTCACCTCGGACTTGCGGCGCGGCACGCGCGACCTTGCTGCCGCAAAATCCGACTCGGCCGCAGTTGCCGCCCGCTTTGGTGTCGCGTCGTCATCATCCTCCGCATCCGCAACAGGCACTGCATTGGAACGCGACCGCCGGCGTTGGACCGCGTCCGCTTCGTCCTCTGCGTCATCTTCGTCATCAGCACCTTCTGCCAAAGCGAAGGCAGCCCCAGCGGACGCGCCAGTCGGAGCCCTCGTCGGCAAGATCGTCGGCAACATCGTCGGCAACATCGTCGGCAACTTTTTAACGCGCCGCGCAACGCGGGCAAGCAATGCCGCAGAGCTCAGCAAGGCTGCGGAAAACAGCCATTCCGTGGCAAGGAAGAAGGACACCAAGGCACCAAAGCCGACCAGCAGCAGTCGACCCGGCCCACCAAACGCCATTTGCATCCGCGGGTACAGATTGGCGCCGAACGCGCCGCCGGCCCCCTGCGGCGACATTGTCGTTACTCCCTGTTTGTCAAAGCCCGCGAGCAACAGCGACAACATCGCAGCAAACACCAACGCACCGAGTGCCTTGACGATCTGCCGTTCGATTTCCTTGCCGACAAACAAGGCGATTGAGTAGGCCAGCAGGCCAAGGAACGGCACGAAGCTGGCGAAGCCGAGCACATACACAAAGCCGCTGGCGATGAAGTAGCCAACACTGCCGCCCAAGTTGATGCCGCCGCCGCGCGGGATCACGCCATTGATATCCTCAATGCGAAAGGTGGCGAGACAGAGCAACAGATAGAGACTGCCGCCACACAAAGCGAGCGCGAACAGTTCGCGCGCGCGCGCAGACAACCGCCCTTGTTGTGCATCTTTCACTGGAACGAACCTGTTGCCTTTTCTGGCCATTGCCTAAGCCTCTCGCGTTTTCATCACAATGCCCGCAGCTTCTGCTGCCACAGGCTGACTGAGGCGCGCACGATAGCCGCCGCAGTCATGGACTTGTTCTGCATCGTCAGCGTGACCTGACGACCATCCGCAAACAACAGCACCGCCTCGCTCGCTTGCATACCAATCGCGTCAGAGCGATTGCACACTACGAGATCGAGTTGTTTACGTTCCAACTTCTCTCGGCCACGTGCCACGGCTTGCGCCATCGAAGCGGCGGCCGACTCGAGGGCGAACCCAACCATCACGCGGCTTCCTTTGCGCACCGCAAGGCCGGCAATGATGTCAGGATTGGGTACCAGTTGCAGGCTCGGCGCGGCGTTTTGGCGCGGGGGTTTGCCCGCTTGCCGTACCAAGGGCCGAAAATCCGCGACCGCCGCCGCCGCAAGCACAATGTCGCACTGCGGAAACCAATGTTCGGCGGCGGCCTGCATCTCCAGCGCCGATGTGACCGAACAGACTGTTGCTAAAGCCGGGGGGGATAACTCCACGGGGCCCAGCACGAGGTAGACCGTGTGGCTATCTGCCAGTGCAGCTTCCGCTAGGGCAGAACCCATGCGCCCGCTACTGCCGTTTGACAGAAAGCGCACATCATCCAGGTATTCGCGGGTCGGCCCCGCCGTGATCAAAATCCCTACCATGCCAACCCAGACCGCCTAGCTGGTGGCAACCGCCATGAACAAACTTGATGCTAACGGTCCTTACGAACATGGGGAGAAAAAACTGTTGGCAGCTTTCCACCCTGACGACGTAAATGGGTTTCTCGCAAAACGCCTACAGCAGGCGGCGAGCCAACTCCGCGTGTCCCAACGAAGCCCCCTCATTTTGTTCCCGCTGATCTTTGCCAGCTGCTGGTCTGGCGAAGCCAGCCGTGCCTCGGCCGATGCCCAGGTGTTCCCCATTCTGCAAAACGCCACGGTTGGCGTCACGGGGCAGCGCAAGACCTTCGGGCTCGATCGGCCAGTCGACACGCTCCGCGCGCAGTTGCTGAAGCAGGACACGCAGGTCACGCTGACCATGATCGAGGCGCTCGATGTCGCGGCCGAAAACAACCGCGATTTTCAACGGCAGAAAGAGCAGCTCTACCTTGCAGCACTCAACCTGACCCGCGAACAACACAACTTCTCGGTGATTTTCTCCGGTTCTGGCGCAGGTGAAATCGTCGACGTCGTCGACAACAACAACGTCCACGGCGACAGCGTACTACTCGCCGACGACCTCAGGGCGCAGGTGACCACCATCGCTGGCACTCGCATCGTGGCGAGCTTCGCCAATGCCTTCCTGCGCTCGATCATTCACGGCGGTCAATTTGACGGCAGCTCGATCTTCAACCTCACCCTGACTCAGCCCCTGTTGTTTGGCGCGGGCCCGAGCATCGTGCGCGAACCGCTAACCCAGTCCGAACGCGACGTCATCTACGCCGTTCGCACGTTCGAACGCTTCCGCAGCACCTTCGCCGTACGCGTGATCAGCGACTACTACCGGCTGCTCGGCCAGATCGCCAACCTGCAAAACGTCGAGGCCAACTACCAGACTTTGCGGCAGTCGAGCGAGCAAATCAACGAACTGTACCGCGCCGGCCGCAAGACCATCACCGACCTCGGCCGCGCCAAGCAGAGCGAATACTCCGCAGACGCGCAGCGTGTCACGACGAAGAATCGCCTGCAGACTTCGTTCGATGCCTTCAAGCTGCAACTCGGCCTGCCAGTCACCGCGAAGGTCGATCTGGACATTAATGAACTGAGCCGACTGAACGAACAGCGCGTCGAAGCGATCACGGTGGACGAAAGCACCGCCCTCCAGTTGGCCCGGGAGCGTCGCTACGACTACCGCACCACCGTGGACGAGGTTGAGGACGCAGGCCGGCGCATCTTGGTGGCTGAGAACGCGCTGGAAATGGCGCTCGACTTCACGTCTGCGTTAAATCTGCCCGCCGAGACCGGCAAGGGTCTCAATCTCGACTGGTCCCGAGTCAACTGGTCCGCGGGCTTCGAACTCAACTTGGCGCTCGACAAGTTGGTCGAACGCAATTCCTACCGCTCCTCGTTGATCAGCTTCGACGTCGCCGTCCGCACCCGCGAACAGAGCGAAGATCAAATCGCCCTCGAGGTCCGCACCGCACTGCGCGACATCCAGGCTTCGTTCGACGGCTATAAGATCCAGACCGAGGCCGTGCGCCTCGCGCAGCAGCGCGTCGAAGCTACCACCGATCTCTATGCTGCTGGCCGCGTCCAGGCGCTGGATAAAATCGACGCGCAAGATGCCCTAATCTCGGCCCAGCTGGACCTCACGGCGGCATCTGTCGACTACTCCGTATCCCGTCTCCAGCTGATGAATCAACTCGAGTGCCTCGCACTCGAACCCAAGGGGCTCCGCTTCGATCCCGCCTTGCCGATCCCGCAACCGAAGCCTGTCGAGCAAAAATCATGACTGCCGTACACAACTCACTACTCGCCGCGTTGATTGCACTAGCAGCACTCAGCGGTTGCACTGAGAGCAAGGGGACGAGCCAAGCTGGCGAACCCAATCTGTTCCAAGTCAAACTCGATGACTTGCCAATCACGGTCAAAGAGAACGCCGAACTGCAAGCCCTGCGCGAGACGATTGTGCGCAGTGAGGTAGAGGGGCAATCGACGATCATCTGGATTGTTCCCGAGGGCACGTTGGTTCAGCAGGGTGACAAGTTGGTCGAGCTTGACGTAAGCGAGCTCGTCGAAAAACGCGCCACGCAAGGGATCACGGTCACCAAAGCAGATGCCGCATTTGAGCAGTCGAAAGAAGATTCGCGGATCCTGAGCAAGGAGCTGATGAGCAAGCGCGGGACTGCCGAGTCGGCGCTGAAAATCGCCGAACTCGAACACGAGAAGTTCCTCGGCAAGCCCAGCAAGCAAAGCGGCCTCGAGGGCAAAAACGCCGACATGCTGAAAAAGCTCGGCGAACTGGTGAACGCGCCGCCTTCGTCAGCAGGCTTCACGGATGCCACTGCCTCAACGACGGTCGAACAACCGCTAGCGATCGCACCAGCCGATCCGCGCAACTTCACCAGCCTCATTGAACGTGCCCGGGAGTTGCTGCAGATCAATGGCCCAGAGGAGCTAGCGCTCAACAACAGCATGGGCGACATGGCCAACAAGGTCCTAAACCAAGTTGACCAGATTCGCCTCGCGATGGCGGACCTCAAGCTGAAGGAAGACACGTATGGCCACAGTCGGCGACTCGCGCAAAAGCAGTTCATCACGCGCAACGAGTTGGAGAAGGACAGCCTCGCTTGGCAGGCCCAGATGTCGAAAGTCACCCTCGCCTGGAACGACCTCGACCTGTTGGTCAACTACACGCTTGGCAAGGAGCGCATCAAGCTGCGGCAAGACGCTGCAAACGCAAAGCTCGAAGTCGAGCGCGTCCTCGCGTTCAACAGCGCGGCCGAGTTTAAGGCAAAGAGCGATAGCGAGAGCAAGAAGGCCGAGCTCGCGCTCGCCAAAGAGCGCCTCGACAACCTGCAAAAGCAGATCAAGAGTGCCCTCATCATCGCCCCGACTCCGGGCTTGGTTGTCTATGCCAAGATAGATCGCGGCCGTGGCGGCGAGGCGGTGCGCGAAGGCGTGCAAGTGCGCGAGCGCCCGGACCTCATCATCCTGCCCGACACGACAAAGATGCGCTGCGTGCTGAAGGTGCAGGAGGCGCAGGTCGACAAACTCTCGCGCGGACAGCCAGCCTATGTGCAGGCCGAAGCTTTTCCGGGCGAGATCTTCACTGGCAGGGTCACCACGGTGGCACCCGTTGCCGACTCGAACAGCGGTTGGATGACCAGCGACCGCAAGGTCTACACGACGATCGTCGAACTCGATGGCGAGAACCAAGACGCGCGATTGCGTTCGCGCATGGCGGCCGCAGTGACGATCCAGGTCGACACGGTGCATGGCGTGCTGTCGGTGCCGCTGCAGGCAGTGCGGCGCGACCGCTCAATTCACTATGTCTGGAAAAAGACCAAGGAAGGCCCGATCGCGATGGTCGTGCAGCCTGGCAAAAACAACAGCGAACGTGTTGAGATCCGTCAGGGCCTTGCCAATGACGACATGATTTTCATCGTGCCGCCGACCGGTGTGCAGGAGCCCAAGTTTGAGCAGCCGTCGCTGCCGGTAGTTGTACCGCAGAAGGAAAACGGACCCGCAAGCGAGGCCACAGTCGACGGCGCCACTGACGAAACCGGCGGACGCGGTAATGCTGGCGGACGCAGTAGTGCTGGCGGACGCAGTAGTGCTGGCGGACGCAGTAGTGCTGGCGGACGCGGCGGCAGCCAGAAGAAGATTGCCGAGATGACGCCAGAGGAACTGGTGGAATACCTAGGCCGCCTCGACAGCATGGCCGGCATGACTGCCAGTAGCGGTGCGAGCGAAGAGCAAACCCAGAAAATGACTGACACGGTGGCCAAGCTGAAAATCGCTATCGAGAAAAAACAACTCGACGAGGCGCAGGTCCAGCAAGACACGCTGCGCACGCTGATACGCGGCATGATGGGCAACCGCGGTGCCGGCGGCAATCGTGGCGGCGCTGCAGGCAGTGGTGCTGCAGGCAGTGGCGCTGCAGGCAGTGGTGAAAGCGGCGCGCCGCGCGATCGCTAGTAAGTTTGCGGAGCACACAATGACTGCCGATGATCGCTTTATTATCGCTGAGTTTGACCAAGTGCAGCGCCACTATCGCATGGGCGACAACGTGGTGAGGGCGTTGGATGGCGTCTCGGTGCAAGTCAAAAAAGGCGACTACCTTGCCATCATGGGTCGCTCGGGATCGGGCAAGAGCACGATGCTCAACATCCTCGGCTGCCTCGACCGCCCAACAAACGGCCGCTATCTAGTCGGCGGCCGCAACGTGACGGATCTGTCCGACGATGCGCTGTCCGAAGTGCGGAGCCACGAGATCGGCTTCATCTTCCAATCGTTCAACTTGATCCCGCAATTGACAGTGCTCGAGAACCTGGAAGTGCCGCTGTTCTACCAAGGTCGCGTCGGCCCCGAATCGAAGGCAAAGGCGGCCAAACTTGCAAATCGCGTTGGCCTCAATGGCCGACTCGAACACAAGCCAATGGAACTGTCAGGCGGCCAACAACAGCGTGTGGCGATTGCGCGCGCGATGATGAACGACCCGTTGTTCTTGCTCGCCGACGAGGCCACCGGCAACCTCGACAGCAAGACCGAGGGCGAGATCCTCGACCTGCTCGACGAACTACGGCAAGAAGGTGTGACCATCGTGATCGTCACGCACAACCAGAAGGTCGCCGATCGCGCCGATCGCACACTCTGGCTGAAGGACGGCCTCGTCGAACGCATTGTCGAAAATCGCACTGCCGCGGTGAGCCAATGATCGGCGACTACGCACGCACCATTCAACTGGGCATGAAAAGCCTGCTGCTGCACAAACTGCGCAGCTCGCTTACCACCGCTGGCATCCTGTTCGGAGTCGCCTCGGTGATCGCAATGCTCGCCGTTGGCGAAGGTGCTAGCCAGGAAGCCCTCATGCGATTCCGCGACATGGGTGTCACCAACGTCCTGCTGCGCAGCGTGAAGCCTGAGGAGACGCAGTCGAGCTCCAGCAACAGCATAATGAGCGTCCTCGGTTACGGCCTCAACTACGCCGAAGCGGCGCGCATCCAGAACCTGCTGCCCGCAGCAACCGTAGTGCGCGTGCGCGAAATCACGCGCGGCGTGATGCGCAGTGAGAACTGGCACAACTCGGTCATCATCGGCACCGAACCACCCTTCCTCGATGTCACGAACATGAAGGTTGACGAAGGCCGGTGGATCACCGACCTCGACATGCAGCGGCAGAGCAATATCTGCGTGATGGGCGACAGCATCGCGCGCACGCTGTTCCCGATCGGCAATCCCATCGACCAGACGATTCTAGTCGGTGCCGAAGACCGCTTCCGCGTAGTCGGCCGCTTGCAGTATCAGGGCCGGGCGGCTGGTGCCAACGGCACTACCTACGACGAATGCGTGTTTGTGCCCATGACCAGCTCCCGCCGCCGGTTTGGCGACACCGTGCGCAATCCGTCGACCAACCGTTTTGAATCGGTCGAATTGCACGAGATCAAGGTGCATCTTTCATCATCGGAGGAGGTCGAGGCAACGGCGGCGATCCTGCGAGACTTGCTGCAGCCGCTGCACAAAGATCGAGCCGACGTCGAGGTCACGGTGCCGCTCGAATTGCTGAAGCAAGAAGAAGCGCAGAAGCGGATGTTCAACATCGTGCTCGCGGTAATCGCCAGCATTTCGCTGCTGGTCGGCGGCATCGGCATCATGAACGTGATGCTTGCGACCGTGACGGAGCGCACGCGCGAGATCGGTATCCGGCGCGCGCTCGGTGCCAAGAAAAAGCACATCGTGCAGCAGTTCCTCGTCGAAGCAGGCGTGCTCAGCGCACTCGGCGGCATCGTCGGCGTGGTCCTTGGTCTACTGATCCCAATCTTGATCGAGCGCGTGTTCCACCAACAAACGCAAGTGCTCCTGCACCACGTGTTGCTCGCCTTTGGCATCTCCGCGGTTGTCGGCCTTGTGTTCGGCATCTACCCAGCTTGGCGTGCAGCCAACATGGACCCCGTGGAAGCACTCCGGCACGAGTAGCAAAAACACTGCACTGCGACTGCACTGCGCCTGCACTGCGCCGCTATTTGCTGCACCGCAAAAAATAGTGCCTCCCAATCACCATTCCTTTGCTGCCATGCTGCGTCACTGCGCGGTTCGCCAATCACTCCGCGTTTCGGTAATCACTCCGCGTTTCGGGCAATCACTGCGCGGTTCGCCAATCACTCCGCGTTTCGGCAATC
>BJHM01000059.1 GCA_014192625.1 Planctomycetota bacterium
TGCTGAGCTCCTTCACTTCTTTGCGCGAGTTCTTGCCGGTCGGCTGGATGCCCTCCAGCGCGCGCACCGTGAGGTCGATTTGTTCGCACGCCTTCAGCATTGGTTCAGCGGCCTTTTGCTCCTTCAACGGGGGCTTAAAGGTGGCGACTTCGACCAGGCGCGTGCCGTTGCAGATTGTGCACTTGAAGCCTCCCTCACCCTTGCACGAGACGCAGTCGAGCACCTTTTTGCCGCTACCTTCGACCTTTTGGCCACCGCGGCCGCCACAGGTGAGGCAAGGCACGAAGCTGGCGCCGAGGCAGCCGGGACAGAGCGCTTTTTCCAGTGGGTCTTGGATGGTGCCAAGTCCGGCGCACGGCCGACAGGTGGCCTTCTTCTTCATTTGGCACTCGATGCACTTCTCATTGCCTTCGAAGCGCGCGCAATGGGGGCAGTCGACGAGTTTGGCCCCCTTGCAGTTTGGGCAGTCTTCAGGCTTCCATTCGGCCCATTGCTGCAGGCCTGAAGCGTCCTCCTTGACCGGTCGCTCGATGCGATCCGGGATCAACAACTGAATTTTGCCGTCCTTCTGCGCCAACGCAGGGGCGGAAAGAACGGCGAGCATGAGGAACCAGAGGGCGTAGCAGCAGCGTATTGCAATCATGCGGGGCTCACTTGGGAGGCCGCAGGATAAGCGCGCAGCACTGGCAAACCCATGGTTGAGTGGGGTGCGAATCGAGCCAGCGAATCGACCCAGCGAATCGAGCCAGCGAATCGACCCAGCCAGTGGCGCATTGCGGATTGGAGGTCCCGCCCGGAATCGAACCGGGGTAAACGGATTTGCAATCCGTTGCCTAACCACTCGGCTACGGGACCAAAGTTAGGGCGCGGAGAGTATCGGCGTTTGATCTGCGATCAAGAGCGAGCGCACAACGGGCAGGTAGTTTATACTTTTCCCCCCGTTCAAAAACCCGAGCGGCACCAACTACCGCGTGAAGATCAAGCAGAACATCCATTTTGAGTTTAGCCAAGACCTCGTCCGCGAGCCTTTGCTCTACAAAATCAATCGCTCGTTCGATGTCGTCGTGAACATCCGTGGTGCATCCGTGACCGATCAGGGCGGGTTCATTGCGTTAGAACTGGAAGGCGAACAGGCGGAGGTAACGCGGGTGATCGACTACCTGCGCGGGCAGGGCGTGCGCCTGGAGGAAGGGCTCGGGGGACCTGAGCGATGACGCGCTGGCCATTGCGACTGCTTGCGCTCGTCGCTGGTTTGCTACTTTCGTCGTCCCTGCGCGCGCCGCACGACTTGGTGGCCCACGGCTATAAAGGTGCGGTTGCGAGCGCCGAGCCGCATGCGACTGCGGTTGGCATGCAGGTGCTGAAGCAAGGCGGCAATGCCGTGGACGCGGCGGTCGCCGTGGCGCTCGCGCTGGCGGTCACGCATCCGCAGGCCGGCAATCTCGGCGGCGGTGGGTTCATGGTGATCCGCATGGCCGATGGCCGCACTGCGGCCATCGATTTCCGTGAGCGCGCGCCAGGCGCCGCATCGGCAGACATGTATTTGAAGCCCGACGGCACCGTCGACACGGACAAGGTGCAGTTTGGCGCCTCGGCATCAGGTGTCCCGGGCAGCCCTGCTGGCCTGTGCTTGGCGTTGGAGAAGTTTGGCAGTAAGCCGCTAGCTCAACTGGCGGCCCCGGCGATCCGGCTCGCGCACGATGGTTTTCCCGTGGATCAGTTTTTGGCCACTGCGCTGCGCGAAGAGCAGGCACAGCTCAGTCGATTCCCGTCCACGCGCAAGATTTTCTTTCATGGCAATGTTCCGCTTCAACAAGGCGAACTGCTGCTGCAAGGCGATCTCGCTCAGACCTTGGAGCGCTTTGCGCTGACTGGTCACGCTGGGTTTTACACTGGTCGCACGGCGGAGTTGATTACGGCCGCGATGCAGCAGGGTGGGGGTTTTGTCAGCGCGCAGGATCTTGCTGGCTATGCCGCAAAAGAACGGCCCGTACAAATTGGTAACTACCGAGGCCGCGAGGTGCTGACGATGCCGCCGCCATCGTCGGGCGGGGTGGCGTTATTGCAAATGCTCAACTTGCTCGAGCCAAGTGACCTGCGCGGGCTTGGCTTTGGCGGGAGCCAATACTGCCACTTGCTTACCGAGGTGATGCAGCGCGCCTATGCCGACCGGTCGCGCTGGCTGGGGGACTCGGATCATTATCCGGTGCCGGTCGAGGGCCTCATCAGCAAGGAATATGCAGCGATGCTGCGGAAGAGCATCCGCACGGATCGCAAGAGCGAGGTCGTTCCCGGTCTGCCGCCCGGTGGCAAGGAGAGCGACGACACTACGCACTTCTCGATCGTCGATGAGCAGGGCAACGCGGTCGCGTGCACGACCACGATCAACTCAACCTTCGGCGCAATGTGCGTAGTCGAGGGGGCCGGTTTTTTGTTGAACAATGAGATGGACGATTTTTCGGCCAAGCCTTCGGTCCCGAATCAGTTTGGCCTCGTCGGTGGCAAAGCCAACGCGATCGCTCCTAACAAGCGAATGCTGTCGTCCATGACCCCGACGATCGTCTTGCTGAATGGCAAAGTCGAGCTGGTGCTCGGTTCGCCGGGTGGCAGTCGCATTATCAACTCCGTACTGCAGGTGATGCTCAATGTGGTCGACCACGGCATGCCGATCGACCAGGCCGTGCGCGCACCGCGCATTCATCATCAGTGGCTGCCCAACTGGATCAGTTATGAAGCGCAAGCGATTAGTCCAGACGTTCGCGCAAAGCTCGAGTCGATGGGGCACATGTTGGCTAAGACGCCGATGTCAATCGGCCAAGTCAGTGCCATCCAGATCCTGCAGTCCGGCGAACGTTTTGCCGTGGCGGATCATCGCGGCGGCGGGTCGGCGGCGGCGTTTTAAAGGCACCGGCGAGAGGTGCGGTTCGTGCGATTGAGTTTGGCGGCGCGCCAGCGCATGGGGTAGCGCCAATTCCGTGGCGCAAGTGCTGTAGGGCGCATCTGGCTTTGCGCTTTGCCAAGGTGTAATAGCGACCGGCTCCGCCAATTACAGCCGTAAGAATAGTCCCTTGTTGAGTCACAATTACGCCGGTTTTGTGCCACGGTATTCGGCTTCGCCTGAGAACCAGGCCGTTGGTTTGTCGCCGAGGAAACTCGGCAGGCGCAGTCCTCGCTATAAAGCTCCCGGGCCATTGCTAGCAATGGCCTTGGTGCTTTGTGCCGCACTCCCTAAATTGGCTGCCACGAGCCACGCGCTTTATTACGTTCTGCGTCTCTGCTGTCGTGCAATCGCCGGATCGAGCAAACGACCTTATCTGCGAAGTGGGCAACCTAAGCTGGTTTTGATGTCGGGTCGAAAGCCGGGTTCGTGCCGTTGCTGATTGTGAAGGATTTATGGCAACTTCCGGATCGCCATCGAGAGCCTGATTCAGACCTATCTTTGGCTGCTGAGTGACACTAGGACTCACACGCTGCTCTGTCGAGGCCAACCTCAAATAAGAGCGAGCTGATAAAAATGGTGACGAACTTGGGTTGTTGACGAACTCGGTTTTGGCTGGGCAGGGCGCCAAATCCAAAGCCGGCACGAAGTGTTTTTCGCAGCCAGATGAGCGGGACACGCGGTCGCGATCGCGCAGAAATTTTGGTTGGGGACTAAGGGTGACGCAGGCTTCTAATCAAGCGGTAATAGCAGCAAGCCTTCAGTTCATTAGGATGCCAGTTACCAAAGCAGTGCTGCCTGACGAGCCTTGCAGGATGGCTACAGCGACGCAGTTTTCGACTGGCGCGAGCCAGATTATGTGGCCGCAAGTTACGCCGCTGGTGTTGGCCATGCGGTAGGGGCAGAGTCGTCTCCCTTTGTCGGCAGAAGAACGGGATCGCTTCAATGGGGTTGCAAATACGGTGGAGCGGGCTAGCCATTTTCCCCGCAGCCTTGATTATTCCATCCGCTTATTTTGTCACGCATTTTGTTGATTGTTAGGAATGAGGCTGAATAATAAACTTAGGAAGTGGTCGGACTCTGGTCTCTCGCCGCAGCCGTGCCTAGGAGTAATTTCATGCAGTTTCATCGTTCATTATTTTTCGTTTCAATGTTGTCGGTTGCCGCTTTTCTGAGCGGGGAACTCACTGCGCAAAATGGTCGAACTATGACGACCCTGATCCCGCCAGTGATCGCCAGTTTGTCGCAGTATCGCGTCAACTACCCCATTAGTGCTGCTGGCAACGCAGGCATCATCATGGTGACGAGGCATCAGGTTGGCTCGGTGCCTTTTGCGGTCCCAGGCTTTACAGTGGTAGGGAGTTGCCTTGTAGACCCCGGATCCCTGATGCAGCCGATCGGGTATCTGTTAAATAGTTCTGGGTCTTTCACGCTGTCGCTCAACATCCCGTCGGGTGTCGGTGCGTTCCTGGGCTTCAGGTTCGACATGCAGTCGCTCGACGCCAACTTTACAACGAGAGTGCTTACCTTTAGTGACAACGACCTTGAGCTGATCGTGGGCGGCGGGGTGATTGGGCCGGCAAGCGGCACCGATTTTGTGCCGATCCCGCAGGGGACTTTTTTGATGGGGTCGACTTCTGGTCAGCCTAACGAGGCTCCCGTTCATCAGGTCTCGCTCACGCAGCCGATCTGGATTGGTAAAAATGAGGTGACGCAGGCTGCTTATCAAGCGTTGATGGGCATTAACCCGTCGTTTTTTCAGGGGCCGAGCTACCCCAATAGTGGCAACCGCCCCGTCGAGCAGGTCAGCTACGAAAGTGCAGTGTTCTACTGCAACCTGCTGACCCTGAGCGAACGTGCCGCGTCGCGTGTGCCAGCGGGTTATCAATATCGCCTGCCCACCGAGGCCGAATGGGAGTATTGCTGCCGCGCAGGGACGACGACAGCATTCAATACTGGTGCTACGCTGAACTCGACGCAGGCAAATATCGCCAATACGCCTGGCCAGACCATGGCGGTTGGCAGCTTTGCCTCAAACCCCTTCGGTCTAAACGACACGCACGGCAACGTGTGGGAGTGGTGCCTCGATGGCTGGGACGGTTCGATAAACTACCCAGCATCCGCGTTGGCAAACCCGTATGTCATTACAGGCCCAAACAGGGTTCTCCGCGGTGGCAGCTTTTATGACCAGTCGGACAGTTGCCGATCCTCGTTTCGGTTTGCGTATTACCCAAGCTACTTGCTAAGCAGCATTGGTTTCCGAGTTGTGTTGGGCCCGATCCTTATCCCAGTAGCGCAGCCAGTGTCTAACACGGTCGTGATCTCTGCAGGGACGTTTTCGATGGGGTCGACCGATGGCCAAACCAACGAAGCCCCCGTGCATCGGGTTACGATCACGCATCCGTTCTGGATGGGGCAGTTTGAGGTGACGCAGGCCGAATACCAGGCGGTCATTGGTAATAATCCATCGTTCCATCAGGGCGCTGGTTACATCAACACGGCTTTGCGGCCGGTCGAGCGGGTCAACTACAACAACGCAATGGCGTATTGTGCGGCGCTGACCACGAGCGAGCGAGCCGCTGGGCATTTGCCGGCAAACTATCAATACCGCCTGCCTACTGAGGCCGAGTGGGAATACTGCTGCCGCGCAGGGACGACAACCGCATACAACACGGGTTCGACCCTGACCACGGCGCAGGCGAATATCAATGAACCCATAAGTGGTCAGACTAGCGTGGTGGGCAGTTACCCAGCAAATGCGTTTGGCTTGTATGACACGCATGGCAATGTTTGGGAGTGGTGCTTGGATTCGTGGGATGGGTCAATCAACTACCCAGTTGGACCGGTCTCCGATCCGTATGTAATCACCGGCGGAAACCAAGTCCTGCGCGGCGGTAGCTGGTGGGACTCATCGAGCAGCTGCCGCTCCTCGTATCGCTACGGTTACTTCCCAACCTACTCGCTCAGCAGCGTCGGGTTCCGGGTGGTTTTGGCCCTGACTCTCGTCCAGTAAGTAGCGAGTCTGAGGGGTAACGCAGGCAGCGTCATGCTGTGCTAGCCTGGCCCTGCTAGCTTGGCTGCTTGCGCCCTTGCGTGCTTGGCTTTTTCGCCAAGCGCGCTGCCTAGGCCTTGGCAACCGCTGGCAAAACCACTGCCCGAACAAAAGGGCATTCCTTCGCTCTGTTCTGCCGTTCCTTCGGCCGCAGGCTAACTAGGCTCGGCGGACTATTCGCTAGCTGCGGGCGTGAACGTGAGCATTGATAGGGACTCGCGCGCAACTCGACGAATGGTTTTGCAGAGCCTTTTTCTGCTGGGGGCGTGGCGCGAATTTGTGAGCCCCAGTCGAGGCCCGAGCGTCCATAACGACAGTGCGACCGGCGGTTCGCTTTGAGCGGATATCTGAGCGTGATTTGTCGCCAGGCCAGTGGTCGCCAGCTCGGATTTTGCCCGCGGCGGAGCTGTCTGGGTGCCCGCTGCGCGCGCCCGCCTCGAGCGCGAAGAGAGAGATTCTCGCGTGTCCCATCGCTCCGCTAGATCCTCAACGTCCCTTGCGTTTTAGCGGCAGGCTCAAGACCGTGCAGTTGGTGACCTTCACCGTGCTGCCTTCCATTTTAAAGTCGAGGGCAAGTTCGCCGCTGGCGAGCCGGTCGTAGTTCTCGTCGCCGGTGCGCGGGGTCAAAATCAGCACCGCCCGTCCAGTGGGGTTGCTCGCCGCGTCGTCGCTCAGCGTGCCTTTGTTGCAGTCAAAATCGAACAGCGCCCGAGTGTTGTTGTTTTGCTGCAGGGCGCGCATCAGTTCTTTGTCGAGTTGGGCCTGCGGCAGCTTCGGGTTCACGCCGAGCAAACGGCAGAGTCCGTCGATGTCGCTGTATTCGCGAGTCAAGTAAATGTCGCCTTTGGCAACGCTCTGGCCCCATTTGATCACTTGGTCGCGGCGCGTTTTGCGTTCCAGTTCTAACTTCTGGCTTTGGCTAGGAGCTGCGGCCACAGCCGATGGCTGCGATTCGGGGGTCCTCTTTTTGTTCATCAGCACGGCGATGCCCGCGACTAGCACCACGACCAGCAAGCCAAAGGTGACGTAGACCTTGGTGTGGTCCTTGCCCTTGGCAATTTTGCCAGTGCTGTTGCGCGGCAGAAATGAGTTCTCACAAACTGTGCAGCGCACACTGGTGTCGATGCCTGCCTCAAAGATGCGAAAGCGGGTGCCGCAGTTGGGGCAAAAGATCTCAACCTTGCCATCGGCGCTGATACGAAGCACCTCGGGGGGCTTAGGGGATCGAACGGAGTTGCGCCTTGCCACAGTGAGGGGTCCTTTGATCTTTTTGGCGGAGCAACCGCCTCTGAACAACAATAGACAACGTATGGGGACCGTGCCAACGGTGCAACTGAAGCACCTTCGACGCTGGTGTCCAAGCGCGAGGACTGCATCATGTCCCGGCCGATGAATGGCCCAACCTTCCGATTGGCAAGCGAGATGACGCCGGCCGGCGATCAGCCAAGGGCAATAGCGCAGCTTGGTGAGTGGCTTTCTGCCGAGGCAAATGCTTGCACGCTGCTCGGCGTCACCGGCTCGGGCAAGACGTTCACGGTGGCCAAGTTGGTGGAGCAACTACAGCGGCCGACGCTGGTGCTCGCACCCAACAAGACGCTCGCCGCACAGCTCTACGCCGAGTTCAAGACGTTCTTTCCGCACAACGCTGTCGAGTATTTTGTCAGCTACTACGACTACTACCAACCCGAGGCCTACGTCCCGACTACGGATACCTACATCGAGAAGGACGCGATGATCAATGCGGCCATCGAGCGTATGCGCAACTCGGCGACGCGTTCTCTGATGGAACGCCGCGACGTGCTGATCGTCGCCTCAATCAGCTGTATCTATGGTCTAGGCTCGCCGGAGAACTACCGCGAGTTGTCGGTTCAGGTGAAGCGTGGTGATCGGATCGCACGCGACGCGCTGCTGCGCAAGCTCACGGCGATTCAGTTCGTGCGCGACAACTTCGACTTCCAGCCGGGCCGGTTCCGTGTGCGTGGCGATGTGATCGAGGTCTACCCCTCGTATGAGGAGGCGAAAGCGATCCGCATCGAGATGTTCGGCGATCAAGTCGAGGATCTTGTCGAGATCGATCCGCTGCGGGGCGTTGTTCTGCAGCAGCTAGAGAATGTCACCATCTATCCGACCTCGCATTACGTGACGACCACCACGGGCCTCGAAAAAGCGTGCGTTGCGATTGAACTTGAACTCGCGGACCGGCTCGCGGAGCTCGAACAGCGCGGCAAGCGACTTGAAGCGCAGCGGCTTGGCCAGCGCACCCGACACGATTTAGAAATGATGCGCGCCACCGGCCTTTGTCAGGGCATCGAAAACTACAGCCTGCATCTGGACGGCCGCACGAAAGGCCAGCCGCCGGCGACACTGCTGCATTACTTTCCCGATGATTTTCTGCTGGTGATCGACGAGTCGCATGTCGCCGTGCCGCAGTCGGGCGGCATGTATCGTGGCGATCAAGCGCGCAAAGGCACGCTCGTCGAGCATGGCTTTCGTCTGCCGAGCGCACTCGACAATCGACCGCTCAAGTTTGAGGAGTTTGAGGGGCTGCAAAACCAAGTGCTGTACGTGTCGGCGACGCCAAATAGCTATGAGCTTGATCGCAGCAAGCAACGCATTGCCGAACTAGTCGTGCGGCCGACGGGATTGCTCGACCCGCCCGTTGAGGTGCGGCCAGCGCGCGGCCAAGTCGATGACGTTGTGAGCGAAGTGAAGGTGGTGGTCGCAAAGCAGCAGCGGGTTTTGATTACGACCCTGACGAAGCGCGCCGCCGAAGAGCTCACCGATTACCTGCGCGATCTCGACGTTCGCGTTCGCTACTTGCACAGCGACATTGACAGTCTGGAACGCACTGCTTTGATCCGCGACCTGCGACTCGGCGTGTATGACGTGCTGGTTGGCATCAATCTGCTGCGCGAAGGCCTCGACATCCCTGAGGTGGCGCTGGTTGCCGTGCTCGATGCCGACAAGGAGGGCTTTCTGCGAAATCGCACATCCTTGATTCAGACCTGTGGTCGCGCAGCGCGCAACGTCGAGGGGCGAGTCATCCTTTACGCCGACCGGCGCACAGGTTCGATCGAGGCCGCGATCTTGGAGATGGACCGCCGCCGAGTTTTGCAGCGTGCCTATAACGAGGCGCACGGCATCACGCCGCAAACGATCATCAAACCCGTGCGCGACTTGCTGCAAGCGGAAGACGAGGACGATGACGAACTGCTGCCGAAAAAACAGCAAGGCAAGAAGCGGCGCGGCAAGAGTCAGCAGTCGGGCGCGTCGAAGACTGGTGCCTCTGCGGGTGGCAAATCAGATAAACAACAGTTCGCCAGTAAGCATGACCTGCTTTTGCGCGTGAAATTGTTGCGCAGTGAGATGATGGCGGCTGCCAAAAACCTCGACTTTGAACTCGCCGCGCGCATTCGCGATGAAGTGTTCCGCTTGGAAAAAATGGCGCTGGAGTTGCTGTAGCAGCGCGCCCCGATGCACCCTCAGATCGTCGACAAAGTGGCGCGCTTCCCGGATGGCCCGGGCATCTACCTGTTCCTCGGCGAGCGCGGCAAGGTGCTCTATGTCGGCAAGGCGGCAAACCTGCGCGCGCGCGTTCGGAGCTACCTGAAGCCCGGCGGCGATGGACGTTATCAGCTGCGTTTTTTAGAGGACGAGGCGCAGGATGTTGAGTTTGTGGCGACGGCCAACGAGCAGGATGCGTTGCTGCTCGAAAGCTCGGTCATCAAGCAGCGGCAGCCGCGCTACAACCTCAAACTCAAGGACGACAAATCGTTTTTGTTGCTGCGCCTTGATCTGAAGGAGCCGTGGCCTTGGTATCGACTGGTGCGGAAAAGGCGTGATGATGGGGCGCTTTATTTTGGGCCTTATACCTCGGCCAAAACTGTGCGGCGCACGCTGCGGTTGTTGCACAAGATCGCGCCGCTGCGCGATTGCACGGATCCGGTGTTTCGGAATCGCAGTCGGCCCTGCATCAAATATCAGCTTGGCCGTTGCCCGGCGCCCTGCACGGGCTTGATCGAAAAGTCGGGCTATGACGAGTTGCTGCAGCGGTCGTTGCGGATCTTGCGCGGCGATACGCAGACGCTGCAAAAGGACCTGCGCGCGCAGATGTCGTTGGCGGCATCGACGCTGCAGTTTGAACGCGCGCAGACACTGAAGCTGCAACTGGAGGCATTGCAAATGGTGGGTGAGCGGCAGGCTGCCTTGGGTGCCGACGAGGATGAAGATGTGTTCGGGATGCACCGCGTTGGTGAGGAACTGACGGTGGCGTTCCTCTCGTTCCGCAGCGGTGCGATGGCAAGCTGCAGGCGCTTTTCGTTTCGGAGTTCTTTACCCAGCGAACTCGTGATCGGCGATCTGCTGTCACGGCTCTACGAGGGTGATGTCTATGTGCCGCCGCGCGTTTTGGTCTCGACTGCGCCGGTCGAGGGCGAGTTGATTGCCGCATGGCTCACGCACAAGCGCGGCAGTGCCGTTTTAGTGTTGGTGCCGCAACGCGGCGGCAAGCGGCGCCATCTCGAACTGGCTTTACAAAATGCGCAACTCGCGGATGCCTTGCAGGCCGACATTGATGCGCGCCTGCGCGGTGGTGCCAAGCGGTTGGCGGAAATGCTGCAGCTCCCGGAAACGCCGGTTCGCCTGCACTGCCTTGATGTCTCGACGACCCAAGGCGTGGCGACCGTTGCCTCGCGCGTTTGTTTTGTCGATGGCGCGCCATACAAGGCCGCCTATCGCCTGTTTCGGATTAGCGAGGAACACGCGGGCGACGATTTTTCGGCGATGGAAGAGGCGGTGCGGCGCAGCGTTTTGCTTTGTCTCGAGCGCGATGATGATGAGTTGCCCGATCTTTTGATCGTGGATGGCGGGGATGGTCAGTTGGCGGCGGCGTGTCGTGCGCTGAAGGAACTGGGTCTGGAGGACGACGTGCCGATTTGCGGCTTGGCGAAGAGCCGGCTTCGTGGCCTGCAAGACCAGCGCCGCGAAACTGGCGAACGCATTTTTCAACGCTCCGGTGCGCCGATCTTGCTTGGGAAAAGCGATCCCGAGACTTTGTTGCTGGCGGCGATTCGAGACGAGGCGCACCGCACCGCGATTCGCTTCCACAAAAAACGCCGCGGCAGCATCACGAACATCCTCCACGACATTCCTGGACTCGGCCCGAGCCGCCGCCGCATTGTGCTGTCGCATTTTGGTTCACTTGCAGCGGTGCGGCGCGCGAGTCTCGACGAATTGCGAGCGGTGCCTGGGATCCCCCCTTTGGTCGCAGTTGCCGTGCACCAGCGCGTGCGTAGCAGCGAACCGTAGGCAGGCGGCAGCTGGCGCAGTTTTTTCGGCCCCGTTCTTTGCTCGCATTCGCACGGGTGTGGGGCACAATCCGCGCTCGATGATTCATCCCACGGCAATCGTGCACCCAGAGGCGCAGCTCGGTGCCGACTTGGAAATCGGTGCTTACTGCATGGTTGGCGCCAACGCAAAAATCGGCGACGGCTGTCGATTGCAACCGCATTCAATTGTGCATCATGGGGCCCAGCTGGGGGAACAAGTGTTGGTTGACAGCTTTGCCGTGGTCGGTGGCGAAGCACAAATGCGCGTGCCGGATTCGACCAACCTCGGTGGCTATGTGATTGTTGGCGCGCGCACGGTGCTGCGCGAGGGTGTGACCATTCATCGCCCCACCAAGAGCAGCACGGTTACTGAAGTGGGGCCGGATTGCTTTTTGATGGCGCATAGTCACGTCGCCCACGACTGCAAAATCGGTGCGTTTGTCACGCTGGCCAACAACGCGATGATCGCCGGCCATTGTGTGATCGGTGACCATGCCTTCGTCGGTGGTGGTGCGGGTGTGCATCAGTTTGTGCGACTTGGTGAAAGCTCGATGATCGCTGGCAATGCGGCGATTTCGTACGATGTGCCGCCGTTTGCGATCGCTGCTGACCGCAACGATATCTGCGGCCTGAATCTTGTTGGCCTGCGCCGTCGCGGCTTCAACTCCGAGATGCTCACGGACCTAAAGCGCTGCTTCCGCGCGGTGTTCCTTGCGTCAGGCAACGTTCGCAGTGACGCGGCCACGGCACTCGCCAGCGGCCTGGTCGGCAATACTGCACAGGGCCGTCAGTTTTTGGAATTCTTCGCTGGCGGCAAGCGCGGCTTCGCGCATGCGCGCAGCCGCCGCCGCGGTGCTGGCGATCTCGCGCCGGAGTGACCCTTGTTCAGCGGCCCGCGCGCGACCCGCGTGACCCGCGCGACCCGCGTGACCCGCGCGACCCGCGCGACCCGCGCGACCCGCGCGACCCGCGTGACCCGCGTGACCCGCGTGACCCGCGTGACCCGCGCGACCCGCGCGACCCAAGGTTACCCGCGGGGGTGAAAACGGCTGTGCACGGCCTTTAGCCGATCATGGTCTACGTGCGTGTAGATCTGGG
>BJHM01000060.1 GCA_014192625.1 Planctomycetota bacterium
GGTTATCGCGGTTATCGCGTTGGTCGCCTTGCTCGCGGTTATCACGCTGTCCCTGCGGTGCGCGGTTATCGCGGTTATCGCGTTGGTCGCCTTGCTCGCGGTTATCACGCTGTCCCTGCGGTGCGCGCTGGTCGCGGTTGTCGCCTTGCTCGCGGTTATCGAGCTGTCCCTGCGGAATCGGACTGCGCGGTTCGCGTGGCGCACGCGGTTCTCGGGCCCTACGCGGCTGCCGTGGCTGACGCGGCTTGCGAGCCCCGTCTGACGAGGGCTCGTCTGGTGCCACAGGATTGGCTTGTAGGTCGCTCACGTTCTCGGCAGGTGGCGGATTTTTTGCAGTCGGGCCAACCGCGTCCCAGTCCGGTTGATCGCCGCGATCTGGATGCGGCATCTGCGAGATTGGGTTCCGTGCAACGTGGCTCGTCGGCGGTTTGGCCAACGGGGCCGCTGGCGCGGGGAGCGACTTATCCGCTTTGGGTTTGCGTGTGCGGCGCTGCGGCTTCGATAGGGCTTCGCTGGCGATCTCGCTTGGTATCGCGGCGGCCGGGTTGTCCGCTGCAGCAGTCGCCTCGGACTTCGGGCTCGCACGCTGCTTCGGCGGTGCTCGCTTAGCCTTAGGTATGGCAGTCTTGGCAGGATCCATCAAAGCAGCGTCTTTCCCAGCAGGGAGCTGTGGCGGCGCGATCGCCGCTACCCGCGGCGCGCGGGCCGCAGGCTTCGGTTTATTTTGCTTGGGCCGCTTTGGTGGCTGCCTCGGCGGCTGATCGGGAGCAGAATTGTCGGAGCCAAATGAACTCATAGCAGCTGCCCCTCAAAGACGGGGGGCGACGGGGTTGGTAGGTGACAACACGGCACGGTAGCAGAGGCTCGGCCAAGGTGCTATCGCGGAAACGATCAGAGGAAGAGCTAGGATTTTATCAGCAGAGGCTTGTCGGCGACCCTTCCGTCCGCTTGCATCACAACTTCCAACAGCCCCCTTTCGACCCCGTTCGAGGTTCTCCCTTGAAAGCTCGCACCGCTCTGCTCGCCGTCTCCGCCCTTTTGGCGGTCACCATGGCGTCCTGTGGAAGTTTCCGTCGCGCCGGTAAGGACGTGTTCGTCGGCGTAGCGTCCCCTGTATTGATCGTCTATGGCGGTGCCACTGACGGCTACGGAACTGCCAAAGGTGTTCGCGACGGCCTCGGCAGCGGCTCCGCCGTTGAGGTTTTGGCGTTCCCGTTCACCTTCCTGTTCCACGCCACCGAGCACGCTATTTACTGCGCGATCCACGTGCTGGACCTGCCGTTCACGCCGTTCTACATGATGGCCGAGATCCCGCCAGGCAACGTGCCGATTCAGCCGCTCGACTTCTACCAAGGCACTTGGTTTGACGGGGCGAAGACTAGTGGCACCGATGCAACCAGCGGCGAAGCGACCCCGCCAGGCTTCAAGCGGTAACAGGTTTCCGTCGGTAGCATGGCGCCGCCCTTTTCGGGGGGGCCATTGCTCCTGCGGACGCGAGTTCAAGGGTGCGCCACGGAGTGCGTGCCCGTGGTTCTTTTGCAGGAAGCGGCCGTCAGACTACTGCAGTCGTCAGATTGCAGCCGTCAGATTGCAGCCGTCAGACTGCAGCCGCCAGACTACTGCAGTCAGACTGTAAGCCTGCTTGCGTCGAGTCGGCGGTGACTCCGCATTCAGCGCGCCGTGCTGGCCCGCAGGCGCTCGCTGACGATCGGCATGCGATCTAGCAATGGCGCGATCATGGCGGGTGAGTTCGACCGCATGAAAAGGAGTTGCCCCTGCAAGCGGGTAACCAGAGGGCGCTCGGTCGCCGGCAGTTCGCGTTCTGCGAGCCATTGCAGAAGATTGGCGGTCAGTCGGTCGAGCACCGGCAGTTGGTCTTTTGGCCATGCTTCGGGTTGCCAGCTAGCAAAGTTGCGACGACGGAGATCTGCGGCATCTGCACTGCGACCTTCCAGCTCGGCGCGCAGGACTTGCAGGGCGTAAAATCGGTCTTGGCTGCGAACGCCATCCTCGCGGCTGGTAGGCCTGATTCGGCCGCTGCGCTGGCGATCGCTGCTGACGTTGGGTGCGACGAAGGGGCGGAGTTGCGGCAGAATCGCGTTCGCTTGGAGAAACGCATGCAAGGCCGCGGGGCCCGCGCGTGCAGCTTCGATCGCTTGCGTGAAGACCGGTGGCGAGGGTTGTGCGAAGGACTGGGCAAGGCGGGCGCGCATCGCCTCGGGGATGGCGGTGAGGTCTGGGGCCTGCACTGGTAGCGCGCAGCCTTCGCGTTGCAGTTCGATGAGCCGGGCCGTGGCGATTTGACGATCGAGTGCAGGGGCTGCGCGGTCCTTGCTGATCTGCACGTATGCGGCCGTGGCCTTGGCAAGGTTCAGATCCAGGATCTCGTGCAGCCAAGCTCTCCCAAGTGCCGGCGGATTTGGCGTGGGTTGTTGGGCGGCGAGGGCGGCAGCCAGCAGCAACGTGCAGTATCGCTGCAGGTTCACGGAGTGCCTTCGAGCGGGGTGGCTTCGAAGCGGTAGCCGATGCCGTGCACGGTCACCACGTGTTCGGGCGCATCGACGTCGAGTTCGACCTTCTTCCGCAATCGCGCGATGTGATTGTCAACCGTCCGGGTGGTCGGGAGGTGCACATACCCCCAGACCTGTCGCAGCAAGTTTTGTCGCGTGACCACCTCGCCGCGATGGTCGATCAACATTCGCAGGATCTCAGCCTCAAACCGCGACAGCTGGTGTTCGGCGTCATTCTTGGTCACGGTAAAGCGTTTGAAGTCGACGGTCAGGCTGCGGAACTGCAGCACCGCTCCAACTGTTGGACCGGATGGCTCGACGGCAGTCACCTGTGACATGCTTTCGGTGGTGTGCCGTTGCGTGCGGCGCAATACCGCCCGGATGCGGGCCATCAACTCGGTTAGCCCGAACGGCTTCGTCACATAGTCATCCGCACCCAACTCAAGCCCCGCGACCTTGTCGCGATCCATGCCCTTTGCCGTAACGATGATGACCGGATGGGTGTGGCCGCTTTGGCGCAGTTGTTTGAGCACCTCGAGGCCAGACATTAAAGGCAGCATCAGATCGAGCAGGATCAGGTCTGGGTTGTCTTGCTGTGCCTTGCGCAAGCCAGTCTTGCCATCCGCGGCGACGTCGACATGGAAGCCTTCGAGTTCGAGGTTGTGCTGCAGGCCAGCCCGCAGATCGGGTTCATCTTCGATGACGAGGATGCGAAGGTCGTTCATGGGTCAGGGAGTAGTTTGCAGGGTAATGCGGAACGCGCTGCCAATTCCGTCACGCGGCAAAACGGTGGCGGTGCCGCCGTGGGCTGTTGCGAAATGGCGGACGATGGAGAGGCCGAGGCCCGCGCCGCGGACTTCACCCGCGTTGCTGCCGCGGTAAAAACTTTCGAAGATGCGGTCGCGCTCGGCTGCCTTTACGCCGCGGCCTTGGTCGAGCAGCTCAATCGTTGCGGTGTCTTTATTGGCGCGCATGACGAGTTGCAATTCACCAACCGCTTGGCCGTCGGTGGCATATTTCACGGCGTTGTCGAGCAGGTTGATCACGGCACCGGCCAGCCCTCTGGCGTCGACCATGGCAAACACGTTTGGCTGCAAGTCGACTTGCAAGTGGCAGCCCTTGGCGGCGAGGTGCGGCTGATATGCCGTTGCGGTCTCGATCAGCAACGCGGTGAGGTCGTCACGTCGCAGCTCATAACGCTGGGTCCCTGCTTGTTGCTGGGAGAAGTCAAGGATGCGTTGGATCAGCGTCGTCAACCGCCCGGACTCGCGAGTGATGATGCGGCCAAAGTCGGCCGCCTGATCGGCATCGCGGGCGCGTTTCAGACTTAGCGTCTCGCCATAGAGTGCGATCAGCGCCAGCGGCGTCTTCAGTTCGTGCGAGACGCGCGATACGAGCTCAACCTTCAGAGTTGCAAGTTCGGATTCGCGCGACACCGAACGCCAGAGCAAATACGCGCCGATCGCGGCGGCGCAGAGCAGTGAGATCACCAGCCAAAACGAAGCGTTGGCGGCGGCGCGGGCTTCGTCAACCCAGCCATCGACGTTGGCAGGGTGGGCGCGCAACTGCAACGTGTGGCTCAGCATCACTGGCGGATCAAAGCCGGCGGGTGCCTTCGGGCTATCGATCACCACATGATCTTCGCTGTCGGACACGGCCAAGACGAAGCGGCCGTTGCCACGGACATAGCCTTCCAACACGCCCACCAGCAGTTGTTCGAGGTCGAGGCGGATGCCCACCCAGCCGCTATTGGCGCCCGTTGTTTGCAGCAGTGGTTGAAGCAACAGCAACGAGGTTTGGCCGTCGAGCGTATAGATGCGGTAGATCAACTTGCTGCTGCCCGGCCCGTTCTCGACCTGATTGTGCAGCTGCAGTTGCACGGACTCATCGAGGTAGGATTCGTACTCGGCAGCAAACGAACGTGCTGCTAGGTGGATCTCGAGCCTTTGCAGCAGGTCGTCTGCATGCGCCCGCTCGGTGGCCGTAGCTGAAATCCCGTCGGAGAGTCTTTGGGCGACGATCCGTAGCACTGCTTCGTTGGTGGCATCACGGTGCCCAGCACTAATCGCCGTCAGCAGGTCGAGCCGCGGAGCTGGTTCGGGAACAGATTCCGCGAGCAGCGTTTCGGCGAGCACGCCGATTGCCTCGGTTTCACTGTCGAGCCCACGCCGGACAAGTTCACGCAGGGACTCCGCCTGATCGCGCACTCGCTGTGCCCAGGCGAGCGCCTCGTCGCGTTTGCCATTGCGCAGCAGCACAGTGGCCAGGCGAAAGCCGATCCGCAGTTCCACTTCGATGCCGTCGCTAACGCCGCGGCGTGGACGACTCGCGCCGTTGGCGGTCGCCACCTGGAGTAGCGTATTGCGCAGCAGGGCCTCTGCTGCGGGGAGGTTTTCCGTGTCGATCAACAACTCAGCGCAGCGCAGTGCTGCATGCGGCGAAGTTTCGTTGCGCCCGATCGGCTCGCGCGCATCCACATCGCGTGCGAGCGGCGGCAGGTTGCGGGTGATGGCAGGCTCGGGTGAGCGCAGTCCACCGCGCGGGTCGAGCAGTAGCAGGTCGCGCACCGCTGTGTGTTCGCGCTGCAGTCTCCGGGCAGCGTCCGGCAGGAGGCTCTCAGCCGAGGCTTCCGTGTTCACATCATCGCTAGTGAGCAGCAGCGCAGCGGCTTTGGCAAGCACTGGCAACATGGAATCAAACTGATGATCAATCTCCTGCGCCGCGCCGACCAAAAACTGTGAAGCTTCGCGTTGTAGTGCGCCACGAAACTGATTGTCCTGGCGCAGCAACTCCTGCTGCTGCAGCCATGCGAGCGCTCCAAGCGGCACGAGGAACGTGCACAAGGCCAACAAGTGGCGGCGTGGCAAGCGTGGGCGGGTGGTCTTGTTCGCCAAGGGCGCAGTTAGTCTTATTGTCTAGGAAAGTTAGCCGATGCGATCTGACAGGCAAACCAGTCGAACTGTGATCCGAAGATGGTAATCCTTTTGCCTCGGGCTGAGACTTTGGCCGCACGGCATACCAACTTGGCCTTTGCGCCGCCGCCCGCGAACTGAAATGTCCGTTCCTGCTGCCCGCACCGATCCTTCTTTAAAGCGATATCCGCTGCGGCGGCTGCGTCTGCCCGTTGCGAACGGCACGCTCGATGTGGTGGTGCCAGATGCCGGTGCTTGGCTGCACACTGGCGGCTGGTCGGAGCGCGCCGCACGTGGTGAAGAGCCGCCGTATTGGGCAGACGTTTGGCCCGCAGCCGTGGCGGTGGCCAGGCTGTTGTGCCGCCGCGGCTCGCTTTTTGGGCAGCGGTGTCTCGACCTTGGCTGTGGGATCGGCGTGCCCGGCATCGCTGCCGCACGGCTTGGCGCAGCGGTCACCTTTGCCGATCGCGAACCGGACGCGCTCGCATTCGCTGCCTGGAATGCGCGCCGTCAACCGGCCGCGGAGGCGCTGGTCACAACTCGGGTTCATGATTGGCATGCGGGCTCAGTTTTGGGGGCCTTTGACCTCTTGTTGCTCGCGGACGTTACCTATCGAGTGGTGCATCATCGGCCGGTGCTGCAACAAATGGCCGCGAGTCTTTTTGGCGGCGGCATCGCGATTCATGCGGATCCCTACCGTCGCGAAGTGGCAGGTTTTTTGGTGCAGGCAAAGGCTTCGTTCGCTTGCTGTGAGCTAGCCCTGTCGACGCACTGGGACGGTCAGCGGATCCCGATCCGGGTCTGCGTCTTTGCCGAGCAGCAAGTGACGCTCGATCGTTGGGCGGCCACGGCCAAACTAAATATGCCGCGTAAACTAGCTGACGACCAGGGCGAGTGTCCGGCTACTCTGCGCCCGCTCGCATGACTGTAAAACTCGACAACGTGGTGATCCGATACGGCGCGCACACTGCGGTAGATGATGTGTCGGTGTTGTTCCCGCAGGGCGCGGTTGGTCTGCTCGGCCGCAATGGCGCGGGCAAGAGTTCGATTCTGAAGGCGCTGCTTGGCCTTGTGCGTCCAGTGAGCGGGCAAATGCAGATTCTCGATCTGCCGCAGCACGCGACGCCGAACGAGATTCGGGCGCGGATCGGCTACATGCCGGAGCGCGATTGTTATCTGCCAGCTCTCAATGGCTTCGAAGCCGTGTCGTTGCTCGGTCAGTTGTCAGGGCTGCCAGCGCACGACGCGTATCGCCGCGCGCACGAGGTGCTGTATCTCGTCGGGCTCGAAGAGCAGCGCTACCGCTTGGTGAGTGGTTACAGCACCGGGATGCGGCAAAAGGTCAAGCTTGCTACCGCGTTGGTGCATGACCCAAAGGTGCTGTTCCTCGACGAACCCACCAACGGCCTCGATCCGGACGGTCGCTACGAGATGCTCGAACTAGTGCGTGAGCTTTGCCGCGACCTTGGCAAGTCCGTCATCTTGTCGACCCACATCTTGCAGGATGTCGAAGCGGTTTGTGACTCAGTGGTGGTGATGGAGCGCGGCCGCGTAGTTGCGCAAGGCCCGCTCGCCGAACTGACCAGCACCAAGGATCGGGTGTTCCTTTTGCAGGTTGAGCCGCCGGATTTGCGCCTGCCTGTGCGAGCGATGCCCGACCTCGTGTGCGAGCTTTCGGCAGAGGGTCGCTATCGCGTGCGCGCCGGGCTTGCAGCGACGGCGCGGGATGTGTTTGCCCTGGTGCAGCAGCACGGCGGTGTCGTGCGCGAACTCACGCTGTATCGTAGGTCGCTGGAAGAAGTGTTCCTTGGTGCCGTTCAGGCTGGCGTCGGTCAGGCTGGCGTCGTTCAGGGCGGAGCCGCGGCGGAGGTGAGCGTATGATCCATGGTCAACGCTACCGGCCTGCGCCGTATCTGCCGACTTCGCGTTGGCAGCGACTCAAGCAGCTTTTGAAACTCGAGTTTGCCGCGCAGTTCCGCACGAAGTGGGGGATCGCAATCTTTCTTGCGTGCCTAATCCCGTCGCTCGTACGGCTAGTGATCCTTTTGATCTGGACTGGTGCGCTTGCCCTTGGCGGCGGTGGTGCGATGCGCAATGCTGGCAAGAATGCGCCGCAGCAAATGCAGGAACTGCTGCCCGATCGCGTCGAGTTTTACCTCGATGGCGTCACGTCGCCAGGTTGGGGCCTTGTGATGTTGTTGGTGCTGACGTCGCTCGTGACGGCGCGCGCGATCGCCAAGGACCGGGCAACCAATGCGCTTGAGCTGTATTGGACGCGGGGGATTTCGCCGCTCGGCTATTTTCTCGGTAAGGGTCTCGGCTGTTTCTTGCTCACCTCGTTGATGACGGTGGCGGCCCCCTTTGCCCTGTGGGTCATGGGCGTGTTCCTCGCTGATGACTGGTCCTTTCTGTTGAAGACCTGGACATTCATGCCGGGGGTGGTGCTTGGGCTCCTTGTGTTTACCGCAGTGCTGACCAGCATCTGCTTGCTGCTCTCGGCGCTCGCCACTACGCCAAACCTTGCGGCAATCCTGTGGTGTTTGATGCTCGGCGGCACGGCAGCTGTCGGTCGCGTGGCCGGCGAAGTACTTGGCCAACCGGTATTGAGCGTGACCTTGAGCGTGTTCGATGCCGCAGGTGTTTTGGCGCACGCGATTGCTGGTGTCACGCAGCGCGAAACCAACGTGACTGGCTCATGCGCGCTGCTCGGCGGGATCGTCCTGTTGTTGGCCTTCGCGCTGCGCCGCCGGCTGCGACTACAGGAGGCAATCGGATGAGCAGCCAGCCACCGCCGCTCGAAACGCAGTCAAGTGCCCCGCCGAGTGCCCTGCTGACATTTGCCAACGTCAGCAAGTGGTATGGCCAGGTCTCTGCGCTGATGGATATTTCGTTTGCCGTGCGCGGCGAAGTGGTCGGCCTGGTTGGCCGCAATGGTGCTGGCAAGTCCACCCTGATGAAGCTTGCGTCAGGTTTGCTGCGACCAAGTGAAGGGCAGGTCTTGGTCTGTGGTGATGATGCAAGTACTGCCCGCGCTCGTGCCCAGTTGGGCTTTTGTCCGGATCTCGATCGGCTCTACGAACGGCAAACGGGCCGCGAGTTCGTTGCTTGGATGCTGCGACTGCACGGGGCTTCTGCTGCCGCAGCGCGCCAGCGTGCGGGGGACGTATTGCAAGAACTCGGACTCGGCGAGCACATGCATCGCCGCGTGTGCGAATACAGTAAAGGGATGCGCCAGCGGGTTCGTCTTGCCCAGGCACTTGCGCACAGCCCGAAGATTTTGTTGCTCGATGAGCCGATGACCGGCCTCGATCCGATCGCGCGTCATGAACTGGCGCAGCAGATCATGACGTTGGCCAGAAATGGCATTGGCGTTTTGATCAGCAGCCATGTCCTGCATGAGCTCGAGGCGATGGTGAATCGCGTTTTGCTGATCCATCAAGGCCGGCTGCTCGCGGAAGGGCGCGTGGCTGAGCTGCGCGGTCAGTTGCGCGGTCAGCCGCACCGCCTGCGCCTCATCAGCGAGTGTCCGCGCGACTTGGCCGCGGCGTTGGTGCCGTTGTCGCAGGTCGTCGGAATGCAGTTGTCGCCCAATGCGGTCGAGGTGTCGCTCAGCGGCGAGCCCGGCTTCTATGGTGCATTGACGAAAATCGCAGCGGCTAGAGACCTAGTAAGCGAGGCCGTGCCGCTGGACGATTCCTTGGCCTCGGTTTTTGGCTACCTGGTTGGGTGACATCATGGGTTTCTTCTCTGCCACGATCGAAATCACTCGCCAGACGCTGCGCCAACTGCTGCAAAATCGGATGTGCCTGGTCGTCGGGTTTGCGTTGGTCGCCATCGCGCTGATCGGCTACCTGCTTGGTGGCCACCCGCCGCGCGAACTAAAAGGCAGTCACCTTTACGCGCTGATGGCGTGGTGGCTGCTTGGCACAGTGTTGCTGCCATGGACCACGCTCTACTTCGGGGTGCAGGCGGTGCATGGCGACATCGAGGACCGCTCGTTTCAGTACCTGTTCCTGCGGCCGGTGTCGCGCGCTGCAATCCTGCTCGGTAAGTGGCTTGCAGTGGCGCTGCTCTGCTCCGTCATGTTCACCGTCGGTGCCGTGCTGTTGTTTTTTGCCTTCGCAGCGCGGCCAGAGTTGTGGCCGCTGGGAGTTGAGACCGAAATGGCCGTGGCGTTCGCCGAGGCAATGGCATGGGCCGCTTTTGCCTACGCTTCGATTGCGGTGTTGTTCGCGGCGAAGTTTCAGCGACCGCTGGTGTTTGGCGCGTTCTTCATCGTCGGCCTGCAAATGTTCATCGGCAACATGCCAGCGCAGGCTGGCATTCGCGTGCTGACGATCACGGACCCGCTGCGTCGCTTGCTGTTGGATGGCATTGATCCGGATCCACGCTTGGCGCGTGTGCTTTGGCCAAGCGAACGTGAGTTCAAACCTGACCTGATCGGCCACCCACTACTCAACCTCAGCATTATTATCGCCGTCACCCTTGTGCTTGCACTGTGGTTTTACACGCGCAGTGAATACGACTCGCGTTCGCGGGAGTGAGTGCGCTTTGCTACTCGCCAGCATGTTGCGCATCCCACGACTCGCACCCTTGTGGCATCGTTTTTCGTTGCCCACCGTTTTGCTGACAAGTCGCTCTGCCGAAGCGGAGCCGGTGGTGCCGGCCGATTTGGAAGTCGGCCGACGAAGTGCCGCGGCAGGTCCTGCAGTTGCGCGGGGATCCGTTCAGGAGGCCGATTGCCAAGGCGGTCTGCTTTTGGGACCAGCTGTGCTAGTTGCTTGGCAAGATGATGCGCAAGCAATACGACGGCGGCAAACTGGAGCGCACCGAGGCGTGGCGCAAGTTCCTGCTACTGCTGCCAGCGGGCGCCAAGCCTTTTGTGCGCTGATCAAATGACCAACTCGAGTGCGCAACAAAGTGAAAAAGAAGTTGGGTCGCCGTTGCCAGACGAGGCGCGGCAGAATCAGGCCCTGCTGTTGCAGATCGCGTGGTTCAATCGACTCCGCCTGATTGTCGCAGGCATGGTGATTGCGCTGGCGGCAATCGCTTCGCATGTGCTGGCGATCGTTGCCGATCCCGTGCCGGTCTACGTGCTCGGTTGCTTGATCGCGCTGGTTGATGTGACCTACCTCGCCTGCTATTCGCGTCTGTCGTTGCAGGCTGTGGTTAATGTGCGGCGGCACGTGCTGCTGCAGATCAGCGTCGATTTACTGATCCTTTCGGCGCTGCTGCACTTCACCGGCGGCATCACCAATCCGTTGGTGTTGTTCTACCTGTTCCACACTTTCATCGCGGCGTTCGTGCTGTCGGTGCAGGCTGCGTGCGGCGTTGCCATGATATCGATTTTGCTGGTGACGCTGCTCGGCTTTGCGGAGCGCTGTCGTTTTATCCCGCATCTGCCGCTCAACAACCTGGGGCTGCTGGATCTCGACTCGGTTCAACCGGGCGGCTTCATTCTGTTGTTGCTCGGCTTCGCGCTGACGATGGTGTTCTCGATTTACTTCCTAGCCACGATCCTGCGACGGCTGCGCAGCAATGAGCATCAGTTGTTGCGGCTAGGTCGCAGCTTGGCGATGAGCGAGAAGCTCGCTTCGGTCGGCACGCTCGCCGCAGGTGTCAGTCACGAGATCAACAACCCGGTTGGCATCATCAACAACAAGGTGCAGACCCTGCGGTATCGCATCGAGGATGGGGATCCGCGCGAACAGCTCCTGCGCGAACTCGATGTCATCGAGAAGCACACGATGCGCATCGGCGAGATCACCGCTGGGTTGCTGGCATTTTCGCGGGATGTGCCGTTTGCGACGCGGGCTATCGACGTGCAGTTGCTGCTGCGCGAGGCGGCGGACCTGGTGCGCGTGCCGTTTCGCGCGGCAGAGGTCGAGCTCGAACTTTTGGCCGGCCAGCCTGCGCATCTGCTCGGCTCACAAAACCACCTGTTGCAGGTTTTGATCAACATCCTCTTGAACGCCAAAGATGCTTCGTCGCAGGGCAGCAGCGTGCGGCTTTCGTGGCAGGTGCGGGGTAGCAACGTGGTCATTCAGATTGTGGATCGTGGTGCGGGGATCCGCAAAGAGCACCTGCGGCAGATCTTTGATCCATTCTTCACGACCAAGGATGTTGACAAGGGCACCGGGCTTGGGCTTGCGATCAGTCACGGCATTGTTGCGCGTCACGGCGGCCGGATCGAAGTGGAATCGAAGCTCGGTGAAGGCGCGAGCTTTGAGCTGTTCCTGCCGATCGCCGATCCGGCAACCACGAAGCCTCGTGGGTGAGTGCTGATTCAGGGGCTACAGGTGGCGGTGGTAAGTGTCAAAAAACTTTAGGTCTCCTTGCCGTTCCGCCGTATAGATGCACGCGTGTTGGGCGGTCGCAAGTGGGAGGGCCGACGGCACGAGTTGTTCGGACTAGGCATCCGGGCAACTCGCTCTGGTCGCCTGTTGCTCGCAGACTCTGGCGGGCATCGCCGGTCTCCGGCGGTGACCGACTTTGCTGACGGATTGCTGCGGCTGCTGCGCAGGAATTGGTCTTCTTGCTGCGAACGATGGGCCTAGGGAATCTGCGCCGTCGAGTCCGCAAGGTCTCGGCGGCGCTACTTTGTACGGAGCAGCTTTTGCCGCACTCGTTCCTGCTGCGCCCGGGGTTTGCGGTGCCCGCCGTGCTCGCAATCCTGCGAAGGAACCCTGCGAAGTAACCCAGCGAAGGAACCCTGCGGAGTAACCCTGCGGAGTAATCCAGCGAAGGAACCCGGCGAAGGAACCCTGCGGAGTAATCCTGCGAAGGAACCCTGCGAAGGAACCCGGCGGAGTAATCCTGCGAAGGAACCCGGCGA
>BJHM01000061.1 GCA_014192625.1 Planctomycetota bacterium
AATCAACGCCGACGCTCGTTGCGCGCGCTTCATGCACATTCAGTGCGCGCGCGCGCAACGGATCTTCGCCGAGAGCGCGGCGCTCGACGCAATGGTTTCGTCGGACGCGGTTGCGACCATTGGCGCGATGAGCGCGATCTATCGGGAAATCCTGCGAAAGATCGCCGTCGATCCGCGTCGCGCCCTCGCTCAGCGTGTGCGACTTTCGGCGCTGGAGAAGTCGTGGATCGCTCTGCGCGCGCGACTTGGTTTGCTCGGAGCGCGCGCATGGGCGTGGTGCGCACCGTCGCGATCGTCGGCGGCGGCGTGGCGGGAATCGCGGCGGCGGTGCGCGCGGCCGACGCGGGTTGGCGGCCGATACTCATTGAAACCCGCACCAAACTCGGCGGCCGCGCGACGAGTTTTGATGATGTTCGTACCGGTATCGAGCTCGACAACTGCCAGCATGTTGTGATGGGCTGCTGCACCAACATCCTCGAGTTGTACGACCGTCTGGGCGTGCTCGGCGAGATCGACTGGCACGAGACGCTGTGGTTCGCGCGCGCAAACGGTGCGAGCGATGCGCTGTCGATCGCGCCGCTGCTGCCCGCGCCGCTCCACTACGGGCCGAGTTTCGCGCGGATGAAGCTGTTCACGCTCGGCGAGAAACTGGCGATTTCCCGCGCGTTTATTGCGATTTTGCGCATGGGTCCGCGCGGCCGCCTGCGTTGGCAGGGGCGTGCGTTTGGTGAATTCCTCGCGCAAACGCGCCAACCCGCGCGCGTGGTCGAGCTGTTCTGGGATCCGGTGGTGTTGAGCGCGTGCAATCTTCCGAGCGCGCGCTGCGAGGCGGCGCATGCGCTGAAGGTGTTCGACGACGGCATGCTCGCGCATCGCTTTGCCGGCGCGGTCGGCGTGTCGCGCGTGCCGCTCGCGCGCCTGTACAACGCGGCCGAGGAGATCATCGTGCGCGCGGGCGGCGAGCTGCGTCTGCGTACCAGCGCGAAGGCGTTGGCGTTTGACGGCGCGCGCATCACGGGTGTTGTGTGCGACGACGGCGTGGTTGGCGCGCAGGCGGTGATCAGCGCGGTCCCGCCCGATCGGCTGGCGAAGCTGTCGAGCGACACGCTGCGCGTGCATGACAAGCGGCTTGCGCATCTTGACGAGTTTGCGTTTTCGCCGATTCTCGGCGTGCATTTGGCGATGAAGCGCCGCGTGATGCAGACGGCGAACCTCGCGCTCCCAGGCCGCGCGACGCATTGGTTGTTTGCGCATGATGGCGCGGGTGCGGGCGCAACCGACGGATTCGTCCAGCACATCGAGGCGGTTGTGAGTACAGCAGACGCGTAAATCAGATTGAGCAAAGACGAGATCACCGCGCGCGTGCTCGCGGATATCGCGTGGGCGATTCCTGGCGTCACGCGCGACGACATCGCGTGGTCGCGGCCCGTGCTCGAGAAGCGCGCGACCTTTGCGAGCACGCCAGGAATTGACGCGATTCGCCCGCGCGCGCGCGTCGAAGCGGGGGATCTCAAGGGTGGCGTTGCGAATCTGTTTCTCGCAGGCGAGTGGACCGACACGGGTTGGCCAAGCACGATGGAAGGCGCGGCGCGCTCGGGTTTCGCCGCGGCAGCCGCGTGCACGGGAAGCGGAGGAGTCGCGGCGGACTTGCCAGCAGCGAGCCTGGTGCGCCTCGCGCGTTGCCTGTGAAATGGTGCTTCCAACGGGTATAGCGTTGGTTTACACTCGCGGACTCGCCTGCCAAATCTCGGTGAACCCATGCTGACACGAATTCTCGCGCCGATCTCGCTGCTCTCGCTCGCCGCCGCTGCTCTGATTGGGGCGCAAGCCGCTGCGCAGGACTCCGACGCCATCGCGTCGCAAGTCCGCGCGCTCTTCACCGACAAGTGCATCGACTGCCATGGCAGCGAGGTCGAGAAGCCTAAGGCGGGTTTCAAGGGCGTCGAACTCGTCGACGAGCTCCTCAAGAACCCCAAGTACATCAAGCGCTTCGACCCAGCGAACTCGCTGCTCTACCAGTACCTGTCGGGCGCGCAGACGCCGCAGATGCCCAAGGGTGACGATCCGCTTTCCGCGGAGCAACTCACGCTCGTGCGCGCCTGGATCGGCGAGAAGCCGGGCGGCGGCACGACCACCACCGCAACCGAGGCAACCGCAGTCAAGTTCGTCGCGCGCCCGATCATCGACGAGGAGGTGGTGCTCAAGCTCATCCACGCCGACCTCGTCGCGCTGCCCGCCGCCGACCGAGTGAACTACCGCTACATCACCTACGCGAACCTCTGGAACGAGCGCCTCCCTGATGGCACGAGCGCGTCCGAACTGGCGAAGTTCCAGAAGGAGACCGACGACCTACTCGAATCCACGCGGCTCGGCTTTGCCAAGATGCTCAACAGCCTTTCCTGGTCGCCGACCATGGCCATGCCGAAGGCGATCGACAAGGACCGCCTCGTCTACCGCATCGATCTGCGTGGCATGCTCTGCGCGGAGCACCGCGATCACTGGTCTGGCAAGCAGTGGGACATGCTCTGCGCGCGCTTTCCCTACGGTCGAAAGATCGGCGCGCAGCAGGAGGACGAGATCGTCCAGTGGCTCGGCACCGAGCTCCCGTGCGTGCGCGCCGACTGGTTTGTGTTCGCGACGAGCCGTCCGCCGCTCTACCACGACCTGCTCGGTCTCCCGGGCGGCGACGGCAAGCCGGGCGCCGACTACGCGCTCGAGCGGCTGCTCGGCATCGATGTCCGCAAGAACATCCTCGAGGGGGTGCGCATCGCCCGCGCGGGCATCCACGACAAGAAATCGGGCGTCTCGCAGCACAACCGCCTGATCGAGCGGCACGAGCGCGCGGCCGGCGCGTACTACTGGAAGAGCTACGACTTCGGCGACTCGGTCGGCACTGGCAACCTGGTGCTGCATCCGCTTGGCCCCGCGAACCTCGAGGGCCTCCCCGACAACCAGCGCGAGTTCGCCTTCGAGCACGCGGGCGGCGAGATCATCTTCAGCCTGCCCAATGGGCTGCAGGGCTACCTGCTGGTCAAGTCTGACGGGACGCGCATCGACGACGGTCCGTCGAAGATCGTCTTCGACCGCGACGACTCGGCGGACGTGAAGGGCCAGATCACCAACGGCGTGTCGTGCATCGCCTGTCACTCAGGCGGCATCAATCTCAAGCTCGACCAGATCCGCGACGGCGCGCTCAAGATCGTGCCGCGTGGGCTTCGCGATAAGCTCGAGGCGCTGTTTCCCGCGAACGACGCGATGGATCGCATGCAGAAGGCCGACAAGGCGCGCTTCATGGCCGCGACTGCGAAGCTCGGCATCGTCGACGGTTGCGATCAGACACAGTGCGAGGCGGTGCGCAAGGTGTCGCAGCGCTTTGCGGAGAACGTGACCTTCGAACGCGCGGCGGCGGAGTTTAGCAAGGGGCTCGCGGTTTTCCGCGCGGCGTTCGGCGGCAAACTCAAGGCGCTGCGCGCGCAGCTTGAAGCGGGCGCTGTGTCGCGCGCGGAGTTCATCAATCGGTTCCGGCAACTTGTCGGTGACAATCCGGACTTTGGCGAGATGTCGGGTTGTGGGACGGCGTTGGGATTTGCGAAGCCCGAGGCACCTGCATCGACGAACGCTCCCTTGGAAACAGCGCCTGCGGCAACGAGGCTGCTAACAATTGACCAGCAAATCGAAACCTTATCTAAAACTGAATCAAGCTTACTAGGTCCAGGCCTGAAAAATCCTAGCCTATCAGATCCCCAACTTGGCCTTATACGATACAAACTAGCTGACGCTCTATATCGCAAAGCGTTATTACATATAAAAACCTACAAAGACAAGCAGGCTGAGATTGGCATTGGGCACGCAATAGCAAAGTTCCTTTCTGTACTCGACTCACCCGACTCATCAGATAGCGGAGAAGGATCTTCTCTACACGCTTCAGCCCTTAGAAGAAGCATCCAGTCAGAGGCGATTCTGGTCAGAGGCTACCAAAACTTAAACAAAGCAACGGCACAAAAACATGCGAGTGCTGCGGAACAAACTTATGGCTTGCTAAAAAATAGTTACCGAGACGCCACACTACCGAACGGCCAGCTTGTGGTCGATGCTGTTAGACATGATATAGATCGACAACGCTGAAAAACAATTTTCGCGCGAACATTTGAACCACCAAGATTGCTAAGTTGGCCGCCCTACAATCCAACGAATCATGGCTACCAATTTTCTAGACCCGATGGCCTTTTTGCACAACTATTGCCAACAGGCATCCACTACTCGAGCATTTGAAATCCGTCGATGATGATTTCGGCGGCGTTCATGACTGCGGCGTCGTAATCTACCGTATTTGCAACCTCGGTCCGGCGGTTGGCGATCGCGATGCAGACCGCGCCGGTCATCCATCCAAAGGCCGCACCAAGCAGATTGAGCATTGCGGTTTCCATTTCGAGGTTCGTCAACCTCTTTGCATGTGGCAATTGCAGTTGGCTTAGCACGAGGTCAAGGTCGGTGACTGTGTTTGTGGTATTTTCCACAGGGCGCCCTTGGGCAGCAAACAGTCCGGGGGCAGTAACTGTGGTTCCAACGACGAACTCGGTTTTTCGCGCAATTGCCGACTTTGTGAGTGCCTCGACCACCTTTGGGTGCGCTCGTGAAGCATAGGGCCAAATCCTGCCGCGGAATCTGCGGCCAGCAGGTGTAGCCGCTTTGAGTGCGCGGCCGATTTGTGTTTCTAGATCCACGGCACCGGGCGGAGCCGGAATATCATAAAAAGCACCCGCGTTATCCAGGCCAACACTCCAATCTGTAATGATCGGAGCCCCAACCGGAATATCTGCCTGCAAGCTCCCCGAGGTGCCAAGGCGAATTACGCCAAACTTGGTTTTGGGATCGGGTCGCAATTCGCGCGTCACCAGATCTACTCTACGCAAAGCTGAAAACTCCCGTGCGACGATTTCAAGCGAAGGAGATCCCATTCCGGATGTTGTTACTGTTATGCGCTGGCCGTGGCGGCTCGTGCCAGTGACGGTGACGAACCCGCGATTGTAGACTGGATTAGTGCGGTCGGAAAGCAGCCTTGCCACTTTCTCGACCCGTCCTGGATCGCCGCAGAGGATGACCCGGTCCGCGAGCATCGCCGGATCAATATTTAGATGAAATGCACGGCCACCCGATCCAGCCAAAAGGTCGGCCGCGGTGAAATGCGTAATGGAGTGCTCCATAATCGGACCTTGATTATCATTTATAGCAATGTTGCGGCCAGACGATAATACAAAAGAACCTCAAATTAGGCTTCCGCACAAGACTCTCGCCTGATGGGCCGGCCGCGCCTAACACTGTCAACGTCAAAATAAGACATGCGCAGATCACGAAAACGAAATCCCACCGCGCTAGTTGCGCATATTTGAACCGTGCAAAGCCGACTTTGCGGGTGCCCAGAATATGTCCCTGGGCTCCTTTCAACCGGTGCTGCAGCTTGGCAAAGGTGCAAAACCCTTAGAAACCCTGCTGCTGCATCTGCGACGACATAAAACACTCTCCCGGCAGCACTGCAGCTACAGGCTATCTACAGCTACCTGTGGCTATCTAAAGGCTACCTGCAGGCTACCTGCGGCTATCTACAGCTATCTGCAGGCTATCTACAGGCTACCTGCAGGCATCTGTGGAGCAGCAGCTAAAAGGGTGGGCCTTTGCGCCAGAGAGGCCCAAAAAAGACCTGCGGCAGCCGCCCATTCAAGAGCCTTCAGGCAAAAAGGTTCGAAGGCGAAATCCAAGCGTAATCAGCACCTGCGTAGCCGTGTCGCAATCGGCTTCTGCCACCATCACGTAGTCATTCGAGAATGCCGAAACCATCGTAATGTTGACCCCAGCATCAGCCATCGCCACGCCAATCGAGGCCAGAAAGCCCAAGCAATCAAACGGCACGGCGCAACGGATCAACAACAACTTCCAGTGGCCTTTATGGATCGCCACCACTGCTAGCCCCGGGATCTGATCACTGCGCGTAACTACCGTGATCTCGTCAGCGTCGCGCGTAATCAATAGGTGCCGCCCCGCATCGCACAAATCACGCACCTTCACGTAGACGAAGTAGCCAGGCTCCACAGTGAAATCGCACTGCGAGATAACTTTGCGGATCGCTGTACGCCACATTTGATTTCTCATCCTAACGCAGCGCGAGCTGCGGCGAGGGTCGCTACGGAACCGATGTCAAACCAGCGACCTGCAAAACGGACACCGCGGACAGGTTGCTGCTGACAGAGCCAGGCGATGAAATGGCCAGGCGCATCACTGTTGCCACCGGTTGCCAAGTAGCGGTCGACGAGTGCTGGCAGATTGTGCGGAAGGAAATAAAGGCAGATGGCGGACAGCGGCGAACATACGTCTGCGGGTTTCTCGCGCAGCGCTGTCACGCGCCCGTCGTCGTCAACGACCGCTTCGCTGTATCGTCCTGGGATCATTTCGCCAACGTCGCGCAGGACAATCTGCGGCCATTCGCCGCTGCTGAATTGCTCAATGAGCTTGTCGACATCGAAGTCAAAAACGTTATCTCCGCCGGCGACGATGTAGCCCTCGCCAACGTTGCTTGCGGCCGAAGCTAACGCCAGTTGCAAATCCCGAATCGCGCCGCGGCCATTGGCGTCCTCGGTTGCGCCGTTGTTGAGCAATTTGATTGGCAGATCAACCGAGATGGATGCGCGCCAGCGCACATAGTCAGCAGCGAACTTCGCGTTGTGCACAACCGTGATGGCGCGCACCTGGCTGGTCGCCGCAAACTGCCTTGCAATACGCGTGAGCAACGGCAACCCGCCGACTTCGAGCAGCGGTTTGCTGCAAGTCTTCGTCAACGGATACAGGCGTGTAGCGAAGCCTGCCGCCAGCACGACTAGGTGCAGTTTTTGGCGCGATGGCGCGCGACACTCTGGCACCAAGGTGCGAAATCCCAGCGCTTCATATTCGCGCAAGATCGCCGGCAGGTCACTAGGTTCGCGCGGCAGCACAAGCACTGCACCGCCGCTGCCGCAGAACTTGGTTGCAGCGCCACGCGCACGCCCCAGATCGATCATCGCGCGATCGCGCTCATTGATCGCAAACAGGCGGGCGCGCAGGTCGAAGTTTTGATTCATTAGCCTTTGCAACTCGGCGCCGTCACGCTCGCGCAACGCTGTCATGCCCGCCAGAACCAAGGGTCGATACTCTGCAATCACCGATCGCACGGTGGGGTCCCCATCCAACCAGCGCTGATACACCGGCTGGTGCACGCGCCCAGAGCTCTTGAATGATTTTGGGTCGTAGGCGATGCCGAGCACCGGCAGCAATGCCGTGGGCAAGCGCGTTGTCGATTGCGGATCGAACGGCACCGCAAAATCCATGTGCAGAAGTCCTTCGTGCGCCTGGGCAAGGCGGTCCATCGGCCCCGCTCGGATGCCTAGCACATCAACCTCGGCGGCCAACGCCAACTTCGCCAGCGTGGTCACATCAAGCGAGCGCTCATACCAGCTACAGAGCGCGCGCAAGAATGCGATCACTAGCGCGCTCGAACCGGCCAGCCCGACCTGCCGCGGAATGCTGCTCTTCACAATCACTGCAAAGTTGGGCCGCTCCGGCAGCTCGCCAAAATGCGCAACAAACACCTGCCAAGTTGCGGTCAGCAGTCCGGGTGGCAAAGCGCGCGCTGCGCATTCGCACAACGAAAGTTCCACGCGGTGGCCGGTAAAAGTAAACGCCACACCCGCACCGCCGTAGAGGTCGGATGGGTTGCCGAGCAAGGATGCTCGCGGCAGAGCTATTGCCTTGACGACTAACATCGCAGCGCGAAGATTAGTCGTTTTATGCCCGCGATTGAAGGTTCCCTGTTGCTGCATTGGTTCCAACTGCGTGCGTTGCGAGCATTCTGGCTAGGCCAAAGATGTACTGACGCTCGGCTCACAACACGGATCAAAGCAACGGGCTCGATCACGAAAAACGGCGACGAACGAATCGCATGACTAACCCACAATTGCGTATCGGCATCCTTGGCAAAGGCTTTCTGGCAGAGACCCGCATCCGTTGCTATCGCCGTGTGCACGGAGTCGATGTGCAGATCGTTGCAATCGCCGCCGGTTCGCTCGAAGGCGCTCAAACATTCGCGCAGCAGCACGGCATTGGGCGCGCGATGACCGTTGAGCAACTTTGCGCAGAAAACAGCATCGACGTCGTCGATATCTGCGTGCCCAATGCGTTGCACCGGCCATTCTGCGAACGCGCCGCTGCGGGCAACAAGCACGTCATCTGCACGAAGCCGCTTTCCGCCTACACCGGCCAAGACCTAGGTGCCGATGCCGACGAGCAGGCCGTCATCAGGCAGGATCGCAGCCACATGCTAGCGGTAGCATTGCGCGATGCCGACGCGATGCTGACAGCGACCAGGAAGGCGAACGTGCAGCTCTGCTATGCCGAGAACTGGCTCTACGCGCCGGCACTGCAGAAGGCGCGCGCGCTTGCCGCGAGCAGCGGTGGCCGCCTGCTCGAGATCCGCGGGCAGGAAGCGCACAGTGGTTCGCATTCGGTTTTCAGCAAGCAGTGGCGCGCGACTGGCGGCGGCGCTCTGCTGCGACTCGGCGCACACCCGATTGCTGCGATCCTGCAACTAAAACGAGACGAAGCCCAGCGCACGAACACCAGGATCCGCGTCGTGTCGGTGCAGGCAGAGGTCGCCGACCTGTCGCAGGTGCGCGGCGTCGAAGACCACAATCGCAAGATACAAAAAGCCGGCAACAGCGTCGAAAACTGGGGCTGCGCGATCCTCGCATTTGATGATGGCTCGCGAGCCATCGCCCACGGTGGTGACCATCTGCTCGGCGGCATGCAGAGCTTCGTCGAACTGTTCGGCAGCAATTTTCACCTGCGCTGCAACCTCAGCCCGAACGATATGGTGCGCGCCTATGCGTCCGTCGATGGCACGTTCTCTGGGCAATACCTGCAGGAGAAACTCGACACGCAAGCTGGCTGGTCGACGCCAATGCCAGACGAGGACTGGACCTCAGGGCAACAGGCAATGATCCAGGCATTCTGTGAGCAGCTGGCCCGTGGTGAACGCGTGCAGAGCGACGGCCAACTCGGCCGTGCGGTAGTCGAAGTGATCTACGCCGCGTATCAGTCAGCAGCGACCGGCTCCCGCGTTACGTTGCACTAAGCGCACTCGCGCGCGTGAGTTCACTTCAGCTTCTGCAAGACTTCCTGCAGCTTTTGCAGTGATCCAAGCGAGAAGCCACGGTCGTGAAAAAACACGACCATGCCGTTTTTGTCGAGCAGCAGAATGCGGCCTGGTAGCGCATCCTGAGTGCCGGTGAAGCGCGTCACCAGCGAGGCATCCTTGTAAAGCGTCACAACGCCGCCCCAGTCCTCCTTGGGGATGCCGCGCCGCATACCGGAATCGATGTAGCCCGAGAACAGGCCCGGCATCATCCCCGGGATCGTCGGGAGTTCGAGTGCGCGAACCTTGATCCCCATCTGCGTGAGGCCCATCGTCCAACGGTCGAGATCAAACTGCGTGTTCTGCTCATAACCGACCAACAGCAACACGGGGCCACCCGCAAACGCGTCGGGCAGCGTCACCTCGGTGCCATCCAAGGCAGTGCCACGCACGGTCGGGAAGCGTTCGTTGGTTGGATCGCGGCGCGGGTAGCTACTGCAAGCAGCAAGCAGCGCGAGGGAGGCGAGCAATAGACGCAGACTTTGATCGGGCATGTTCGCTGTTCGTTGAAGTCGCGGCATTGGACGCAACGCCGTACGGCTCAAACTCAAATGTTGACCGTTAGCGGCGCGCGCGCCGTGTAGAGGCCAAAAAACTTCTCCGCGATCGCAGCGGGTTCGAGCGTGCCGCTGCCGGTGTCAAACTCGGTGCCTTTGACGATGCCCGTCACCACGACTTCGCCGGCGTAGATGCCATGCTCGCGCAGTTTTTCGGCATACCGTCCCGCAAGCTTGTGCTGCGCCGCCTTGACGACGGCGAGGCCCATCACGCCCCATTGGGTTGCAAGCGCATCGACCCTCGGCCCGTAGAATGACAGGCCACCACCGGTGAACAACACCGCCGATTGGCAATGCTGCATTTGCAAGTCGGGCAACGCGGCCTGCACCGCAGCAATGCATCCCGTGATCCCGTCGAGCGCGGCGCGCACGGTTTCGATCCTGGCAGTAGTCAGGTCACCGGCAGTCGACGAATACGCATTCCAGTGCAACACCGTCACTGGGCCGAGGTCGCGCCGCGCCTGCGCCACCATCGCGGTCACTGCTGCGGGATCGCTCAGGTCGCACGGCAACGGCACCGCCCGGACTCCTGCCGCCGATAATGTTTTTACCGCGGCCGCAAGCTTGTCAATATTGCGCGCAACAAGACCAACTGCAAAACCAGCCGCACCAAATCGGCTCGCAACGCCTGCAGAGATGCCTTTGCCATAGCCACAAATCAGAATCGTCTTCGTCATCGCGAACAGGATGACAAATGCGCGGCCAGACGACAGCACAGCGATCCCAGTTGGTCATCCTTCCCGACTCAATTTCCCGCATCGGCAGAGCCAGATTGGGCGGCCTACTGCTGTCAAAAACAGCGCCTTGATCGCTGTGGTCAAGTGGCACATGGGGCACGATCGCCCTCGACAGTGGCTCGCGCTGCACTAACAAACTTAGGCAATGACAATGCCAAGTGCGGTGCGCGCCGCGCGACGCAGGCCCGCTGGGTTTGGCAGGTTTGTTCCATAGATCACCGGACACAGCTACCAGATCCCAGTGCCGAGCGGCCCCAGCACGCGACCGCCAAAGAGGCTCGCCGTAGCGCCACGGTTGGTTGGCCGGCAAGCACAGCAAGCTACTGGCAGCACGGCTACCAGCGGCTGCGAACTGCAATGGCACCTCACCCACGAAGCGAACAGGGTCCACGGCTGTGCGCCATAGCAATCCGTGGCGCACCGGCGCACCGGCGCAGAGCTTGTGGTCAAAAAATAATCTGAAACTGCAATCGCACGATGTTGCTGTCCAACGAGGTGGCGACGTTCCTCTCAAACTCGCGCCGCGTGTAGTCGAGTTGCGCCTTCAGCGCATGGCCACGGATAAACACGTCGAACACCGCTGTGTAGTCGCGCGTGTCAAACCCTTGGCCAAGATCAACGTCGGCGATCCGCAAGCCAAAGCCAAGCTGCACATCTGAGTTTCCGGACTTCGCCATGACGTATCCGGCTTCCGCGTAACTGCCGCTGCTGTTGCGGTTGCCGACACTAGAGTCGTCGACGCGGAAATAGGCTTCGGTTTGCAAATACAGACCCAGCAACTTCCATGAAGTATTGAGGTTGAGGCTCGTCGATTGAACGTCGATGTCCGAAGGGGCGGCGGGCGGGGTGCCGCGCCCGCGCCCGCGCCCGCGCGTGAGGCCAGCGCCGATCGTGCCGCGCAGTTCTTTAGCACAGTCGAGATCGCCTGCGCGAAATGACTCATAGCTCGCACCATTGCCGACGTAGTCGCCGAACGGATCGACGTTGAAGCTGGCGACGTAGTGCATGTCGGAATCCGGATTGTCGACTATTTCGCCGACCTCGATGATGCGCGCAGGATTTTTCGACGCGACATCGCCGTTCTAGGCGCCAGCCGTCCACCGCAGCATGTTGCCATGGTTGCCTTGCAGCCAACCACCGCGACTGCGCACATCACTAAAGGTGTTGGTTACGACGGTCAGGTCAACAAAGAACAACCCCGCATCCGTCTCAGTAGGCTCCAGGCCGTGGAAGGTCTTGCTCTGGCCCGCGCGCACACCAATGGTTTTGTCGGCATCGTGCGCAAAGTTCCACTGCGTCCACGCATCCTTC
>BJHM01000062.1 GCA_014192625.1 Planctomycetota bacterium
CACCCAAACCACCGCCGCACCCAAAGCACCGCTGCGCCCAAAGCACCCGCGGGGCTCCACCCGAAAGCCAACGACCCTGCTTGCATCCTGTCGAGCAACCAAAATGCCGCGCCTGCCTACCGCGCAAAACCGCCGCAGAATGGCCCCCGCAATCGACCGGCCATCCGGTCACAGCACCACCAAGAAAAACTGCGCCCGCGAGTCCGAAAAATCCGCGCGACATTCTGCGCTTTTGAACGCGCTCCAAAAGCAACAAGCCCACCAGCGCTAAAGCAGCAGTGCAACGCCAAAGCAACGCAGTCGAGGAATGCACCTCCTGCCAAAAACGGCAGACCGTTGGAAGATTCGCGCTAGAACTTACCAAGGAATCGCCAACGCAATGGCAGAGCAGTGGTTACCCCTAGGTCGCAACTCCATGCTTTGTGACCTTTTGCAGCGAAAGCCTCGCGCACAGTTCCAGAAAACTCGCAAGCGTGGCGAAAGCGGCCTCGGCGCGGAGTTGCTCCTGCGGGCAGACCGCGCGGGGAAAATCAAAACACCGCGCCGATGCAAATGGACGGCAAGCAATCGCACAAGGACTAAAAGCAATGCTCTTAGGTGATGGGCATGGTCAGCTCCTCTGTAACGCGAAAGACGAAGGATCGGCGATTGGCAAGTGCCGCGTTGCACAGGACTACGCGCCAAGCTCACCCCAATCATCCCCAACTAAAACAAACATGTGTTGGTAACTGGCCGCCTTGCAAGCGTTCCGTCAGGCGCCGGCGGATTGTTACAACGTGCATTAGCCGCGCCGAGAATCCCTCTTCTGTTTGTGCGCAAAGCCAAGCTTGCGCGGCGATTCTTATCGACATCGCAATAAGCCACCGACCAAACGGCCAGCTGCTCGAATGCCGGCCGCGAGGGCCTCGCATTCCATCCCGCGATTACCGCGATTACCGCGACTACCGCGACTACCGCGACTACCGCGACTACCGCGACTACCGCGACTACCGCGATTACCGCGATTACCGCGATTACCGCGGTGACCAACAGGCTGTGCGGCTGAAACGCTCGACTAACGCTCGGTATTAGTAATGCTAGTTACTGACGCGGTGCTTCGTCCTGTGCGGGGGATAAACTCAAAGACCCGGTGCTTGTCATAGGGCGTGTTGAGTGCTGGCGATTTCCCGTCTCGACTGTACTCCTGGCCACCAGCTGGATTCCTGCACTTTCACCGCACTGCTGCGGGCAGTGACGTGCCGGGGCGCTCACGCCAACGGACCCGAGGAAGCGACCGAAAAATCCCCATCACGCCGCTTTGCCCTCATTGCCATAGCCGCATCCTCAGCGGTGCTGCCGCGCACGCTGAAAGATCCAGTATGCCCGCTTACAGACCAGCGCACCGAGAACCGCTGCGCACCGAGCCGGGCACATCAATCACCGCAAAGCACGCGCCGCATTTCAGAGCAATGCGGGCATTGGCAAAACGTCGATACCAACCCGGCAGCAGTGCAAGCAACGGCTAGTAACGCCAGCCACCAAAGCAGGGATTATGCGGTATAAGCTGTGTCGCTGGACCAGAAAGAACCCGCCAAGCCAAAATCCCCCACGCATCGTTCGTCGTAAACGCAAAACGGCCTGATTGCAGTCTATGAAAAATGCCCGCTGATTTGTTGATGGCTCGGGACGTCGTGCAGCATGCTCGTTCTTCACCCTGGTCACGAAAAAAATTCTCTGCCGTTCGTTACAAATCGCCTGTAATAATCTGCTTAGGATATCCAACTGGCTCCGCGTAGCAATCCTAGGCAGGATTCTGCTTCATTGGTGAACCCGCCGGACGCTTCCCCAGCAGCAGCTGGCACGGATCGCCGCCTTTTTTGAAAGATGGGTGGATTTTCACCCTAAGCGGCCCTAATGATGCGTCGTCATACGGAAGCCCTTGCGAATAGGGTTTTTGGTCTTAGGTGAACATGCAGAGTCTGCTAACAGTTTGCTTTCGATTTCTGACACTCTGCGCCGGTTCGTCGAGCGCGCTGGCGGCGTGCCGCTATCGCCCTGATTCGTCCTGCGTTTGTCCTAGGCAAGCCACCTCGGACTGCTGGCGAATCGGCCAGCGCCTTGGCCAATGCGCGTTCGTTTCCTTTGCGAGCGGGCGACCAGCGGGGTTTATTCCCGCGGGGCCTAGGCCTGCCGTATCGCCACTCGATGGCTACCAGCTGCAAAATCCAGCTCCTCGACTGGCCTGTTTGACCAGCGTTCGCAGAGCGCACGCATGACCGGCCTGTTTTACCAATTGCAGCCCGCACTGGGCTGTGTGGCGCTTTGCATCGCCTCCTACAGCCTGCTCGACGCTGGCGTTCGCATAGCAGACCGCCTGCTCGGCCGTGCCTCGCTCGCCGTGCTGTGCGCGGGCACTGCCATCACAGCAACGGGTCTGCTCGTTTTGCTGTCGCTTTCATTGTTGTTTGCCAACCAGTATCACCCCTTTGCCGCGCTCCCCGGCGCCGTTTTGATCGCTGGCCTCGCGCGCGCCAGCTGCGGGCAAAGGCCGCCCGGCATCGTGCGCGCCTTGTGTGATCGGCTGTTTCAGGTGGCGCGCGGCTATCACCTCGTCCTACTGCTGGCTGTCTGCGGGGCGCTGCTATGGTCGGCAACGCGCGGCCTGTTGCTGCCGCCGCTAAGCTGGGACTCGCTTTCCTACCACCTGACCATCCCGGTCCGCTGGGTGCAGGACGGTGGCTACTCCGCAGTGCCCTTTCCCGATGCACTCTGGGACTATGGCCACTATCCCAACCACGGCGAACTGATCACCGGCTGGTTGCTGCTGTTTTTGCACAGTGACCTGTTAGTCAACCTCGGCACGTTGCCATTTTTGGTGCTAGTGGCCGTTGCCACCTTCGCGCTGACGTGCGAACTGGGCGGTAAGGCCGGTGATGCGCTGCTGATTGCGCTGCTGATATTGTGCTCGCCGCCGCTTTTCGCCTTCGCGACCACGCAATATGTGGACGTGCAGGTGACCTACGAGGTGCTCGTTGCGCTGCTGTTTCTCGTGCGTCTGCTGCGCACCGGCAAAGCCGGCGATGCGATCCTTGCCTGCGCAGCACTGGGGCTTGCGGCGGGGACGAAGCACACTGCACTCGTGCTTGCGGCGCTTGGCACGGTGATAGTGATCCTCGTCGCGCTGCGCCACCGCCGCACAAAAGTCCGTAGGGGTGCGATGCTCGGCATCGCGCTGATGGTGTGCCTTTCTGCGCCGTGGTATGTACGCAATTGGCTTTCTACCGGCAACCCGCTCTACCCGTTCGCAATTGGCATTAGTGGCCACGAGCTGTGGCCAGGTTCCAGCTATCAAGCAGCGGTGATCGCGCAGCTGAAAGAGGCCTCCGAGTCGAATTTCTTGAAAGGGCTTTTGTGGCATTCGCCTTGGGGACAGCCGGAAGATCTGGCGCTGACGTTTGGCCCCAAGCTACCGTTGCTCGCGCTCGCAGGGGTGCTTGGCCTCGGCATTCTAATGCGCTCTGGAAGGCGCAAAGTGGCAGTCCTATTTGGCGCCATCGTGGCGAGCGAGGTGCTTGCCCTCGCCATGCCGGGAGCCAAACCGATGCGCGATCATTGGCCCGATTTGACGCACCGCTTCTTCACCACCAGCGCTGCCCTCCTCGCCTGTGCCGCCACCCTGCTGCTAGCACACCTGCCCTTGGTCCTCGCCAGAGCGGGAAGGGTGCTGCTCTTTGGACTAATCGTGTTAGATCTCACCAAGATAAACTGCTCGATCGGCGGCCATTGGCTGCAGGCCATCGGCACGGCATCGGCACTCGCGCTGGCTTTGGCATTAGTGCCCCCTTGGTCCCGACAACGCCGATCGGGATGGCTGATTACAGGCGCAATAGCCATTGCGGCCGTGGCGATGGTGCCGCTGCAGTCCTTTCGCGACCGCACGCGCTACCAGTCCTATATGCAGGCCCGCGACGTGCACGACATCCCCCGCAAAGCGGTGCCCGGTTGGGAACGCCTGGATGATCCGGATCGACCGCTTACCATCGCCGCTGCCAGCGGCTGGGACGTGCCCGGGCATCACTGGCTTTTGTATCCGCTGTTTGGCCGCCGGTTGCAAAACCGTGTGGTGTATGTGCCGCCATCAGCCTCAGGTGAAAGGGGCACGTATGTGCAGAATCTCGTGGAGCAGGCAGCGGACGGCCCAATCTGGTTACAGCGATTGCACGACAAAGGCGTCGACGTGATGTTTGCGGTAGAACCATGGCCGCCTGAACTAATATGGTTGGCAGCATCGGCCTCAGAAGGACCGCCCATTCGCAATGTGGGCTACTGGATAAAAGAATTGCGATGAAACTCTTCGCAAAGCCATCAATGCAAGCCACCGTTCGCGCATGGCACAAAGGCCCCGCGCGCAAACCCCTTACCGCTCCGGCACCTTAGAAATCACCACGCGCCAGCGAGGCTGATGGAGTTGCCGACGAGGACCTGCTGATTATGCGGGCGGGGAGCGGTTTCTGCGCTGGGCGGGAAAATGGGCTGAATGCCGTGCCGGAGGGAGGTTCGGCTGCGGGGTTGACGGCGACGATCGGGCCTTGGATCGTGGTGAGGTGGGTTCCGGGCGGTCCGGGACCGTGTTTGAATTTCCTATCTGCCAGCATCGCTGGTCGTGCTGGTCGGCCAGTGGCGAAACCGTCCCGTCGAGAGCCGCTTGTGGCAGAGCCAGTAACCCTGGCCATCGTACACCAACAGCTTCACCGCGGTCTTGCTGCGGTTGCCAAACACGAACACGCATCCACTGAAGGGATCCGCCGTGAGCTGTTCGCGCACAGTCTGCGCAAGGCCATCGATGCCACGCCGGAAGTCGACCGGCGCCACCGCGACCAGCACTCGCATCTGCGGCGTCACTGCGATCATGGTTTGCCGCGGCCGGTGACCGTTCGCACGAAGCTCGCGAGATCCTGCGCGGACCATCCCGAGAGTTCGAGGCGCACCGTGCTGCCATCACGGTCGCGAATCTCGAGTCGACACTGCGGGGCCGGCGTTACGCCTGATGGCAGTGCCAGCTCGATGAACTGCTGGGCGGCGGAGCTTGGCACCTCGACCGAGACCTCGGCCAACCGCCGCTGCACCGCGTAATAGTCAAGATGCAGGACCTGCGACGTCTTGCTCACGCCATGAATGCGAGCAAGCTCCAACGCCGATGCCCACAGCACTGGCGGAATCCGCTCGCCACGCTGCCGGGTCCCGCGCCAGCGCTCGAATTGCCGGCTGGCATCGATCAAATTCCGGACGGGTCGGCTGGGCAACGGTGGCTCGTGCATTGGGCTGCGTCCTCGGGCTCCTCTTGGGAGCGGCGGAACCTACAAAGCTTGTCGGAGCGATTCATGCGCGCTCACCGGAAGGACACGATCCTGATCCCACGGCACACCGGCTGCATGGCGGTCGGTTCGCGCGAACGGCCTTGAGATGTCCGCGCGGTTGAGCGTCCATGTCCCCATGAACGCCACCCGCAAGACCGGCGGCAAGACGCCCGCCGGCCCGACGACCGCCGATGAACTGCTCGCGCTGATCGCGACGCAAATCACGCCAGCCCTGACTAAGCTCAACGCCGCCGCCAGGATCGCCGAAAAGGCGTATCGCACGAACGCGTCGCTGCGCACAGGGTTCGCCGACCGAAACGCTACCGAGGACGGTCTCACCTCGCTGCTCTGCCGTTCGACTTTCCGGACCGTACGGGCGCCGGACGCTGAATTCGCTGCGGTGATCCGCCGAGCCCTGGCTGCGGGAACGCGTCTGCCGCGCGACCTTCGCGCCGACCTCACGCACGAGTTTGAGGACCACGCGGGCGCGCCAGCCACAGCCTTCGCCGCCGCGTCAACAATCACTTCACCGAATATTGCGATTCTCGCGCCAGATTGTATTTGATCCTCTTGCTCGTTGGCCCAATGACATCCACAGTGCCAGTTGCTTCCAGCAGTCCATCAATGATCACCCTAGATCCGGAGACGCCGTCCAAAGCAATCGTCTGTGCCAATTCTGGGAGATCCTCATCCCATCCATAAGCATCGACCGTTCCTCGCAGTATCAACTTACAGCCCTCCGGCATCTCCGTAAGCGTCAGCGCCCATCTGCCCCGACGCTCATCCATTGACACATAGCTATTGGCGCCATCCGCTAGAACGCGCCAAGCCATTCCCACGACTATCGCTCCGCCACCGCAGCGGGCCACCATGTCCGCCCTGTAGGCGCCGGGAGTCAGGCCGCCAAAGACAACAGGTGCGGCGTTATCAATGAGCTCACCGGATTTTTTGCATTTTCGCGTTTTTTCCGCCACAGGCAGCCAGGTCTTTAACACGCCTAATTCCCCCTGCCGCCCAGCTTTACTTAAAGTAACAGTAATCTGCTCAACATATGAAATGTTTCCGCAGTTCACTTCCAGTGAGCATTCCTGATAGAGCATTACGACAATAAATACCTTCTCTCCGGCCCTCCCTTCGATGGGACGGGACACTTGGCATTTCACATCCTTAAAATCCCCAGGTGTGATCACACTCCCCTTCTGCCTGCCAATCCAAAGCTCATTACTGGGCCGCACACTCATGACGCTTGCGCCCAACGCCACGACACAGAGACCTGAGTGTGCTGGTAGGACTAGGTGATCGCTACCGTGTCGGACCTCCGTTGAACCCTCGGTCGACCCAGCATCCCCTAACAAGAGTTTGGGGACAGTATCCCGGACAAGCGTAGCGGGGAGCAATCGAATATCGACGAGGCGAGAGGGCCACGGAACTTGCCCTCCGGCCTCGGAGAAAGTGATCGATACCCATACCAGCGCAGTCACCAATACCCTATTGTCTCCAGTAACAATCGTTGTCGTTGTTACCTCAAAATGCTCTGCGGGCGATACGAGAGTCCATACGCCCGGAACTAAGCCCGGTATCAGCCCTTCCGCGTTGGTCTCAACTTCCCTTGATTCGCTCGAATCGATTCGCTTAAGCCCAACGACTTCCTTTCCCAACGGCCATCCCGTGTCTTTGTCGAGTAGCCAACATTGAGAGATCCGGATCAGGCTCCCCTGCGCGTCCGACTCAGCTTGACCATGAGCTACGGATCGCACGGGCTCAGACGGCAAAGACACAATGGACGGTAACGGCGGTGGGGACCCAAACCACCACCACCCAAGCAACAGCGCCACGCTAAGCACGGCAGCTGCGCCAATTGTTGCGAATCTTTGGAACATGACTCACCCGAACTTGGCGATTCAACCGGACTTGGCGCTACTCCTCACTCCTCGGTAGGCGCCACGTGAATCCTAAAGGCGACCATGGTGCCACCAAAGGCCAGGCCCTCAATCTTTCCCCCTGACGGCTTGCCCGTGAGATGAATATTGCCGTAGGTGTGGGCTTCTACCACCGCCGAGGCACTGTTCGAATGCACCCATTGCTTCGCATCGGCGCCGTTGAGGGTCGCGCTGGTGGCGTTAGCCGCGTCGGGCGTTACCGTACAATTGAACCCACCCCCAAATCCAAACAGTTGCAGAGACGCGCCACTCGCGACCGGACTTGTGGCCGTCGCAATTGCAACTCCCTTTTCGTCCTGGGAATGGCATAGGACGCCGTATGAAACGTCGGCCTTTGCGCCCCCATATACACTTGCCCAGCCTGAGCCATTCGTGACGTCAACGGTGATATTTCCGCCGACTGACGACAGCGCGCAGATGTCACAATTGACTGCGCAAGAATAGATGTCGGCCTGTGCGCTACTCGTGTCGAAGGAATCAACCCAGCCGTCTGGTTGTTCGCCGTCTTTCGTTTGCCTAACTGCCCTTGCCTGCGGCGAGTCATCCTTTGGTGCAAAAGTGGCGTGCTGCACTGAAACCGAGCCAGGGGCCACGTTACCGAGGTCAACTCCAAGCCCCTGCTCCGGACAAACGAGCTGAGCGGTGAGAGGAGAGACTGAACAAGCAGCAACTAGCGCTAGCAGCCATAGAGGGAGTGGTGTTTTCAAGTCTGTTCTATTTTGGATCGCCTGTAGGTCAACTGGCCATCAAAGGTAGAACGGCAAGGCTCTCTGGGCCCCTCGGACGGCATTGCAATTGTAACGCATCTCCTTCCCGCTGTCAACGCCCGCTCGCACTGGTTGAGAAGGCATAAAAGGCTTCAAAGGACGGCTTCAAAAGCTTCAAAGGACAGGCGTTTGAAGCTTCAAAGGACAGGCGTCTGAGTTTTTCTGCAGCGGTCGCGCAATTTTGTCGTTTGCAGGTCGGAACTGACTGCAGCGCGCCGAGAGCGGGCTAAAATGCCGTGCCGGAGGGAGGTTCGGCTGCGGGGTTGACGGCGACGATCGGGCCGGGGATCGTGGTGAGGTGGGTTCCGGGCGGTCCGGGACCGTGTTTGAATTTCCTATCTGCTCGACAGCAGCGGCGATGTGCGTGCGCGTCGCGCCTCCGGGCCATGCACCACGGTGAAGTAGCCGCCTACTTCGGTGTGTAGGCATAACCAGCTGCCGCCCTTACCACCCGAGCGGCTCTAAGCATGATCACCACCCATCCGGCTCCTTACAAGCAGGCAGCTTGTTAGATCGGGCGCCAGCCCGGTGCCTTACATTTCTCCCCCACCTGCCAGCCTGATTACCGGCCGCGCCACCCAGCGGCCCACTCAATAACCACCTGTCACCGCAGTTACATCTGCACCGCCGAGTCAGACAAATACGGCGGCTAAGAACTAGACTCCTCGCCACCGCTCCCAGAAACTGCGCCACTGATCCTCGAACAGCTCGGCCGCCTGTCCGACAAAGTCCTAGCTGACATATTTGAGTCGTGGTAAACCAACTAAGTAACCTGATAAAGGATGAGTCATGACGAACAAGAAACGATTCCTGACCGCACTCATCGTGCTCTTGCTCGTGCGAGTCGCTGACGCTCAGACCAAAGAGACCGCACCGCCTGAAAAAAAACTACCGCTGCCGGGTGAGGAGTTTCGCGTTTTGGGCCACACGGCATTCGTGATTCCGCCAGACAAGAAATCCAACGGCGCGACGCCGTGGGTGTGGTATGCGCCAACTCTTCCCGGCCTGCCAGGAACCGAAGAGCGTTGGATGTTTGAACGCTTCAAGAAGGCGGGCATCGCAATCGCAGGGATCGACGTGGGCGAGTCGTTTGGCAGCCCGGATGGCCGCAAATTGTTCACTGCGTTTCATCGGGAGCTGTCCGAGCAGCGCGGTTTCTCACCAAAGCCCGTGTTGCTGGGCCGCAGCCGCGGCGGCCTTCTGACTCTGTGCTGGGCGGTCGAGAATGCCGACAAGGTCGGTGGCTTCGCGGGGGTCTATCCGGTCTGCAACATCGCCAGCTATCCGGGAGTGCTGGCAGCCAGTGGCGCTTATCAACTCAAGCCGGAAGAACTTGAAGCAAAACTCGCCGAACACAATCCGATCGACCGGCTGGCCGCGCTCGCCAAAGCCAAGGTTCCGCTGTTCGCGATCCACGGCGACCTCGACACAGTCGTCCCGCTCGAAGCCAACTCTGGAGAAGTCCGCAAGCGCTATGAAGCACTTGGCGGCACGATGCAGCTCATCGTTCCCGCCGGCCAAGGGCACAACATGTGGTCCGGTTTCTTTCAATGCCAGGAGCTGGTCGATTTCGTGATCGCAAATGCCAAGTCCAAATGATTGTCGCTTGATCGGCAGACTGTTTGGCGGACGGGCGTTCCCGGGCAGGGCATCAATGCGCGCACCTTGATCACCAGCCTGCGCTCGGTTC
>BJHM01000063.1 GCA_014192625.1 Planctomycetota bacterium
GCTGGGCAGACTGGCTGGCCGTGCAAACTGGCGCGCTGGGCAGACTGGCGCGCTGGGCAGACTGGCGCGCCGTGCAAACTGACGCGCCGTGCAGACTGGCGCACCGTGCAAACTGACGCGCCGTGCAGACTGGCGCGCTGGGCAGACTGGCACACAGTGCAAACGGGCCGCAGCGCGCAGTCCTCCCTGCGAGTGAGCCAGGCAAAATCCTGCGGCTCGCTTGGCTGGCAAGACGGCCGCTTTTGTGGTTAGGATTGCAATGCGATGCATCTCTGCTCCGCCTGCCAAAAGCAGCCCGCCTCAATCGTGATCATGGACCTTTCCGGCGGCTCCGTGACTGGCCAACAGCATCTCTGCCAAACATGCGCAGAGGGCCTTGGAGTGGTGCAGTCCAACGTCCCCCTCAAGCTGTCGCCCGAGTTGCTCGAGGACCTGCTTGGCACGGTCAAAGGCAGCCCCAGTGCCAACTCACCACAAAGAAAGCGCGACCAAACCTGCCCCGGCTGCGGCATGTCGCCGCAGGACTTCGCGCAGAAGGGCCGCCTCGGCTGCGCGCGCTGCTATGAAACCTTCCGCCAGGATCTCGTGCCGTTGTTGCAACGCGTTCACGAGGCCACCAGTCATCGTGGTCGCCTGCCAGGCGGCAAGCCATCTGGGATGCCAATCAACAGCCCGACTGCGAAGGCCGCGCAAGGCAAAGCGCGCGGCGAGCACGTTGTCGACCTACGGCACAAGCTTGACGAAGCGATTCGCGGCGAGCGCTTTGAAGAAGCCGCCAAGCTGCGCGATCAACTGCGCCGCGCCGAGAAAGGAGAACCGCTGTCGTGAGCAAGCGCCGCAAAAAAGAAGACGACTCCGAGTTCCACATTGGCGAATGGCTAAAGGGCAAGGGGCCCGAAGGGGACATCGCGATCTGCACTCGCGTTCGCCTCGCACGCAACCTGCAAGGCTTCCACTTTTCTGCGCGCCAAACTGATGCGGAAGCAAAGGAGTTGGTCGACTTCATCATGCCACGCTTGCAGCAGTCATTGCCCGACACGCTGCAGCCGATCGACCTCGACACCTTGGATGAACTGGAGCGCACGCTGCTCGTCGAGCGCCACTTGATCAGTCGGGAACTCGCCGGCAGCAAACGCGCGCGGCGCGTTGCGATCAACCAGAGCGAGAGCACCGCGGTGATGGTCAATGAGGAGGACCACCTGCGCGTGCAAGTGTTTGAGTGCGGGCTGCAGACCGATACTGCGTGGCAGCGCGCCGAGGCACTCGATGACGCACTGATCCAGCGCCTGCCGCTCGCATGGAGCGAAGAGTTTGGCTTCCTGACGAGTTGCCCCACCAACCTAGGCACCGGTATGCGCCTGTCGGTGATGGTGCACCTGCCTGGGCTCGTCTGGGCGGAGGAAATCGAGAAGGCCACCAACACCGCGCAGAAAATTCATCTAGCAGTGCGCGGCCTTTATGGCGAAGGCAGCCGCGCGCTCGGCGACTTCTATCAAGTCAGCAACCAAGTGACCCTCGGCCGCAACGAGCAGCAGATCCTCGCCGATGTGCAATTGGCGGTAAGCCGCATCGTGCAGTGGGAGCGTGAGGTTCGGCAGGCGCTGCTGCGAGGCACCGCGCGCAACCGGACCACGGACCGCGTGCATCGCGCCCTCGGCACCCTCGAAAGGGCGCAGATACTGACCTCAGAGGAGGCGCTCAACTGCCTGTCAGCAATCCGCCTAGGGATCCACGAGGGCCTGCTTGAGGGCTTCGATGTCCAATCCCTCAACAAAGCGCTGCTGCTGTCGCAGCCAGCACACCTCCAGCGCCACACGCGCGAACGCCTGTCCGCCGAGGATCGCGACCTGCGCCGCGCCCACCTGCTGCGCCAAGTCCTCGGCTGCGAGCCCTGAACCCGCCTTCCGCAGAGCCTCGGTTCGCACCCAAGGTTTCGCGGGACAAAATGGCTGGGCAACTTTTTGCCAACTCATTTAGAAATTTTGACCGCATTCTTTCGATGGTATGGCTAGGAAGTTTTGACCCAAGTCTGGAACTCAACCCGCCGTCAGTCCTATACCGATTCTCGCCGATCATAGGTCAACCGCCTAAGACGGCGACTCCCGGAGACAGCACAAAGATGTTCGACCGCTTCACGGATCGCGCCAAGAAGGTCATGAGCTTTGCCCGTCAGGAGGCAATGAAGTTCAACCACGAATACATCGGCACCGAGCACATCCTGCTCGGACTGGTGCAGGAAGGCAGCGGCGTAGCCGCCAACGTCCTGAAAAACATGAATGTCGACCTCGAGAAGATTCGCCACGAGGTCGAAAAAATCGTGAAGACCGGTCCCTCGATGGTGACCATGGGCCAGCTGCCGTTCACGCCCCGTGCGAAGAAGGTGCTGGAATTGTCCATGGAGGAAGCCAGCCAGCTGAGCCACAACTACATCGGCACCGAGCACCTGCTGCTCGGCCTGATCCGCGAGAATGAAGGCATCGCCGCACAGGTGATGATGAACCTCGGCGTGAAGCTGGACGAAGTCCGCGAGGAAGTCCTCGAGTTCTTGGGCGCCAGCGAGAACAACCAAGAAGAAGACAGCGATAGCAGCGAAGGCGGTGGCGGTGGCGGCGGTGGCGGTGGCGGCGGTGGCGGCGGTGGCGGCGGTGGCGGCGGTGGCGGCGGTGGCGGCAACCCTGGCGGCAGTGGCGGCAACGCCCCGAGCAGCGCCGGCGGTCAAGCACAAGGCAACAGCAAGAGCAAAACGCCGGCCCTCGACAGCTTCGGCCGCGATCTGACCGACCTCGCTCGCGAAGGCAAGCTCGACCCCGTCATCGGTCGCGATCAAGAAATCGAACGCGTCATCCAGATTCTGTCGCGCCGCACGAAGAACAACCCGGTGCTGCTTGGCGAGGCCGGTGTCGGCAAGACCGCCATCGTTGAAGGCTTGGCGCAGCGAGTCGTAAAGGGCAACGTCCCCGAGATCCTTCGTCGCAAGCGGCTCGTCGTACTCGACCTCGCGATGATGGTCGCTGGCACGAAGTATCGCGGCCAGTTTGAAGAGCGCATCAAGGCCGTGATGACCGAAGTGCGCCGCGCCAAAGATGTGATGCTGTTTATCGACGAACTGCACACCCTGGTCGGTGCCGGCGGCGCGGAAGGCGCGATCGACGCCAGCAACGTGCTGAAGCCCGCGCTGTCGCGTGGCGAAGTCCAGTGCATCGGCGCCACCACGCTCGACGAGTACCGCAAATACATCGAGAAGGACGGTGCGTTGGAGCGTCGCTTTCAGACCGTCAACGTCGAGCCACCCTCGCCCGAGCAGACCCTGTCGATCCTGATGGGCCTGCGCGACCGCTACGAGGCGCACCACCGCGTCACCTACACCGACGCAGCGTTGCAAGCCGCGGTCGACCTGTCGACCCGCTACATCACGGGCCGCTTCCTGCCGGACAAGGCGATCGATGTGATCGACGAGGCCGGTGCGCGCGTTCGCATCAAGTCAATGACCGCGCCGCCCGACCTGCGCGACATGGACAACGAAATCGGCCGCCTCAACAAAGAGAAGGAGGAGGCGGTTGCCAACCAAGACTTCGAACGCGCCGCGGACCTTCGCGATCAATCGTTCAAGCTCGGCAAGAAGAAGGAAGAGATCCAGCGCGAGTGGCGTGAGCGCGAAACTTCGCGCGAGTCTGGTGGTCAAGTCGATGAGGACGTGATCGCCGAGACCGTCTCCAAAATGACGGGCATCCCGCTGAACCGCCTCGATCAGGCGGAGGCGGAGCGCCTGCTCAAGATGGAGGAAGAACTAAGCCGCGATGTGATCAACCAAACGCCCGCAATCCACGCGATCGCCAAGGCAGTTCGCCGCGCGCGCGCTGGCCTGAAGGACCCGAACCGGCCAGTGGGCTCGTTCATCTTCTTAGGCCCGTCGGGGGTCGGCAAAACCTGGCTGTCGAAGTGCCTCGCCAAGTTCATGTTTGGCAGCGAGGAAGCGATCATCCAGATCGACATGTCCGAGTACATGGAGAAATACAACGCCTCACGACTCGTCGGCGCGCCCCCGGGCTACGTCGGCTACGAGGAAGGCGGCCAATTGACCGAGAAGGTGCGCCGCCGCCCCTACTCAGTCGTGCTGCTCGATGAGATCGAGAAGGCGCACCCCGACATCTTCAACATGCTCCTCCAGATCATGGAGGAAGGCCGGTTGACCGACTCGTTCGGCCGCCACATCGACTTCCGCAACGTGATCCTGATCATGACGTCGAACATCGGCGCTAACCTGATCCGGAACAGCGCTGGGCTTGGTTTTGGCAAGGGCCCCAAGGAATCGGGCGCGGACAAGATGCGCGACATGATTCAGGGCGAAGTGGAACGCCACTTCCGTCCGGAGTTCATCAACCGCCTCGATCAGATCGTGGTGTTCAACCAACTTGGCCGCGAAGACATGCAACGCATCGTCGAGAACGAGCTGAAGAAGGTGAACAACCGCATGAAGCAGAAGGGGCACGTGCTCGAGGTCGACCAGACCGTGATCGACTGGCTCATCGAGAAGTCGTACCACGCTGACTTTGGTGCGCGACCGTTAAAGCGCGGCATCGAGAAGCACCTTGAGGATCCGCTCTCCGAGCAGATCCTGAAGGGCCAGCTCGACTTGCCATACAACATCAAGACGCAGATCGTGAATGGCGAGATCGCGTTCGAGATGACCGCCCTGCCGGTCGAGGCGAAGAAGCCCGAGGTGCGGACCGAGGCGAAGAAGAAGTAGCCCGCGCCATCGCGCGAGCGCCAAACGGCGGCGGCATCGGACAACCGGTGCCGCCGCCGTTTGCCATTTTACGCATCCCTCAAAGTCCATCGCCCCCCAAGCACCGCCGCGGTGCTGGGGCAATCGCCCACTGGTTGCACGGCCGCAAACAGGCCCCGGGCATCGCGCCTGCCCGCGGCGCCAGCGCCCCGAGCAGCAACACCGCCATCGCCTGGTCGCCGCTGAGTTCGGCCGCGGCGTCGATCCCACCGACCAGCTCGCCGAGCATACGGGCCCCGGGCCGCGCCACCTGGAACAGCGCGACGGTCGCCGAGGTGCGCAGCGCGGGCGTCGAGTTCGGATCCTGACGCATGGCGGCAAGAACGTCCTGCGCAGCCTCGGTGCCAGCACCGAGCGCCGAAACCAGCATGTCGGCCAGGCGCGCGTCCAGGCCCTGCACGCGCGCGCAAATCGCCGCAGCCTGTGCCGCCACAGCAGCAGGCATTCCTGAAGGCATGAGCCCAGATTCTCAGTTGCGTCGGTAACCGCTCGCCACTTCAGGTCACTCAGCAGCATGGACCCATACCTCATGCTTTCCCTTGCCGAGGGCTTTGATGAAGGGCTTGTCGAGGCGCTGCTCGATCCGACTCTCGACGCTGACGCCATTCTCGCATCACCACCAGACACCCTGCCGCCACGCGTTAGGGCGCGGCTCACGAGCCCCAACTTGGCACACGACGCAAAAACGATGCTGCGCCGTGCGCTAGATCACGGCATACACTGCCTCACACCTGCCTCGCCTCACTGGCCAGTGAGCATGAGCATGATGCCGCTGCGACCGCTCGTCTTGTTTGTGCGCGGCAACCTGCAGGCATTGCAGCAGGTGCCTTCGGCCACCTTCGTCGGCAGTCGCACGCCAACGCCCTACGGCCTGCACGCGGCAAACGCGTTTGCCACCGCTTTGGCGCAAACTGGCATCGTGCTCTGGAGCGGGTTGGCGCGCGGCATCGACCGCATTGCACACCAGGCTGCCGTTGCCTCGCGCCAGCCGACCGTCGCGGTGCTGGCCGGTGGCATCGACACAATCTACCCGCCCGAGCACACAGATCTCGCGCGCGAGATCCTTGCCAACGGCGGCTGTTTAGTTGGCGAACTGCCGCCCGGCCGTCGCGCGCGGCGCGGCCACTTTCCCCGACGCAACCGGATCCTCGCCGCAGCTACTCGCGTCACGCTGGTGATCGAGGCGAGCCTCGCATCCGGCGCATTGCACACCGCGCGCTTCGCCGCCGAGTGTGGTGCGTCGGTGTTTGCGCTGCCGGGACCTTGGACCAGCGAGCGCAGCCAGGGTTGTCATCGTTTGCTTCAGGAGGGTGCCGGCCTAGCACTCGACCCCGCCGATTTGCTGCGCGACATCGGCCTCGAAGCCAGCCACTCCGGCGCGGTGGCGCTGCAGTTGCAACTCTCTGGCGACGCGCAGGCAATCCTCACCTGCCTGCGGGCCGGGCCACGGCCAGCAGATCTGGTGGCTCAACAATGCGGACTCACGCGAGCCGCATACTTACTCGCGCGGCTGCAACTCGAACGCGAAGGATTGCTAACGCTCCTGCCGGGCGACCTGCTCACTACCAGCCGATAAAAAACACTGCGATCAGTTCCATCCCAAGCACCAGCAGGCCGATCCACACAATCCATCGCCCCGCACGGCGCGCGGCCGCCCGCAGCGTCTCCTTCGCCGTGACATGGAACTGGCCCATCACGACGATCGCGATCAAGCACAATACCGGCAGCAGCACTGCGGTGCGAAACAGGAGCTGGGTCATGCGTCGCCCTCGTGCAGTTGCAGCACTGGAAACACCGAGCGTTCCGCAATCGAAAAGGCATCCACCATGACGACCAAGTTCATCAGTCCACCGACCGTGCAGAGCACGGTGCCAAGGTCAAGATTTTCAGGAAAGCTACCTGTGATCTCCTGCGGGGCAGTGACCAGCGAAGCAAACAGCACACCGCCGCCGCACATGCTTTGGCCAATCCACCAGACGGAGGCAATCGCGCGATCGACCGCGTGACCTTGCGACAGGAGCAGCCCAAGCGCAAACACCAGCACCGTCGAAGCCCCCATCAATATGCCCTTGCTGCGCTGGCCAGCCAGTGCGTGGCCCGCACCCGGCAACAGCCATGAGATGCCCGCCGCAAATGCTGGGTTGCAGATCGGCCGCAACGGATTTACGCCACCGTCCCTCTGCAATCGCATTCCCCAGTGCCCGTCCGCTGACCAGAACGCTGCGAGGTAACCCGAGGCCGCGGTCAAAAATCCCCCAAGGTCTTCGAGTGCGCGCGGCAACCGCCACAGGCGTTGCGCTTCGTAACTCGGATCGAAGGCAAGGATCGAGCCAATCGCGTTGGCTGGGAAGTTGAGGATCTCGGGCAGGGTGACGGTGATGCCGCATCGCGCCAAGATGCCGACCGTGCTCAGATGCACTGGGTCAGTTTCGGGCGCGAACAGCGCGAAGTAAAACAGGCGATCGCGCACCAATACCCAGCCGATGAAGAACAGTGCGGTGCAGGATAAAAAAGCGAGGATCGCACGACCCTTCTGCCCCAGTTGAAACTGGAGCAAACCGGGCACGAACCCGGCTAGAAACGTACCCCATCCAAGGCCTCGCAGGGATGCCGGGTTCTGCTTGTCGGTCGCGGTCATTCGACCGAGAAGGCTAGCGACGCAACGAAACGGATCGAGAGTTGATGCGCAGGTTCTGCGATGTAACTCACGTTACGGCTGCCATGGCCCCTTCGCTGGGAACACCGATTCGCGCGGCAGCACGAACCGACGGCTGCTGCTCGGCGCCCCAATTAGGCCTTGCTGGTTGTGCTCAGCGATGCGCAACTCAAAGCACCATGGTGCAGGCCGGAACACCAGGCTGTGCAGCGTGCCGAAGGCGCGTTTGCCACCGCGCTTTACTGCGGCGAGCAGCTGCCAAGCTTCGTCGACCGCAACCTTATGGTCACCGTCCTTGATGCACAGGTCGATGCCCTGCTGCACACTCTGCTGGCGGTCGGTGCTGTCCTTGCTCGCCAGGCGACCATCCTTGCGGCCGAGGAAATGGTTGGTGATGACACAACCGCGATCGACAGCGGCGCGCAGCACCTTCCTGCTGTCAGCCTCAAACACCGCAAACGGCACATCCCCGTCCGGCGCGCCCGGCAGGCAGACACGCGTCAGATAGCCGGCCGGTGGACTCGTTTCCGCAAGCAAGGAGAGCGCTAGGGCATAGGCGGTGGCGGTGTCCTGCTCATGGCACTGCTCCAAAATCGCGCGCGCAGCGATTGCCGTTGGAGAAGACAGCGGCTCCGGATTGAACGTGATGTTGCCGGTGCCGACATGCAAGAACACCGCAAACCCAGCTGCATTGATCCCCGTCACAACACCGACATAGCCTGGCCACGTGACGCTGGCGACGGCACCGCCATCGGCATAGTGCTGCACCAACAGGATCGTGCCGTCGATCATGTGCGGGCCGGTATAGGGCCAATCGAAGTTGCGCGCCGACAACACACCGCCGCCGAGCACCTGCTCGTCGTACAGCGTAAAACCACTGCAGCCCATCAAGCCAAACACATCGAGCGCGTTGGCGACCAGCAGATCATCGAGATCAAACTCGCGGTCGAGCTCGGGCATCCGCCGATCCGCGCCACTCTGCAACACGCCATCGTAGAGCCCTTCAATTTCCTGCCGCACGGCTTTTGGATACTCAATCAGGCGTGGCAAGGACGAGCGCACCATCGCCAACGTGCCGGCCTTGCGCGCAAAGCGTGCGCCAAACTCCTTGCTCACCAACGTCGCCACTTCGTTGCCGAGCAATACGCCATGTGAAAATCCCCGCTCACGCGGAGTGCCCCAGGTATGGAGCACCCGCAAACCGTCAACCACATCGACGCGCCCGTGTAGCTCGGGCGCTGTCGCTTGCGGTTGCGTTTGCGGTGGCGGTGGCGCTTGCGCAAATGCGAACGCCAATAACGACAACCAAGG
>BJHM01000064.1 GCA_014192625.1 Planctomycetota bacterium
GCAACGCGGCAACGCGGCAACGCGGCAACGCGGCAACGCGGCAACGCGGCAACGCGGCAACGCGGCAACGCGGCAACGCGGCAACGCGGCAACGCGGCACGGGTGGCGGTGCTAGCCCGCTCACAGCGGCGCGGCTGCCAACTGCCGTTCGCAGCGTTTGGCTGTTATTGTGGCGCAGGCGGGGCGCCACTCGGCGGGGCGCCACTCGGCGGAACACCCACTTTGGCGCAGCGCCAAAATGAACCCAACCGCCGTCGCAAAATGATCGCCGCTGGCACCAAATGAGCGCCGATGGCCCATTGCCAACAGTGGCCTTATTTGGCGCGTCAGTTACCGATGTGCGCCGTCGCCGCGTTGGTCAGGATCGCGCCAAGTAGGTTGCCTGCGCGCGGGTCGCAGACCAGGGCCTGCATCTCGACGTTTACTCCCAGCAAAAAGGGCCGCGACGGAATCGGCAGCGAGTAATGCGCGTTCGGCACGAGCGCCAGCAAGAAGCCCGATCGGAAACTGCTCGTGAAGATGAAGCAGCCGGGCATGCCATATGTCGACATCTCGAGTGGCAGTGGCATTCCGTTCCACGAAGTGGCAGCGAAGCCCATAAATTGCACGCACACCGTTGCGATATTGGGCAGGTTTTCGAGCACCACTTCGAGTGTCTGACCAAGGCGCGGCAACGAACCAGGTGCTGCCGACAACGTTGGCACGCCAGCAATACCTGGACAGCCGATCCCATAGGTAAAAAACGATGCCTGCGGATTCACCGCAGCAAAACAGCCGAGGTCGCCGCGCGAACCATCGGGATCGAGCGGCCCCAGCGGGTCGCCTGCATCGATGCAGGGCGAACCAGACTGCAGGTGGAAGTTGCCGGACAATGGTTGCTGAAACAGTGGATTCAGGTCCATGTTGCCGGTGCCGCTAAAGCCACCTTGCACACAAGTGTAATTGCAGTTGGCGTAGGTACCAGCGTTGTAGGGCGCGCCAAACGCGCGAATCTGGTAGCCCGCGTTACCAAAAACAATGCAGTTGACGAGATCGACACCGCCGCCATTGGCCATGCTGACACCACCCTGATAGCCAAACGCCCAAGAAGTTGCCGTGTTATTAGTGATCGTGCAGCGTTCGAGCAGCATCGTCGTACCAACACCAGATGAAAGCGTGGCGCCACCCGATGCCCAAGCACGATTGGCAGCGATCAAACAGCCATGAGCTTCGGCGCGCGTGCCAGTACCGGCGGCACAAATCCCGCCACCAAACGTGCCAGTCGAAACCGCGTTATTAAGGATCCAGCAAAATTCAACACTGAGAAAACTACCGACGCCACCGACATAAACACCGCCGCCGTAGTAATCAAAGATGTAAGAACTAGGGAACGGCTTCCCTGCGCCATTGGTAAGCGTGAAACCATAAATACGCGCCGAGGAAGGCTCCCCGGAATCCGCGGTTACCACCGCATCGTTGCGACCCGCGCCATTAATCACGGTTACCTCTGGGCCAGCAGGAGCGACTACTGCGATGCCCTTGCCACGAAAGTTGATGACTTCATTGTAGGTGCCCGGCGCAACTTCAACGCGCGCGCCTGGAGTAGCGGCGTCGATGGCCGCTTGAATGGTAAAAAACTGGCTGGGAACGCTAAATACAGCCTGCGCGGGAATGGTGCTGGCGATGACTAGCGGACCAACGAGAGTGAGAAATCGAGTGGACATAATCTTCCTGGGTTTGTCCTCATAGAACGCCGATGCCATGGTCCTGTGACAAAAAAAGCCATGGACAGGGCAACGATTTCCAGCAGGCGCCAAGGCAGACCGACAAACTCGCCTGCAAGCAGCTAAAAGGCGCCCCGGTCTGCTGGGGAGGAAACTCAATAAACAAATGGTATAAACCGTTTTTTCTTTGCCGAATACGCAGCATACCGATCGCCAAATGCGCGCCTGAGCAGCGACTCCTCTGTGCTTGCGCGCAGGTCACCAGCGACAAACGTTGTAACTATGCCAACGGCAGTAAAAGCATTCGGGACCAACAAAAAACTAGCCACAGCCAAAAGTAGAATGCCAGTGTAAATGGGGTGCCGCACAATGCGAAACGGGCCATCAGTACATAGCTGATGGTCTCTGCTGAGGGCTGCCTTCAGTCGCCAGCTACGAAACACCCTCATCACTAAAACAATCATCCAGGTAGTTACTAACACAATTGGGACGCCGAGCAATCGCACCGCCATCGGCAACGGCCAAAGCACCCCACCAAAGAGTCCGATGGCAATGCCGATATAGCTAACCGAAATGCCGACGCCATGCAGCAGAACCACCGTGGAGGCACCTTTGCCCTGATGCGCTTCGAGCACGATTTTAACGCCGCCAGAGCGTGAGTCCATCTGCCGGCGAATGATGAAAGGTGACCAGAACAACGCGTGCAGGCCATACACAAGGAATACCATTTGAAACCCAGTCATTCAAAAACTCCAAAACCTTGGTTACGCGCAATCTAACGGCAAGCAGGCTGGCAAACGATCAGAGAAACAAAACAAGGCGGCCGCCAAAAAGCCAGCACCGCTAAGCCACTTCATGATTCCGCTCCATGCTGTGCATCGCGCCATGCCGCCAGCTGCAGCGTTGTTTTGCCACTGCAAAAACCATTTCCGTAGCTGGTAAAGCACCGCAGCTGCTATTTCCCTGCTTAGCCACCATTCCGAGTCAGCACAAAGATCGGCCGAGCTGCCAACAGTTCCTGCAGACTCTCGGGCAACTCCGCTTTCCGATACCCCAACTTAGAGAGGATCGACGGATCCAGATCAGTGCGGCCGACAACCCACAGCACAAAACGGCAGCGCGGTTCTTTTGCACGCACTAAAATATCGGCTGCAAGGATCGGCTTGGGTGGCGGCGGTTTTTGACCGGCATACCATTCAAGCGTCGGCATATCGCTGGCAACCAAATCCTCAGCACCTAACTGGTTCTGCAAAAAGCGGCCAAGTTGTTGTTCGACGATCCGGTCATGACCGCGCGCCTGCAGCAAACCAACATCGGCGACAATAAATATCAAAACACAAAGCCTTCGCAACGCACGCGGGCGATTGCTTAGTGCAACGAGAATCTGCACAAACGCATAGCCAGCAAACGGAAACCACAGTATCCCCAAACCCGAGACGAAGCGATAGTGACTGCGCAACAAAGGCATCACGAGGCATTGCAACAAAAGCGGCGCAATGAGTAAGAAAGCAAAGTCTTGCACTTTGCGCGGACGGCACCAAAACGCTCCCAAAAGCATCAACGGCAGCACCACAAAGCCCAGTCCCTCAAAAGCCGCCGACGGGATTTTCACCAAATGCGAGCAGTAATAACCAAACGGGTTGAATTCTTGTCCAACCCCAACTTCGTAGCAGAAATCGGCCTTTGGCGACAGCGTGAAGCCCTGGCCAAAAATCGCATAGCAAAGTGGTAGCAGTGCTGCTACCGGCAGGCCAGTTAGAAGCAATCCAAACAGTGCCCGACGTTCTCTTCGAAATAATAGCCATACGCAACCAAACAGAAGCAATGCCGCGCCTTCGGGGCGCACCCAGTAAGCAATCGCACCCATGACGCCTGCAATTGCCGGACGACCGCGAAGCAGCGCTAGCGCAAAAACCACCGCAGAAAGATAGAACGGCCCTTCCGACATGCACTCGGCGGGATGCCGGCAGAACCAAGTGCCAAGCGCATAGCCCAAACAAGCCCACAGCGCTGCACGTTCGCCGTATAAAGCGCGGCTCAAATAATACAGCGGCACAACTGCCAATGCCGCACAAGCTGCAGAAGTAAATTGTCCGACTAAAAATGTGTCGGACCAAGGTGCCATCCGCAAAACGCCAGCAGTGAGCAATGGGTAGCCAGGATGAAATACGGAACCAAAGAGCGCAGAAAAATCACCGTTAGCGCAGCGCTCTGCCAGCCACAGATAATGCGCCCCGTCGCGGCCTGGCACCACCGTCCGGAGGCAAACCAGCGAGCGCACACCGCACGCGAGCAACAATAGAAGTAACGGGACTACTGGCACGCGCCAAGTTGACCGCAAGAATCCCTATCGCGCAAAGCAATAGCGAATGGCCTGCGGCAAAGGTTCGACAGCATTTTGCGACAGCGAAACATTTTGCTGGACCAGCACATTAAATCCTAAACAAAAGCCTCACTGCCAACAGCAGCGGTAGTAAGGCAATGCTTGGCGTTTGTAATCTAGACTTGCTAACAAAAGCTCAGCGACGACCGCCACCGCCACTTCGACTACCACCACCGCCGCCACTTCGACTACCACCGCCGCCCCAGTTGCTGCCACTTGAGCTACTGTGGCCTGCTGACTCACCAGAGAAACCGCTGCCGCCAGACTGCCAGCGACTCGAGTTCGAAGCGCGATCATCCCCACTGGAACGTGCAGACCGCTGATCCTCGAGCGAGCTGTTGGTATGCGCGTCGCTCACGTTGTTCCAGCCGCCACTCTTGTCCGGTTGTTGCCAACTGCTCGTCGAACCATTGTACTTGTAAGCGTTACCATTGTGCACGCCATAGACATCGCCGTTATGGGCTACGGCAGCGCCATTATCAGTCTTGGCAGCTCCCCATGTACCGTTATCCGTCTGCACGCCAGCCACCTTCGCGCTGTTGCCGGTGTAAGCATTGCCAACCGTCGCAGTCCCACCCTTGATCGTCTCGCCACCTGGCGTGCCTGCCGCCCCAGCTTTGCCCGCAGCATAATTGCCGGTAGTCGGGTTGTAGCCTGCGCCGCGCGCGCCCTCCGCCCAGTTGCCGGTATTTGAGTTTTCGACGTAGCCACTGTGGCCGGCAGCGCGCGCCCCAGTCTGGGAATTGTAAGCCGTTGCGGTATGGGTTGACCACGAGTTGCCAGTCCAAGCATTGTAGCCGGCACTAGAACGATTCATCGTGCTGACATTGCCGTAGTGGCCATACACATTGCCAGTGGTGGCGGCCCATCCATGCGGTCCCCAGGCGGCTGCACCATGAACTCCGTAAGCGCCACCATAGGGACCCCAGTATGGATACGGCCCGCAGTGCCAGGTGCTGCCACCGATTGCCCAACCAACCGCCATCCCCATGCCAAAACCCACTGCCCATCCACCCCATGGGTTGTAACACATTGCTGCGCCACAACCGTAAGTCATCGGCACCGGCACCCAGCCATACGCGCAATAGGCTGAATACGGATAGCCCGTGCCATAGACCACCACCCCGCCTTGCGAGTATGCGCCAAAGTAACCAGGCGTATAGCCAACAAGCAGGTATTCCGGTGTCGAGTTGTAAACGCGGCAGAATGTCACGTAGTAATACGGATTGGTAGCTGGAATCGTATAGATCGAAGGTGCTACCCACATCGCCAATGCGAAAGGCCCACTCAGCGAAGTCGCGGTAAACCAAACACCGTTACTGATCGCGAAGTAAACGTAGGGCGCCGTTTCAAACACCGGCGTGGAGCAGTTGACGAGCACCGACACGGAAGTGCCGGCGATCAATTCAAACTTCGGCAGTTCGCCAATCAACTTTGGCGCTGGCAGCGTCTGCGTCACCGGAATGCGCGCCATTTGCGGAATCGTGTTGGCGATCATCGCTTCCTGTGACTGGGTTGCCCCTGGCACCGAAGCTAGCACGTTCTCTTTTGGGCTGTCATATGGGATCATCAGGAACGCACCGGGGAGCATTTCGGGCTGGACAAACGCCCAAGGGCCCGCCGTCGAATTCGCTTTGAACCAGCGCCCTGAGATCAGCACATAAATGGTGCCGGTCGCAGTGATCTTGAAGATATTTGCGCTCGTGTTTGCGATGTAGAGCAGGTTACTCGATCCGGCTTCGACCCATTCAGGCGCACCGTTCGTGACCAGCACTTCTGCGGGCACTGTCGAGACCACGATCGCGGGCGCGCTCTTTGCAAGCGACACGGTCTGCGCCGAGTCTGAAACCGAGGTGAGATCCTCTGCCGAAGGTGCGAGCAGATTGATTGTCGGCTCTGCTGCGGCCCAAGTTGCGGCAATGCCAAGGTCTTTGTTTGCAGCGACTCCAACCGTAAAATTGCCGCTCAGCGATGCCGAAGTCATCCAACCGTCAGCGATTTTCAGCCAAAATTTCCCATCCGTATCTTTCACCAACAGCATCGGCGTGTTGATTACCCGGCTGAGGCTCGTGTTTGGTAGCGGCTTTAGCACCGGATCACCCTGAATCGGCACCAGCACAGTTGGCGTATTCGCAATCGACAGCAAAGGCGGGTTATTCTGCAAGGATGCCGAGGCAACGCTCGGCGCGGTAACCATGCCTGGGACGGCAGCCTCAAAGCGGTCCAATGCGATGTGCAGCGTCTTGCCATTTGAGCGCTTCGCGACGAGCGCGCGCACCTCGTCTTCCTTAGCCGGATTCTCCGGCAGCGACACGCCTGAAATCAGCATGTTGCTCAGGGTCACAAGGCGAGAAATCCGATCGACCTCGGTCGCCGCCGTGAAAGAAATCGTGCCAAAGGTCTGCTTGTTAGAACCCGTAACAGAACTCGAAAACGCGCAGACCCCCGTGACATATAAGCCACTCCAAGACTGCAGATGCGGCGGATAAACCAAGACCTCATGCGTGTCGACGACAAAGCTTCGCGGCCAGGTATCTTCACTTTTACTCTGGGGCAGTTTCTGGGTCGGATTCGGGGTCGGATCCTGAGTAGCCAGCTTTTCTACAACAGCAGAAGCCGCACTCAATGGCGGCGCGCTCGCCACTGCGGAAGAACCCGCGAATGCAGGAAACAGAAGACTGAGAGAGAGTGTGAGCATGACAGTGATTCCAGCTAGAAAACCGAGTTTGCCCAATATGAACTACAAAGAAAACTATCCGAACCGAATGAGTGAAGCCAAATAAACCCCGATTTCGATTTGAGTCAAAGCACCCACCGCGCACTTCGACAGGCAATGCGCGCACCGTGCGGCGCGGGTTTTCGTGTGCGGCTTGGCCTTTGACCAACGGATTGAGTCCCTGTTTTTTACCGCTTGATCTACTAGTTTCCGATGCTGCCTTGATTCTGATCGGACGGCAACGAAACGTTTTGCCGATGGTTTGGGCGGCCCCATTTTGGCACGATCCTCCACCAACCAATGTTCGAACAAGCCTTCAAAAACATCGACGACGTCCTCTGGAAAGACGCCGGCTGCACCAGTGAGCTTGATTACACCGAGCAGACCTCTTGGTTGTTGTTTCTAAAATATCTAGACGGCCTAGAAAAAGACAAGGCTCTAGAGGCAGCCGTCGACGGCAAGAAATACACCCACATCCTCGACCAGCCCTATCGCTGGGAATCCTGGGCCGCCCAAGGGCAAGGACGGCAAGATCGATCACAACAAAGCGCAGACGGGCGATGACCTGATTCAGTTCGTCAACGGCAAGCTCTTCCCCTACCTGCACGGCTTCAAGCAGAAGGCCACTGGCCCAAACACCATCGAATACAAGATCGGTGAAATCTTCGGCGAGATCAAGAACCGCATCCAGAGCGGCTACAACCTGCGCGAAATCATCGACCACATCGACGAACTCCGCTTCGCGTCACAGACCGAGAAGCACGAACTCTCGCACCTCTACGAAGCCAAGATCAAGAACATGGGCAACGCCGGCCGCAACGGCGGCGAGTATTACACCCCGCGCCCGCTCATTCGCGCCATCGTCGCCGTCACCGCGCCCAAACTTGGCGAAACTATTTGTGATCCTGCCGTCGGCTCTGCGGGTTTCCTTTGCGAAGCCTTCGATTACCTGAAGGCACAGAACCTAAAGCGCACCACCGCCCAGGACCGCGCCCTGCAAGAGCGCACCTTTTACGGGAAGGAAAAGAAGTCCCTCGCTTACGTCATCGCGATCATGAACATGATCCTGCACGGCATCGAAGCGCCCAACATCATCCACACCAACACGCTCGCCGAGAACCTCGCCGACGTGCAGGAAAAGGACCGCTTCCACATCATCGTCGCCAATCCGCCCTTCGGCGGCAAAGAGCGCAAGGAGGTGCAGCAAAACTTCCCCATCCGCACCGGCGAGACCGCGTTCCTCTTCCTCCAGCACTTCATCAAAATCCTCAAGGCCGGAGGCCGCGCCGGCATCG
>BJHM01000065.1 GCA_014192625.1 Planctomycetota bacterium
CAACCTGGGCGCCACGCTGAAATGGCAGGATGAGCTCGCGTCGCAAACCAAGCGCCTGCTGATGTATCCGGCGTTCGTGCTGGTGGTCGTAGTCGCGGTGATGCTGTTCATGCTGTTTTACCTGGTTCCGCAGGTCACGCACTTGCTGAAGGCCATGGGCATCGCCCTGCCGATACAGACGCGGTTGCTGATTTTTCTTTCCAATAGCGTGCTCGATTACTGGCCGTTTATATTCGGCATACCGATCGCCGCAGCAGCCGGCGTGGTCATGATGGTGCGGCAAAGCCCCAAGGTGTTGCGGCCGAACGAATATTGACCACCTGTGCCGATTGAATATTGACCAGGGGCTTTTGCTGACCTGACCACGGCCAGCTGTGGATAACTATATCTGTTTTCGGTTTCCGTTACTCCTTTTTATGAATCTGCAAACCGGTTGCAGCGACGACCGAAGCGGTTTGCAGTGGTCATTGCCTCAGAATGGTTCTGCCGCTGCGATCTTGGTTTGCACATCTTCGGAGCCTGTCTTTCTGCTTTGTTCCCGGGCTTTAATCTGACTCTTGGCCTGTTTGGTGCTGTGCAGGAATCGATAGGATTGATTTCCCGTTTCGACGATGTGGCAATGGTGAGTCAGCCGATCGAGCAGCGCCGTAGTCATCTTGGCGTCGCCAAACACACTCGACCACTCGGCAAACGTCAGATTCGTGGTGATCATGACGCTGGTGTGTTCGTAGAGCTTTGATAACAAATGAAAGAGCAAGGCCCCACCGGCCTGGCTAAACGGCAGATAGCCCAATTCGTCGAGCACCACCAAGTCTAGCCGCGACAGACTGAAGGCGATGCGACCGGCCTTACCCATGAGCTTCTCGTGTTCCAGCGCGTTGACGAGGTCTACTGTTGAATAAAACCGCACCTTTTTACTGTGCTGCGTCACCCCAGACACACTCAGCGCGGTAGCCAGATGCGTCTTGCCCGTTCCGGGGCCGCCGATCAGCACCACGTTTTGCGCAGCTGCGGTGAAGGACAGGTCCGAGAGCTTGAGAATCAGCGCCTTATCAACAGGCGATGCCGCAAAGTCAAAGCCCGCCAGATCGCGGTGCAGCGGGAACCGTGCGGACTTCATCTGGTGTGAGATGGATCGCATCGCGCGATTGGTATCCTCCGCCTCCAGCAGGTGTTCGAGTAACCATTGCGAGCTGTCGACGCGCGTCGTGACGCCGTTCTGCGTCAATTCTTCCCACGCGCTTGCCATGCCGTGCAAACGTAACGATTTCAGATTGGTTTTGATATCAGTGTGCATTTTAGATCTCCGTTTTCTGTTGCTGGATGTCGCGTAACTGGTCGTAGCGCGCGGTGTCGGCCCTTGGGGCTTCTTTAAGTTGCAGATCGGTTTCTGCCAGGGGCGGCACTGGTGGGCTATTTAGTCGCGCCAGCACGTTCTCGACGTGTTCAATGCTCACCTGCCCGCTGGGCGTGACGTCTTCGAGGGCAATGGCCACGGCCACCAGCACCGCCTCAAGCCCTGAGCGTGGCACCACCGCCAATATATCGGCCATCACGCGATCCCCGCCCGGATAACGCATCAGAGACTGTCGCAGTTGCAGCAGTACAGGAGGCATATCCAGAAACGGCGCTCCATTTCTCAGCGCGCCGGGCTTGCGCTGGATCAGCTCGATATAGTGTTGCCAGTCATACGCCGTCTTGCCCTGGCTCGACAGGCGATCATGACGCGCCACGATCTGGTTGCCGGCTGCCACCATCACCTGATTTGGATACAGGCGTGTGCTGACGCGCCGATTGGCCCATTCGCAAGGTACTGAGTAACGATTGCGCGCCACGCTCACCAAGCAGGTGCTGCTGACCCGTGAGGGCTTTTCCACATAGCCATCAAAGGGTTCGGGCATCGCCATCAGGTGGTCGCGCTCGATTTCCAACATCTCCGCTACCGTGAATCCGGTGTGCTCGGGGTGCATCGTTTCTGCCCACACGGCCCGGCAACGGTGCGCCAGCCACGTATTCAGTTCGATAAACGAGCCAAACCGCTGTTTGCCGGCCTCAATCCAAATCCGCCGGCGGCTGTCCTGCACATTCTTCTCGACAATGCCTTTCTCCCAGCCAGAGGCCACGTTGCAGAAGTCCGCATCGAACAGGTAATGGCTGCACATGGCCGTAAAGCGCGCATTAACCACGCGCTCTTTGCCCTTCTTGACCTTGTCGACAGCGGTCTTCATGTTGTCATAGATGCCGCGCCGGGCTACGCCCCCCAGTGCCGCGAAGGATCGCGTATGCGCATCAAACAGCATTTCGTGGCTTTGCGCCGGATACGCCACCAGCCAAAACGCGCGACTGGCGCACAGCTTCATATGCGCAACCTGCAACTTGTAAAACAATCCGCCTACCAGCAAGCCTTCCTCACTCCAGTCAAATTGGAAGGCTTCGCCGTTCTCAAAGACAAGCGGCACAAAGGCTTTGGGGGCCTTGCCAGCCTGCTCGCGCCAGGCGCGAATATAGTCGGTAATCGCGCTGTAGCCACCCCGATATCCTTGGGCGGTAATCTGCACAAACAGGGCTCGTGCCGTGCGTCGGTTATCCTTGTGTCGCAACTGATCGGCCTTGAGCGCCTGCAACAATATCGGCTCAAATGAGGAGCGTTTGCGAAGATCCTTGCCGCGCAGATACTTCGGCGTCACCGCCCCCGGTGCGTGTAGCCATTTCTTAATGGTGTTGCGCGCCAAACCAGTGCGCTTTGCGATTTCGCTGATCGAAATCTTGTCGCGCATTTTCATGCGCCTTACCTTGCCCAACATGTCCATTGTGATCACCTCGGCTCCCTGCTTATAAAGTAAGCAGGTCGATTGAACACCCTGGTCAATTTTGGGTCGGCACAAACCTCAAATACTGGTCAATTTTCAGTCGGCCGCAACAGTAAATATAAAAAAGCCGACATTAGTCGGCTTTTTTATTTGCGGTACGGACGGTTCCGCAACTGCTGGTTCAGTCGATATCAATGCGAATCGCAGTGGGCGATATGATTTCTAAGTTGCCAGCTA
>BJHM01000066.1 GCA_014192625.1 Planctomycetota bacterium
AACTGCGAAGATCGTTGCTTATTACACCATCGGCCAAGCGCAGGATTCTCTTTCCAAGTTTGTGGCACATTGCAATTACCGTACTTACGTTTATAGGTAATCAGTGCTGTTGAGGCCGAATGAAAATTGACCAGTTTATGAGGGTTGTGCCGAACGAAAATTGACCAGGGTGGTTCAATCGACCTGCTTACTTTTTAAGCAGGGAGTCGAGGTGATCACAATGGACATGTTGGGCAAGGTAAGGCGCATGAGAATGCGCGACAGTATTTCGATCAGCGCGATCGCAAAGCGCACGGGTTTAGCGCGCAATACCATCAAGAAGTGGCTGAAGGCGCCGGGTTCGGTGGTGCCGAAGTATTTGCGCGCGAAGGATCTGCGCAAGATTTCCTCCTTTGAGCCGGTGTTGTTGCAGGCACTCAAGGCCGATCAACTGCGGCACAAGGATAGTCGGCGCACGGCACGTGCGCTGTTTGTGCAAATAACAGCGCAAGGCTATCGGGGTGGCTATAGCGGAGTGACCGACTTCGTTCGCGCCTGGCGCGAACAGGGCGGGAAGGCACCCAAGGCCTTTGTGCCGCTTTTCTTTGAGAACGGCGAGGCCTTCCAATTCGACTGGAGTGAAGAAGGCCTGTTGGTGGGTGGGCTGTTTTATAAGGTGCAGGTTTCGCACATGAAGCTGTGCGCCAGTCGCGCATTCTGGCTGGTGGCCTACCCGACGCAAACCCACGAAATGTTATTTGATGCCCATACGCGGTCGTTTGCGGCGTTGGGTGGCGTGGCTCGTCGCGGGGTCTATGACAACATGAAGACCGCTGTCGACAAGGTCAAGAAAGGCAAAGAGCGCGTGGTCAACGCTCGCTTTAAGGCCATGTGCAGCCATTACCTGTTTGATGCTGATTTCTGCAACGTCGCCTCTGGGTGGGAGAAAGGCATCGTTGAGAAGAATGTTCAGGACAGCCGCCGGCGGATTTGGATCGAGGCAAGTCAGCAGCGGTTTGGCACATTTATCGAGCTGAACACGTGGCTTGCGCACCGCTGCCGAGCGGTATGGGCGGAAACGGCGCACCCCGATCACCCCGAGTTGACGGTTGCAGACATGCTGGAAATCGAGCGTGATCACCTGATGCCGATGCCAGAACCGTTCGATGGCTATGTAGAGGCGTCTTCGCGGGTGAGCAGCACGTGCTTGGTGCGGGTGGCGCGCAACCGTTACTCGGTGCCCTGCGAATGGGCCAACAAGATTGTGAGCACGCGTCTTTATCCCAACCAGATTGTGGTGGTGGCTGGTGATGCGATTGTGGCGCGCCACGATCGCCTATCGAACCAAGGCAAGACCGCATATGACTGGCAGCACTATATCGAGCTGGTCCAGCGCAAGCCCGGCGCACTGAGAAACGGGGCGCCGTTTCTGGATATGCCGCCTGTATTGCAGCAACTGCGACAGTCGCTCATGCGCTACCCGGGAGGCGACCGCGCGATGGCCGATATATTGGCCGTGGTGCCACGCGCAGGGCTTGAGGCGGTGCTGGTGGCGGTCGCCATCGCACTCGAAGACGTCACGCCGAGCGGTCAGGTCAGCATCGAGCACGTCGAGAACGTGCTGGCACGCTTGAATAGCCCGCCAGCGCCACCGCCCGCAGAAACCGATCTGCAGCTCAAAGAGGCCCCCAGGGCTGACACCGCGCGCTACGACCAGTTGCGCGAAATCCAACAGGAAACGGAGCCCAATAATGCACTCTGATATCACAACCAATCTGAAATCGTTACGTCTGCACGGCATGGCAGTTGCGTGGGAAGAACTTATAGAGAACGGCGTGACAACGCGTGTGGATAGTTCGCAATGGCTACTCCAACACCTTCTTGAAGCGGAGGATACCAATCGCGCGATGCGCTCAATCTCACATCAGATGAAGTCCGCCCGGTTCCCGCTGCACCGCGATCTTGCGGGCTTTGACTTTGCGGCATCGCCTGTTGATAAGGCGTTGATCAACAAGCTCTCGGATCTGTCCTTCACCGAGACCGCACAAAACGTGGTGTTGATCGGTGGTCCGGGCACGGGCAAGACGCACCTTGCCACCGCACTGAGCGTGTCGGGGGTGACGCAGCACAGTAAAAAGGTGCGGTTTTATTCCACCGTCGACCTCGTCAACGCACTGGAACATGAGAAATTAATGGGAAAGCCCGGCCGCATCGCCCTCAGTCTGTCGCGGCTAGATTTAGTCGTGCTCGACGAATTGGGCTATCTACCATTTAGCCAGGTCGGCGGCGCCTTGCTCTTCCATCTCTTATCAAAGCTCTATGAGCATACCAGCGTGCTGATCACCACGAATCTGACGTTTGCAGAGTGGTCGAGCGTGTTTGGTGACGCCAAGATGACCACGGCGCTCCTCGACCGACTGACGCACCACTGCCACATCGTTGAGACGGGAAACCAATCCTATCGTTTCCTGCACAGCACTAAACAGGCCAAGACTCAGATCAAAGCGCGGGAACAAAGCAGAAAAGCGAATCCCATTGAGGGGTTGGGCACCGTCGCGGAACAGGAACCAGAACCGTTCTGAGTTCTGAACCACTGACGCTTGAAAACCACTGCGACTATCGTCGCTGTGGTCTTCAGAATTGATGAAAAGGAGAAACGGAACCCGAAAACAGATATAGTTATCCACAGCTGGCCGTGGTCAGGTCAGCAAAAGCCCCTGGTCAAAATTCAATCGGCACAGGTGGTCAATATTCGCTCGGCCGCAACAGATCATGGGGTCGTATTTGATCAAATTCATAAAGGTGAGCCATTTGGAGAAGCGGCGTTTCTAAACGGCGGATTCAGAAGCGCAACAGTGCGTGCCAAAGGCAATGTGGTCTGCAAAAAGATCAAGAACGGTGCCGCCGTAAAAATG
>BJHM01000067.1 GCA_014192625.1 Planctomycetota bacterium
CGCGCCGCAGCGAGGCTTGTTTGGCGAAGTGCGGCAAAGACGGTTGGAACGCTATGGCGAGATTGTTTCATAGAGTGATCCTGCGCGGCATTTTTTGGCAGACGGGGAAAGTGGCGAGGCGAGTGGCGAGTCGAGTGGCAGATGTTGCGGGCAGTGAGAGCAGCAGTTAGAGAAGCAGGAATATCCAGCAGTGCACCACAGCGATTCGCGTCTGGTAGCGATTCCCGAACGGTGCAGAGGGTAGCACACGCACAGGCCGCGTGACAGGGGGGGCAGAAAAAGGCTTTGGCGTAGATTCCTGTGCTATCCCGAGGTGGTGCGTTCATTACAGCGCAGCAATGCGGTCTAGCGACTTGGCGGGGGTTTTTGGTAAGGAGGTGCGTTTGCGCCCCGCCTGACTATAGCCCCGCCTGACAATAGCCCCGCCTGACTATAGCCCCGCCTGACTAAAGCCCCGCCTGACTAAAGCCCCGCCTGACTATCGCCGCGCCTGACTATCGCCCTGCCTGACTATCGCCCCGGATCGACACCGACTTGTGCCTCGGGCCGTTGGCGGACGGGGAAGCAGAGTTTCGGGAGCTGTCGGATGACCAGGCCATTTGCGTCGGCTATGCCGTCGATAGTCCCGCCACCCAATACCTGCCGATCGAGCAGTTTCTCGCCTATCGGCTGGCGCGGCGCTTACATGCGCTACGACTGCAGTATCCGGCCTTACAACTCGGACCCGATGGCAAAGTCATAGTCGCCGTGTCGGTAGACAACGGCATCGCGCAGTTGCGCGAGTTCAGTGCCTCGCTACAGCAAAAACAGATCGCGGATGAAATCGCGCTGCACCGCGCAGTAAGGGTAGCCTTGACCGAGGAACTGCAGCAACTGGCCACCACCGTAAAGGGACTCCTGACGGCGTTGCCCGAGCAACTCACGGTCAATGGTGCTGGCGCGTTTGAGGTCGGCGGGCCCGAAGGCGACAACGGGCTGTCAGGCAAAAAACTTGTGATGGATGCTTATGGGCCGCGCGTTCCGATTGGTGGTGGCGCATGGTCTGGCAAGGATTTCTTCAAAGCGGATCGGGCCGGCGGTCTACACGCACGGCGGATTGCCAAACTGCTGGTGATGACCGGGCTTGCCAAAGAAGCGACCGTTACACTCGGCTGGCGACCGGGTGATACAACGCCGCAAATTTTTAGTTGCGAAGGTGCGAGCCTCGAGGCGGCCCGTCGCTGCGCGGCCCTGCTGAACTTTACCCTCGCGTTCAGTGGCGAACACTGGGGGCGAACGGCCGCCTTACAGGAACTGGCGCGGTGGGGGCATTACACGGACGCCCGGCACTGGTGGGAGCGGATGGGATTTAGTGCAGACCAGCCTGCTTACATTGCCTCGGGACAACAGCAGCAAGTGGGGCAAGCCGATTGCACAAAGAACTCCGCATGACGTGCCCGGCTTCATAACGGGTCGCTTGGACTGCCGCCTCGGTGGCGAGCAAGCGGTTTTACGTCGGGGCACAATCGGGTGACCTGCGCCCAGGGGGCGCACGGTCACTTGCTCATGATGCCATCAGGGTCGCTTCAGCGCATCGGCCAGCAGTCTTGCGAGCGCTGGCGTGACGATTTGCTGCGCCCGTTCGTTGGGGTGCGCCAAAACGACGGTCGGGTTCGGTCGGTGGTCATCGGCAGCGAGGCTTTGCGGGCACGATTGGCCGCTGCGTTGTGTGACCTAATCGATGCCGCCGCCAGCTTGGCTGGCACCGTTGCAGTCGTGGTTTTCCGGATACGCATGCGCCGCGCACGCATCGACAAAGCGGTGCGAGAGTGGCGCTCCGGAACAAGTGCGCTGCTACGCGGATTCCCTGCCTGGTCCTCTGGCACGCGCGGCAACATCACTTACCGGCACCACCCGAACCGAGCGCAGGATGGTGATGAAGGTGCGCGCATTGATGCCCTGCCCGGGAACGCCCGCCCGCCAAACAGTCTGCCGATCAAGCGACAATCATTTGGACTTGGCATTTGCGATCACGAAATCGACCAGCTCCTGGCATTGAAAGAAACCGGACCACATGTTGTGCCCTTGGCCGGCGGGAACGAT
>BJHM01000068.1 GCA_014192625.1 Planctomycetota bacterium
GAATCGCGCCTGGGCCTTTCGGTCAGCTACGACTGGCCACGCTATTTTGTGCGTTTGTCATTCGACTCTGGCTTGAGCCCAGTGCCAGCCGACAAGCTTCGCTTCTCGGCTGGGGTGCGGTTTTAGGAGGAATGGCACTTACTTAAGCAAAAGATGCTTGTCATCCCGGCCTTGAGCCGGGATCCATGTCACCTTGGCCCACCTATCTGTCATAGTGAAGTGGATCCCGGATCGAGTCCCAATACTGTTCAGATAATCACAACTTGAGTTTGGTGAGACTCATTGAGTGGTGTTCCGCGTCGTCGTATCGGGAATGAAGTCGGGCGTCGTTTGACTCCGCGCGGATTTCGTCGCCCGCGACTGCTCACACAGCGACCCGACGCAATTTGCTCGATCAATTTCCCGAACCAGCTTTGAAGGCGCTCAGGGGGGAACGGCCGCAGCTTGCGGCAGTTTTCGCTTCACCACGCGCACGGCATGCACGAAGCTCAGTTTGTCTGGGTCGAGGCCTTTGCTCCATGCGGCCTGCGCCATTAGCTGTCGGATCGCGAAGTGAGCCAGCAGGAGGCCCCAGAGTTCCTGCTGCACAAGCTCTGGAGTCTTGCTCCTGAGCACCGTGCTGTTGGCGCGCAGATGCGTCTTGAACTCATCGAGTGTCCCCTCGATCTCCCAGCGCTCGTGGTACAGCGCGGCAAGCTCGTTGGCTGGAGCAAGCTGTTCGTCCAGGATATTGGTGATCAAGCGATAGATCTCCTTGTCCGCATTCTTGCCACCCTCAAGCGTGTACTGGATGACCCGCACCGGCAGCGGTCGGCGCCGGGCCTTGTCACTTGCGGCAAAGACGGCGCTCAGGTACGAGCCATCGGGCAGGTGTTGCTTCACCGGCAACTTCAGGTTGGAGTTCACACGCCACGCAAGCTTGGCCCCCGTGGTGCAGGCGCTGCTCCATAGCTCGTAGCCATAGAAACCTCGATCAGCCAGAAGCAGCATGTCCGCATCGAGCTTGCGCGGCAGCAGTCGCGCCGCCATCGCCATCTCACTGTGGTTGTAGGGTCCCATCTCGGCGGCCACGACCACATGGGTGCCACACTCCACCAACGCTGTGAGGCGCGCCTGCGGAAAGGCGCTGTAGCCGGCCCGCGTTCCTGGGTAGCCGAAGAACGCCGCGTTCGCCGCCTCATCGGCAACATCCATGCAGGTGCCATCGATCGCCATCACACGCAGGCCGCGGTACCAACAGCCTGGAGCCCCAGGCTGCGCTACCGGGCGCAGCACGCGATCGCCCAGATCACGCATCACCTCCCAGCCCAGCCGCGAGCGCGCCTGCGAGATCGCCGACTTGCCGGCGAGCACCGTCGTGGAGTCACCGCCACTGAGCCACTGCAGGCCTTCACACACCACTCGCAGCACCTCTTCGACCGGCGCTTCGCGCCATAGCGCCAAGGCCATCACGAAGTAAACGACCGCAGGCGCCGGCAGCAACCGCTCTCGCTGACTCTCGCGTTCGTGCTGGCGCAGTACATCCTCGATCAGCGCGCGAGGGCACGCATCAGCGAGCACGCCCGCGCTAATCAGATGGGCGATATCCACCCTCGCAGGCAACAACTTACGTGTTCTGGCCATGACTGCAATCCATCGAGTTTCGATGAAGCAGTATTGTTACTCAGAATCTTCTAAATGAACAGTATTGGGACTCGATCCGGGATCCATCTCACTTCAACAAATGTGTTGGCCGGCGTGGCATGGATTGCGGTTCAAGCCCGCAATGACAGAAGGCGTCTGGGCTGCGCACGCGGGACCTGCACGCGCGAGATGTCTTCACCGCAACGCACGCCAACACCTTACCCGTCGCGGCAGGCGATGCCCGGCAGGCGCTCATTGCAGCCAAGTCGAAACGAAGCGTGGACCACCACAGTGA
>BJHM01000069.1 GCA_014192625.1 Planctomycetota bacterium
TTCTCAATGCAATTGCGGCAGGTACACTGCTCTGGCTGACCGTTTTCTGCGTCTTTTGGCTCGCCGTCTGGAACATGAACCTCACCGTGACGCGCGTGCCGTTGATTGCGCTCCCATTGGCCTGGATCGAGATGGTCGTGGTCGTTGCGATCCTGCAGCGGGCATGGCCCCACTTGCGATCACTTGATTACCCCGTCATGACCTCTATGCCGCCACATCCGCTTGTTACGCGGTCTTCCGACGCCGGACGGGAGGCCGACATGCCACGCAACAAGGTGCAGTTCCAGAAGGGGCTGAGCTTCATCGAATTCTGTCAGCGTTACGGAACCGAGGAGCAGTGCCACGCCGAGCTGGTCGCGATGCGCTGGCCGAACGGCTTCGTGTGCGCCAAGTGTGGCGGCTCCAAGCATAGCTATTCGCGCGAACGACGCGTCTTCCAGTGCTCCGCCTGCCGCAAACAGACCTCGGCCAGGGCCGGTACGATCTTTCATAAGTCATCGACGCCGCTCACCAAATGGTTCCTGGCGATGCACCTCGTCACATCAGCCAAGAATGACGTTTCGAGCCTTGAGCTATCGCGCCAGATCGGCGTCAAGTGGGACACCGCCTGGCTCATCAAGCAGAAGCTGATGGAGGTCATGCGGGCTCGCAATTCGATCTACAGGCTTGGCGGCAACGTGCAGATCGACGACGCCTATCTGGGGGGAGAAAGGCGTGCAAAGCCTGGAAAAACTGGGAGGTCAGCGGAGGGCAAACTCCCTTTCGTCATCGCCGTGGAGACGCGTGAGGGCAAGCCGATCTACACACAATTGCGGCGCGTGCCGGACTTCACCCAGCCGGACTTCACCCAGAAGGCGCTAGAGAACTACGCGGCCGCTAATCTCAAGCCTGGCACCTGGGTGATGAGCGACGGGCTTACCTGCTTTCCAGGCGTGAAGGAGGCCGGCATGAAGCACCTGCCCATCGTGACCGGTAAAGGCCGCCCGACGCACCCCTTCTTCACGTGGGTCAACATCGGTCTGGGCAATCTCAAAAGCTCGATCGTCGGCACTTGCCGCAGCTTCGACAGCCAGCACGCCGACCGCTATCTCGCATCCTACGAATGGCGCTTCAATCGCCGCTTCGATCTGGCCAAGAACATAGAGCGCCTCGCCCGCGTTGCGGTCGCAACCGCGCCACGACCCTACCGGTCGATCGCCGCGGTCAGGCCGGCAGAGGTGATGACGGGGTAATCACGTCATTTCTTGTTAGTGTTTCACATCCATCTGATGGTCATGATCATCGAAACTCGTGCTTGCTGGTCATCGAGGACAGAAATTCCGAGCAGGCGATACTGTTCACCGCGCGCGGCGGCCATCAACCACGCCACAGCATCGAAAACTTGCGTGCGCTCGACATCGCTTGAGCGCCGATTTAGTTCCCAGCACTCGGGGTCCACGCGTGTGCTTCCTCCCGGAAGGCAACTTAGCCGTTGTGACGGCCCGCTGACAAGGACTGGATGAAATCTTCAAGTTCCGCGCT